>NZ_JAJPWB010000010.1:0-358273 GCF_046549295.1 Micromonospora sp. 067-2 | reverse complement strand
GCCTCGAAGCCGGCATCTCGGAGGTCAACATCGGCCCCGACGGCGCCATCTACGTCGGCGGCCTCGGCGCCGGCGGCAACTGGGGCCAGGACGGCAAACTGACATACGGGCTGCAGAAACTCACCCCCAACTCCACGAACACCTTCGAGATCCTCGCGATGCGGGCCACCGCCGGCGGCTTCGAGCTGGAGTACACCCAGCCGATCTCCACCGACACGGCGGCGGACCTGGCCGCCCACTACAAGGTCAAGCAGTGGCGGTACGTGCCGACCGCCGACTACGGCGGCCCGAAGGTCGACGAGGAGACGCTGGGCGTCACCTCGGCCACCCTCTCGGCAGACCGGAAGAAGGTCACCCTCGCCGTCGACGGTCGCAAGGCCGGCCGGGTCGTCTACGTCCGCTCGCCCCGTCCGTTCACCTCCGAGGACGGCCAGTCGCTGTGGAGCACCGAGGCCTGGTACACCCTCAACGCCATCCCCGGCAGCACCCCGCCGCCGCCGACCGGCGGCACGAACCTGGCGCTCAACAAGCCGGCCACCGCGGACAGCTCCTGCTCGGCGACCGAGGCCCCGGCCAAGGCCGTCAACGGCAGCGTGGCCGGCGGCAATGGTGACAAGTGGTGCTCCACCGGCGCCGACCAGTACCTCCAGGTCGACCTCGGCAGCCCTCAGGACGTGAACCGGTTCGTCGTCAAGCACGCCGGCGCGGGCGGCGAGGACACCGCCTGGAACACGAAGAACTTCACCATCGCCACCAGCACCGACGGCTCGAACTGGACGACCCGCACCACGGTCGCGGGCAACACCGCCAGCACCACCACCCACGACATCGCAGCGGTCACGGCACGCTACGTACGCCTGAACATCACCGCACCGACCAACACGACCGATCCCGCGGCCCGGATCTACGAATTCGAGGTGTACGGCGATGCCGGCGGCGGGTCGGGCACCATCACCGGCGTCGGCGGCAAGTGCCTCGACGTCAGCGACTCGGCAACCGCTGACGGCACGAAGATCCAGCTCTGGACCTGCAACGGCACCAACGCCCAGAAGTGGAGCCGGGTCGGCGACACCTACCGGGTGCTGGGCAAGTGCCTGGACGTGTCCGCCGGCGGCACCGCCAATGGCACGAAGGTGCAGCTCTGGACCTGCAACGGCAGTGGCGCGCAGGTCTGGCAGCCGCAGTCCAACGGCTCCATCCTCAACCCACAGTCCGGCAAGGTCCTCGAGGCTGCCGGCGGCAGCACCGCCGACGGCACCCAGATCCAGATCTGGGAGTACGCCGGCGGCGACAACCAACGCTGGTCGATCGACGGTGCTGGCACCGAGCGCGTCACGCTCTTCGACGGCGACGGCCTGGACGCCTGGCAGAGCACCGGAGGTGGGGCGGCGACCTGGCCGGTGGCGAACGGTTCGGTGGAGGCCCTGGGCGGTGACATCCGGACCACGCAGACCTTCGGTGACTTCCGCTTGCACGTCGAGTGGTACGAGCCGACCTATCCGGCGAACGTCACCGGGCAGGCGCGTGGCAACAGTGGCATCTACCTGCAGGATCGTTACGAACTCCAGGTCCTCGACTCGTACGGCGACACATCGCTGGACAACAGCGAGGCGGGGTCCATCTACAGCCGCAAGGCGGCCGACAGCAATGCGGCGACCGCCCCCGAGACGTGGCAGACCTACGACGTCACCTTCCGTGCCGCCCGCTTCGACGGATCGGGCAACAAGACGGAGGACGCCCGGGTGAGCGTCCGCTGGAACGGCACCCTGGTCCACGATGACGTGCCGATCTCCAGCCCGACCGGCGGCGGTGCGGCCGAGAGCGCGGCCGGCGGACCGATCCGACTCCAGGACCACGGCGACCCGGGCGCCAACGTCCGATACCGCAACATCTGGATCGAACCGCTGACCTGACCGTACGGACCAGCAGCGACGTACTGCCGGGTGGCGGCGGGATGATGGCACAGCCCTCCATCCCGCCGCCATCACGGCACCCGGAATCGAGGCAGGCCCGCCGATGGCCGGTGGGCCGACCGAGGGGGCCGGACCTGACCGATTGCCCGGAGTGGCCGGCAGTGGCGTGTTAGGAAGGAATGCCGCATCAGCCACTTTTCGACGCATGGAGACCCGCGATGTCGCACCACCTCGACTCGACCGAAGCGCAGCAGGACTCCCGCCTCGATCTGACCGACCAGTACATCTTCGCGGGCGAGAGCGGCACGGCCTTCCTCATGGCGATGAACAGCTCCGCCAAGCAGACCGCGCCGGGCTTCCATCCGGAGGCGCGCTACGAGTTCAAGGTCCACCTCGACGGCGAGCTCACCGAGGCCTTGACCTACCGCTTCACCTTCGGCCCCGCCGACGCGAGCGGACAGCAGCAGGTGACGCTGCACCTGCTCGCCGGAGGCCAAGCGCGGGACGACGGCGCCCAGGGGAGCCTGCTGGCGCAGGGGCGGACCAACGAGGTGATCGACAACGGCGACGGTGTCCGGATATTCGCCGCGACCGTCGCCGACCCGTTCTACCTCGACCTCGACCAGCTCGCCGGGTTCACGGCCGCCATCCAGCAGGGCACGACGATCGAGCCCGGCACGTGGCGGGCCGATGCCGCGAAGAACACCTTCCAGGAGGGTACGGTCGCCGCGATCGCCATGGAGATACCGAGGACCGACGCCACCCTCACCAGCGGCCGACGCATCGCCTCGTGGGCGGTCACCAAGCTCGCCACCGACGCCGGTGGCTGGCGACAGGTCAACCGGTGCGCGCACCCGATGATGTCGCCGATCTTCCGTCCGGCCGACGGTGACTGGGCCAACGAGGCCAACCACCGCCACCCTTCTGAGGACCTACGCGCCGACGGCGACAAGATCGCCCGGCTCGTGCAGGGCCTCGTCGCGGCATACGGAACCGCGGCCGACCCGGCGGCCTACGGCCACGCTCTGGCGCAACGGCTCCTGCCCGACCTGCTGGCGTACGAGATCGGCAGCCCCGCCTGCTACGGCTTCGACCGGCACAACGGGCGCGCCCTGGTCGACAACGCGGCCGAGGTGATGTTCTCCCTCACCAGCAACGCCGCCATGTCGTGCGGCCTGTCCCCGGCCGGTACCGCGAAGGCCCGGCAGGAATCCTTCCCGTACGTCGTCGCCGCAGGCACGAAGTAGCCCACGCTGGTGCCTCCCCGCCGCGGCTGTGCCGCCGGGAACACGGCCTACGTCCCGCTGCCGGCACGGGAAGGCTGCCGCAGGTGATCGAGATGCGGACGGCTGGCCGGGGTCCTCGACGTGGGCGGCCCGGGCCGGCAGCCTGAGTCAGCCGGAAACTCGCGGTGCTCGTCCGGCCGGAGGAGCTTCGTCATGCGGCGGGCAAAGGCGGCCCGACAAATCCGGACACCACGGTGACAACCATCCAGGTCTCGGCTGTCGGCACCCTGGAGACTTGAAATCCTACCTGTTCGATAGGAAAATGGAGGCATGCTGCTCGTTCGGCTGTTCACCTCCCGCCGGGTCGTCGACCTGATGCGGGTTGCCGCACAACTGTGTCCTGGAGCGCCGCTCCAGGCCTGATGGTCACCTGCTTCCGGCCGTCCTCGTCCCGCTGCGGGGGTCCCGGTCGCCTCCGTGCCGCGCCGCTGCCGGAGAGGTGCCTCCTGAGCGTTCAACCTGGTCTGGCGTTCGGCTGGACGCCGCTGTCGCCGTGCGATCTCATCAACCGACCCCGGGAGGCACCCGTGACCGTCACCCCGACCGACACCGATGACACCTTCGTCCGCGCGTGGCAGGAATGGCACCGCGCACACGAGCGGGCGTTGGCCGACCCGCACGGCTTCCTCGCCGTCACCGGGTTGCACTGGCTCACCCCGCAGGCCCAGCGGTTCCCCGACGTGCCGGGGGAGTGGCACACCGACAACGAGAGCGTGTCGGTCACCCTTGCCGGCGGTGAGCGTCTCACGGTCGACGGGCGGCCGGTGACGGGCCGGCACGCGTTCGGGCCGATCGCCGAACGGGGCGGAGTCACCGTCGACATCGATGGTGGGGTGCTGGAGGTCGCCCGTCGGGGTGGGCGATACCTCCTCCGGCCCCGCTTCCCGGACCACCCGCTGCGCACCCGCTTCCGGGGCACCCCGGCGTTTCCGCCGGACCCGCGCTGGGTTCTGAGCGGGCTGTTCGTGCCGTTCGACGTGCCACGGCCGACCACCGTCGGCGCTGCGGTGGAGGGCCTGCAGCACATCTATGACGCTCCGGGCCGGATCGAGTTCGAGGTCGACGGGGTGTCGCTGCGCCTCACCGCGTTCAACGGCGCGGCGCCCGGAAGCCTGTCGGTGCTGTTCACCGACGCCACCTCCGGGGTCAGCACCTATCGCGCCAACCGGTCGCTGGCCGTCGGGGCGCCGGATGCACGAGGTCGGGTGACAGTGGACTTCAACCGGGCGACCAATCTGCCATGCGCGTACACCGACTTCGCGACCTGCCCGTTGCCGCCGGCGGAGAACCGACTGCCGGTCGCCGTCGAGGCCGGCGAGAAGATCCCCTACGAGCGGCTGGCGACCCCTGAGCGCGTCGGGCAGCCGTGACCCCTTCCTCACCCACCCCACGGGAGGACGCCATGACCCTGTCCACCGATACCCCCGCGCCGGTCGACGCCGACGCCGACGCGCTGCGGACGCTGCTGCGGCACCAGGCCAGCACCGTCACGGTGGTCACCGCGCCCGGCTCACCGGCGGTTGGTTTCACCGCCACCTCGTTCACCTCGGTGTCGCTGACCCCACCGGTCGTATCGTTCTGCCTGAACCTTGGATCGTCCAGCTGGCCCACCGTGGCCGGGGCGCGGCACGTGGGTGTGCACCTGCTCGCCCACCACCAGCAGGAGCTTGCTCGGACCTTCGCCACCAGTGGCATCGACCGGTTCGCCGAGCCGACCCGATGGCGTACCGGGCCGGAGGGGGTGCCGATCCTCGACGACACCCTGGCCTGGCTGCTCTGCCGTGTCGTCGAACGGGTGACCGTCGGCGACCACGCCGTCATCCTCGCCGAGCCGGAGCTGCTCCGGCACGCCGACGTCGGGTCGCCGCTGCTCTACCACCGTGGCCGCTATGCCGGCCTGGCGACGGGCACCGACGAGGTGGCCCGGCGCCCGGCCGCCTGACGTCGACCGGCGTCACCGACGCGGGGCCGGCGTCCGGGCCGCCCCCGTCGTGACGGCCGGGCAACCACCCGAGTGCGGTGATCAGCCAACGGGGCCCTGAACCAGCAGCGCCCCGAGCCAACAGGGCCCGCGGACCAGGCCGGATCGCTGAGGTCTGGCCGCACGGCACAATACCTATAAATCCTATAGCCTAAGTAGGTATTGCGTCAACGAAATCGCGGGTCCGCGTGCGATAACCGACATCCGCTCACGTGTTCGTTGACAACGTCGGACCGAGCGGGTGGACTCGGCGCATGTCCAGCGAGCTGCGGTTGACGATCCGCGGCCACATCGACTTCGGTCGGGTGTGGTCGAGTTCCTGTCTGCGCTGACCCGGTAGACCCCGAACCGGACCCGGCACGCCGTCCCGGCCTGCCGAGGTGGGGCTCACCGCCGAGCTGACCGCCGTTGCACCCATCGACGACACACCCTTCCCGGCCCGCGCGACCGCGCCCGGCCGACCGTCGTCGTACCCGTTGCCGCCTGTCTGGACAGGAGACCCCGTCATGCCCGTACGCCGCCTACGGACCCTCGTCGCCGTCACCCTCGCACCCCTGCTCGCGTTCGCCGCCGGTTGCTCCACCGGCACCGTGCCGGCCGCCGAGGCCGCCGGCCAGCCGCGCACCGGCGGCGCGCTCACCTGGGCCGTCGAGACCGAACCGATCACCCTCAACCCGCACCAGTACGCGCAGGCCAAGGCCCGCCTCCTGGTCTGGAACAGCTTCGAGTCGCTGCTCACCTACGACAAGCAGGGCAAGCTGGTGCCGTGGCTGGCCACCGGCTGGCAGGGCACGCCCGACGGCCGGACGTACACCCTGACGTTGCGGGACGGGATCAGCTTCTCCGACGGCACACCCTTCGACGCGGCGGCCGTCAAGGCCAACGTCGACAAGCTCCGCGAACCCGGGTACGCGCCGGGCGTCGCCGCCGTGCAGCTGCGCAACCTGAAGGCCGTCGACGCCGTCGATCCACGCACCGTACGGCTCACCCTGACCGTCCCGGACGTGCTCATCCTCGACTTCCTCGCCTCCCCGCAGGGTGCCCAGGTCTCGCCGAAGTCACTCCGCGAGGCGAAGAACCTCAAGGCCGGCGGCGTCGACGTCGCCGGCACCGGACCCTTCGTGCTGGACCGCTACGTCCCGGGTCAGGAGCTGCACTACCGACGCAACCCCGACTACGACTCGGCGCCGCCCACCGCGTCGCACACCGGCCCGGCCTACCTCGACGAGATCACCTACCGGTTCCTCAAGGAATCCGCGGTCCGCGTCGGCGCCCTCACGTCGAGCCAGGTGCAGGTCGTCGAGGGGGTGCCCGCCACCGACCAGCCACTGGTCACCGGCAACCCCAAGCTGCGTCTGAGCCGCGAGCTCAACTCCGGCTCCGCCTACTCCTACTACTTCAACGTCTCCCACGCGCCCTTCGACGACCTGCGGGTCCGGCAGGCGTTCCGGGAGGCGCTCGACGTCGACACGGTGCTGAAGTCGGTCTACCGGGACACCGCCACCCGGGCCTGGAGCGTGATCAGCCCGTCCAGCCCGCTCTACGACAAGCGACTCGAAGGTGGGTACGGCGGCGACTCAACCAAGGCCAACGGCCTGCTCGACCAGGCCGGCTGGGCGACGCGGGACGCCGACGGCTACCGGGTCAAGGACGGCAAGCGACTCACCGTACGGCTGGTGCAGTCCGCCCCGTTCGTCCGCGACCGCCGTGACGTCCTCGCCCAGGCGGTGCAGGCGGCGGTGAAGCAGAGCGCCGGCATCGACCTGAAGGTGTCCCTCGTCGACCAGGGCAGCGCCAACCAGGCCTTCGAGCGCAACGAGTTCGAGGTCTTCGACAACTCCCGCGCCGACACCGACGCCGGGGCCGCGCTGAACCTGCTGCTGCACTCCAAGGGAGGGATCAACCGCACCCGGGTCAACGACCCGCGAATCGACCAGCTCCTGGAATCCGGCCAGGCCACCGCCGATCCGACGAAGCGGGCCGGCATCTACGCCGACCTTCAGCAGCGGGTCGTGGCCGAGCAGGCCCTGGCCCTGCCGCTCTACGCCCCGGCCGACCAGATCGCCGCCAGCACCACCGTGGGTGGGGTCCGCTTCGAGCCCACCGCCGGTGTGCCCGCCAGCGCGTACGACCTGTGGATCGGCAGGTGAGCGCCGTCCGTGCGGTGATCCGGCGGCTCGGCGCCGGGCTGGTCGTGCTCTGGATCGCTGCCACCGCCGCCTACCTGGCACTGCTGGCCGCGCCCGGCACCACCGTGGACACCATCGTCGGAGACGGCGCCGACACCCCGCAGATCCGCGCCGAGATCATCGCCGAGTGGGGCCTGGAGCGGCCCGCCGTCGTGCAGTACCTCGACTATCTGCACCGGCTCGCCGGCGGCGACCTGGGCCGCTCCTACCTGCTGCAACGTCCCGTCGCCGAGGTGATCGGTGAACAGCTCGCCCCCACCCTCACCCTGGCCGCCTGCGCGGCGGGACTCGGCACGCTCCTCGCCGTCGTTCTCGCGGTCGCCACCGCCGGGGACCGCCGGCCGTGGCTGCGCCGCGCCAGCTCCGGCAGCGAACTGCTGCTGGTCTCCACCCCGCCGTTCCTGATCGGCATCGTGCTGCTCAGCGGGCTGTCGTTCCGGTTCGGGCTCTTCCCGGTCTCGGGCGACCAGGGCGTCGGCGCGCTGGTGCTGCCGGCCGTCACGCTGGCGCTGCCCATCGCCGGACTGCTCGCCCAGGTGCTCCGCGACGGCCTCGACCGCGCCCTCGACGAGCCGTTCGCGCTCACCGCGCGGGCCCGTGGGGTGCCGGAACGGACCGTGCTGCTGCGCCATGCCCTGCGGCACGCCCTGCTGCCGGCCGTCACCCTCGCCGGTTGGCTCTTCGGCATCCTGCTCGGCGGCGCCGTGATCATCGAACAGGTCTTCGGTCGGCCCGGCCTCGGCCAGGTCACCCTGACCGCGGTGACCAGCAAGGACATGCCGGTGGTGCTGGCCGTGGTCACCCTCTCCGCCGCCGTCTACGTCGTGGTCAACACCGCTGCCGACCTGGCGTACCTGCTGGTCGACCCGCGCCTGAGAAGGAGCTGACCGGATGACCGTCACCCTGGGGCCTGCCGAGGCCCCCGCGCTCACCCTGGCCGGCCAGCCGGTTCCGGCCGTACGCCGGCGGTTCCGGACGCGCCCCGGCCTGCTCGCCGCCGGCGGCTACCTGATCCTGCTGGCCGTCGCCGCGGTCCTGCCGACGGCGCTGGCTCCCGGGGACCCGCTCGCGGCCGATCCGCTGGCCGTGCTCACGGCGCCGAGCGCGGAGCACTGGTTCGGCACCGACCACCTCGGCCGCGACGTCTGGACGCGGGTGGTGCACGGCGCCGCGCACTCGCTCACCATCGGTGTGGCCGCCACGGCCATCGCGGTGACCGGCGGCGTGCTTCTCGGGCTGCTCGCGGGGCTCGCCCACCGGGTCGCCGACGAGGCGCTCAGTCGCAGCTTCGACGCGCTGTCGGCGTTTCCCCTGCTGCTGCTGGCGCTGCTGCTCATCACCGTCGCCGGGCCGGGCACCGTCAGCCTGATCGTCGCCATCGGCATCGCCACGCTGCCGCACCACGCCCGGGTCGTCCGCGGGCAGACCCTGCTGGTACGCCGTGCCGCCTACGTGGAACAGGCGGTCACCTACGGACTGTCCCGACATCGACTGGTGCTGCGGCACGTCCTGCCCAATGTGGTCGGTCCGGTGCCGGTGCTCGCCGTGATCGGGCTCGGCGAGGCGATCCTGGCCGCCGCCGGGCTCAGCTTCCTCGGCATGGGTCCGCAGCCGCCGTCGCCCGAGTGGGGCTCGATGCTGTCCGAGGGACGCAACTACCTTCAGGTGGCCTGGTGGATCAGCATGCTGCCCGGTGTGGCGGTCACCGCCACCGTGGTGGCGCTGACCGTCGTCGGACGGCACTGGCAGGCCCGCTTCGACGGGCGGAGCCGCTGATGGCCCCCCTGGTCGCGGTCGAGGACCTGCACGTCGACTTCGACACCCCGACCGGTCGGGTGGCCGCGGTCCGCGGAATCAGCTTCACCGTCGAGCCGGGTGAATGCGTGGCCGTCGTCGGTGAGTCCGGCTCCGGCAAGAGCGTCACCGCGCGCACCCTGGTCGGGCTCGCCGGCTCGGGCGCGCAGGTCCGCGCCGCCCGGCTGGAGATCGCCGGTCAGGACGTGCGCGGCCTCCGGCCACGGGACTGGCGGCGGATCCGCGGTCGGCTCGCCGGGCTGGTCCTGCAGGATGCGCTGGTCTCCCTGGACCCACTGCGGACCGTGGGCGCCGAGATCGGCGAGGTGCTCGCCACCCATGCCATCGTGAGCCGCCGGGAACGCGCCGGCCGGGTCACGCACCTGCTCGACCAGGTCCACCTGCCGGAGCCCGAGCGCCGGGCCCGGCAGTACCCGCACCAGCTCTCCGGCGGGCTGCGACAGCGGGCGCTGATCGCCTCGGCGATCGCCGGCGAACCGGCGCTGCTCGTCGCCGACGAGCCGACCACCGCGCTGGACGTCACCGTGCAGGCGCAGATCCTGCGGCTGCTGGCCGAGCGGCGGGCCGCCGGCGTGAGCCTGCTGCTGATCAGCCACGACCTGGCGGTGGTCGCCCAGGTCGCCGACCGGGTGCTGGTCATGCGGGATGGTCGGATCGTCGAGGACGGCCCGACCGACCGGCTGCTGCGGGCTCCGACGCATCCGTACACCCGGCAGTTGCTCGCCGCCGTGCCCTCGGCCACCTCCCGGGGGCACCGGCTCGGCGCCGCAGCCGAGGCGCCGCGCAACGGCAACGGCCCCACCCGGGTGGCCCTACCCGCCCGGCCCGAGATCCGCCCCGACGACACCGTGCTCGAGGCGGTGGGGCTGACCAGGAGCTACGGCGACCACACGGTCGTGCGGGATGTCTCCTTCTCGGTGGCGCGGGGCGAGACGCTCGGCGTGGTGGGGGAGTCCGGCTCCGGCAAGAGCACTGTCGCCCGGATCGTCGCCGGTCTGCTCGACGCCGATGCCGGCACCGTGCGCTTCGAGGGCAAGCCGTGGTCCGAGGCGTCCGAGCGGAGACGCCGCCCGCTGCGCCGCCGGCTGCAGTTGATCTCGCAGGACTCGTTGAGCTCCTTCGACCCCCGCTACACCGTCGCCCGGGTCGTCGCGGAGAACCTCGACCCGGACGTGGACCGGGCCGACCGGAGGGACCGGGTGGTGGAGTTGCTCCGCCGGGTCGGCCTCGCACCGGAGTTGCTGGACCGGCATCCCCGGGCGCTGTCCGGTGGGCAGCGGCAACGGGTCGCCATCGCCCGCGCGATCGCCCCCCGGCCCAGCCTGATCATCTGCGACGAACCGGTCTCGGCCCTCGACGTCTCCGTCCAGGCCCAGGTCCTCGATCTGCTCGCCGACCTGCGCGCCGCCGACGGCACCGCCCTGCTGTTCATCTCCCACGACCTGGGCGTGGTGCACCACCTCAGCGACCGGGTGCTGGTCATGCACGACGGCGCCGTGGTCGAACAGGGGCCTGTGGGCGACATCTTCACCTATCCCCGACACGACTACACACGATCGCTGCTCGACGCGCTGCCCCCGCTCGTCACCGCCGGCAGATAGTAGGAGGAACACCCATGCCGCAGAAGACCCTGCACCTGGCCGTCGCCCTGGACGGCCTCGGTTGGCACCCCGCCGCCTGGCGGCTCTCCCACGCCGACCCCGCCGCGCCGCTGACCGCCGACTACTGGGCCGCCCTGGCAGCCGAGGCCGAGAACGGCACACTGGACCTGCTGACCATCGAGGACAGTCTCGGCCTCCAGTCGTCCCGGTTCGACGGCCCCGACGGCCGAACCGACCAGCTCCGGGGACGACTCGACGCGGTGCAGATCGCCGCCCGGGTCGCCCCTCTGACCCGGCACGTCGGGCTGGTACCGACCACCAGCGTCACCCACACCGAGCCGTTCCACCTGTCCACGGCGGTGGCCAGCCTCGACTACGTCAGCGGCGGCCGGGCCGGCTGGCGACCCCGGGTCTCCGCGCAGCGGGCCGAGGCGGGGCACTTCGGTCGCCGCGACCTCCCCCCGCTGGACCCGACCCGGCTCGGCGAACCCGCGGCGGTACGCCTCGTCGGCGACCTCTTCACCGAGGCCGGCGACGCGGTGGAGGTGGTCCGCCGGCTCTGGGACAGCTGGCAGGACGACGCGGAGATCAGGGACGTGGCGACCGGCCGCTTCGTCGACCGGGATCGGCTGCACTATGTCGACTTCGTCGGCCGCTGGTTCTCGGTCAAGGGCCCCTCCATCGTGCCCCGGCCGCCGCAGGGGCAACCGGTGGTCGCCGCGCTGGCCCACTCGTCGGTGCCGTACGCCTTCGCCGCTCGGCACGCCGACGTCGTCTTCGTGACCCCCACCGACGCCGAGCACGCGGCCACGATCGTCGCCGAGGTGCGGGCCGCCGAGGAGACCGTCGGACGCGGGGAACCGCCGCTGCGCGTTCTCGCCGACCTCGTCGTCCTGCTCGACGCGACGCCCACGCTGGCCCGGCAGCGCCGCGCCCGCCTCGACCAGCTCGACGGCGCGGAGTTCAGCTCGGATGCGGCGATCTTCACCGGCACCGCCGCGCAACTGGCCGACCTGCTCGCCGAGTGGCAGCGGGCCGGCGTGGACGGTTTCCGGCTGCGTCCCGCCGTGCTTCCCGACGACCTGACCGCGATCACCCGCGCGCTGGTGCCCGCGCTGCGCGACCGGGGCCTGTTCCGCGCCGACTATCCGGGCGGGACGCTGCGCGACCTGCTCGGCCTGCCCCGGCCCGCCAACCGGTACGCCGCCGCGGCGACCGCCTGACCTGTGGAGACCGTCGTGCCCAAGCAGATCATCCTCGCCGCCCACTTTCCCGGCGTGAACAACACCACCGTGTGGAGCGATCCGGCCTCCAGCAGCCAGATCGACTTCGCCTCCTTCGTCCACCTGGCCCGCACCGCCGAACGCGGAAAGTTCGACTTCTTCTTCCTCGCCGAGGGGTTGCGCCTGCGCGAGCAGCGCGGCCGCATCCACGACCTGGACGTGGTCGGCCGCCCGGACACCCTGACCGTGCTGGCCGCCCTCGCCGCCGTCACCACCCACCTGGGGCTGGCCGGAACCCTGAACACCACCTTCCGCGAGCCGTACGAGCTGGCCCGGCAGTTGGCCAGCCTCGACCACCTGTCCGGTGGACGGGCCGCGTGGAACGTCGTCACCACCTCCGACGCGTTCACCGGGGAGAACTTCCGTCGGGGCGGTTACCTGGACCGCTCGCTGCGGTACGAGCGGGCCGCCGAGTTCGTGCGTACCGCCCGGGAGCTGTGGGACTCGTGGCCGGCGGACGCGATCGTGGGTGACCGCGACGCCGGCCGGTACGTCGCCGACGGGGACCCTGGCGCCTTCGCCCGCCACGGCGACCAGTTCGACATCGCGGGGCACTTCACGGTGCCGCGCAGTCCGCAGGTGCACCCGGTGATCCTGCAGGCCGGTGACTCGCCCGACGGCCGGGAGTTCGCCGCGTCCAGTGCCGACGCGATCTTCTCCCGCCACGGCACGCTGGAGGCCGGCCAGGAGTTCTACCGCGACGCCAAGTCCCGGCTGGCCCGGTACGGCCGCTCACCCGACGACCTGAAGATCATTCCAGGGGTGACCGTCGTGCTCGGCGACACCGACGCCGAGGCGCAGGAGCGGGCCCACCACATCCGCCGTCAGCAGGTCAGCCCGCAGACCGCGATCCTGCTGCTGGAGCAGCTGTGGAACCGGGACCTGTCCGGCTACGACGCGGAGGGCCCGCTGCCCGCCGAGGACCCGGACGTGTCGGCCGACTCGATCAGCCGCGGCCGCGCCGGAATGTATCCGGATCCGGTGGCCACCGCCCGGCAGTGGCGGGCTCTGGCACAGGACAAGGGCCTCGGCATCCGTGACCTGATCATCGAGGTGACCGGCCGGCAGTCCTTCATCGGCACCCCACGGCAGGTCGCCGAGCGGATGAACCACTTCGTGCAGGCCGAGGCCGCCGACGGCTTCATCCTGGTCCCACACCTGACACCCGGCGGCCTTGACGAGTTCGTCGACCTGGTCGTCCCGCTGCTGCAGGAGAGCGGAGTGTTCCGCACCGAGTACACCGGCACCACCCTGCGCGACCACCTCGGCCTCGGCGCCGCCCGACCGGCTCCGGCGGCCCTGCGGTGAGCGCCCCTGCCACCGTCGCCCCCGTCGTCGTCTGCCGGCGGCGCTGGGACGATGCCGACGCCGTACGGCTGCGCGCGGCCATGACTCGCGAGATGCGGGAGCGGTATGCCGACCGGCTCAGCGACCCCATCCACCTGCCTCCAGCCGAGGTGGTCGGCGCGGCCTCCGTCGCCTGGACCGGCGTCGCCTACACCCCGGCGGCCACGCCGGTCGGGCACGCCGCGTTGCGGTGGCACGGCGACGACCTGGAACTCAAGCGGATGTACGTCGTGCCGGCGCACCGGGGCCGCGGCGTCGCCGCGCTGCTTCTCACGGCCATCGAGGACGCCGCGGCGCACCTCGGCGCACGGCGGATCGTGCTGCAGACCGGGGACCGCCAACCCGATGCCGTCCGCCGCTACGAGCGCGCCGGCTACGTGCGGATCCCGGTCTTCCCGCCGTACGACGTCCTGCCCTGGTCGCTGTGCTTCGCCCGAACCCTCGTACCGCCGACGGATCCGGATCGGCCCGGAAGGACGGAACCCGCATGAAGTTCCTGCTCATCACCCTCATCACCCATCTGCCCGACCCGGTCACCGGGCGGCGCAAGAGCACCACCGAACGGTTCCGCGAGGTCGTCGACAACGCGGTGCTCGGCGAGGAGTTGGGCTTCGACGGGTACGGCGTCGGCGAGCGCCACGAGCGGCCCTTCATCTCCTCCTCGCCGCCGGTGGTGCTCAGCCACATCGCCGCCCGTACGTCGACCATCCGGCTCTTCACCGCGGTCACCACCCTCAGCCTGCTGGACCCGGTCCGGGCCTACGAGGACTACGCCACCCTGGACCACCTGTCCGGCGGCCGGCTCGAGCTGATCATCGGCAAGGGCAACGGCGCCGCCCAGGCGTCTCTGTTCCACGTCACCGCCGAGGACCAGTGGGAGCGCAACCGGGAGGGCTACGAGCTGTTCCGCAGGCTGTGGCGGGAGGACAGGGTGACCTGGTCGGGGCGGTTCCGACCGTCGCTGACCGACGCCGAGACCTGGCCCCGGCCACTGCAACAGCCCATCCGGGTCTGGCACGGCAGTGCCACCAGCAGGGAATCGGTCGACCTGGCCGCCCGCTACGGCGACCCGCTCTTCTCCGCCAACGTCACCAACCCGATCGAGCCGTACGCAGAGTTGATCCGCTACTACCGCGAGCGGTGGCTGCACTACGGCCACGACCCCGCCGACGCCCTGGTGGGCGCCGGCACCGCCGGCTTCTACGCGGCGCGGACCTCGCAGGAGGCGGTCGAGACCTACCGGCCCATCTTCGACGCCCGGATCGCGGCGTTCCGGAAGGTCGGCGTCCAGCCCGTCTTCGAGACGATCGAGGACGCCATCGACCGCAGCTCGATCCTGGTCGGCAGCCCTCAGCAGATCATCGACAAGGTGCTGCGCTACCACGAGCAGTTCGGCCACGAGGTGATCCACCTGCAGGCCGACTCCGACGGCCTCACCGACAAGCAGCACCGGCAGACCCTGGAGCTGTTCCAGAGCGAGATCGCCCCCGCGCTCCGCCGGGCGATCCCGAGCCGCCCGCTGCACCGACTGCCGACCACCGTCACCGCCTGAAACACGAAAAGGAGCACCATGCCCCCGACGCCACTGTCCGTGCTCGACCTGTCCCCGCTGCCCGCGGGCGGCACTGTCGGCGATGCCCTGCGCAACACCGTCGACCTGGCCCGCCGCGCCGAGGAGTTCGGCTACCGGCGGTACTGGCTCGCCGAACACCACCTCGCCCCCGGAGTCGCCAGCGCCGCTCCGGCGGTGCTGATCGGGCAGGTCGCCGCCGCCACCAGCCACATCCGGGTCGGCTCGGGTGCGGTGCAACTCGGCCACCAGACCGCGCTGGCCGTGGCGGAACAGTTCGGCACCCTGGACGCGCTGCACCCGGGCCGGATCGACCTGGGACTCGGCCGTTCCGGTCAGCGCCGTGCCGAGGCGAAGCAGGAACTCGCCAGCGACGCCCCGCCCCCTCGCGCCGAGGCTCGGGTGGTCGACGGGTTGCTCATCCCGCCGCCGTTCTCGTTCGCGAAACTCCTCGCCTCACCTCGCGCCGCGCTGCACTCCGCGCTGCTGCAACAACCGGGCGCCCGGTCACCGGGTTTCGCCGAGCAGGTCGGGGACCTCCTCGCCCTGCTGCGCGGCGACTACCACGACGCCGACGGCCTCGACGCCCACGCGATACCCGGTGAGGGCGCCGACCTCGAGGTGTGGCTGCTGGGCAGCAGTGGGGGAGAGAGCGCCCAGCTCGCCGGCGCGCTCGGGCTGCCGTTCGCCGCCAACTACCACGTGAGCCCGGCCACCGTGCTCGACGCGGTCGAGGCGTACCGGGCGGCGTTCCGGCCCTCGGCAACCCGGGCCGAGCCGTACGTCATCGTCTCCGCCGACGTGGTCGTCGCACCCGACGACGCCACCGCGAGGCGCCTCGCCGCGCCGTACGGACTGTGGGTACGCAGCATCCGCAGTGGACTCGGTGCGATTCCGTTCCCGAGCCCCGAGCAGGCCGCCGCACTCCCGTGGACCCAGGAGGACCGGGACCTGGTGGCAGACCGGATCGACACCCAGTTCGTCGGCACGCCGACGACCGTGGCGCAGCAGCTGCGAACCCTGCGGGATGTCACCTCGGCCGACGAACTGCTCATCACCACGATCACCCACGCGCACGCCGACAGGGTCGGCTCCTACGAGCTGCTCGCCAAGGAATGGCATGGCTGAGCCGCGCTCACGTCCCTACCGGCCGGGGCTGACGACAACCAGCGTCCGGAGGTATCCGTGAGTCTGCTGTCCAGGCCCGCCGCAGCACCCGAGACGGCTCATCCGCCCACGCTGATCGTGGTGCCCGCCCGGCACCCGGGTCGCTGGATAGCCTCCGCCGCGGCGCTGGTGCTCGCCGCACAGTTCGCCCACGGGCTCGTCACCAACCCGGGCTGGGACTGGCCGACGTTCGCCGGCTACTTCCTCGAACGCTCCGTGCTCCAGGCGCTGCTGACCACTCTGGAGCTCACCCTGGCCGGGGCGGTGCTGGGGTTCCTCGGTGGAATCGCGCTGGCCGCCATGCGACTGTCCCGCAGCCCCGTCCTGCAGGCGCTCAGCTGGACCTACATCTGGGTGTTCCGCTCCGTTCCGCTCATCGTGCAGCTGCTCTTCTGGGCGAACCTCGGCTACCTCTACGACAGTCTGCAACTCGGTGTGCCGTTCGGGCCGGGCTTCTTCCAGGTGCAGACCGCGAACCTGATCGGGCCGTTCGGGGCCGCGCTGCTCGGTCTCACCCTGCACCAGGCGGCCTACGCGGCGGAGATCGTCCGCTCCGGCATCCTCTCGGTCGACCAGGGTCAACTGGAGGCCGCCGCCGCGCTGGGTATTCCCCGACTGCGTCAGTTCCACCGGATCGTGCTGCCGCAGGCGATGCGGGCGATCCTGCCCAGCGCCGCCAACGAGCTGATCAACCTGTTGAAGAGCACCTCGGTGGTCTACGTACTGGCCATCGGCGAACTGTTCTACCAGGTCCAGGTGGTCTACGGCCGCAACGGACGCGTCGTGCCACTGCTGATGGTCGCCACCGTGTGGTACGTCATCCTCACCGCACTGCTGTCGGTCCTGCAGTTCTATGTCGAGCGGCACTTCGCCCGTGGGGCGCTGCGCACGCTGCCCCAGACGCCGCTGCAACGCCTGCGCGCCGGTCTGCGTCGGGTGGTGACCCGATGACCGCCATGGTGGACGTCCGAGGCGTGCACAAGACGTTCGGCACGCACGAGGTGCTCAACGGCATCGACCTGACCGTGCCGGCGGGCAGTGTGACAGTCGTCCTCGGGCCCTCGGGTTCCGGCAAGTCCACGCTGCTGCGGTCGATCAACCATCTGGAGAAGGTGGATCGGGGCACGATCAGGGTGGACGGCCAGCTCATCGGCTACCGCGAGAGCGG
This sequence comes from Micromonospora sp. 067-2, assembly GCF_046549295.1. Taxonomy (NCBI): domain Bacteria; kingdom Bacillati; phylum Actinomycetota; class Actinomycetes; order Micromonosporales; family Micromonosporaceae; genus Micromonospora; species Micromonospora sp. 067-2. The sequence goes on along the minus strand of NZ_JAJPWB010000010.1, from coordinate 340,953 downwards.
CGACCGGCTGCACGAACTCGGTGAGCGGCAGATCCTGCGGCAGCGTGCCGACATCGGCTTCGTGTTCCAGAGCTTCAACCTCTTTCCCCATCTGACCGCCCTCGACAACGTCGCCGAGGCGCCGATCGCCACCGGACGCCGACGGCGTGCCGAGGCCCTGACGTACGCCCGGCAACTGCTCGACCGGGTCGGCCTGGCCGACAAGGCCACCGCCTACCCGAGACAGCTCTCGGGGGGCCAGCAACAGCGGGTGGCGATCGCCCGGGCGCTGGCCCTGGACCCGAAGCTCATCCTCTTCGACGAACCCACCTCCGCGCTCGATCCCGAACTGGTCGGTGAGGTGCTCGACGTGCTGCGGGCGTTGGCCCGCGCCGGCACCACGATGATCGTGGTCACCCACGAGATCGGGTTCGCCCGGGAGGCCGCCGACACGATCGTGTTCCTCGATGCCGGACGCGTCGTCGAACAGGGCCCTCCGGCGCAGGTTCTCGACCATCCCACCCACGAACGCACCCGGGCATTCCTGTCCAAGGTCCTCATCTAAGGAGTCACTCCATGCGTGCTCGCCCCCTCCTGCTCGCCGTTGTCCTGGCCCTTGGCCTGACCGCCTGCGCGGCGCCCAAGGAAACTCCCCGCGCCGCCGCGGCCGCCACCCCCGGTGCCACCCCGTTGGCCGTCAACGACGGCCCCGACCAGAAGCGCATCGTGCCGGCGAAGGTCGACGCCATCGCGGCGCTCCTGCCCGCGGACATCCGTTCCGGCGGCACGCTCACGATCGGGGTCGGCGCCGCCGGGGCGGGCTTTCCGCCACTGGCCTTCACGGCCACCGACAACAAGACCCTGATCGGCAACGAGCCCGACATCGCGGTGGCCGTGGCCGGGATCCTCGGCCTGCAACCGAAGTTGGAGAACACCTCCTGGGAGAACCTCTTCGTCGGCCTGGACAGCGGCAAGTACGCCGTCGGCGCCTCCAACATCACCGTCACCGAGGAGCGCAAGGAGAAGTACGACTTCGCCACGTACCGGCTGGACAACCTCGCCTTCGAGGCGAAGAAGGGTGCGGCCTGGAAAGTCACCGGCCCGAAGGACGTCGCCGGGAAGCGGATCGCGGTCGGCTCCGGCACCAACCAGGAGAAGATCCTCGTCGAGTGGAGCGCGGAGGCGAAGCGGCAGGGCCTGGCACCGGTGGACATCAAGTACTACCAGACCAACCAGGCCACCTACCTGGCGTTGGGCTCCGGCCAGATCGACGCGTACCTCGGGCCCAACCCGAGCGTCGCCTACCACGTGGCCGTGGCCGGTCAGAGCGAGATCATCGGGACCTACTCCGGTGCCGGTGCCGCCCTGCAGGGCAAGATCGCACTGACCACGAAGAAGGACAGCGGCCTGGTCAAGGCGCTCGCGGCGGCCGTCGACGAACTCATCCGTTCCGGCGACTACGGCCGGATCCTCGCCCGCTGGAACCTCGCCAACGAGGCGGGCGACAAGTCGGAGATCAACCCGCCGGGCCTGCCGAAAGAGGGCAAGTGACCGACACCCGTACGGACGAGATCCTGGACAACCCGGTGTGGGCCGCGCTGGCCGGCCCACACCGGGAGTTCGCCGAGACGCACGGCCGGGCCGCCCGCTACCAGACCGACGTCGCGCCGTTCACCTGCGTGCGCGGGGACGACGACGAGGGCGTCTGGGCCGACCTGGCCGCGCTCGTCGGACCCGGCGCGACCGTTGCGGTGACCGGGACGGCCGCGGCGTTGCCCCCCGGCTGGACCGTCGAGAACGAGATAGCCGGGGTGCAACTGGTGGACGTCGGCGTCGAGGCGGCCGAGGATCCGGAGGCGGTGCGGCTGAGCGCCGCCGACCTTCCGGACATGCTCTCCCTGGTCGCCCGCACCCAACCGGGGCCGTTCCTGCGCCGGACCGTCGAACTCGGCACCTACCTGGGCATCCGACGGGGCGGCGCGCTGGTCGCGATGGCCGGCGAGCGCCTGCACCCGCCCGGCTGGACCGAGATCAGCGCGGTCTGCACCGCCCCTGAGGTGCGGGGCCAGGGCCTGGCGACCCGACTGGTCCGGGCCGTCGCGGCCGGCATCCGCGCCCGCGACGAGCGGCCCTTCCTGCACGCCGCCGCCAGCAACACAGGGGCGATCCGACTGTACGAGTCGATCGGCTTCACGCTACGCAGGAATACCACGTTCCGGGCGGTGCGGGTACCGGACAGCACGAAGCCGCTGCGCGTGGCGTGACGCGTCGGGCCCTGACGGACGTCTGTGGTGTGGTGGCGAGGCGGTGGTGCGCGCCACCACATCGCGTCAGGGGATGAGAGTGCGCAGGACCAGGTCGACCGCGCCGGTCAACGCCGGTACGACAAGGACCGCGATGGCGATCAGTGCCAGCGTCGCCCGGCGCGCCGGTGCGGCAAGGACCCGGTAGGCCCAGGTTCCCGCGGACGCACCACCCAGCATCAGCGCAGGCGCGACGCAGGCGGCGAGGGCGAACCAGGCGGGGGCGACGGCGACCCCCCAGACGAGGAAGGTGTGCAACCCGAAGGCCGCGCCCGCGAGCAGGTAGCGCGGTCCGAGGGCGCGGGGGCGTGGCAGCGCGAGGACGAGCGCCGCGGTGAGCAGGGGCAGACCGGAGGTCACCCGCTGGTCTGCCTCGAAGCCGTAACGCTGCGCCTCCGCGCCGGCCGTGCTGGTCAGGCTCAGCCCGACCAGCACGGCGACCACGAACCAGTAGCGCGCCCGCACGTCGACCGCGCGCAGGAACCCCAGGGCCAGCCCCGCCCAGGCCGCGGCGACGAGCACGTACGCCGGGCTGGTGTGCGTCAGGTTCGCCTGCGTGACGATCCGTACCAGGTGCTGGACGTCAGGGTTGACGCCCAGTGCCCCGGAGCTGCCGGCCGCCGAGGCGAACTCCCGGGTCGGGTAGTTCTGCAGCGGCCCCATGAACACCGCGCAGGCGAGCACCGTCAGGTAGCCGAGCAAATAGCGGGTCGCGCTCCACATCGGTCGGTGACCGGTGAGCGCGAGCCGGCACGACCAGAACCCGATGCTGATCAAAGCCAGTGAGCACCCCAGCATCGCGTGCGGGAACGACCAGTTGGTCTCGTCGAGGCCGAACGAGGTGTGCCAGACCGCGTCCGCCGGGCCGGCCAGGGCGATGCCCGCCATGCCCCCGGTGAGCAGGAGCAGGGCGCCCGGGTGCCGGTCACCCAGCACCGGAACCGGCCAGGGCAGCGCGAGGTCCGGCCCGAAACGGTTCCGCAGCACCGGACGCAGGTTGAGGACGGCGACCAGCACCATCGCGACCGCGGCCAGGGTGTAGATGAACACGTGCGGCGGGGAGAAGAACCCATCGAATGGCTGCGTGCGGTGGTATTCGCCGTCCCAGGACCCGCCGACGGCGAGGTCCACCGCGACCACCCACATCACCGCCCAGAGCACAGGCCAGGCGGTGTTCTGCACGGCTGGACCGGGCTAGAGCTGACCGTGGTTGGGGGGCAGGACATCACCGATCTCGTACGCGCCGAGGTGGTGGTATTTCCAGTCGACCGGGTCGTGGACGCTGTGGGTCCGGGCGTTGCGCCAGTGCCGGTGCAGGTCCCAGCGTTCGTCCGTGGCGCTCGTGCCACAGAGCGCGAACAGTTCACTGCCCGCCTCGACGGCCACCTCGCTGGCGAACGCCTTCGCCGCGGCCACGGCCAGCGACCCGGTCGCCGCGGCGGCCGCGTCGGCCGGGACGAGCCCGACCTGTTCGAGAACCCGAGCGGCGTCGGCCAGCAGAGCCTCCGCGGCCCGTACCCTCGCCGCGAGGCGGCCGTAGCGGTGCAGGACGTGCGGGTCGCCGGCCACCGACTCCGCTCCCGCCCGAGTTGCCTCGCTGCTCGGACGAGCCCGTTCGCGCAGGTAGGCGCGGGTGTCGTGGAGCGTGCCGCCGGCGATGCCGGTCTCGATCGCGCCGTGCACCAGTTGGGCTCGCGCGCCGAGTTGCTGTGGCACCGCGTACGCGCCCGCGTAGTCCAGGACCAGCTCGGGGGTGACGGCGACGGCCTCCAGGGTCGTGGTGCCGCTGATCGTGGCCCGCTGCCCCATGACGTTCCAGTCGGTGTCGACGGTGAGTCCGGCCGCGTCCCGAGGCACGAGCGCCAGACGCAGGCGGCCCTCCTCGTCGAGGGCGCTCACCGCGACCCACGCCGCCGTCAAGGCACCGGTGCAGTAGTACTTGCGACCGTCGAGCCTGATCGCGCCGTCACCGTCGGTGCGCAGGCGGGTGGCGAGGTCCTGGGCGTGGCGGCCCCCGCGCTCGGCCAGGGCGGTGCCGATGCGCCGGCCGGCGAGGACGTCGGCGAAGACACGCGCGCGTAGGTCGGGACCACCCCAGACGGCGAGGATGTCGACCACGAGGAAGTGACCCTGCGGCACCTGCGCGATGGACGGATCGACGCTCGCCAGTATGCGGGTCACGTCGGCCAGCGTACGGGGCCCGAGGCCCGGCCCGCCGTGCTCGACCGGGATGGTGATGCCGAGCAGGCCGGAGCTGTCGAGACCGACGAGCGCCTCCAGGGGGACGACGGTCGCGCCGTCGCGGTCCCGCTCGATCACTCCCGGCCGCAGGGCCTCCGCGACCCGGTGTGCCGTCGCCACCGCCTCATCGTGGGTGCGCAGCAGCGCCACGGGATGTTCGGTCACGCGCGCACGTTAGCAGGTCGAGCAGAGCGACCAGTATCGGTCGCGGCCGGGGTCGGGACGGCCGAGCCATAACCTACTCAGATGATGGGATTAGTAGGGTTAAGCATTGACCATGGCCGTCGCCGATGCTGCACTGGGATCATGCACGCCGCGCCTCTGATGACCCGGCGTCGCCACGTGGACTACGGACGCCTGGCGGCGTCCATGTGTCCCCTCCCCGCCTGACGGCCCCTCGCCGGCAACCCTGCCGACCCTCTCGCACCGCACGCACGCCGCAGACCTGCCGCAGGCGGGCAGGCCCGCGTATCCGCAGTTCCTCTCCTCGGGAGAAACCACCATGAGCGACACCCCCGAAACCGGGCCGGCGCCGACGCCGACCGACAACCGCTTTCGCATCAGCGAGGACTGGGCGGCGACCGTCGTCGGTCTCGTCCTGCTCGTCCTGATCCTCACCGGCGTCATCTCGAAGGGGATCCTGCAATGACCACCGCAACTCCGGCTGGCAGCCCGACCGACAGCGCTCCGGCGGCAGCGACCGACAGCGCTCCGGCTGGCAGCCCGACCGACAGCGCTCCGGCGGCAGCGACCGCGCCACCGACCAGCGACCCCGCCACTCCGATCAACGAGACCGACGCGCTCGCGCCCGAGCCGTCGGCCCGCACCGCGTGGCCATGGATCGTCGTCGGCCTCGCGCTCGTCCTGGTGCTGGCGTTTCTCACCAAGTTCCTGGACAAGAACGTCCCCGGCTGGTTGGCCGACACCGACCTGTCACGGGTGGCCAAGTCCATCGAATACCCGATCTATGCCATCGTGATCGGCCTGCTCGGCAACGTCGTCATCACCGTCACCGGCCTGCGCGATCGACTCGCGCCGGCGTTCCGGACCGAGTTCTTCATCAAGACCGGTCTGGTGCTGCTCGGTGTGTCCATCAACCTGTCGTTGCTGGTCACCGCGGCCGGCCCCGCGATTGTCCAGGCGCTGCTGCTGATCACCACCGTGTTCCTGTTCACCTGGTGGCTGGGCGGTGTGCTGAAGCTCGACGACAAACTCCGCGCCCTTCTGTCGTCGGCGGTCTCGATCTGCGGGGTCAGCGCGGCGATCGCCGCCGCCGGCGCCGTCAAGGCCAAGCGCGAGCAACTGGCGTACGCCGCCAGCCTGGTCATTCTCTTCGCGCTGCCGTCGATCTTCCTGCTGCCGTGGCTGGCCGACGTGTTCGGACTGTCGCCGGCCGTGGCCGGTGCCTGGATCGGCGGCAACATCGACACCACCGCGGCGGTCACCGCGGCCGGCACGCTGGCCGGTGACGACGCGCTCAAGATCGCCACGATCGTCAAGGTCACCCAGAACGCCCTCATCGGTGTGGTCGCGGTGGCGCTGACGGCCTACTTCGCGTACAAGGTCGAGCGCAGCACCACCTCGGCCCGGCCCCGCCCGATCGAGCTGTGGCGCCGCTTCCCGAAGTTCGTGATCGGGTTCATCGCGGCGTCGGTGCTCGGCACCATCTTTGCCAACTCGGTCTCGAAGGCGGACAACGCCGCGACCCAGGCGGTCGCCACGAACCTGCGCACCTGGTTCCTCATCCTCGCCTTCGTCAGCATCGGTCTGGAGTTCCGGGTCCGATCCCTGCGCGAGGCCGGTTGGCGTCCGATCGTGGTGTTCGCGAGTGCCACCGTCGTCAACATCGTCGTCGCCCTCGCCCTGGCCGCCATCCTGTTCCGCAACTTCACCCTCTGAGTCGCGGGAGATTCGACTCGTCGGGGCGGTGCGCCCCGAACGGCCCGACGAGTCGACTCTCGCGGGCGGAAGGGCGCTTCCCGTTAGTCGTGGTGGGGGAGAGGGTCACCGGTTCCGAACCGTGCCGCCTCGGCGAGGAGCAGTCGCAGGCCCTCGGCCAGGCCGGCGCCCCTGGTAACCCGCTGCGGGAACGGCAGCCGGACGTCGGTGTGCCCCTCCGCTGCCTCAGCGCGGAGCACGATGCCGTCGGCGTCGACGGCGACGGGCACGACCCGCGCCGATGTGGCGGTCAGCTCCGGGTCGACCAGCGTGGCGAGCTGCTCGAGGATGTCGCTGTGCTGCCGGGTGAGATGCAGCAGGTGGGCGGTTTCGTGGATGGCCAGCGGGTCGGGACGGGCGGCGCGGTACGCGCCGATGCCCACCGTGGTCGCGCCGATGTCACGGGTGAGGCCGACCTCGACCGGTTCGACCGCCCACAGCGCTACCGGCGGCAGGTCGAGCAGAGTCATGACGGTACTGCTGTCGCACGAATCCAGACTGAGCGGGTCGAACCGGCGGGCGGTGCCCAGCACCCGCACCCTGGCCCGGACACGAGCCCGTACGGCGACCGGTACGAGCTGCGTCACGTCGAGGCGTACCGCCCCCGCTCGCCCCCGTGCGGCGACGAGCAGGCCGCCGGTGCGGCTCATCGCGTCGACCGCGAGGACCACCGTGCCGTCGGGCAGGACGGCGTGCGATGTGAGGAGGTCGACCGCCGCGTCGTCAATTCGGAGCCGCAGGGACGGGCTGGCGGCGAGGACGGAGCGTGCCGTCGCGGCGTCTGCGGCGGTGCCCACGCCCGCCACGGACGCCTGCGCTGCCGTGTGGGTGTCGGTGACGGGCGTTACGTGCGACATCTTCGCTGGCCGCCCGGCCGGATGAAACGCCATGTCTGCCCCTTGGCCAGGAAGTGAGGGTGAGTTCGGCCCAGGGACATGACACTAATAGGTAAGGCTAACCTTTGCCAAGCGGCATCCTGCCGGCGCGATCGTCCGTGGATCAGGCCCGCGGCGTCAGGCGGGCTGAAAGGTGAGGCAGTCGCTGGCGGTAGCGCCGGGGCCGACGGTGATGGACTCGGCCGTGCAGGCGAGGTTGGCGTTGTGCACGCACTCCGAGCGTGCGCACGCACCCACGGCGCCGGTCACCTCGGGGATTCCGCCCTGCACCGAGGACTCCACGAACGTCGCGCACGAGGCGGCAGAACCCGTGGAGGCCACCGTGATCGCCGGAGCGTGACAGCCCTTGTCGTTGAAACTGCACGCCGTGGCTGCGCATTCGCGTACCGGGGGCGACTGCAGCAGTGTCTTCATGGTGCCTCCACACTCAGGGACGGTGGGCGAATGAATGTGTCGCCCGCCGTGCTCATATGTCAGTTCATGTTTGCCACGCAGTCGAAAGATAAACCCCGGCGTCCGGCGGCGTCCGGCAATTCGCTTTCGAGTGCGGAGAATAGGCGAACCGTTGTTAGGTGAGCCTTGCTTAACTGGCGGAGTCGCGGGATCAGTGTAGAAATGCGCACCTGTTCCTGGCGACAAACGGACTCTTGTTGCAAGATACTGGCAACAGCCAGATTGAGGCAGCACTGAGAGGGCGTCCCCCGATGACCGTGTACGAACTGCCCGACCTGCCCTACGACTACGGCGCACTCGAACCCGCCATGTCCGGGGAGATCCTGGAACTTCATCACGACAAGCACCACGCCGCGTACGTCAAGGGAGCCAACGACGGGCTCGACCGTCTCGCTGAGGCCCGCGACAAGGGCGACTACGCGACCCTGGTGGGACTGGAGAAGACGTACGCGTTCAACCTCTCCGGGCACGTACTCCACTCGATCTTCTGGAAAAACCTGTCCCCGGACGGCGGTGACCGCCCCGACGGTGAGCTGGCCGCGGCGATCGACGAGCACTTCGGCTCCTTCGACGGCTTCGCCGGCCAGTTGTCGGCGGCGACGAAGGGTGTGCAGGGCTCCGGTTGGGGTGTCCTCGCCTGGGAACCGCTCAGCCGGCGGCTGATCGTGGAGCAGGTCTACGACCACCACGGCAACGTGGGGCAGGGCTCCACCCCGGTCCTGGTCTTCGACGCGTGGGAGCACGCCTACTACCTGCAGTACCGGAATGTGCGCCCGGACTATGTCGACCGGCTGTGGAATCTGGTCAACTGGGCCGACGTCACCGCCCGCTTCGAGGCCGCCCGCGCTGCCAACCCGAAGATCTGACCCGGCGTGAGCGGGTACACCGCCGAGGCGGCCGAGATCGTGCAACGCGCCGCCGGCGTCGTCGCCGCCAAACACCGCGGTGACCTCGCCGGCGCCGAGGAACTCATGTCGGCGTTCGGCACCGAGCAGGCCCGCACCCTCGGCTTCTACCTGCTGGCCGATCTCGCGCTCGGCCTGGTCAAGGCGCAGAGTGGCCAGTCGATGGACGAGCTTGTCCGGGAGCTGTCTCTGCTCCTGGCCGACACCGCCCAGGCGCCACCAGCCTGACCGGCCGTCGGGTCCCGTCCGTCAGGCGGGACCCGACGGCCGTCCACGTCGCGAGCGCTCCCGTGCTTGCGCGAGCAGGATGGCGGCCCGCCGAGCTCGGGGGCCCGGGTAGGGGGCGTGGCAACGTGCTGACACGATGCGCGCCATGGCGGGGGACGTAGCGCGACAGGTCATCACCAGCGGGGGAGGGTTCCTCGGCCGGCGCGCCTGGTGGCGCGTGCTGCGGATGGTCCTGGTGGTGTTGTGGGTCGTCTGGGCTTCGGTGACCTGGTGGTCGGCCCCGCGTCAGGCGAGTACGGCGCAGGCGCGATCGGACCTGTCTGCTGGTCGGATGCTGTCGTACCAGTGGGCCGACGGATGGGACAGCGCCGACCAGTGGGGCTGGACCGATGATCGGGCGCTTCGGTTCAGCGGTCGATCCGGGCCCCTGTTCGTCTGGCGTACGGACAACCGGCGGGTGCACTACACCGAGTTCGACCGTGGCTCCACCGGTCCCGCCCTTCCCGGTCCCGTCCTTCCCGGTTCCTCCGACGCCGGCTCCTCCGACGCTGCTTCCTTCGATCCGGTGACCTACTCCGGCCCGCAGGCCGCCGCCTTCGACCAGGCGTTGCAGTCGGCGAACCTGCAACCGCGTTGGCAGGGCGTGGACGCCCCGCCGCCGGTGCGGGTGCTGCCGATGGTGCTCGTGCTCAGCTTCCTGGTCGTGCTGCTGCTCGGACCCGATCCCGCTCGGGGCAACCGATGGTTCTGGTTCTGGGTGCTCAGCGGGGTGCCGCTCGGCCTGGGACTGATCTGGTGGCTCGCCCGGGAACGACCCTGGCATCCCGCCGTCACGCCACCGCCCGACCCGGCGGGCCGTGACCCGCGGAGCCGGGGGTACGAGGGCCTGCTCATCGCGATAGCGACATCGATCGCGGCGAGCATCCTGCTGTTCGGGCTCAGACAAGCGCTCGGCGACTGGTACGTGCCCTACGACGCCGGCAACTGAACAGCCACGGGTCCTGGACCCCGTGCAGGTACTGCCCCTTCAGTTGAGGCCCCGCAGCACGGTGCGTCGGGGAGCCGCCGACAGGTGGAACGAGAGTCCCGGCGGGGCTGCTCGGATGTCCCGGCCCTTCTCCCGCCAGAGGCTGCTGACGGCGGCGTGATGCCGGATGGGCCGTCGGCGATGATGTCGGCGTGGAGTATGTGTGCAGGGTGCCCGGTCCGCCGCTGGACGGGCTGATCGACGACCTCTACTACCTGGAGGGCGCTCCGCCGTACTCCCGGTTGATGCTTCCGGCGGCGCCCGCGCCACTGCTCATCGTCAACCTCGGGGCGCCCTTTCTCATCCGCGCGGGCGCCGACGTCAAAGCCGTGGAGTTCGCCGACGGCTGCGCGGTCACCACGCCCACCCGTGCGTGGGAGTTCAGCTACCCAACCCCGACCCGGTCCGTGGGCGTCCACTTCAGGCCGTGGGGGCTTGCACCGTTCCTTCCGATGCCCGCGGCCGAGTTGTGCGACCGACCGGCGACGGTGGAGCAGATCTGGGGCCAGCCCGCTGTCGCTGAGTTGCGACACCGACTGACCCTGGCGGACGCACCGCACGAGATGCTGATGGTGCTCGAGGAGGAACTGGTGCGACGGCTGCGGGTGATCGACGGTCTTGACCTGGTCCGCCGAATGAGCAGCGCCGTCGCGGCGACAGGCGGGACAGTGCCGATCAGCGACATCGGTGTGGCGGCCCGCGCCAGCAGCACGTATTTGACGAAGCGGTTCAAGGCCGTAGTCGGTGTCACGCCGAAACGGCTGGCTCGCAGCTACCGCTTCAGCTCCGCCGTGTTGGCGCTCGACGTCGCTGCACCGATCGACTGGGGAGACGTTGCCGCTGGCGCGGGCTACTTCGACCAGGCCCACTTCGTGCGCGAGTTCCGGGAGTTCACCGGGCTCACGCCGACCCGGTACGCCGAAGTCCGGCGGCGATTCCTGCGCGACCATCCCGACCACGTCCTGGACGGCTGGCCGCTCCCGGCCGATTGATTTCGTACAAGAGCGACAGTTCACGGCGCACAAGACTTGGAACTCCGAACAGAGGAGGAACCCATGGGGAACGTGGTCATGAACGCGTCGGTTTCGGTGGACGGTTTCATCGCGGATGAGAACGACGATCCCGGTCCGATCTTCGAGTGGCTGGTCAGCGGTGACGTGCCGTTGGACGACGGTGGCGTCCTGAAGGTGTCGCAGGCGTCCTACGACTACGTCCGGCCGTACTGGGACCAGATCGGGGTGACGATCGCCGGCCGCCACGTCTTCGACCTGACCGAGGGCTGGGACGGGACGCCTCCGAGCGGGGTCGACCACGCGGTCGTTGTGACGCACCGGCCGGCGCCCGAGGGCTGGGCCCCTGAGGCGCCGTTCCATTTTGTCGACGGCATCGAGGCGGCCGTGGCCAAGGCCCGGGAGCTTGCGGGTGACCGTATCGTCGAGGTCGCCGCGGGTGACGTCGGTGGGCAGATGCTTGCCGCGGGGCTGGTCGACGAGGTGCGCATGGACGTCGCACCCGTGGTGTTCGGGGCCGGTAAGCGCTACTTCGGCTCCGTCGACGCGCAGCACCTGCTGGAAGGCCCAGAGGTAGTTGTTCAGGGCAACCGGGTGCTTCACCTGCGCTACCGGGTGCGCCGTTGACCGATTGAGTGGGTACGCGGAGAAGTACCCAGCAAAGCCTTACTACGGCAGGTGGAAGGAGTGTTTCCGACGGCCTGCTCGGGGTAGTAAGCGCGATCTGCTTTCGCGACGGCGGCCGGATCAATCTGGGAACCGAGTGAGAGGTGGACATGGCTGACAGGGCACCTGACTATTTCAAGCCCGCGGACGGGATCTTTCTCGCCACCCTGTTGATCGTCCGTGATATCGATCGGTCACGGGAGTACTACGAGAGGGTCTTCGGCGCCACCTGTGTCCACGAGCGTGATCCGTTGATTCTCCGGTTCCACAACAGCTACATCATCATCAATGTCGAAGGCGGGCCGACTGACGACAAGCCGACCGTGCAGGCAAAAGCGCCAGCCGACTCCAACACGTTGAGTTGCGCGATGAACGTACGGGTCACCGACATCCGATCCCTCTACGAGGAGTGGAAAGCTCGCGGCGCGGAGTTCCTCACCGAACCGAAGGACCACGGGACGGAGATTCGGTGCTACCTGCGTGACCCGGACGGCTATCTGGTGGAGATCGGTCAGGGGCTCTGAGCAGTCGCGACGTATCCGGGGCAGACGGTCGTGATCCACTCGCGGGGAGGTTCGGGACATGTTCGAGGGCTTCGAAGAGTTCGACATCTCCACGTCCGGCACGACGATCCACGGACGCCGCGGCGGCAGCGGGCCACCGGTCCTGCTCCTGCACGGCATTCCCGAGACGCACCTGATGTGGCATCGCGTGGCGCCGCGACTCGCCGAGAACTACACGGTGGTTGCCACGGACCTGCGCGGCTGGGGCGACAGCGGTAAACCGCCGAGCAGCGCCGATCATGAGCCGTACAGCATGCGCGTCGCCGCCCGTGACCAGATCGAGGTCATGCGAAGCCTGGGCCACGAGCAGTTCCGCCTCGTCGGCCATGACCGCGGCGCCCGGTGCGCCTACCGTCTCGCCCTCGACGAACCCGACGCCGTCACCCGGTTGGCCGTCATGGATGTCGTTCCCATCGGTGATGTCTACAACCGTGCCGACAAGGCGTTCAGCCTGTCCTACTGGGTCTGGTCCTTCCTGGCCGCGCCGGCACCGGTGCCCGAGCAGTTCATCGATGCGGCGCCCGCAGTCCTCGTCGACTTCATGTTCGACAACTGGCCGACGGTGAAGGACGCGTTTCCGGCTGAGGTGCGCGCCGCATACGTCAAGCAGTTCAGCGATCCTGCCACGGTCCACGCGATCTGCGAGGAGTTCCGCGCGGCCGCGACGCTGGACTACCAGCAGGACGAGGCGGACCGCGGCAACCGAAAGATCACTTGCCCCGTCCTGTTCCTGTGGAGTCAACAGGGTCAGGTCGCGAAGCTCTATGACGACCCCGTCGGGATCTGGAGGGGGTGGGCCGACGACGTACGCGGCGAACCGGTCCCGGTTGGGCACTTCATTCCCGAAGAGGCGCCCGAGGAGACCGCCCGGCAGCTCCTGGACTTCCTGAGGTAGGGCACTGACGTCGTTGCCCGTATCGACCCCGTCGGGTCGTCAATCGTGGTACCAATGCCCAGAAGATCGACGAAGCTGGCAGAAACGGGCGGGCGCATGTCGACAAGGGCCGCCAAGCTGCTGCGTAAGCCGGGGCAACCGCAGCGGCCGACTCTGCTGGAGCTCTTCTTCGACCTGGTGTTCGTCTTTGCCCTCAACCGGGTCTCACAGCGGCTGGTCGAAGACCTCACTGAGCGGCGGATGGTCCTCGCCGAAGCTGGCGAGACGCTCCTGTTGCTGCTGGCCTTCCTGGTTCTCTGGTTCGTGACGGCGTGGATCACCGACCTGTACGACCCGCAGCGGCCGGAGACACAGTTGCTGGTCTTCGCGGCCATGCTCGGCGCCCTGATGATGGCGGTCGTGGTGCCGCAGGCGTTCGGCGCCGGGAGCCTGGTCTTCGCCGGCGCGTACGTGGCGGTCCACATCGTTCGGGGCCTCGTCCTCGTGCCGGCACTGCGCGGTCACGAAGCGCAGCGTCGAGCGTCGGGGGTGCTCCTCTGGTTCTCGATGTCCGCCGTGCCGTGGATCGCTGGAGTGATCGTGGCGGGTTCGGCACGCGGACTGCTGTGGACGCTGGCGATCGCCATCGACTGCACAGCAATCCTGCTGTTCTACCCCGCGCCCTGGACCCTTCCCGCCCCTCGTCAGTGGCCGGTCCTGGCCGAGTACCTGTCCGAGCGCTACCGACAGTTCTTCATCATCGCCCTCGGCGAGTTGATCCTGACCACCGGCTCGGCCTACAGCGACACGTCGTTCCGCCAAGGCGGAGCCGCAGCGGCGTTCGCGGTCTCGTTCACCACGACCGTGCTCCTGTTCCGCGTCTACCTCTTCCGGGCGGGCCAACTGCTACCCGACGCGATCACAGCTGCTGCCGAACCCACCCGTCTGATCCGGGAGGCGTTTCTCGCTCACGTACTCATGGTGGCCGGCACCGTCACCGTCGCCGTCGGCTACGAACTCGTGATCAAGCATCCGTTTGGGCACACCGACCTGGCCTGGATCTTCGTCATCCTCGGTGGACCGGTCTTGTTTCTGGCCGGACGCGCTCTTGTCGAGCACGCCGTGTTCGCCCGGGTGTCCCGCTCCCGGCCGATCGGTGCACTGGTGCTCGCCGGCGTCTCACCACTCATGATCGTTTTTCCGCCACTGGCCGCGGCGATCACCGCCGCCCTTGTCCTGTCCTGCATCGCGGCCTCGGACACGATCCGTGCCAGGCGGCATCCACCGGAAGCGCCCTCACCACCCCGTTGACAATTTGAGAGGTCGACTACAGAGCCTCACCGCATGGTTGCGGGGACGTGGATGGTGGTTCAGCGGATGGCGAGGGCCCGACCGGCCGCGGCGGCCGCCTCGTGGGCGGCGTTCTTCATGGTCGCCGCAGCCTCGGTGAACTCGTCGAGCGCCGGGTTGATACCGACCAGGGTGAACTCGCGCTCGATCAGGGTGAGGTCGGCGTCCCACAGGTCTGCGAAGATCCGAACCAGGAAGCTGGTGTTGTGGTCCCAGCCCTCGCGTGGTGTACCGGGCGCGTAGGAACCGCCGCGAGTGGTCAGCAGGATGACCGGCTTGCCCAGCAGGAGGCGTTCACCGGGCGAGCCACCGGCGATCAGCAGATCGATCCAGGTCTTCACGTGCTGCGAGACGCCGTAGTTGTAGAGCGGCAGAGCGAGGATCGCGGCGTCGGCGGTCCGCACCTCGTCGGCCAGCGAGCCGGCGAAGGCCAGCGCGCTGCGTCCGGCCTCGGAGCGCTGCTCGGCTGCCATGAAGCCGGCAGCCGCGGCGTTCGCCCAGGTGTCGGAGGGCAGAGGGTCGGTGCCGAGGTGGCGGCGGGTGAACGTGGTGTCCGGCCGTTCAGCGACCCACGCCGCCTCGGCGAGGTCGGCAAGCTCGCTGGAGGCCGACGCCGGGCCCTGGATGCTGGAATCAACGCGTAGGACGTTCATGACGGAGCTCCTGGGAAAAGTGAGCAGGTGTCTTCTGGCTGGCTGTTCGACGAGCGGGCCGCCGGGTGCGACGGGCTGGCGCATCGACGGCCCGCTGAAGGGGTGGTGATCTGGGCGGTGCGGTGGCGGCGTTCTCTGGGTGTGCACGGCGGTGCCTCCGCAGCGATCACCACGTCGAGTTGATGTGTCACCCGAAACGGTACGGCGATGCAGGTGACACGTCAACTCAAGGAGTTGTGACAGCGGTGACAGAGGGCGACGCGTCCGCGCGGCCAGCGGACCGTCGCCCGCGAAGCATCGCTCGCCGACCTGAGTCGGTCAGAGATTCGGTCGATGAACCGCGCCGGCCGACGGATCCGGCCGTGCCTCCGTCGAGTCGTCGCTGATTGCCCGCAGGATCGGCAACACGTCGTTGATGCCGACCTCTATGCGGCTGTAGACCTCGCTGTTGAGGACCAGGGCGCCGTCGAAGTCCCCAGCGTTGGCGTAGAAGCCGACGGGGATGGTGGCCGCCTGGAAGAAGGCGAACAGTGGGCGCAGCGCGTACTCGATCACGAGTGCGTGGCGGTCGCTTCCTCCTGTCGCGACCAGTATCACCGGCTTGTTCGCGAGGCCGTACTGGTCAACGAGATCGAAGAAATGCTTGAACATCCCCGGATACGAGGCCCGATAAACAGGGACGGCAGCCACGAGGATATCGGCAGTCTCGACGGCACGGATCTCCTGCTCGACGTGGCCCGAGATCTCCTCGCGCCGCGTCGCCCCAGTGAATGTCGGCCCGAGCGCGTAGACGTTGACGTGATGAACATCGATGTCGATTGAATTCTCGAGGGTGGTGGTGACGAGGCTCGCAAGGCCCATCGTCCTGGATGTCCTGCTGGGACTGCCGTTCACCACGACGACGCGCAGTGCGCGGCTCATTTCGAACGCCCCGCACGACTCGCCGTTTCGCGTCGGATCACGGGGGCCACCTCCACACCCAGACGTTCTATCGAGGCGAGGTGCTCCCTCTGGGGAAGTCCTCCGAAACCCATCTGGAAGATGGCGCGGTTCGTGCCGTACAACTCGTGATAGGTCATGAGCTTGTCGATGATCTCCTGCGTGCTGCCGACCAGCAGCCCGCCGCGCTGTGTGGCCTGGGCGTCGAACGCCGGCCTTGGAATGTTGAATCCGGCTCCGCGCTGGTGATTGTTCTCCCGCATCCCGATCTGGAAGTAGGGGAACATCGTGTTCCGCGCGCCCTGGCTCGTCGATCCAACGTAACCGTGTGCGTTGATGCTCACCCGCAGGTCGTCCTGTGAATGGCCGGCCGCGGCTCCCGCTTCCCGGTACATCTCGACCGATCGTGTGAACTGGTCGATGGGGCCGAGGAGCAGAGCAAGCGCCATGGGGAGTCCCAGGGAGCCGGTGCGCACGGCTGATGCGAGAGTGCCGCCCACCCCGACCCAGATCGGCAGCTGGCCAAGTGGTCGGGGAGCGATGTCTGCCTTGAGGAGCGCGGTGGTGAAGGCGCCACCCTTCCAGGTCACCGGGTTCGTGGCACGGATGGCAAGGAGGGCGTCGAGCTTTTCACGGAACAGGTCGGCGTAATCCTCCAGATCGTGACCGAACAGGGGAAATGATTCGCTGTACGATCCCCGGCCAACGATTATTTCGGCGCGTCCGCTCGAGATGAGGTCAAGTGTGGCGAAGTTTTCGAACACGCGGACAGGATCTTCGGAACCCAGCACCGTGACGCCGCTGGTGAGCCGGATGTTCTGCGTTCTGGCCGCGATGGCGCTGAGCAGCATGTGCGGAGCGGACGCGACGAAGTCAGACCGGTGGTGCTCGCCCACGGCGAAGACGTCCAGCCCCACCTGGTCGGCAAGGACTGCCTGCTCAATGGTGTCCAGGACGCGTTGCCGTGGAGACGGAGCGGTCCGGGTGTTCAGGTCGGCGGTCAGCTCACCGAAGGTGAGTGCGCCAAGTTCGAAGGACATTGTGGTTCAACCTCCGCGTTCGATGTGGTCTGTTGTGTGCGTGAATCGCAAAAGTGACGCCTATGCGCCTGGAAAACGGCGTGTCGATTCGGCGGCAGGAGGCGGTGCCCGACGAGCCTCGAGAGGCTGGACCTCGGACATCGGCGGTCCTACGAGTTAGGGTGGGTCGTGCACGATAGTCGAAACGGACTGCGGTCCGGTTATATGCCCGAGCGTGGGTGCGCCAGCGGTGGGCTGCGCCACAGGCGGCGGTCAGCACGGGTATCCCAGCTGTGACGGACCGTGCGGGCCGAGGGGCGGCCAACGACAAACCCTCGGACGACGGAGACCCTCGTCCACACCTGCCGCTGCTCGGAAGCCCGGTTGCCGAGCGGCGAGACGCTGCTCGTAACAGGAAGGCGCTGTTGGTCGCAGCCCAGACGCTGATCAGCCAGGAGGGCATCGAGTCCGTGACCATGGATGCGGTCGCGGCGCGAGCGAGGGTCGGCAAGGGAACGGTGTTTCGCCGTTTCGGATCGCGGGAGGGCCTGATGGCCGCCCTCCTGGACTACTCCGAGAGCGAGTGGCAGGATCTGGTGATCTCCGGGCCCCCGCCTCTCGGCCCGGGTGCGCCACCGATGGAGCGTCTGCTCGCATTTGGGCGCTCGCGGCTGCAACTCAACCTGCGCTTCGCGGACCTCATCCGAGCTGCCGGCCGTGCCGGGTCGCCGTCGTACGCCGCCTATTCCTTCGCCGCCATGCACACGCGGTACCTGATGGGCGAGATCGGCGTCTCCGGCGACGTCGCGCTGCTCGCGACAGCCCTGCTGGCACCGCTGGAAGAACCGGTGCTGCATCAGCAGGTGCGAATCGAGGGAATTGCCGCGCACCGAATCCACTCGGCATGGATCGAGTTGGTTCGACGCGTCACCGAGCATTGATTCGGATGCGCTGAGATAGGCGCCGAGGATTTGAATTCAGGAACCGCGGGGCAGGCGTATCCGCAGCTCAGGGGGTTGCTTCTCCGTTGGCGGGGTACGCCCCGTCGGCCACGCGGGCGCGCTCGGATCGGCTGGGCGGGCAGGTGTGGTCGCGTACATGCCTGGGGGGTCGGTGCCGCATGGATCAGCGGGAGGCGAACGGGCGCACCGCAGCGAACGGCGTTGTGGAGCTGCGGGTACACGGGGTGTCCACCGCCGGGCCGGACCATGTGCTGGACCGACCGCATGTGCAGCAGGTGGCGGGCGACGCGGAAGGCGGCTTCTACCGACCGAGGCCCGGCCAGTACGACAGCGCCGGGGTGGGCGGAGTGACGCTCGAGGCCTACCGTTGGAACAACCTACCCTCCCGTAGTGCGTCGCGGACGCTGGCAATGGTCTTCCTGTTGCCATTCATGCTGATCAACGTCGCCATCTGGATGCGTCCGGCCAGCGCCAGACCCGATCCGGTGATCAAGGCATTGTGCCGACTGTTGGCGCTCACCCTGACCGCGACGTATGTGCTGAGCAGCGTGGGGGTCGCGCTGGACGTCGTTGCGTGGAAATGCATGTCCTCGGCCGACTGCCTGGCGGGACGTAGCTGGCTCTCCTGGATCGGAGGACGTCCCGCCGGACTGCGCCTGGCAGTGCTCGCGCTGGCGCCAGCTGCCGCCATCGGCCTGGTGTGGGGGATCAGCGCACGACACGGACGATCCCTCCAGGCGATGCGTGCGTCGGATCGGCCGATCCCGGGCCGCCGGCTCAGCGGTGTCGGTCAGTGGGATGTCGAGCCGCTGGTCGGGCGCCTGCGATCGATCCACGTCGCGGCAGCGTTTGCCACGCTCGACGTCAGCCTGCTCACCGCCCGGGCCGTACTGGGGATCTCGGGCGGGACGCTGGCGCTCGCGGCCGCTACCGGACTTGTGCTGATCGCATGTGTGGTTCTGCTGTGCACGCCGCCCCTGAACGATGATTCAACGCAGCAGGACACGCCTCGGCCGAGTGGTACGACGCGACAGGAACACCGGCTCGACAGGGCAGCCAGCGCGCTCCGCACGATCGCCCTTGGTCTGACCGTCGCGGTGACGGCCCACGTCCTGACCAGCTCCGGTCCCTGGCCTGTGACGGATGAGCTTCCTGGCTACGACCTGACGGTCATCGTGCTGTTCATCGGTCAGGCGGCGCTGCTGGCCGCTCTGGGAGCGGTGCTGCTCCGGCGTCGGCGTCGGCGGACGGATGCCGTACCCCTGCTCGGTCTCGGGTCCCTGGCGGCCGCCGCCGCCGCGATCAGTCTGGAGGTCACGTTCTCCGCCGAACTCATCTACCGGGTGTCCGACGTGCTCAACCGGGACGCGCCGACCGAAGGAACACTCGTCACCAGCCCGCCGCGAGCGTGCACCTGGGCGATCCTCGGGTTCGCCCTGGCGGCGCTTGTGACGTTGGCCGTCGCCGGCGTGGTGGCGCTGGTGTCACGACCGGGACGGATGCGCGCCGCGGCGTCGATCGTTGCCCGCGACTTCCCGGACGCGCCGGGCGACGTCGAGCCGCGGCTGCGGCAGGTACGCAGGACCATCGCCCGTGCCCGGTTCACCGAACGGTTGGTGTCGCTCGCGGTGGTCTACGCCTGCCTCGCCGGACTCGGCATGACGACGGTCGTGCTCGGCCTGCTGAAGACCAATCCGGGCGAGCTGATCCAGCGGTACGTCGGCGTGCCAGCCGCCCTCGTCCACTTCGGCATCGGCGTCGGCAGCTACCTGGTCGCCGCCATCATCGTCGGCCTCCTTCTCGGCGGGATCTTCGCGCACCGTACCCCCGGATTCCGCCGGTACGTGGGTGTGCTGTGGGACCTGGGGACCTTCTGGCCGAGAGCCTGCCACCCCTTCGCGCCGGCGTGTTACGCCGAACGGGCCGTCCCCGAACTCACCCGCCGGATCACCTACCTCGTCGACCGTGGCGACGCCGTGCTGCTCACCGGACACAGTCACGGTTCCGTGCTCATCGCTGCCACGGTGCTGCAACTGCCGCCACGGGTCACCAACCGGATCGCCCTGCTCACCCACGGCTCGCCCCTTCGCCGGCTCTACTCGCGGCTCTTTCCCAGCTGCGTGAGCGACGAGGTGGTTCACGAGATCGCCGACCGGGTCGGCTGGCGGTGGGTGAACCTGTGGCGAGACACCGATCCCATCGGCGGGCAGATCTTCTCGCCGCCGCGGCCCGACCAGTCGGAGCGGGAGGCGGCGGTGGACCGGCGGCTGCGCGACCCGCGCGACGTGGTCGCGCCGCCGGGTGACATCGTCCCGCCAGCGATCAACGGGCACCGTCCCTGCGAACTCGAAGGGGCGTTCGACGATGCGGTGCGTGACCTGGCCGAGCGGCTGCGGTCGGGTCCCCGCACCACGCTCCTGCACACCCTCCGCCCAGCCTCGCACTCCCCGCAGGATCCGGGCTCCCTCGACCTGGGTGACAGGTGAGCAGGCAGCGAGGGTGAACGTCCTACGTCAGGGCACCTGGGCGGACGCGCGGTCCGCTCGCAGGCCGTCGAGGATCGTGGCGGCGATGTCGGCGAACCGGTTGAGTTCTTCGGGCGTGAGGCGGTCGACGAAGAGGCGTCGGACCTCCTGTGCATGGCTGGGAACGGCTTCTTCGAGTGCGGCGAGTCCCCTCTCTGTGATCACCGCGTCCATACCCCGGGAGCCGCACCGTTCCCGAAGGACCAGATCCCGCCTGCTCATCCGGGTGAGTTGGTGGTGCAGCCGGCTCTTTTCCCAGCCCGCCACCCGGCCGAGCTCGTAGAGACGCATCCGCCCGCCGGGAGCCTCGGACAACACCGCGAGCACGGTGTAGTCGGCGTTGGACAGACCGCTGCTGGCCTGGAGCTGCTGCTCGATCCGGGTCCGCAGCAGCTCCACCATCTCGAAGGACACCCGCCATGCCCGGAGCTCGTGTTCCGTCAGGCCGTGCTGCTGCATCATGGGTCCATCGTACTATCAGTTGATGAATCAACCTGGGACGCCAGTTGATCATGTGGGTCACACGGTGGAGGCGCGTACCCTCAGCCGGCAGTCGACGCGGATGATGTCGTGGCGCTGGTCGGCGCCACCGACTGCTTCCAGAAGGAGTCGGCCCGCGGTGCGTCCCATCTCGTGCAGCGGCAGCGCCACGGTGGTCAGAGGGGGCCGTTGGTGCACGGCGAGCGAGCGATCGTCGTAGCCCACGACGGCGATGTCGTCGGGAATTGTCAGGCCCCGCTCGTGGATGGCGGCCATCGCCCCCGTGGCCAGGTCGTCGCTCGCGCAGAACAGCGCGTCCGGAGGTGTGTCACTGCCCAGCATGATGTCTGCCAGCGCGAACCCGTCCTCGGGGGCCCAGGAGGTCGCGTGCTGGACGAATCCTGGCTCGATCGCCATACCTGCTGCGCGCAGCGTGGCCGTGAAGCCCTTCATGCGGTCCGACGTCGCCTCCCAGGAGGCAGGCCCGTTGATGAAGGCGATCCGGCGCCGGCCGATCTCGATGAGGTGCCGGGCAGCCAGCGCCGCGCCACCGTGGTCGTCCGGGAGCACGCTGGGCACCGGTTCGGCAGCACCGTACTCGTAGAGGAAGACGTAGGGGACACCCGGCAGGGGCAACGCCGGCCCGGAGCGTGGGCGGACCCGGTTTCCCGACATGATGATCAGGCCGTCGACCTGCCGATCGACCAGTCGCCGCAGGTGCCGCCGCTCCTTCTCCGGATCGCCGTAGCTGTTGGCCAGGAGCACCGACACGTCGAACGCGGAGGCGGCGTCCTCGACGCCCCGCATGAGCGCGTTGGTGAAGATGCCCTCGAGGTCATCGGTCAGGATCGCGATGGTGTCGGTGCGCCGAGATCGCAGCCCGCGCGCCACCGCGTTCGGACGGTAGCCCAGGCGGGCGATCGTGTCGACGACCCGCTGCCGCACCTCGAGCCCCACGTCCGGCCGGTCATTGAG
Source organism: Micromonospora sp. 067-2 (assembly GCF_046549295.1). Taxonomy (NCBI): domain Bacteria; kingdom Bacillati; phylum Actinomycetota; class Actinomycetes; order Micromonosporales; family Micromonosporaceae; genus Micromonospora; species Micromonospora sp. 067-2. The sequence goes on along the minus strand of NZ_JAJPWB010000010.1, from coordinate 318,967 downwards.
CACCTTCGACACGGTCGCTGTGGAGACCCCGGCGACGGAGGCCACGTCCCGCATGGTCACGCGGTCGGACTCGCGGCGCGCCGAGACCATCGGACTCCTCATCGTTTACGTAACCGAACCTGCGGCTGACCCTAACAGAAACCCAGGTTCAAACGCTTGACACGAGAGGGACGCCAAGCTGTAACGTGTGGCCAGCGAAATCGATTACGTAAAATGGGAGGACCGGGAATGTCGGTGTCACTACCGTCACGCGGCCGACGACGAGGGCCGAGAGCGCGCCGTCAGCGCCTGGGTCTGTTGTTCGTGGCCCCGGCGGTCCTGCTGGTCTCGGGCATGGTGGTGGCTCCGGTGGTCGTCACGGCCGTCATGTCGCTGTACGAGTGGTCGCTGCTGGGCGAGCGCAGGTTCGTGGGCCTGGCCAACTACCGTCGACTGGTCGGCGACACGACGTTCCTGGGCAGCCTCGGCTTCACCACCTTCTACACGGTCGTCGTCACGGCGGTGCTGTTCGTGGTCGGCTTCGCCCTGGCCTCCGCCGTTCGGCGCCGAAGGCCCGGCGTGGGCCTGCTGCGAACCGCGTACGTCATGCCGGTTGTCATCGGGTTCGCCACCGCCAGTTACGTGACGCTGTGGCTGCTGGACGACCGCATCGGTCTGGTGCCGGACCTCTTGCGGCGGCTGGGTCTGGTCGACGGCCCCGTCTCGGTGTTCAGCACCTTCTCCAGTGCCCTGGTCGTGGTCGTGGTGCTCGTCGTCTGGAAGACGGTCGGCCTGACGATGCTGTTGCTGATGACCGGGATGCAGGCGATCTCGAAGGACTACTACGAGGCTGCCCAGGTCGACGGCGCCAAGCGGACACGCGTGCTGTTCTCCATCACGTTGCCGCTGCTGCGCCCGACCATCGGCCTGGTCCTGGTGCTCACCGTGATCGGCAGCTACCTCGCCTTCGACCAGTTCTTCATCCTCACCCAGGGCGGGCCGGACAACCGCACGATCCCCGTCGTGTACCTGATCTACCGGGCCGGCTTCATCGACTTCAACCTCGGCTACTCGGCAGCCATGTCGATCGCTCTGATGGCCATCCTGCTCCTCCTCACCTCCGTCCAACTGCTGGTGCTGCGCAACCGGGAGGACTCGTGACCGTCCTGATGTCGCCTCCGGCGGCACCGACCGCACCTGCGCCGCCGGCGTCGCGGCGACGACGGCGACCGGAATGGCTGCCGGCCGTGCCCTTCTACACCGTGTGCGGGCTGCTGGCGCTGCTGTTCGTCGCGCCGCTCGGCTGGCTGGTGGTGTCGTCGTTCAAGAGCAGTGCCGAGTTCGCGCAGTCGCCGCCCACCCTGCTGCCGTCCGAGGTGAGCCTGGAGAACTACCGCAGGCTGCTCGACGCCGGGCTGTTTCAGAACGTGGTCAACAGTCTGCTGGTCACCGCCGGGACCGTGGTCGCCGCAACCGTGCTGTCGGTGCTGGCCGGCTACGGCTTCGCGCGGTTCGACTTCCGAGGGCGGGGAGTGCTCTTCCTCGTCATCCTGTCCACCCTGATGATCCCGTTCCAGTCGATCGTGCCGTCCCTGTACGTCATCCTCGACTACCTCAGGCTGACGAACTCCCTCGCGGGGCTCGTCCTCGTCTACACCGTCTTCGCGCTGCCGTTCGGCATCTTCACCATGCGGGCCGCCTTCGCCTCGGTGCCCGTCGCGGTGGAGGAGGCGGCGGTCGTCGACGGTGCCGACGCCCTCACCGCCCTGCGTCGCGTGCTGCTGCCGATCGTCGCGCCGGGTGTCGCCACGGTGGCGCTCTACGCGTTCTTCACCGCCTGGAACGAGTTCCTGGCGGCGCTGATCTTCACCACCAGTCAGGAGAAGTACACGTTGCCGGTGGTCCTGGCGAACCTGCAGACCGGGGCCGGAGGCACGCTGAACTGGGGCGTTCTCGAGACCGGCGCGGTCATCGCCGCAGTGCCCTGTGTCGCGATCTTCCTCATCCTCCAGCGCTACTACGTCGCCGGTCTGACCGGTGGCGCCGTCAAGGGATAGCAACCCCCACCGTCCGAGGAGCCCACCATGTCCATTGTCCTCCGTCGCCGCCTACTCGCGCCGGTGCTCGTCACCGCACTCACGGTCGGTCTCGTCGCCTGCGGCAACTCCGACTCCTCGACGTCGTCCGCCCCCGCCGAACTGACCGGGACCGGCCCCGCGACGCTGTGGGTCCGGGCGGCCGACGAACCGCTCGACAAGGCCCTCGTGGCGGCCTGGAACGAGAAGAACCCCAACCGCAAGATCACCATGCTCACGGTGCCGGACGCCCAGTACGTGCAGAAGTTCGTGCAGGCCGTCCGCGGCGGCGACGCCCCGGACCTGGCGGCCGTCGACATCGCCAACGTCAAGTCACTGACCAGCCAGGGCCTGCTCACCGACCTGACCGCGCAGATCAACGCGCTGCCCTACAGGGGCGCGTTGGCCCCGGCGGGCGTCCAGGTCAGCACGGTCGCCGGCAAGACGTACGCGCTACCGCACCAGCTCGACGTCTCGATGCTGTACTACAACCGCACGCTCTTCCAGCAGGCCGGGCTCGATCCGGCCAAGCCGCCGACGAGCCTGAACGAGGTGGTCGCCGCCGCTCGGAAGATCACCGCACTCGGCGGAGGAAACTACGGCTTCGCGTTCGCCGGGAACTGCGCCGGCTGCAACGCCTACACGCTGCTGCCCTACATCTGGGCCAGCGGCGGCGACATCATGAACGCCGACGGCACCAAGACCACCCTCGACGACCCGGCCGTGGCGGCGGCGCTCGACGCGCACAGGACGATGTGGGACGAGAAGCTCATGCCGGCTGGCGTCAAGGACGACAACGGCGCCACCTGGCTGGCGGGCTTCCAGTCCGGCAAGGTCGGCATGGTCGCGCTGGGCAGCTTCGCCGTCAGCGTCTTCAAGGCCCAGAAGGGCCTGGACTTCGGCGTCACCTCGATCCCGGGCACCTCCGGCACGGCGGCGTTCCTCGGCGGTGACGTGATCGGCATTTCCAAGGGCGCCAAGAATGCCAGGACCGCGTGGGACTTCATCGACTGGAGCATGAGCGAGGACGTGCAGAAGACGATCGTGGCAAAGACCGGCCAGCTCGCCGTCCGCTCCGACGCCGCGGACAACACCTACACCCAGGCCGAGCCGCGGCTGCTCGCGGCCAACAAGCTGATCTCCGAGGCGCGGGTGCCGGTCACCGCCAAGTACAACTCGCTGTTCATCGACCCGACCGGGCCGTACCTGCAGTTCATCCGGGACTGGGTGTTCTCCGGCGACCCGGCCCAGGCAACCGAGAAGGGCAGGAGCGGCTTCAGCAGCCGGCTCGCGTCCTGACCCCCGATCCTCGCAAGGAGAGCACACATGCACGACCTGAGCTTCCGGTGGCCGCACCCCCGCTTCGTCACCTCGCTCGGCCCGGTCAGCGTCCGCGTCCACACCGGTGAGAACGTCTACGGGCTCGACCCGGACGTGCTGCGCGTCGACCGGTCCGGCGGCACGACCACGATCGTCTCCGAGGGGCTGACCTGGGCCGGGGGAGAGCAGCGCGGGCCCGGCTCGGTGCTGCTGCGCATCGTCGACGACACCGACGGCCTACGCGTCGAGGTACGCGCCGCCCACCCCGACGGCATCCGCTGCGTCGCCGTGGTGCTGCACGACCAACCGACCGGCGACGTCACCGCGCTGCGGGAGGGGGACCTGCCTGTCCCGGCGACCGGGCGGGTCGTCACCTATCCCAACGGGTGGTTCGATCTCGCCACGCCGCTGCTCGGGCTGCGCCGCCCGGACGGCGATGTCACGGTGGCCCGCAGCCTGGACGGCGAGGTCCGCTCCAAGCGGTTCGCGGTCGTACCGCACTTCGACGACCCGACCGTGTGCGACTTCGAGTTGATCGCCGACACCGACGCGGCCCGACCCGGCCCGGAGTTCGAGGTCCCGGCGTGGGAACTGCGCCGCGCCGACGAGCTCGCCTCGGTGCTCGCCGCGCACACCGCCCACCTTCGCGAGGTGCACGACCTGCCGAGCTGGGCGGAGCGGTCCGACGTACCCGCCTGGTTGCGCCGGACCGCGCTGGTGGTGTCGCTGCACGGCATGCACTTCACCGGCAAGGTGTTCCTCGACTACGACGGCATGCTGGACGTGCTGCGCCGGCTCGCCGACCAGATCGAGCCGGACCGCATCCTCGCCTACCTGCCAGGATGGGAGGGCCGCTACTACCGGTGGTACGGCCGGTTCGACGTGGACGAGCGGCTGGGCGGCGCTGCCGGCTTCCACCGTCTGGTCGACGGTGCCCACGAGCTCGGCGCCCGGGTGATGCCCATGTTCGGGGCCAACGTGGCCGCCCGGGACCTGCCCGGCTTCGAGACCTGGGCCGCGCCCGGGCAGCTGCTCAACCCGAGCGGGCACACGCCGATCGGCTCCGTCGACTGGGACGCGTCGCGGCACTTCGACCACAGCTGGGGAGCCCTGGTCAACCCGTCGTACGAGCCGTGGCGGCGGCGCATTGCCGAGCAGATCAACCGACTGCACCACGAGTACGAGTTCGACGGCGCCTTTCTCGACATCTCGGCGATGTACAACAACGACCCGCGCGGCAGCACGACCGAGGGTCTGCGCGCGCTGGTCGACCTCATCCGCGCCGGTAGCCCGGATCTGCTGATCGCGGGTGAGGCGTGGTTCGACGCCCTCGGTGGGATCATCCCGCTGGTGCAGGCCGGCCACCGGGACACGGTGCCCACCTTCCACGATCAGCCGGACCCGGAGTTGTTCACCGTCAGCAACCGCTCGTTCGGTCACGTCTGCCTCGGCGACCCCGCGCACGGCTCGACCGGAGTGCACGAGGCCGGCTGGAACGCGCACTGGCGCCTGCCGGTGCGTGAGGGCGTCCTGCCCACGCTCACCGTCGTCGACGACACCCTCACCGCCGCCCCCGACCGGGTCGCCCTGATCGTGCAGGACGCCCAGGAGTACGCCGCGAAATATCTCAGCTGATTCCCCGTCCGGAAGGCTCGCCATGCCCCCGATCGCGAGATCGTTCCTGTCCCTGGCACTTGTCCTGTCCGTCGCCGCTGTCGTTCCGGTCGCCGCCCCGCCATCCCCCGCGCAGGCGGCGACCGCGACGATCACCCGTGCCGCCTACCGCGACAAGACCCTGGCCGCCATCCTGGGCCAGGTCGGCGGTGTGCTCACCGGTTTCGAGTACAAGAGCCCCAACCCGGAGAGCACCGACACCTGCTTCACCCCGACGTACGGGCCGTACTCCGGCGACGCCCCAGCCTCCTGCTGGACGCCCAACAACTACCCCGGCTACGACCGCCTCGGCGCCCCGCACTTCGCGTCGAACGAGACCGGCAGCGACGACGACTACCACGTCGACTTCCTCGACCAGCTCATCCTGGCAAACCACGGCCCCGACCCCACCTTCCAGGACATCAAGGACCGGTGGGTACGTCACAACGTCGGTGACTGGGGACCGGGCGACATCGCCAACGCCGCCATGCGCACCGACGGCCTGATCCCGCCGCTCACCGGGCAGGCGGAGTTCAACCGCCACTACTGGCTGACCGAGCCGTACATCGAGAACGACACCCTCGGCCTGGTCACGCCCGACATGCCGGCGACCGCGCGGGACCTCGCCGGGCGGTTCGGCTCGGTCACCGGCGAATGGGACTCGGTGATCTGGGCGCAGTTCCTCGCGACCATGTACGCCGAGGCGTACCTCGCGACCGATGCCCGCGACGTGCTGACCAGCGCGTCGGCGGTCCTGCCCCGCAACAGTTGGCCGTACGCCGTCTACGAGAGAGCCGTCGCCCTGCACGGGCAGAATCCGACCGACTGGCGGTGGGCACAGGGCCAACTCATGTCGTTTGTGCGCAACGTCTACGGCCAGGACAACGAGATGGCCATCCCGGACCGCAACAACGGCTCGACGATCATCGCCATCCTGTACGGCGGCAACGACTACCTCACCTCGCTGCGGATCTCCTCGCTGATCGGCAACGACGCGGACTGCACCGCCTCGTTCGTCGCCGGGCTGCTGGGCGTCATCAAGGGCATGGCCGGCACGCCTCAACAGTTCAAGGACCGGATCTACCAGAACGGCGCTGGCCGCTACGTCAACGACCTGACCACGGGCTTCCCCCCGAACATCAAGAACGAGTACCCCGGCACCCAGTCCTGGGACGATCTCGTGGCGCTCTACGAGTCGAACACGGCCACGCAGGTCACCGCCCGCGGCGGCAGCGTGAGCTCCACCGCGTTCACGATCAACACGCAGACCGTGGAGCCCAGAAGAACTGTCCAGATCGACAACTACGACTTCGAGCAGGGCAGTCTGGCGAACTGGACCGTGTGGACCCCCGGCACGGACCCGGGTGGCCCCAACGCGTACGCGGAGGGCAACGGCAGCGCGCAGTCCGGCGCCTACAAGGGAACCGTGTTCACCGACGCCGACGTACCCGAGGTCAAGCTCTCCACCACCGTGCGGGGCCTGCAGGTCGGCGCCACCTACCGTGTCAGCGCCTTCGTGCAGGGCAACGGCGCAGCGCGTCTCTTCGCCGACAATCTCCACACCACGACCGTCGACACGTTCTCGGTTCCCAACCGTCAATGGTTCCGGCGCTCCGTCGAGTTCGTCGCCTCCGGAACGACTGCCCAGGTGGGCCTGCACCTGCCGCCCGGTCCCACCGCCTTCGCGGCGATCGACAACATCGCGGTGGAACAGGTGACCGCACCGGCGACAACCCGCTACGAGGCCGAGTCCGCCGCCCGCTCCGGAGGCACGGTGCAGTCCTCCGCGACGGCCTCGAACGGGCAGTACGTCGGCGGGCTCGACGACGCCGGCGACCACGTCGAGTTCGCCGTTGCCGTGCCGTCGGCGGGGGAGTACCGGCTGGCGGTCAACTACGCCAACGCGACCAGCGGCGTCAGCAAGCTCGACGTGCTCGTCAACGGCACCAGGAGATTCACCGCACCCTTCGGTCGCACCGAGGCGTGGGGCGCGTTCTCCCGGAACGTGCAGTTCCTACCCGTCGCCCTGAACGCCGGGAACAACACCATCCGTCTGCAGCGTGACACTGTCGGCCACGTCGAGATCGACTACGCCGACCTCGGTGTCGCCCCGTCGCCCGTCCATGCCGCCGAGCAGGTCGCGACCGTTTCCAACGCCGACTTCGACGCGGGCGGCGCGACCCAGACCCCGGGTGGCTGGAGCACCTGGGCAGGTGCGTCAGGCACCTCGGCGGACGCGGACTTCACCGAGCCCGGTGGCGTCACCGGCGGGTATCGACTCACCCAGCACAAGAGCAGCGCGTACGAGGTGTTCACCAGCCAGACCATCACCGGGCTGACGAACGGAACGTACACCGTCACGGCCCAGGCCACCGGCGGAGGTGGCCACACCGGTGCCTTCCTCAGCGCCAAGGACTACGGGGTCTCGGTGCCGGAACTGACCGCGCCGATCCCGGCGACGGGATGGCCGAACTGGCGCACCGTGGTGGTGCCCGGTGTCATCGTGACCAACGGGCAGATCACGGTCGGCGTCTACTCGTCGGGAAGCGGCGGTCAGTGGCTGTCGGTCGATGCCGTGCGGCTGACCCGGCAGTGAGCCCGCACCGCCACCCGAAGCAGCTAACGGAACTTGCCCGCCACCGAGTGGTCCAGGGTGGTCACCCTGCCCGTCTCCAGTACCTCCTTCAACCGGCGCAGATTGGCGGGCACCTCCTTGGTGGGAGGTTTTCCCAACAGCGCGAGGATCCGGTGTCCCAGCCTCCCCAGCGGTGTCCGCATCACCTCGCGTACCTCGGTCTCGCCTGCCGCCCGGCCGTTGGCGAAGTGGACCTCCCAGTGGGTGCGCAGCCCCGGCAGGGAGCGTGTCTCGTAGCCGATGACCTCGTTCGTACGCTCCTGCGTCACCCTCATCGTCGAGGTCAGTCGGACGCCCAGCGGGCCCTGTATCGTCCACCGTGACTCCGCCGGGCCGACGGGTTCGACGGCCATGACGTCGCCCAGGAAGCCTGGCAGGTTGGCGAAGTTGCGGTAGAACGCGAACACCTCGCGCACCGGTCGCCGGATCGTCACTCGCGCCTCGACCGCGTCGCGTGCTCGTGGTCGCCCTGGTGTCTCCCGCAACGCAGGCTCCCTTCGGATCGGCAGCACGTCGATCTCGTCGCGCCCTGCGTACCCGCTGGCGCAACCGCCATTCCGGCGGGTCTCGAAGCGCTGGAAGGGCGATCGCGCCAGGTCGCGGTCGAACAGCTGGGCAGACCAGCGATGTCAGCGGGTCGCGGCGGAGGTGCGGCTCACCATCAGTCCGGCAGCGTCGACCACCTCGAAGTCGGAGCCGCGCAGGCCGCCCAGCGTGTGCAGCGCGTCGTTGTCCCAGCGTCGGTCGGGTGCACCCGAGACGAACCACGCCGAGCCGTGGTCGGCGACGATGACGCCGTACCGCTGCATCGCCTCGGCGACGATCCTGGCCTGCCGGGGTAGTCGCGCGACGTCGACAGAGCGCTTGAGTCGCAGTCGCTGACCCAGCTGGGGCAACGACGGGTCGGTGCTGCCGGACGCGGAGTGCGAGGCCGGCCAGATCCACCCGGTGCGGGTGCGCGGCACGGTGACCCGGATGGCGTGGTCGATGCGCCCGGCGGCCACCTCGTCGTAGCGGACCAGACCACCGAGGATCGAGAGCCCGGCGGCGTCGGCGGAGGTCCAACCGGCCGGCCGCATGCGGTTGGAACGCAGGTCGAAGACCGCTCCGGACCCCGCTCGCCAGCCGGCACCGGAGGGATGGGCGTCGAAGAGTTCGTACGCGCGGCAGGCGTCGCGGTCCCAGACGATGACGTGCCGGTCTCCGTCGCCGCGCGGCCCGCCCTCGATGGCCGCGGCCGGCGGGACCGGATAGGGACCGGCGTCGCTCTCGTCGCCGTAGGTGAAGGTGACCGGCACCCGCCGCTGCCCGCCGCCGACGACGGTGACCGGTATGCCGATCGGCGCGCCCTGCCAGGTGCCGGAGCCGAAGTCCGCGTGCACGGCGGCGGCCGGACCGATGCTGCCAACGATGGCCGCGGAGCGGGGGTGCACGGGCAGCCGGGAGACGTCGGCGTGCCACACGTTGTCGCCCGGGAACACCCGGCACGCCGCGGCGGGCGGGCTCGGGCGGGCTCCGATGCTGGTCCGTGCGGACGGGCTCGGCGACGCTACGGCCGGCGCGGCGCTCGGCGCCGCCGCCGTGCCCGGGACGGGAGCGCTGGCGGCGGGTGCGGCGGTGCTGGGCCGCTGCGGGGTTGCACAACCTGCCATCAGGACGACGGACAGCATTGCGGTGACGGCGGCACGGCGCGGGATCGGTGCGAGCATCTCGCGCATCCTGCCGCAACGGGGGGACGGCGTCCACCGCGGTGGGTGTCAGTGAGCGCGCCGGCGCGACGGCCGCACCCGGTCAACGGAACTGGAGCCGGTTGACCGTGTCGAAGGCCCGGGCGCCGAGCAGTCGGCGGGTGTGCACCATCGCCCAGGCGGCGGCGGTGACCAGGTACCGGGTGCGCGGTCGGCGGGCCGTCACGGCCCGCTCGATGACCCGGGCCACCGTCTCCGGCGTCGCCGAGAGCAGGCGGTTCGCGTACGACCGGGCCATCACCGCGTCCACGGTGGCGACCATCGGTCGGTACGGCCCGGCCGGGTCGGCTGCGGCGCCCAGCGAGGAGGACGCCACCGCGCCGAAGCCGGTGCGGATCAGCCCCGGCTCGACGATCGCCACGTCCACACCGAACGGGCGTAGCTCCTGGCGCAGCGCGTCGGAAATGGCCTCCACCGCGTACTTGCTGGCGTGGTAATAGCCCCCGGCGGGAAAGACCAGCCGGCCGCCCATCGAGCTGACGTTGACGATCCGGCCCCGGCCGGCCCGGCGCATGCCGGGCAGCACCAGCTGGGTGAGCCGGGCGAGCCCGAAGACGTTGGTCTCGAACTGCGCGCGTACCCGGTCCATCGCGGTTTCCTCGATCGGGCCGTACTCGCCGTAGCCGGCGTTGTTGACCAGGACGTCGACGTGGCCGTGCTCCGCTTCGATCGCGGCCACCGCGGCGCGCATGGAGGCCTCGTCGGTCACGTCGAGAGGGAGGACCCGGGCGCCGGCATCGGCCAGCTCGCCGATCGCGTCGATCGTGCGGGCGGTGGCGTACACGGTGAGGTCGGGGCGGCGGGCGAGCCGACGGACGGTGGCCCGGCCGATGCCGGAGGACGTGCCGGTGATCAGGACGGTGGTCATGCGGGGTCTCCCGGGTGGGGTGGCAGCCCGGCGACGACGAGCGCGACGCCCTCGCGCAGTCGCTGCCGCGGCAGGTCGGGGTCGGTGAGGTCGGCTTCGAGGCCGCGGGTGAGCGCGACCAGCACGTCGGCCACCGCACGGGCCTTCGGCCCGGCGGCAACGGCCAGCGCGCCGACCATCACGTTGGTCAACTCCCGGGTGTACGCCTCGACGAGGTCGCCGGTGAGCTTGGTGCTGGTGTCGAGAAGTTCGGTGGCGTGCCGGCTCTCCCGGTGCAGTCTCAGGGTGAGTTCCAGCTTGGCGGCGAGCACGTCGTGCAGCCGCTGCGCCAGGTCGGCGCCGGGCGTGGCGGCGACCTGGCGGGCCTGGGCGAGTGAGCCGTCGAACAGCCGCTCGGCGAGCTGGCGGTAGGCGTCGTCCTTGTTGCGGACGTACTGGTAGACCGCGGGCCGGGACATGCCGGCCGCCGCCGCGATGTCGTCCATCGTCGTGCGCCGCATCCCGTGCCGGGTGAAGCACTCGTACGCGGCGGTCAGGATCGTGTCCAGTCGGTCGTTCGACATGCTGACAATTGTTGCATGAACTGTCAGGGTGTCAAGACCGCCCGCCGTCAGCGAGAGGCGAGAATCTCCTCGGCGTACGTCCAGAGCCGCTCGGCGGCGGCCGGGTCCATGGCGTGCTCGGCCACGCCCGCGGTGGTTTCGGGGCCGCCCGGCACCGTCTCGGTCTCCTGGTTGTCCTCGAAGTACCGCCCGGTGACACCCTCGAACAGCGGGGAGGCGGCCAGCAACACGGTGGTTGCCGCACCCTGCTCGGGGGTCTTGTAGTGCGGCAGGTCGACGCGGTTGCCCGCCTCGTCCAACACCCCGAAACCGCGCAGCGCCTCGTCGGAGAGGTGGCGTTGCAGGTTGGTGTTGATGACCCCCGGGCTGAGGGCGTTGGCGGTGATCCCGTCCTCGGCCCAGTGGCGGGCGATGCCGACGGCGAGCAGGGCGTCCGCGCTCTTGGACTGGCTGTAGGCGGTCCACGGGTCGTACGGGCGCCGGTCGAACTGCGGGTCGTCGAAGTCGACGCCGGCGCGCAGTTGGGCACCGGAGCTGACCACGACAACCCGGGCCGAGCCGGCGGCGCGGAGATTGTCGTGCAGCCCTCGGGCGAGCGCGAAGTGACCCAGGTAGTTGGTGGCGAGCTGGAGTTCCCAGCCCTCGGGAGTGAGCTGCCGGTCGGCGAGGGCCATGATCCCGGCGTTGGCCACCAGCGCGTGCAGCGGACCGTTCCAGGCGGCGACGAAGGCGTCGACCGAGGTGAGGTCGGCCAGATCGAGGGCGGCGGCCCGTACGCTGCCGCGGCCCGATCCGGCGAACTCCTCGACCACACCGGCGGCCCGGGACGGGTCACGGGTGGCCACGGTGACGTCCGCGCCGGCGCCGGCGAGAGCGCGCACGGCTTCCAGGCCGATGCCGGATGCGCCGCCGGTGACGATCATCCGGCGGCCGGTGAGGTCGACGCCGTCGACGATCTCGGCGGCCGTGGCCCGGGCGGTGAACGGGGTGCTCAGGCGAGCGGTGCTTGTCATGGGGCCAACGCTACGAACGGTAACCCCGGACTGCCTATACTCTAGAATCCGTCACTCTTTAGCGTGCGTCCAAGGGAGGGTTCGGATGGACCCGTTGGAGGACGTCCTGTCGTTGCTCGGGGTGACCGCCCACCTGTCGTCGGGAATGACCGGGGGCGGCCGGTGGGCGGTGCGGTTTCCGCCCCCGGCCGGGGTGAAGTTCAACGTGGTCAGCCGGGGCGGTTGCTGGCTGCGGGTGGACGACGTGCCCGATCCCATCCGTCTGCGCGAGGGTGACTGCTACCTGCTGACCCGGCCGCTGGCGTTCACCCTCGCCAGCGATCTGGACCTGCCGCCGGAACCGGCACCTCCCCTCTTCGCGGCGGCGGTCGAGGGGATCGCCCGTGCCGGCGAGGGCGACGAGGTGCTCCTCCTCGGTGGCGCGTTCTCCTTCAGCGGGCGGGTCCGCACCCTGCTGCTGGACAACCTGCCACCGGTCCTGCACGTACCGGCGCAGACACCGGAGGCGGGCACGGTGCGCTGGGCGGTCAGCGAGATCGACGCCGAGCTGCGCCGGCGGCCGATAGCAGCCACCCTGGTCGCCGAACACCTCGCCGTGGTCATGCTGATCCGGATCCTGCGCCTGCACCTGGCCGGGAACCCGAGTCGGACCACGGGCTGGCTGGCAGGCCTGGCCGACCCGATCGTCTCCGCCGCCCTGCGCGCGATGCACGCCCGCCCGGCATACCCGTGGACGGTGGCCGAACTGGCCCGGAGCGCCGCCGTCTCGCGCTCCACGCTGGCCGCCCGGTTCAAGGACGCGGTCGGCAGGGGGCCGCTGGAGTACCTCACCGAATGGCGCATCGAGTTGGCAGCGGACCGGATCCGGCGGGGGAGCGACAGTGTCGCCACCATCGCCCGGGCCGTCGGGTACGGCTCGGAGAGCGCGTTCAGCGTCGCCTTCAAACGCACCACCGGTTTCTCGCCGCGCGCCTTCCGCAACCGGGACGCGGCCTGAGAGGGCAGGCGTGAGGCGGGTGACCCGCTGTCGGCTCAGCGGCGGGCGTCGAGCAGTTCGTTGAGGCTCAGCGCGGCGCTGATCAGGGAGAGATGGCTGAGCGCCTGCGGAAAGTTGCCGGTCTGCTCGCCGGTGGCGGCCACCTCCTCGGAATACAGACCGAGTGGGCTGCTGTAGGTGAACATCTTCTCCAGCACCAGCGCGGCGTCGTCGAGACGCCCCGACTCCGCCAGGGCCTGGACGTACCAGAACGTGCACATGGTGAAAGTGCTCTCCTGGCCGGGCAGTCCGTCGGGTGAGGCGGTGGGGTCGTGCCGGTAGACGAGGCTGTCGGAGACGAGTTCCGCGTCCATGGCCGCCAGGGTCGACTGCCACATCGGGTCGGTCGGTGCCACGAATCCGACCGTTGGCATGGCGAGCAGCGCCGCGTCCAGGACATCCGTCGCGTAGTGCTGCACGAAGGCCCGGCGTCCGCGGTGGAAGCCGCGATCCATGATCTGTTCGTAGATCTGGTTACGGGTACGCGCCCAGCGACTGGTGTCGCCGGGCCGCCCGCGCTGGTTGGCGAGGCGGACGGCGCGATCGAGGGCCACCCAGGACATCAGGCGCCCGAAGGTGTAGTCCCGGCGACCGCCGCGCGTCTCCCAGATCCCCTCCTCAGGCTGATTCCAGTTCACGCAGACCCAGTCGACCATCCGCTCCGTGTTCAGCCACTCCTCGTGTGAACTGATCAGTCCGTGGCAGTCCGCGTAGTGGAGAGCATTCAGCGCCTCGCCGTAGATGTCGAGTTGCAGTTGGCTGGCCGCACCGTTGCCCACCCGCACCGGTGTCGATCCCCGGTACCCCTCGAGGTGGTCCAGCACCTCCTCGGTGAGATCCGGCGAGCCGTCGACGCGGTACATGATCTGCAGCGGTTCTCCGCTTGCCTCGGCTTCCCGGATCCGATCGTTCACCCATTGCCGGTACTGCCATGCCTCCTCGCTGAAGCCGAGTCTGAGCAGCGCGGAGACGGAGAGCGACGCGTCGCGGATCCAGGTGTAGCGGTAGTCCCAGTTGCGTTCTCCGCCGATCTGCTCCGGCAGCCCGGCGGTGGGGGCGGCGATCACCGCGCCGGTCGGTGCGTACGTCATCAGCTTGAGCGTCATCGCGGACCGCTCGACCATCTCTCGCCAGCGGCCGTTGTAACAGGAGCGGGCGAGCCATTTCCGCCAGTACTCCCGGGTCCGGATCAGCATGTCACTGACCTCGCCGGAGGTGAAAAGCCGCGGCCGGGCAGGCGACACCCCGGTTTCCAGGACCACACCCGACTGCTCACCCTCACGCAGCGTCGCGATCACGCAGAAGCCGCCCTCGCTACGCCGGATCGCCCGCTCCGCGAGCCGCGTCTCCGGGTATTCGACGGTGTTCACCGTGAGGGAGTAGGCCCGGCTGCGGAAGACCTGTCCCTCGAGGTGCATGTCGAGTTCGTGCGGATCCCGACCGTAGTTGAAGCGGGGCTCACACTCGATCCGGAACCGCATGACGCCTCGGACCACCCGCAGCATCCGCACCAGGCGGTGGCGGTCGGTGGTCCGATCACCCGCGATGGGCATGAAGTCGATGAGCTCCCCGACGCCGTCCGCGCTGATGAAACGCGTGATCAGGATCGGCGTGCCGGGCAGGTAGAGCTGCTTGCTGACGTACTCGACGCCCTCGGGCGACACCTGGAAATAGCCACCCCGGTGCCGGTCGAGCAGGCCTCCGAACAGGCTGGGCGAGTCGAACCGAGGAGCGCAGAACCAGTCCAGGGTCCCGTCCGTCCCCACCAGCGCCGCGGTCTGCAGGTCGCCGATCAGGCCGTGTGCCTCCACCGGAGAGTACGAATCCACCAGACCAGCCCCTCGTCGAAGCCGAAGCCGAAGCGGCCGCTTACCCCGAGGCGGATGCGCCACACGCAGCGCCGCTGATCCCGGTGCGAAGTCAGCGCAGCAGACCCTCGAAGGTGACGGTGAAGAAGGCGTCGAACGCCGAGTTCGCGCGATCCGTGCGCGCCATGATGAGAGTGCCCTCCCACGCGCTGAGCAGGAAACGCGCGGTCGCCGCGGGATCGAGGCCGGTGGGTATCGAACCCTGCTGCTGCGCCTGGCCGATCGTCTCCGCGATGGCGTCGGCCCAGACGCCCAGACTCTCTCGGATGGTGGTCCGGATCGTCTCGTTGTGGTCGGCGATCTCGGCGCCGAAGTTGCCGAAGAGGCAACCCCGGGCGATTCCGTACCGGAGGACCTCGTCGCGGAGCTCCTCGAAGTGGCTGCGCAGGCGGGTCAGGGGAGGCACGTCCTGATCGGCCAGGATTGCCAGCGGCCGGGCGGCGCCATACTCCCGCAGCACCACGACAGCGAGCGTCTCCTTGCTGTCGAAGTGGTTGTAGAACGAGCCCTTCGGTACGCCGGCAGCGTCGGTGATGCCCTTCACGCCCGCGGCGTTGAACCCCAGGGTGTGAAACTGCTCCAGGGCCGCTTCGACGATCTCCCCACGCACGCTCCGTCTCGGCATGACTACCACCTCCTCGGCCAAATGTGACCGGTCATCTCGATGCCGTCAAGGTGACGTTCCGTGACAACCACCACGTGACGCGCGGTCTACCCAGCCTTGACGATGACTAAGACGACCGGTCATATTGAGTTGTCGAGGTCGAGCACGCGTTCCCTGCGGACAGTGCTCACCGCATCCACCTCTCAGAGGAGAAACGTGTCCACCTACCGCGCCTTCGAGGTCACCGGCTCCAAACAGTTCGTCCTGGTTGATCGCGAACTGCGGTCGCCGGCGCCCGGTGAGGTCCGGCTCCGCGTCGAGGCGTGCGGGGTCTGCCACTCCGACGTCATCGCCGTCGAGGGCCTCCGCGCCGACCCGGCCCGGCCCATCGTCCCCGGCCACGAGGTCGTCGGCGTCATCGACGCGGTCGGCGTGGGGGTGTCGCGCTGGCGGGTGGGCGAGCGGGTCGGCTTCGGCTACCTCGGCGGCCACTGCACCGAGTGCGACTCGTGCCGCCGGGGCGACTTCGTCAACTGTTCGGACCAGTCGCAGATGGGCAGCAGCACCGACGGTGGCTACGCCGAGGTGGCGTACGTGCGGGCCACCGGCCTCGCCCGGATCCCGGCGGGACTGGCCGCGATCGAGGCGGCTCCGCTGCTCTGCGCCGGCCTCACCACCTTCAAGGCGCTCGAGCAGTTGACGCTCCGGCCGAACTCGCTGGTGGCCGTGCAGGGGATCGGCGGCCTCGGCCACCTCGGTCTGCAGTACGCCGGCAAGCTCGGCTATCGCGTCGCCGCGATCGCCCGGGGCACCGAGAAGGCCGCTCTGGCGAAGCAGCTCGGCGCGGACCACTACATCGACAGCACCAGCGAGGACCCGGCCGCCGCACTGCAACAGCTCGGCGGGGCCGATGCGATCATCGCGACCGCCACGAGCGGCGCCTCGATGTCGCCGCTCGTGGGTGGGCTCGCGCCCCGCGGGACCCTGCTCGTCGTCGGGGTGGGTTTCGACCCGATCACCATCAACACGCTGGACCTCGTCTTCGGCAACCGGAGCCTTACCGGCAGTCTGACGGGGACCCCGATCGAGAACGAGGACAGCCTCGCGTTCAGCGCTCGTCACGGCATCCGAGCGATGATCGAGACGATGCCGCTGAGCGAGGCGCCCCAGGCGTACGACCGCATGATGAGCGGCGACGCCCGGTTCCGGGTCGTGCTGGAATCAGCGGCCTGACCGAGGGCGGCGGTGCCGGCGTGGCCAGCGACCGCCGGTGATCGGGGGCACGAGGCGCCGTAAGCGTCTAAATTATAAAGACCTTTACTTGCCGGTGAAGGCGTGCTAGAAAGTAATAGTCAAAACAAGTTAGCCACTTACGAGTGGCCAGCCCTCTGGAGCTTTGACCCATGAGCCATCTGTTCCTCACCGCCGTCGGCGGCGACCCGACCGAGACCGTCCAGCTCGACGAGAACTCCCAGCTGAGCGTCGGCGACGGGGAGGTCCTCGTCGCCGTCGAGGCCGCCCCGATCAACCCCGCGGACATGCTCTTCGCGCTCGGCTGGTTCTCGGTCTACCCGCAGGTCCCCAGCCCGATCGGGGCCGAGGGCGTCGGGCGGGTGGTCCAGGCCGGCCCGGGCGCCGACCAGGCTCTCGTCGGGCGTCGGGTCGTCATCCTGCCGACCTTCGTCCACGGCACGTGGGCGGACCAGGTCGTCGTCCCCGCCCAGAACGTCATTCCGGTGACCGAGAACGCCGACCCGCTGCAGCTGGCCATGCTTCCGGTCAACCCGGCGACGGCGTACGCCCTGATCAACGACTACGTCACCCTGCGGCCGGGAGACTGGATCGGGCTGAACCTCGCCAACTCCGCCGTCGGGCAGCAGGTCATCGCGCTCGCCAAGCAGGCCGGCGTCAAGACGCTCGCCGTGGTGCGTCGCGAGGACGCCGCCCAGCAGGTGAGGGAGCTCGGCGCCGACCTCGTCGTCCTCGACGGGGACAACCTCGGCAACCGGGTGGCCGAGGCCCTTGACGGCACCCAGCTCCGCCTGCTGCTGGAGGGTACGGGCAGCCCGGAGCAGGTCGCCGAGCTCGTGCGATCGGTGGAGGCCGGCGGCAGCGTCGTCACCTTCGCCTCGGTCACCGGTCAGTCACCCGCTCTCCCACTCGGTGACCTGATCTACCGGGGCGTCTCGCTGCGGGCGTTCTTCGTCCTCAACTGGCTGCGCGACACCCCGCGTGCCGAGCTGGTGCGGATCTACACCGAGCTCGCGGAACTCGTCGAGCGCGGCGTCCTGCGGACCGCGGTCGAGGCCACCTATCCGCTGCGGAAGCACCGTGAGGCCATCGGCCACGCGGCACGGCAGGAGCGCGGCGGCAAGGTCCTGTTCGTCGCCGAGCAGCTCGGCCGGTAGCACGTCCAGCTGCACGACGGCTCGCCGTCCACCAGGGGGTGGACGGCGAGCCGTTTCGCTCGGAGCCTCCGCAAAACCCGTTGGCGAACCACGGCGGCCACTGCTACTTTTCCGCAGGCCGTGCGAGGAAACGAGGAGGTGGTACCCGTGAACGCGATATCGACATGGGTGCTCCTCTCCGGGGTCACGGGCGGGCGACAGATCGTCCGGGAGCGCCGTTAACGACGAGCGCTCCCGAAAGGCACGACCATGCGATTCAGTTCCGAACAGCGCCTCGACGACGGCGTCCTCGAACGCGAGTTCACCCTCGGCGAGATCCCCGGCATCCTGTGGACGCCCGGCTCCGCATCCGCGCCGGCGCCGCTGATCCTGCTCGGCCACCCCGGCGGGCTGCACAGGATGTACCCCCGACTGGTAGCCCGGGCCCGGCTCTCGGCGGCGGAGGGCTTCGCCACGGCCACCATCGAGCTTCCCGGGAGCGGTGACCGACCCCGTTCCGCTGCCGCCGAGCAGGCCCGCGCCGACCTGCGCCGCGTGCTGGGCGCCGGCGAGCCGGTCGACGACGAGATCGTCGAGCGGCTCGTCCGCCCGCTGGTCGACAGGGCGGTTCCGGAATGGCGGGCCGCCCTGGACGACCTCCTCGCACTGCCCGAGATCGGCGGCCCGGTCGGGTACGCGGGAGGGGTGATCGCCATCGGCGTGCGACTGGCGGTGGTCGAGCCGCGCATCTCGGCCGCGCTTCTGTTCGCCGGGAGTTACGTGCCCCGCGCCATGCTCGAGGAGGCCAGGCAGGTCACCATTCCGCTGCAGGTCCTGCTGCAGTGGGACGACGAAGGAAACGACCGGCAGTTGGCACTGGACCTGTTCGACGCCTTCGGCTCCAAGGAGAAGACACTGCACGCCAACATGGGCGGGCACACCGGCGTCCCGCATTTCGAGGGGGACGACGGAAACCGGTTCTTCGCCCGCCACCTGACGTGAGACCGGGCCGTCAGGCCCGCAGCAGACGGTCGGCGAGGTCGCTGGTCGGCGGATGAACAGCCGCCCCGATCGCGGTGGTACCGGCCATCGGCGGTACCGTCCGGTCGGGGCGGCGCGTCTTCGGAGCGACGGTGAGGGTCCCGCTGGTGTCGGCGTGACGATCAGTTCCAGTGGGTCCGGTCACTCCGGCCATGGCGAGTCGAGGATGGTACGGACGAAGTCGCCGCGCCGGAACCCGGGATCGACGTGCTGCAACACGTCGGCCTTGACGTTGCCGAACGTGGTCTCCGGTCGGGGACGGATGCCATCCGCGAAGGCCTCGAGAATGCGCTGCTTGAAGTTCGGCCGCGGATGCAGCGCGGTGACCGCCGCCCGCTGCTCCTCGTCGAGGTCGTCGAAACCGAGGCCCAGGACGTCGTACTCCACGCCCGCGGTCACGAGCGCGACCTCCGGCTCCATGAACTGCGGGATGTTCGGCGTGGTGTGCAGGGCGATCGCCGTCCAGACCCGCCGCACGCTGTCCTCCGGCACGCCGTGTGCCTGCAGGAAGCGGCGCGCCTCGTCGGCGCTGTCCACCTCGAAGCGTCGACCGCTGCCGCGGAAACGCTCGTCGAGCCCGAGGTCGTGGAACATCGCCCCGACGTACAGCAGCTCGGGGTCGAAACTGAGGTCCCGGTTGCGGCCCTGCAGCGCCCCGAAGACGTACACCCGGCGCGAGTGATGGAAGATCAGTTCGCTTGCGCTGTCACGGACCAGTTCGGTCGCCTCCCGGGCGATCCCGGTGTCCGGGATCGTCACGCCTGCCACCTCGCGGCGCTCCTGCCACGTCATGCCATCCACCAACTTCCTGATTCCGCTCGACACCGTCGGCTGGCGCCGCGGCACCTCCCAGCCTGTCCAGCGCCCGCCGAACCGGCCATGGCCGTGCGGACCACAACCCCACAGATACGGCCACGCGCCGGCCGGGGCTCCGCCACTCGCCCACGAATGGCATTCCCCCACACGCCGCACGGATGTGTCGGGGGTGCTATTTGGCGTAGACCCTTACAGGCGGGAGGCTACCAGGGTGATGTAAGGTTCTACCAGAAGTAGCCCTGAGAAGAGGATGTGATCGTGACACCTGAAGCAACGACCGCGATCGTGAACCTCCTCAACTCGCGGCCCCTCTCCTTCAGCTCCGAACGGTTGGACGACGCCACGACCGCTCGGGAGGTGCTTCGCCCGTTCGGGCAGGACGACGGGCCCCCCTCGGCGCAGCTCTTGCGGCAGGTCCGCGCGATCCGCGACGAGCTGGTGGCGCTCGCCGGCGAGCCGGCGAGCACCGAGCGGTGGGCCAACCTCACCGACCGGCTGTCGACGAGCACATTCCGGTACGACTTCTCCGGGCCGCGCGATGTCCGGCCTCACCAGATGACCGGCGACCCGGTGGTCGCCGCAATCGCGCAGGCGGTCGCCGAGCTGGTCGCCGAGGGTCGTTGGTCACGGGTCAAGCTGTGCGCCAACGACAGCTGCCGCTCGGCCTTCTACGACGAGACCCGTAGCCGTACCCAGCGCTGGCACTCCTACGACGTCTGCGGCAACCGCGTGAACGTGGCCGCGCACCGGGCCCGGGCGACCGGGGTCACGTAGGCCACCAGCGCCGTCACGGCGTCACCAAGGCCGTTCGGGGCGTGCCGTCTCTCCGGAGCCGTGGGCAAGCGCCACCGACACAGGCAATACCGTTTCTACCCGGTGCAGGTCACGCCTCCGCAGGGCTTTAATCACCTTGTCGTCCTGCCGGGCCGTGTCTACCGTGCGGTGATGCTCTCGCGACCGCTGACGGTGACCCTCGACGCACACGACCCGAATCGCCTGGCGCAGTTCTGGGCCGGCATGCTCGACCGGGAGGTCGTGGAGGACGCCGGTGCGACGTCGCTGCCCGGCACGGAAACTCAGCCCAGCCTCCGGTTCGTCCGAAGCAGTACGGAAAAGGTGGGGCGCAACCGCATACATGTCCACCTGACCAGCGCCAGCGATGCCGATCAACAACACACGGTGGCGACGGCTCTGCGGCTTGGCGCCAGCCACCTCGACGTGGGACAGCGCCCCGAGGAGGGGCACATCGTCCTGGCCGACCCCGAGGGCAACGAATTCTGCGTGATCGAGCCGGGCAACGCCTTCCTCGCCGGGTGCGGCTTCCTCGGCGAGCTCAGCTGCGACGGGACGCGCGAGGTCGGTCTCTTCTGGAGCGAGGCGCTGGGTTGGCCACTGGTGTGGGATCAGGATCAGGAGACCGCTGTCCAGTCACCGCACGGCGGCACCAAGGTCGCGTGGGGAGGCCCGCCGCTGGCTCCGAAGAAGACGCGGAACCGGCAGCGCCTCGATCTTGCTTCGCTCGGTGGTGGCCAGCAGGCGGAGGTCGATCGACTGGTCTCCCTCGGGGCCACCCAGTTGGAGATCGCCGACGACGGCACCGTCGTGCTGGCCGATCCTGACGGTAACGAGTTCGGCCTGACGGCGGACTGACCAGTCAGCGGTTGCGGTATGCGGTCAGGCCGCCGAGTTCTTCGCTGGCGATGAACACCGACCGCACGTTGAGGATGGCTTCCTCGACGTGGGCGGGGCAGCCCCACGCCGAATCGCCCCACGAATCGGCGACCTTGATCTCAGCCGCCGCGGCGCACCCGCGGCCACCCCCGAGCTCGCAGCGCTCGGGGTGCGGCATGGCGGCCTGAGCGGCCGCGGCGGCGCGCATCCGGGCGGCGAGTTCCGCAGCGGCGGCCGCACGCTGCTCGGCCTCGGCGCGCAGTTCCCGCTCCACGCGTACCACCTTGGCCAGCTCGTCATGGGCTGACCTGGCGCGCGCTTCGGCGGCCGCCTTCGCCTGTTCGATGTGGTGGCGTTCGATGGCGAGGGCAGCGGTGCCGGCGAAGACCCGGGTGAGGGCGAGGTCGCTGTCCTGCGGGACGCGCGGGGTGCGGTGGTACATCGCGAAGGTGCCCAGCAGGCCACCGTCGCGGGCCAGGATCGGGGTGGACCAGCAGGCGGCCAGCCCCGCCTGGTCGGCCAGGTCACGGAAGTCGTCCCAGAACGGGTCGGTGGCGATGTCGGTGACGATGACCGGTTGCCGGCGGTGGGCGGCGGTGCCGCAGGAGCCGACGGCTTCACCGGTGGCGATCCCGTCGATGGCCTGGTTGTAGAAGTCGGGCAGGCTCGGCGCGGCGCCGTGGCGCAGGTGCCGGCCGTCGGGATCGGCGAGCAGAACGGAGACGAGCACCTCCTGCGGTGCGAGACTCTCGATACGGCGAGCCATCCCGTCGAGCACCTCGCTCAGGGGCGCCTGGCGGGCGATCTGCTCCAGCAGGACACGGTGTTCGGTCATCAGCCGCTGAGCATGTTTGACCTGGGTGGTCTCCACGCCGATCACACGGATCCCGGTCACGCTGCCGTCGGCGTCGCGGCGCGGCTCGTAGCTGAAGTCGAAGAACGCCTCCCGCGCGTGCGGGTCGGTGCCCAGCACGACGCGAACGTCACGGCCGGTGTAGGGCTCACCCGTGCGGTGGACCTGGTCCAGCAGAGCGATGAAGCCCTGACCGGCCAGTTCGGGCATCAGGTCCGCGAGCGGGACACCGGTGCGAGCCCGTTCTTCGCCGATGGTGGCGAAGAACGCGGGGTTCGCCGTCTCCACCAGGTGCGCCGGGCCCGAGAGCGACGCGAAGACGGCGGTGGACTGCCCGAACAACGCCCGCAGATCATCCCCCGAGGCTCCCCGCCCGGCGACCGTCGCAGCCGCGGCGGTCGACTGCTGGCCGGGTATCGCCGCCATGTCGTGGCCTGCCTCTCGTCTGCGGATGCGGCACGATCGGTGGTGCGCCGCTCGGTGCCGGTGGCCAGGCTGTGCGAGGACTGACCGGGGCCGTCGGTGCAGCGTACCGGCGTGACGAGCCGGGCGGCGAATGCCACCCGCCGGCGACCAACGACGTCCGGCGTTCGGACACCCGCATCCCGTGGTCAGCGAGGTAACGGTGGCAGCGCCGGGCTGTCGAGCCAGGCGGTGAACAGACCGTCCAGGGGTTCGCGGGCGAAGCGCTGCGCGTGTGACCGGAACTGCGCAGTCGTCACCGTCGCGTGCCGGTGCTCGGCGACCCAGGCCCGCAGCAGCGCGAAGAACGGCTCGTCGCCGACCGCCTTGCGCACGGCGTGCACCGTGAGCGCGCCACGCTTGTAGACCAGCGGGTCGAACATCCGGTCGACGCCGGGATCGGCGACGATGACGTCCCGCGGGCGAGCCGCGACCCAGGCGTGCCACCGCGCGGCCAGGGCGTCCGTCGACAGCTCGCCGCAGACGCCGGACCACAGCCACTCGGCGTACGTGGCGAAGCCCTCGTTGAGCCAGATGTGTCGCCAGTCCGCGACGGTGAGGCTGTTGCCGAACCACTGGTGGGCCAGTTCGTGCACGACGAGCCGCTCGTGGGTGCGCCGCCCGTCGACGTGGTTACGCCCGAAGACTGCCATGCCCTGCGCTTCGACCGGATCATCGAGGTCGTCGTCGGCGACCACCACGACATACTCCCGGAACGGGTACGGCCCGAACTGCCGCTGCAGCGCCGACATGATCTCGCCGTGCCGGCCGAAGTCGTGGGCGACAGCCCTACGCAGTGCGGGCGGGATCGCGGCGCGCTGCACCACCGCGCCGACAGCCAGGTCCACCATCTCGTAGCGTCCGATCTGGACGCTCATCAGATACGGCGAGGTGGGCTCGTGCCGCTCGTACACCCAGGTGGTGCTGCCCGCGCCCCGCCGCCGGAGGACGGGATCCCCGGTCACCAGGACGGTGTACGGGGTGGAGGCCGTCACGGCCACCCGGAAGGTGGCCTTGGCGCCGGGCTGGTCGTCGCATGGGAACCACGACGGTGACCCGTTCGGCTGGCTGGCCACGAGCGCCCCGTCGGTGAGCTCCTCCCACCCGAGGTCGCCCCAACGGCCGGACAGCGGGACGGGTTTCCCCGCGTACCGGATGTCCACCCGAAAGGTGTCCCCGGCGCCGATCGGCCGCTCGGGTTTGACCTGCAGCTTGTCCGGCCGGTGGAGGTACTTCGCGGGGCGCCCGTCCACCCGGACGTCCTGGACGCGGAGCCGACCGAGGTCGAGAGTGAACCGGGACAGTGGCTGTACGGCCACCGCGGTGATGTCGGCCCGGCCGGTGAGCCGGTTCGACACGACCCGGTAGTCGAGGTCGAGGTCGTAGTGCAGCACCCGGTAGCCGCCGTTGCCGTGCTCGGGCAGGTACGAGTCGCTGGAGCGGTCGGCGCCGGTCGTGGCACCGCGCGTCGCCGACACCTTCGGATTCATGCCGGTCGCGCGGCCGGTGCCGGCCAGGTCGTGATCGGGTTGCCCAGCCACCGGCTGTCGCAGGGCACGGCGTCGCCACGTGTCACCAGCGAGCCGGGCCCGACGGTGGTCCGCGCGCCGATGCTCGCACCGGGCAGAACGATGCCGTGCGGGCCCAGGGCTGCTCCCGCGCCCAGGGTCACCTCGTCCATGCTCATCACACGATCATGGAACAGGTGGGTCTGCACCACACAACCGCGATTCACCGTGGCGCCGTCGCCGAGCCGCACCAGGTCGTACTCGGGCAGCCAGTAGGTCTCCAGCCAGACGCCACGGCCGATCTTCGCACCGAGCGTGCGCAGCCACGCCGTGAGCAGTGGCGTGCCGGTCGCGAAGCGGACCAGCCACGGCGCGGCGAGGACCTCGACGAACGTGTCGGCGAGCTCGTTGCGCCACACGAAGGAGGTCCACAGCGCGCGCTCGGCGACCCGGAACCGCCCGACCAGCAGCCATTTCGCAGCCGTCGCGATGGCGGCGGCGGCGACCGCCGCACCCAGCAGCACCGGCCCGGCGGCGAGTGCGGCCGCCCACCACCCGGCGCTCCGCCAGACGAACGCGAGCACGGCCAGGACGCCGATCGCCACGGCGCCGGCACACATCACCGGGACGAGGCGGCACAGCTCGATGGCGGCCCGGGCCAGCTTCAGCCGGGTCGGCGGGTCGAAGGTACGGCTGGTGTCGGCCGCCTCCACGGTCCGGCGCAGAGGCATCGGCGGCGCGCCGAGCCACGACGAGCCCTTCTTCGCCTTGAACGGGGCCGACGACAGGACGCCGACAAGCCCACGCTTGGGCACCGAACGCCCGGGTGCCGCCATCCCGGAGTTGCCGAGGAACGCCTGCTTACCGATACGGGCCGGGGCGACACGCAGCCACCCGTGGCTCAGCTCGTAGGTGGCGATCATGGTGTCGTCGGCCAGGAAGGCCCCGTCGGCGACCGTGGTCATGGCCGGCAGCGCGAGAACCGTGGAGGCCTCCACCCCGCGTCCCACCTTGGCGCCCAGCAGCCGCAGCCACACCGGTGTGAAGAGGCTCGCGTAGAGCGGGAACAGCCCGACGCGGGCCATGCCCATCAGCCGCTCGGTCGTCCACACCTGCCACGCTGTCCGCCCCTGCACCGGGTGGTACCCGGCACGTAGACCGATGCTGAGCGCCCGGACGGCCCCGAGCACCAGCAGCGCGTAGCTCACGAGATAGGCGACGGTTGCCACCGCGACAGCGGCCAGCACAGCGTCGACCGCCGGTCGGTCGGCGAGCGTCCAGCCGAGCAGGGCGAGCGCCGGCAGGGCGGCAACGACGGGAACCAGCCCCAACAACTGGGCGGTCAGCGCGTACGCGAGCGGCCAGCCACGAGCCCCCATCCGCGACCGCGGAGGACGCTCACCCGGCCACTCGGCGGGATCCCTGCCGGCGGGTGCGGCCGGTGAGCCGGCCCAGCGCTGGTTCGCCCCTACGGCGCCGGCCACGGTCGAGCCGGCGGCGATGCGCGCGCCCTTGCCGACCCGGGCGCCGGGCATCAGGGTGCTGCGGGACCCGACCCGGGCGCCCGCGCCGACGCGGACCCTGCCGATGTGGACGACATCGCCGTCGACCCAGTGGCCGGCGAGATCGACCTCCGGCTCGATCGCCGCGCCACGACCGAGCTTCAACAGGCCGGTCACCGGCGGGGCGGAGTGCAGGTCGACGTCGGGGCCGATCTCCGCACCGAGCGCCCTGGCGTAAGTGATCATCCAGGATGCCCCGGCGACGCTGGTGGCGCCGGTCAGCTCGGCGATCCGTTCGGCGGCCCACAGCCGCAGGTGCACACTGCCACCGCGCGGGTAGCTGCCGGGGCTCACCCCGCGGAGCAGCAACCGCGCTCCTGCGGCGGCCAGAGCGATCCGGCCGAGCGGGCTGAACAGCAGCGCCCAGCCCAGCGCCACCCACCACCAGGACACGTCCGGTGCCCAGGGAGTCGGGACGAGCAGCGCGAGGACGTTGCCGAGGGCGGCCAGGACGGTCAGCCAGCGCAGCCCCACCAGCGCGAGCATCGGTACCATCAGCCCGGCCTGGACCAGCCCGGCGTGCCACGGCGTCGGGCGGACCTCCCGGCGTGTCGCCGCCGTGGTGTCGAGCCCGTCGAGCATCGCAGCGAGCCGCGACAGCCTCGGGTGGAGATAGATGTCCGCCACCGAGACGCGCGGGTGCCGGCGCCGGATCCATGCCACCAGTTGCGCGGCGTTCAGGCTGCCGCCGCCGTGGCTGAAGAAATCCGCGTCCGCCTCGGTGGGGCGTACGCCCAGGATCTCCGCCCAGCCGCCAGCGAGCCAATCCTCGGTCGCGGTCAGCTCACCCGCCGCGCCCTCCGCGGTGTCGAGAGGCCAGGGCAGCGCGGCCCGATCGACCTTGCCGGACGTCCGGGTCGGCAGCGCGTCCACCACGGCCAGCAGCGGCACGAGGGCGGCCGGCAGCTGCGCACGGATGCGCAGCGCCGCCGTCGCGGCGTCGAACGCGACATCGTCCTGCGCAACCACGTACCCCACCAGCAGTTGGCTGCCCGCGGCGGTTCGCTGCACCGCGGCGGCCGCGCCGGCGATGCCCGGTAGCGCCTGCAGCGCGGCGTCGATCTCACCCAGCTCGATCCGGCGTCCGCCGAGCTTGACCTGTTCGTCGCCGCGGCCCACGAACAGAAGTCCCTCGGGCTCCGCTCGGACGATGTCCCCACTGCGGTACGCCCGCTGCCAGCCGAGCGCGGGCAGCGCCGCGAACTTCTCGGCGTCCTTGCCCGCGTCCAGGTAGCGGGCGAGCCCCACCCCGCCGATCACCAGCTCACCGGTCTCGCCCATGGCGACCGGAGCGCCGGAGGTGTCGACCACGGCGAGCTCCCAGCCGGCCAGCGGCAGCCCGATGCGGACCGGCCCCTCGCCGGTCATCCGCGCGGCGCAGGCGACAACTGTCGCCTCGGTCGGCCCGTAGGTGTTCCAGACCTCGCGGCCCTCGACGGCCAGGCGCTGCGCGAGCTCCGGCGGGCAGGCCTCCCCGCCGAAGATGAGCAGACGGACCTCCTCCAACGCTTCGACCGGCCACAGCGCGGCGAGCGTCGGCACCGTCGACACCACCGAGATGCGCTGCTCGGCCAGCCACGGACCGAGGTCGACGCCGCTGCGGACGAGCGACCGGGCGGCCGGAACCAGACAGGCGCCGTGCCGCCAGGCCAGCCACATCTCCTCGCAGGACGCGTCGAACGCCACCGAGAGCCCGGCCAGCACCCGGTCCTGCGGGCCGATCGCCGCACTGGCCTCGTCGGCGAGGAACAACCGCGCCTCGGCGTCCACGAAAGCCGCCGCCGCGCCGTGGCTGACCGCGACACCCTTCGGGGTGCCCGTCGAGCCGGAGGTGAAGATGATCCAGGCGTCGTCGTCCGGGCCGGGCCGGCCGCTCCGGCCCGAGGGGGTACGACGGAGCGACACCGCGAGCCCGTTGCCGAGCACCGCGGCGACGTCCGCCTCGGCGAAGACCAGTTCGGCGCGTTCCTCGGGATCGTCCGCGTCGACCGGCACGTACGCCGCGCCCGCGGCGAGCACACCGAGGATCGCCAGGTACAACTCGGCCGTACCGGACGAGATCCGGATGCCCACCCGGTCGCCGACACCGACCCCGTGCCTGACGAGCGACCGGCGTACGGCCTCGACCTCGTCGGACAGAGCGCGGTACGTCAGCGCCGTGGCACCGTTGTCGAGAGCACGGGCCTCGGGGTGTGCGCGCACGGTGTCGTCGAGAACGTCGACAAGCGTGCGGCGGGCCGGGGCCGCGGAGGAACGGAACACCGCAGGGGCCACCGGTGCGGAGGCCGTCGGCGGAGACGCGACCAGCTGCCGATCGTTCGTCACGGTCACCGGGCGTCCACCATCTTCACCTCGCGGGTCAGCGTCGGCCAGGCGTGCGGCATGCGGACCCGCCCTGGGCAGCCCTCAACGCTACGTCGCCCCACGCCGAAGTGACGGCGAAGCAACGGTTTCGTGGCCACCACCACAGGGATTCGAGGAGCGACGCGGAACAGGCGCGAGCGGCGCGCGGTGGTCCCGCCTGCGTTCGGTGTACACCTTCCACGGTGCGCACGGCCAGGGTTGCGGAGCTGGTCGACAGTCTCCGCAACCCGGCCGCGATTTGTCAGGCGGGTCCCGCGCCCGGGGTGACCGTCATGCCGACCGATCCATAGCCTGCGCCGACCTGGTTGTCGCTGTAGAACTTCACGCCGGTCGAGGCCGAGGTGACCTCCATGACCTTGGTCGAGGAGCCCACGAACCTGTTGCGGGTGATCGAGACGTTGTCCGGCCCGTCCAGTTTGATGGCCTGGTTCCAGCTGTCGCCGATCTCGTTGTCCGCGACGATCCAGTTGCGCATACCGTCGGTGCCGCCGCCGGAGTTCCCGCCGCGGCCGTAGTCCTCGACCATCAACCACTGGTGGATGCTCGGAATGCTGTTGTCGCGACCGGGGTTCGCCGGGCCGACGGCCTTGTTGGCGCGGATCTGCACGTCGTCGCTGGCGGTGGGATGCGAACTCGACACCCACGTCTGGATGAAGTCGGTGTGGCTGTCGCCCGGATTTCCCGTCACGAAGTTGATGGCGGTGTTGTAGAGGATCCGGTGACCATTGCCGAAGAACGTGATGGCGTTCAGGTCACCGGGGCCCTTGACGCCCTTGATGTCGTTGTTCTGGATGGTGACGTTGGTGTTGTTGTCGGAATAGATGCCGTACTGCTGCTGGGCGTCGACCCGGCAGTTCTGCACGACCACGTTGTCGGCGTCGATCAGGACGCCGCCGCGGATGGTGTTGCCCTGGCAGTCGTAGACCTTGGGCGCGGTCGCGGTGCCGCCAGAGTTGATCGTGTATTTCGAGCTCTGGTTCGCCACCAGAACCGCGCCGGCCGGAGTCGCCACACCGCCGACGCCGAGAGTCTGCGTGGGTGAACCGCCACCACCGCCGTCGGCACCCAGGACCCCGATTTCGGAGATGCTCGCCCACGCGTTGTCCGTGTTGCCGTGCCCGACGACCCGGAGGTAGCGAGCGCGCCCGTCGGTGAAGTCGTAGCTCTCCGGCCCCGCCGTGCTGCCGCTGCTCGTCGCGCGGGACAACGCCGTGGACCAGGTCGACCCATCCTGGGACAGCTGCACGTCGAAGGTCATGCGGCGTACGTTCCCCCGGTGCCAGGCGATGGACGCCGACCCGACCGTCTGCACCGTACCGAGGTCGGCGCGCAGCCACACCCCGTCTCCCTCGCCGGACCATCGCGTCGCCAGATTGCCGTCCACCGCGTTGCCCGGCACGTTCCCGTCGTCGGAACTGGCTGTCACCCCCACGATGGGCAGCGTCGCCGCCGCGGAGGCGGGTGCCCCCGATGCCACCAGCGAACCCACCGCCACCGTCGCGCCGACGGCGGCCACCACCACTCTTCTCAACCCGATCACCTGTCCCTGCTTTCCTGTCGTCGTGCACGGATGGTCGAACGAGGGTCAGGGCGCGTCCACTCCGACGCCCGCAGGAAGGAGTGGTCCGCGCACGACCGGTGCGCCCGACAACTCGTCGGCGCCGACGTCGGCGGTGCCGGTGCGCGTCTGCCCGTCCATGTCGTCGGTGACGAAGGCGTAGCTGCCGGCCGAGGCGTTGACGGCCGGGCTGCCCGAGCCGATCCGCCGGACCTCGCCCTGTGCCGTCAGCAGCGGGTTGACGACCGTCACGCCGCCGGTGACGCCGGCCGTGGCGCTCCCCGTGGGCCAGGCGATGTTCCCCGCGTACGTCATGTTCTTCGGGGCCTTCACCTCGTTGACGAGTTTGCCCTGCGAGCCGACGACGATGTTGTTGGCGATCACGCTGTCCACGGGGGCGAGGTTGTAGTTCGCTCCGATCTCGATGCTCGACACGTTGTTGACGAAGGTGTTGTTGACCGCTGTCGCCCGGTACACCCGCCAGTGCGAGGACAGCGCGCCGGAGGTGTCCACGTCACCGCCGTCGAGCTGGAGTGCGGCGTCGTACCCGGTGCCGGTCAGCCCTTCGAAGTAGTTGTCGTAGATCTTGTGGTCCTGGCCGTAGACCCGGACGCCGCCGGTGCCGGATCTGCCGCCGCCGAGGAAGAAGTTGCCGTACACCTGGCTGCGGTTGCCGTGGCGCAGCGACATCGCTCCCTGGGAGGTGCGGAAGGTGTTGTACCGGACGGTGTTGTCGTTGCTCTTCACCGAAACGATCTCGGGGTCGCCATCGCAGTTCTCGAACAGGTTCTGTTCGACCGTGGTGAAACCGCTCGACTGGGAGATCGCGCTCCAGCCGACCCGGATGGCCTCCATCTCGTTGGTCGCCCGTGGCCCGATGGTGCGGAAGTGGTTGTGGTCGATGAGGTCGTACTGGGACTGCTGGGTGGACGACCCGTCGATGGTGACGAAGTTGCCGAGCTGGTGCTTCTCCTCGAACAGGTTGTGGTCGATCCGGTTGTGGTGACTGTTGGCACCCTGCACGAGAACCCACTTGAGCGACGTGGACTCGGTGAGCCGGAAGTGGTTACGGGTCAACCGGACGTGATGCGAGCTGGTCAGTTTCAGCGTGTTGCTGTTGGTCCACCTCAGTCCGTCGAACGTGACGTACGAGGAGGTGAGCACCTCCAGTTGTCCACCGCTGATCACGGCGCGACCACGGTTGGCGGCGGCGATCGTGATGGGGGAGGTGGCGGTGCCGTTCCTGGCGTTGAGTTTGCCGATCGAGTAGCTGCCGTCGGCCAGCACGATGGTCTGACCGGCCACCGCGTTGGCCAGTGCCGTGCTCAACTGTGCCGAGGTGCTGACGTTGACGACGGTGCCGCCGGGCGGCGGCGGGGTGGTCGGGTCGCCGCCGGGGCCCTGGACGTCGACCTCCGTGATCGAGGTCCAGGCGTTGGCGGTGTTGCCGAAGCCCACGATGCGCAGGTAGCGCGCCGTGCGGTCGGGGTAGTCGTAGGTCTCTGGCTGGGCGGTGGTGCCTGAGCTGGCACGCCGGGGCACCGCCGTCGCCCAGGACGAGCCGTCGGTGGAGGTTTCCACGGCGAAGGTGGTCTGCCGCTGGTCACCCTTGTGCCAGGCCACGGCCACCGCGCCGAGCGCGACCGGTGAGCACAGGTCGTACCGGATCCACACGCCGTCGCCCTCGGCGGACCAGCGGGTGGCGAGGTTGCCGTCGAGGGTGTTCGCCGCGACGTTGCCGTCGTCGGCGCTCGCGGTCACCGAGCAGACGGCGGGGGAGACGGTCGGTGCTCCGGCGAAGGCACTGTTCGCGTCGCCGGGGCTGATCGAGGCGAGGGCGGGAAGTGCCGCGATGGCGCTACCCAGGATTGTCACGACGGCGATCGCACCGCGCGTGCCGAGCCGTGCTCTGTTCATCGGGGACTCCGAGGGGTGGTGGAGGCGGATGCGCAGGGGTGGGGCCGGGCCGCGGCATCGGCGTTGCGGGATGGCGGCCTCGTGCGGGTGCCGCCCGGGGACCGGTGGCCCCCGGGCGCTGCTGGTCAGGAGTGGCTCAGGCTCAGGCCGTAGATGAGGGTCTGGCCGTAGTTGCTGCTGCTGCACGGGGACGAGTTGGAGCAGTTGGCCTGCGTGTAGGCGCCGGCCTTGAAGTACGCGCCGGAGAAGCTCTTGGTGATGGTGGTCTGCAGGACGTTGTTGTAGTAGGCCTTGATCTGGCCGCCGCTGACCACGAACTTGGCCTGGAACCGGGTCCCCAGCTGGTAGTTGCTGGTGACCAACTTGTGGTGGGTGGTGTCGCCGTTGGTGATGTAGAGGCTGCTGCCCTCCAACCGGAACACCGTCACGTCGTCTTCGGAGTCATGGATCTGTGCCCCGACCAGTTGCGGCTTGGTCGAGGGCAGCGTGGTGAACGCCTCGTCCACGACGAGGGTGTGCGTGCCGGAGGTCGACGACCAGCTCGCGTTGCTCGAACCGTTGTTGGCCATCTCCCGCAGCTCGGAGCGGGGGTAGCCCGATCCGCTGGTGGTGACGCCGTTGACGGCGGCGCGGAACTGGACGGCCTGGCAGTTGCTGGCGGTCGTGAACCACGGCGACACCTGGAAGCTGTCCAGAGCTGGCTGCTTGATCTCGGTCGGGCTCTCCGACGCCCCGGTCGGCAACGTGACCTTCCAGTTGGTCAGGTTGAGCACGTCGGCGGGAACGGAGCAGCTGCCGCCGCCTCCTCCTCCGTCGGCGCCGTAGACCCTGGCCTCGGTGATGCTGTTCCAGTCGTTGACGGTGTTGCCGTAGCCGACGACGCGGACGTAGCGGGCCGCGCGGTCGGTGAAGTCGTAGGCCTCCAGTTGCAGCGTCGTTCCGCTGCTCTGCCGTTGGCCGACGACAGTGGTCCAGGAGCTGGCGTCGGCGGACGTCTGCACCGTGAAGGTGAATGTGCGCCGGTCGCCCTGGTGCCAGGCGATGCCCACCGAGCCGATCTGGGTGCTCGCACCGAGGTCGAAGCGGATCCAGGAGCCGTCGCCCTCGGCCGACCAGCGGGTGCTGAGACTGCCGTCGAGGGTGTTCGCCGGCACGTTGCCGTCGTCGGAGCTGGCCGTCACGGAGGCGATCGGCACCGTGGCCGCGGCCTGGGCAGCGGTGGTGGGAAGGCCGACGCCGATGAGCACCAGCGATAGGGCGAGGATTGCGGTTCGTCGCATTAGCAGCCCCTTCTCATGGAAGTTCGTATATGTGAACTATGCGGCACTAGTGCTGGCCGACCATAGAAGGTGGTGACTGGATGGTCAATGTGGAGCGGCGACATAGTTGTCGGCGACCAGCCCCGCGGCGACGGCGGACATGATCGCCTCGGCGATGTCCCGTGCGCGCGGTGCGGTCAGTCGGCGTACCGCCACCGACACGGCGATCGCGTCGTGCGGGCCGAGCTTGGGCGGCGCCGCCACGGCGACCGAGCAGCAGCTCGCCGTCCCCACGGGGACCCAGTCGACGGCGTACCCCCGTGCTCTGGTCTGGGCGAGGTCGTCGGGTGACGGACCGTTCGGCGGCGTCTCGGCCGGCGGCGAGCCGAGCGTGATCCGGGCCAGCACCGCCCGGCCCAGCGCGGTGGCGTGGGCCGGCGCGTACAGGCCCGCGCCGACCGAGGGTGTCGCCTCGGCTTTCTCGCGGCTGACCAGGCAGATCACCTGATCGCCGGTCAGGCGGCCCAACTGCACGGTGGCGCCGAGCTCGCGGTGCAGCCGGTCCACCACGGGTGTCAGTCGCCGCACCGAGCGGTCGGTGCGCAGGTAGGCGGTGCCGATCCGCAGCGCCTGTACGCCGAGACCGTAGCGCAGGCCGGCGCTGTCGGTCTCCACCCAGCCCCGCCGCACGAGGGTGCGGAGCAGGCCGTGCATGCTGCTCTTGGGAATGTCGAGGTCCCGGGCGATGTCCACGAGCGTGCGCCTCTCGGGTGACACGGCGAGCAGCTCCAGCAGTTCCACTGTCCGGTCTGCCGACTTGACCCGCGGGGCGCCGCCTGTCGTCATCGTCGATTCCTTACTCCCGAGCGTCGGGCGCGCGGCCGGTCGACGCGCGGACGACCAGTTCCGGGCGCAGCAGCAGGGATTGACTCGGGCTGCCGTCCGGGTCGTCGATCCGGGCGACGAGGTGACGGAAGGCGGCGGTCGCCATGTCCGCGATGGGTTGCCGGACCGTGGTCAGAGGCGGTGCCGCCAGGTCGGCGAGGACGATGTCGTCGAAGCCGACCACCGAGACGTCCTGACCGACGAGCAGGCCGGCGTCCCGGATGCCGGCGCTGACCCCGAGTGCGCACATGTCGTTGATGGCCACGATGGCGCTGGGTCGGCCGTCGCCGTGCAGCAGGTCGTGGGCCGCCGTCCGACCGAGGCCGGCGGCGTCGAGATCACCGTACGGTTCGGACTGGTCACCCCCCGACCAGACGATGGCCTCGGCCGGGTCGAGCCCGGCCTGCTCGAAGGCCTCGGTGAAACCGCGGAAGCGTTCACGGCGGTTGACGCTGCGCAGCGAGCCGGAGACGAACGCGATCCGGCGGTGACCGAGCTGGAGCAGGTGGGCGGTGGCGAGATGGGCGCCGACGACGTTGTCGACGCTGATGTTGACCAGCCCACCCGGGTCGCCGGCCTGCGCCGTACGGTCGAACGCGACCAGGCTGAGCCCGTCGTCGACCAGGGGCAGAACGTGTTCCAGCGAGGGCAGGGACGAGCAGAGCACCACGCCCCGGATGCCGTCGGCCCAGAGCTCTTCGAGGTAGCGGCGTTCCCGGCCGGGTTCCCGTTCACTGTTGCAGAGCAGGACGTGGTAGCCGTCGGCGAGAGCCGCCCGCTCCAGGTAGCGGGCGAAGTTGCCCCAGAACGGGTTGGCGACGGACGGGACCACCAGACCGATCACCTGGATCCGGCCCGTGCGCAGTTGGCGTGCCGCCCGGTTGGGGCGATAACCCAACTGGTCGATCGCCGCTTCCACCCGGGCCCTGGTCTGCGGGAGCATCCGCTCCGGGCGGCCGTTGAGAAAGTTCGACACGGTGCTGGGGGAGACCCCAGCCCTTCGGGCAACCTGGTAGATCGTCACACCAGCCACGCCTTGGCTCTCCTGTGTTGCGCGATAGGACCAAACGGAAGAAGTGTATGGGTGCACCGCTGGGACACCGCTCCGGTCCTGCACAGTTAAGCCCGTGTTGCTGGCGCGTGTCCAGCCATTGACAGCCGTCGTGCCCCGATCCTAGCCTTGCTGCATCGTTCTACCAGTAAATCGATGCACCCACGTTCGATCTTCATCAGGCCCGGATGCGGGGCGGTGCCCCAGAGCTGCGGCGTTCCCGCCGCGGGAGGGAAGACCATGATGGCGAACACCAGGGGGCGCGGAATGCGCTCCGCAGCGGCGGTGCTGGCCGTGGCGCTGCTCGCCACGGCCTGCGGTGGACCGGCGCCGAGCAGGAACGGCGACGACACCGATGTGAGCGGCACGGTTCGGCTGCTGACCCCGATCTTCGAGGGCGCCGACGGGCAGAAGGTCCTCGACGAGCAACTGGCCGCGTTCAAGGGCCGCTATCCGAAGGCGACCGTCGAGGTGGACTACACCTCGTACGGCAAGCTCAACGAGAAGCTCACCTCCTCGATCGCCAGTGGACGACCGTACGACGTGATGCTGATGGGCGTCGGCTGGATCCCGCCCTTCGCGGCCAAGGGCGCCCTCGCCGAGCTCAACGAGAACGCCTCCGAGCTGAACCAGCGCTACAACGAGCGGGTCGTCGCGCCCGGCACCTACCAGGGCAAGGTCTACGCCCTGCCGATCATGCTCGACACCCGGTTCGGCATCTACCGCAAGGACTTCTTCGCCGCCGCCGGCCTCACCGCGCCACCCCGTGACTTCACCGAGCTTCGCGAGTACGGGCGCAGGCTGACCGTACGCGGCGCCGGTGGCAAGCTCACCAGGGCCGGGGTCGACATCCTCTCCAACGATCTGCGGCAGACCTTCCTGCCGCTGATGTGGGCCAACGGAGGTGAGCTGTTCACCCCGGACGGCAAGCCGGCGTTCAACAGCCCGCAGGCCGTCGGTGCGCTCCAGCTGATGACCGACATCATCCGCACCGACAAGTCCGAGGACTTCGGCTTCACCCAACCCGGTGCCGCCACCGGTGTCGCCCTGGCTCAGGGCAGAGCGGCCATGATGGTCGGCCACAACAACGTCTGGCAGGCGATCCAGGAGACCGCGCCCGATCTGATCAAGGACGACAAGATCGGCTTCTTCCTGATCGCCAATGAGCGTCCCGCGCTGTTCCAGGGCGGCACGCTGGCCGCCGTGTCGGCCAAGTCGCCGCACCGGGGCGCCGCCAAGGCCCTGGTCAGCTTCCTCGCCGGCAAGGACGCCTCGCTCGCCGCCAACCAGCAGCGCGGCAACGTACCCGCGCTCAAGGACCTCGCCGGCTCCGACTATGTCGCCGGCAACAAGGCCGTGCAGTTCGCCATGGCACACCTGGACGCCGCGTTCTCCGAGGGCGGCGTGCCGGCCTGGCTCGAGATCCGCGGCGACTTCAAGGCGGCGATCGAGTCCGCCCTGCTGGGCAAGAAGACCCCGCAGCAGGCACTCGACGATCTGGCGGCCAAGGCGCAGGCAGCGATCGCCAAGGGCTGACATGACCACCACCCTCGATCCCGTCGGCGTGGCGCCCACGAGCCGGGCGCCACGCCCGCCGAAACGGCGACGCCTCGGCGCCGAACGTCGCCGGGCGGCGTACCTGATGCTGGCGCCCGCCGTCCTCCACCTGGTCTGGTGGATCGGCCTGCCGGTGCTCGCCACCATCGTGCTGGCCTTCACCAACTACGACGTGATCGCGGGCACCGTCGAGTGGGTGGGGCTGGCCAACTTCCGCGAGATATTCGCCGACGACACCTGGAACCTGTCGATCTGGCACACCGTCGTCTACACCTTCTTCACGGTGCCGGTGGCGATGGTGATCGCCGTGCTCATCGCGGTGCTGCTCAACCAGCGGCTGAAGGCGCGGGCGTGGTACCGGGCGGCCTTCTTCATGCCGCACATCACCGCCACCGTCGCCATCGCGCTGGTCTGGATGTGGATGTTCGAGCCCAACCTCGGGTTGTTCAACACCCTGCTGGGCGGCGTCGGTGTCAACGGCCCGGCCTGGTTGTCCGATCCCTCGTGGGCGATGCCCGCGGTGATCCTGGTCAGCGTCTGGAAGGGCATCGGGCTGAAGATGCTGATCTACCTGGCGGCGCTGCAGAACATTCCCACCGAGCTGTACGAGGCGGCGGACATCGACGGCGCCTCGGGGCCGCGTCGGTTCTTCGCCATCACCGTGCCCCTGTTACGTCCGGCGACCTTCTTCGTCTTCGTCGTGTCGATGATCGACGCGTTCCAGGTCTTCGATCAGGTCTACGTGCTGACCCCCGACGGCGGCCCGGCGAACGCCACGACCGTGATGACCTTCGAGATCTACCGGACGGCGTTCAGTGAGTTCCACATCTCGACGGCCTGCGCGCAGAGTCTGGTGCTGTTCGCCTTCCTGCTGGTGCTCACGCTGATCAGTCGCCGGCTGACCGGGAGGGACGACCAATGAGGCCACGGCTCGGTGCCAGCCTGGTGCTGCACCTGCTGCTGGGCGCCGGCGCACTGGCGATGATCGTGCCCTTCGTCTGGATGATCCTGTCGTCGTTGAAGAGCCACGCCGACATCGCCGCCTATCCGCCGGGGCTGCTGCCCACCGAGTGGGTGTGGAGCAACTACCCCGAGGCGCTGAACTACGGGCCGTTCGGGACGTACTTCCGCAACAGTCTGTTGATCGCCGTCGGGCACACGGTGATCAATCTTGCCCTGGCGACGATGGCCGGGTACGCGCTGGCCCGGGTGCCGTTCCGGGGTCGCTCGGTCATCTTCCTCGGAATCCTCGCCATGATGATGATCCCGACCTACACCAAGATCGTCCCGCAGTACCTGATCGCCAAGGGCATGCCGTTCTTCGGCGGAAACGACTACCTCGGCCGGGGCGGTCAGGGCTGGCTCGACTCCTGGTGGGCGCTGATCGTCCCGGGCGCGCTGACCCCGTTCGCCATCTTCCTGTTCCGGCAGTTCTACCTGTCCCTGCCGATCGAGTTGGAGGAGGCGGCGCGGATCGACGGGATGGGCGAGTTCGGGATCTTCGCCCGGGTGATGACCCCGCTGGTGAAGCCGGCGGTCGCCACCGTCGCGCTGATCACCTTCGAGAACAGCTGGAACAACTTCCTCTGGCCGCTGCTGGTCACCACCCGCGACGACCTGCGGGTCATCCAGGTTGGCCTGGCCGCCTTCCAGCAGTCGGAGCGCACCGAGTGGGCCTACCTGATGGCGGGCTCGACCCTGGCCACGGTTCCGATGATCGTGCTGTTCCTCCTCGCCCAGCGGTACTTCGTGCAGGGCTTCGCCACTGCCGGAATCAAGTAAAGGAGCACGTATGGCACTCGACCTGACCGGACGTCGGGCCCTCGTCACCGGTGCCGGCCACGGGATCGGCGCCGCCATCGCCGTGGCCGTGGCCCGCGCCGGGGCGGATGTCGCCGTCCACCACGGGCACTCGGCCGTCCCGGCCGCGGAGGTGGCTGCCGCCATCGAGGCACTGGGACGCAAGACCGTTGTCCGGCAGGCCGACCTCACCCGAACCGACCAGGTGGACAACCTGCTGGACGACGTCACGGGCTTTCTCGGTGGTCTGGAGATCCTGGTCTGCAACGCCGGCGGCATCGTCGGCCGCAGCCCGGTTGCCGAGATGACCGACGAGCACTACCTCCAGGTCGTCGACCTCAACCTGGGCAGCACCTTCCGTACCGTCCGGGCCGCGATTCCGCAGCTACGCGCGGCAGGGAACCAGGGCCGGGTGATCACCATGTCGTCGCTCGCCGCCCAGAACGGCGGCGGCGCGGGCTCCGCGGTGTACGCGGCGGCCAAGGCGGGCGTACGCGGCCTGACGAAGGGACTGGCCAAGGAGTTGGCGAGCACCGGCGCGACCGTCAACGCGGTGGCACCGGGATTCATCGGCGGCACCGCCTTTCACGACACGTTCACCGCGCCGGCCACCCAGGAGGCGATCATCGCCGGGGTGCCCCTCGGGCGGGGCGGGCACCCGCAGGACGTGGCAGGCGCGGTGGTCTGGCTCGCCTCCGACGCCGCGTCCTACATCACCGGCGCCACCATCGACATCGACGGTGGCGCATGGTTCAGGTGACCGGGTCGGCGCCGCCCTCGACCCGTCGGCCGGTGCTGCCGACGGATCGAGGTGGCTGGTGGCACGCCTACGTCTGCCCCGCGCACGGTGTGGAGCTCGACCACGAGGGCCTGCTGTCCGGCACGTTCCCCGAGAGCGGCGCCTCCTGCCGACACGGCTGCCGGATCGACGGACCCGCGATCCGGGGCGCCTGGACCGTCCTGGCGCACCAGGCGTGCGCGCGGCGGATACGAACTCTCGCCCGGTCGCCGCAGGCCGCCGACCGGGACCTGGCCGTCGAACTGCTGACCGAGTACGCCCGGCGGTACGCGCAGCTCGGGGCGGCCGAGCACGACGGCGCCGCCGAGTGGATGCTGCGCGGCCGGCTGTTCCACCAGGCCCTGACCGAGGCCATCTGGGCGGTCACCATCGGGCAGGCCGCACGGGCACTGCGCGAGGTGGGTCATCCGCTGCCCGTGGAGGTGGCACAGCTGCTGGGCGCGCTCGCCGCAGCGGCCGGACAGGCACGCGACGCCCTGATCGCGTCGGGCCGGTTCGACTCCAACTACACAGCGTGGCTCGTCGCCGCGGGCGCGGTCTGCTCGGGGCGGCCCGAATGGCTCACCGGACCGCACGGCCTGTACGCCCACGTGCCGACCGCGATCCGACCGGACGGCTGGGAGTGGGAGGGCTCCACCTACTACCACGGTTTCGTGCTGCGGGCCTACCTGCTGACGCTGCACGCGATGCCGCAGGTCACGGTGCCGGACGGGGTGCGGGCACGGCTCGTCGCGATGGCCGCGGTGCTCGACACCATCACCACCGCCGGCGGTCTGCTACCCGCCCTGCACGACGGGCCGTACGACCGCCCGCCCGCGCGCCACGAGCGGGAGGAGCTGGCCGAGATGCTTGCCCTGCTCGGCGGCGTACCGACCGAAACCCCGACGGTGGCGGTCCACCCCGACGCCGGGTACGCGGTGCTGCGCGCGGCCGGCCTGCACGCCATCGTCGACTTCGGTCCACACGGCGGCTCGCACGGGCACCTGGACAAGCTGGCGCTCTACCTCTACGGCGCGGACACGCCCTGGCAACCCGATCCCGGGCAGGTGCCGTACGCGCACCACGCGTGGCGCCGCCACTACGCCTCGACCGCCGCCCATCCGACCTTCGACGTCGACGGCCTCGACCAGGCCGAGTGTGCGGGTCACCTCATCGGGCAGGACCAGCGGTCGGTCGCCGTCGGCTGCGACACCGCATACCCGGGTGTGTCAGCCCGCCGGGAGCTGACTGTGCGCGACGGCGCACTGATCGACGAGATGA
This sequence comes from Micromonospora sp. 067-2, assembly GCF_046549295.1. Lineage (NCBI taxonomy): Bacteria > Bacillati > Actinomycetota > Actinomycetes > Micromonosporales > Micromonosporaceae > Micromonospora > Micromonospora sp. 067-2. The sequence continues at coordinate 278,855 of NZ_JAJPWB010000010.1, read as the reverse complement.
CCATCGAGACGGACCGACCTCGCCGGATCACCCTGCACCTGCGACCCGACGTCGACCTGACCGTCCGAGCGGTCGGTGATCGCACGGTGGAGACAACCTGGGCGGGCCGACAGATCCTGCGCGGCGGGCACACCAGTACCGTGCCGGCCGAGATCCTCTGCCGGCCCGGCCCCGGGCCTGCGGACGACCCGCAGCGCGTCCGGACCTGGCTCGACTGGACCGCGCCGGATGCCCGCGCGGTCACCTTCCGTTCCGTCTACCGGATGGGGGAGTGATGCAACCCCTGCTTCTCGGCCCGCGGCTCGACGAGTTGCGGGCAGCGTTGACCACCACCCACGCCGACCAGTGGCGGCGACTGTACGAGCAGTGCGACTCCTACCGGGGGCAGACCCCGCCCGCGGAGCATCCGACCGCGAGCATCACCTACCTCGGCCCCGCCGCGATGAACCTCGCCCTGGCGTACCGGCTCACCGGCCAGCGCGGCTACCTGACCGAGGCCCGGCGCTGGATCGGCGCTGCCGTGTCGTACCCGCACTGGGGTAAGGCGAAGCTGCCCGACCACGACCTGGACGCGGGCTGGCTGCTGCACGGCCTGTCCCTGGCGTACTCCTGGCTGCGGGACGACCTGCCCCGCGACGAGGCCGCCTCGCTACGCGCGAAGCTGCTGCTGCAGGGCCAGCGGATGTACGACTTCGCGGTGCGGACCGAGGGGAGCTGGTGGTCGTCGAGCTACTGGCAGAACCACAACTGGATCTGCTACGCCGGCCTCGCCGCCGCCGGATACGTGCTCGACCAGCGCGAGTGGAGCGACCGGGCTCGCGACAACCTCGGCACCGTCCTGGACCTGATGCCGGCGGACGGCTCCGACTCCGAGGGCGTCGTCTACTGGCGCTACGGCGTCCCCTGGCTGGCGATCCACCTCGACCTGGTCCAGCACGCCGAGGGGATCGACTGGTGGCAGCGGGGTGACTTCCTCCGGCGGACCTTCGACTGGCGACTGCACCAGTGCGCACCCGGCTTCGAGGAGAACCTCGACCACGGCGACTGCCACGACCGCCGCTCCGGGCACAGCGTCGCGCTCTACCACAAGCTCGCCGCCGCCTACCGCGACGGCCGCGCCCGCTGGCTGGCCGACGAGGTGGCGCAGCGGCACTTCTGGCGGGAGGCGTACGCCTCCGGCGTCCGACCCGGCGTGATGCCCGAGGCCGCCTACGAACTGCTCTGGTACGACCCCGGGGTGCCCGCCGTGGACCCGGCGACCGTCGCGCCGACGACCGCCTACTTCCCCGACCTCGGTCAGGTGACGGCACGCACCGGGTGGCACGACGGCGCCACCTTCGTCAGCTTCAAGTCGGCGCCCGGTGGCGGGCACACCGCCTGGGAGACCGCCCACCGACTGCGCACGGAGCGGGGGTGGGACACCCTCAACGCCGGTCACCACCACCCGGACGCCGGGTCGTTCGTCTTCGGTGCGCACGGCGCGTTCCTCGCCGTGGACGACGGCTACTGCAACCGCAAACGGGCCGCGCACCACAACCTCGTCCTCGTCGACGGGCAGGGCTGGGCCGGCGAGGACCGCTACCACGTCTACAAGGACCTGCCGTACGAACGCCAGCCCCGCCTGCGCGACGTCCTCGTCGACGGGGGCATGCTGCACGCGACGTCCGAGTCCGCCGCGATGTTCGCCCCCGACCTCGGCGTACGACAGGTCGACCGGACGCTGGTCTTCACCCCGACCGGTCGGCTGGTGATCCTCGACGAACTCGCCGCCGACGAACCCCGGGAGTGGACCTTCCTCCTGCACTCGGACTGGCCGGCCGACCTCGCCGACGGCGACATCGTGCTGCGCTCCGGCCCGGCGCAGGCGTGGGTGCGGCAATTCGCGCCGAGCGGTGCAACGGTCACCCAGGGCACGACCGAGATCGAGGCCAACCCCACCGCCAGTACGCCGAGCCTGCGGATCGTCCGTACCCTGCACACCACCCGGGTGCGGGTGGGCCCCGCGACGAGCACCCGGATCCTCACCGGCATCGAAGCCACCTCCGCGCTGGCGCCGGCGGCGGCCACCGCCGTCGCGGTGGAGTGCGACGCGGGCAGCGGGTTGCGCTTCGGCGACGGCGAGACGGCGCTGCTCGCCCCGACGACCCGGCACATCGAGGGTGGCGGCGTACGGGCCGACGCCGCCGCGGTGATCCTGCTGCCCGCAGGTGGCGGTCGTCCCGCGCGGGTGGCGGTGGTCGGCGCGGTCCACGTCGAACTGGCCGGTCGGATCCTCCTGAACAGCCCCGAGCCGCTGACCCGGGTGCTGCCGTGGCCAGCGTGAACGAGGGCTCCTCCGCCGTCGGCTTCGGCCCGCGCCGGGACAGCACCCTGCCCGGTGGGCGTACCCGGGTGGGATGGGAGGGGGCCACCCTGCGGATGCTGGAGTTCGTCGCGTACCCGGCCATGGCGGGCTGCGCCGTGCTCCTGCTGTGCGTGGGCGTGGTGACCTGGTTGCCGGCGCTGGCCGCTGCGGCGTACGCCCTGCAACAGTGGCGCGACGACGGCCGGGCGCGGCCCTTCCTCGACACGCTGCTCAGCTTCGGCCACTACTGGCGGCGGCTGTGGCGACACGCTCTCCTGTCGAGCGCTGCCGGCATCGTCCTGGCAGCCAACGTCGGCTTCCTCGTCACCCGGCCAGGTGCCATCGCGGTGGCGCTGCTGGCCCTGCAGGTCGGGCTGGTGCTGGTGCTGGTGCCGTACCACCTCGCGCTGGCGGTGACCGCGGCGCGTGACCCGGGCGGCGACACCCGGCGTTGGTCGCGGGCCGCCCTGGCACTTGCCTTCGCGTCGCCCCGCCGTGGGCTGGCGCTGCTCGCCGTGGCGGTCGCGGCGCCGGTGCTGACCGCGCCGCTGGCCGTCGGCCCGCTGCTGCTCGGCCTCACCCTCCCACTGCTCTGCGGCCTGCGCATCGCGGACGGACTGGTCCAGCGGCCCCAACCGGTCTCCACCGCCACGGATACACCGGCCGACCGTCGACGGCGGCCTCTCGCGAGCGACGAAGGGAAGCACTGATGACACGACGAATGGCAACCGCCGTCGCGCTGACCGTCGGGACCATGCTGGCGGCCCTCCCGGCTGCTGCGGCGCGGGCCACCCCGACCAACCAGGTGTACGTCAGCCCGGCGGGCGACGACAGCGCGACCGGCTCGGCAGGAGCACCGTTCGCGACGCTCCAACGGGCGCTCGACGCCGCGCCGAGCGGCGCCACCGTGCACCTCGCCGCGGGCGCCTACCTGCAGGACGCGGTGACCCGGCAGCCGGGCGTCACGATCACCGGGCCGCGCGGCGCGGTGCTCCGGGGTGCCGGCGGGTCGCGGATCCTGCAGGTGCGGCACGACCGCACCACCCTCTCCGGCTTCACCGTCGACGGTCTGTACGGCGCGCAGGACAGTCGCGACGGCTACCGGGACAAGCTGATCTATGTGATGGGCACGACGCCCGGCGACGGGGTCGACGGACTGCGGATCCGGGGCATGCGGCTGACCAACGCGGGCGGCGAGTGTCTGCGGATGCGCTACCTGATCACCGGAGCCGACGTGGCGTACAACGAGATCGACCGCTGCGGGGTCGACGACTTCGTCTTCTCCGGGGGCGGCAAGAACGGCGAGGGCATCTACCTCGGCACCGCTCCCGAGCAGCAGGGGCTCAACGGCGCTCCGGACGCCCGGGCCGATGTCAGCCGCGACAACCGCATCCACCACAACAGGATCAACACTCGGGGCAACGAGTGCGTCGACATCAAGGAGAACTCCACCGCCAACGTGGTGGAGTTCAACTGGTGTACCGGCCAGGTGGACGACAAGTCCGCGGGCCTGGACGCCCGGGGCTCCGGCAACACCTTCCGGTTCAACGTCGTCACGGGCAACCTCGGCGCGGGTGTCCGGTTCGGCGGCGACCGGCCCACCGACGGCATCGACAACAGTGTCTACGGCAACGTCGTCGCCGGCAACGCCGCCGGCGGGATCAAGTTCCAGGCCACGCCGCAGGGCAGGGTGTGTGGAAACCTGATGTACGACAACGGCGGAGGCGACAGCGTCGGGACCTACCGTGACCTGTTCACGCCGACGGCCTCCTGCGAGGGCAACTGAGGTCGGCGCCGGGATCCCCGCCGTACCGCCGGTGAGTCAACCTGTGGTCTGAGCGAAGATGGTGCCATGGAGTTGGGGTCGTACGTCGAGAACCTGCGTACCGAGTTCGCGGTGGCCGCGGAGGGGGTCGACGCGGACGGCCGGGCGCTGGCCGAGCGGCTCTTCACCCAGTTGGAGGCAGCGACTCGCCTGACCCTGCTCGAGGCGTTGTCGGACGCGGCCGACGAGATCACCAGGGATCTCGCCCCGGGGTCGGTGCACGTCCGGCTGCGCGGGCGTGAGCCCGACTTCGTGGTGACGCCAGCGCGGCCGACGGCCGACGAGACGGGCGGTGACACGGGCCCACCCGTGCTGCCGGCGCCGGTGCTCGCACCCGACGGCGATGAGGGCGGTACGTCGCGGATCAACCTCAGGCTTCCGGACCACCTCAAGGCCAGCGTCGAGGAGGCCGCCGGAAGGGCCGGCCTGTCGGTCAACGCCTGGTTGGTGCGAGCTGTCGCCGGCGCCATCGGGGCGGGCGATCCGGATCGTCGTCCGCCGCGCCGGGCGGATCCGCGCTCCGGTCAGCACTTCACCGGCTGGGCGCGCTGACCCCCGCCGGGAGCAGCGCCCATCGGTGGGCATGATCTCCGCGACGGCGGATGTTGGCCTGACGTGGGTGGTGGTTCAGGAGCCTGTGGCGGGCTTCCTGGCGGGGTCGGGCGGGGTGGGGCGCCGGGTCAGGACCTGGGGACCGGAGGCGGTGATGGCGACCGTGTGTTCGGAGTGGGCCGTGCGGGAACCGTCGGCGGAGCGGATCGTCCAGCCGTCCTTGTCGTACATGATCTTGTCGGTGGAGTGGCAGAACCAGGGTTCGATGGCGATGGTGAGGCCGGGGTCGAGTTTCATGCCGCGTCGGGCGCGGCCGTTGTTGGAGACGTGCGGGGCCTCGTGCATGGTGCGGCCGATGCCGTGGCCGCCGAACTCGGCGTTGACGCCGTAGCCGTAGGAGTGGGCGACCTCGCCGATCGCGGCGGAGACGTCGCCGAGGCGGGCGCCGGGCTGGGCGGCGGTGATGGCGGCCTCCAGCGCGACCTCGGTGGCCTCGATCAACGTCAGGTCCGCCGGGTCGGCGGTGCCGACGATGACGGAGAGCGCGGAGTCGGCGACCCAGCCGTCGATGCCGAGGGCCATGTCGATGCTGAGCAGGTCGCCGTCGCGCAGGACGTAGTCGTGCGGCAGGCCGTGCAGCACCGCGTCGTTGACCGACAGGCACAGCACGTTGCGGAAGGGGCCGCGGCCGAACGACGGGGAGTAGTCCCAGTAGCAGGATTCGGCGCCGCGTTCCTTGATCCGGCGGCGGGCGTGGTGTTCGAGGTCCATCAGGTTGACGCCCACCGCGGCGACACCGCCCAGCTCGGCGAGCAGCTCGCCGACGAACTGGCCGGTCACCGCCATCCGGCCGATCTCCTCGGCGGACTTGAGTTCGATCACGACAGCCTCCCTCTCCAGATGCGGTATTTTTATACCACGCCCGGCCGGGTCGTTTCGGAGGGGCTATCCTGCTGGCATGGTTCGCCAACCACTCACCGCCGAACAGATCGCCGCGGGCCAGCGCCTCGGAGCCGCCCTCCGGATTGCGCGGGCCGGCCGCAGCCTCGTCGAGGTGGCCCTGGCAGCCGGCATGTCCCCCGAGACGCTGCGCAAGATCGAGGCGGGGCGCCTTCCCGCGCCGGCGTTCGGCACCGTGGTCTGCCTCAGCCAGGCCCTCGGCGTCCCCCTCAGCGACCTGGCCGACACCTGGCTGGCCGACATGCGCACCCGCCAGGCGTCCTAGCGCACTCCTGCCTCCGCAAGCCGTGCTCGACGGTGGTGAACCGACGGTGTCCGAAGTGGACCGGCGCGGCGAGTTTCATTCAGACTGATCCATGCTGATGCCGTTTGTGGTCGACGCGCGGCGGGCACAGGCACACCATGGCGAATGAACGAGTCAAGTCGGTCGGCGGTTACCTCATGCGACTTCTCGGCGGAGTGGCGGTCATCATCGGCATCCTCGCCGCCTTCAGTGCTCTCGCCCAGGGCAATCCCGTCGGGTTGGTCCTCGCCGTCGCCTTCATCGCCGGCGGGGCGTTCCTGCTCAAGCGCTCAGGCAGGGGCAGCCGAGCGGGAGAGGCAGCCTCCACGCCACGCGGCTGACGACTGACAGGGGGCGGTCTGGGGGGATCGTCAGCCAGGTCGGTCGATTAGGGTCGGCGGCATGACGCCAGCTCTCGCCGCCAGTGCCTTCGACTCGCTGCGCCTCGACGCCGTGGCCGACCAGGAGGCGCTGCGCCGGGTCTATGAACTCCCCAGCGACGCGGCCGTTCGGAAGCAGATGACCGAACTCACCGAGCAGACCCGGCGGTTGATCGGCTGTTCGTCGCTGGTCCTGGTCGCCAGCGTGGACGCCGAGGGCAACTGTGACGTCACCCCACGCGGCGGCCCCGCCGGGTTCGTCGCCGTCCTGGACGCACGGACGGTGGTGATACCGGACGCGACCGGCAACAAGCGTCTGGACACCCTGCGGAACGTCGTCGCCACCGGGCGGGCCGGGCTGCTGTTCGTCATCCCGGGGCGCACCACGACGCTCAGACTGAACGGCCGGGCGTGCGTCTCGACCCGCCCCGAGCTGCTGTCGCAGTTGACCGCCGTGGGCAAGCCACCGGCCAGTGCGCTGGTGCTGGGAATCGAGGAGGTCTACCCGCACTGCCCCAAGGCGCTGCTGCGCAGCGGGGCGTGGAAGCCGGAGCAGTGGCTGCCGGCGGACGCCCAGCCGACCTCGGCCGAGGTGACGCTGGCCCAGTTGCGGATGCCGGAGCTGACGATCGCTGACATCGAGCAGGCGGAGGCGGACTCGCTCAAGTACCGGTACGAGTGATGGGATGGCTCCCGATGTCGGTGGCCTGGACCGCCTGATTCCAGGTCCGGTACGGCGATTGCGGTCAGCGCAGGGCCGCAAACGTCGAAGATGAGCTGATGGGCCGGGTTTTCAGGTCGCGGCCGGTGCTGGCTACGGAGACACACCGCACGACCTTGTTCGAGATCTTCTTTGATCTGGTGTTCGTCTTCGCGCTCACCAGGGTCACCGAGTTCATGAGCGCGCGCCCTACGCCGGTGACCCTGGCGCAGGGACTCCTGGTGCTCCTGCTGCTGTGGATCTCCTGGCTGGTCTACTCCTGGCTGGGGAACCAGGCCCGGATCGATGTCGGGCTTATCCGTTCCGGTACCACCGTCGCCATGGCGGCCGTCTTCCTCATCGCTCTCGTGATCCCTGCCGTCTGGAAGACCGGTCCGGGTGCGCTGGAGCCGCGCCTGATCCTGGTGCTGGCCTACATCGTGGTGCGGGTGATCCACCTGGGCCTCTACCACTGGGCAGCGGGGGATGACCCACGACTGCGCAGGACCATTCGCCTCTATGCCCTCACCACGGCGCTGTCCTGGATCCCCCTCGTCCTCGGCGCCGTGTTCGGCGGCACCGTCCAGCTCCTGCTCTGGGCGGCAGCGCTCACCATCGACTACTCCGGCGGGTTGGTCGCTTCCCTGCTGAGCGGATGGCCACTCCGCAGCCCCAGCCACTTCTCCGAGCGGTACAGCCTCGTCCTGATCATCGCGCTCGGCGAATCCCTCATCTCAGTCGGCACCGGGGTCGGGGCCCAGTCGATGTCGATCAGTAGACCGATCCTGCTGGCCGCGCTGCTCACGCTCGCCAGCACGGTATGCCTCTACCGGCTCTATGCGGAGAACGCGACGATCGCCGAAGACGCACTCCGGACAACGTCGCGCCGACGACGCGACCGGTTGGCGGGGAACGCCTACAGTGCTGCCCATTTTCCGCTGATCGCCGGGACCATCTACCTTGCCTTCGGGGTCGAACAGTTGCTCGCACGCCTCGCACACGACCACTCTCGCGACACCACCGAGCTGCGCCTGGACTGGATCCCGGCCGTCGCGCTGATCGGCGGGACCGCCCTGTACCTCGCGGGCAGGGCGGCGTTTCTCGGCCTCAGCGTCCGGTCCGTACCCTCGGGACAACTCCTGGCCCCGGTTGTGCTGCTGCTGTTGCTGCCCGTCGGACGGGTCCTGCCCGGCCTGGCCGCGCTCGGCCTGCTCACCGCGTTCCTCGTCCTCCTTGTGGGCTACGAGGAGATCGTCAGACGGAGACGCGGGGCCGGTGTCCGGGAAGAGAACGCCTGATCGGCGTCGTCGAACCGCCCACCGGACGACCGCTGCCGTGGGGCCGGGACATCGTCAGCGACGCCAGATCTGGCGTGGTGCGAACCCGTCACGTCGCAGCCAGTGCTCGGTGTAGACGATCTTCTCCGCTTCGACGACCACGAGGGTGTCCTCGGGTGGCTCGGACAGCAGCCGCCCCCGCTCGGCGTGCTCGTTCTCCCATCGGAACGCCGCCCAGTAGTGCGCACGGTCCGGATGCTCCCGGTCGAGCACCCTGGCCGTTCCGAACAGTTGGGCACCGCGGCTGCTGGCCAGCCCGACCAGCGGCGCGAAGATGCCAACGGACACGCGCGGGTCGGCGGCGATGTTGCGCATCTTCGGCGAGCGTGGCGAGGCGGTGAAGAGCACCGCGAAGCCGAGCGGGTAGTACCGCACCGGTGTGGCCAGCGGGCCGTCCGGACCCGTGGTCGCGAGCACACACATGTTCTGCGACGACAGAAGGTGGAGAAGGCGCTCTTCGAGCCGTTCACGATCGAGCTGCTTCGTCGGCGCGGACTCGGACAGCCACGGATTCGTCAACGGCACACTGCGTCCTTGATCATGGCGAGCACCCTATCCACACAGCCGGCTGTTCGACACCCTTCCTCGGCGGGCAGCGCTCCGCCCCGGCCCACCTGGCGGCGGCCGAGTCGGAGCGGGCTGCCGTAGCCACGACTGCGTCAGTTGCCAGCAGGTGCGGGTGAGGTGGGAACCGCCGCGGGAGGCCGGCGTCGTGACACCAGTCCCACCACGACGTCGATGACGAGGAAGGCCAGCAGGGTGGTGCCGAACAACGGCAGCGCCCAACCGATCGCCACGATCACCGGTACGCCGATCAGCAGCGCCCAGAGCGGCAGTCCGCGGACGCCCCCGCGGGCAGGTGGTGTGCCGGTGAGAGCGCGCCGGTCGGCGCGGGTGGGCCGGCGCTGCCACCACATGCGGTAGCCCCAGACGATGACGCAGAGCAGGCCGAGGGCGAGCGCGGCGAGCAGGATCTGGTTGGTCAGTCCGAAGAGCAGACCCATGTGGGCCTGGATGCCGAGGCTGCTGAGTTTGGCCAGCAGAGGCCAGTCGGCGAAGTCGCTGCGGGTGGTGACCTCACCGGCGGACGGGTCGACGGCGACGCGGTCCTTTGCGATCGGCCAGGTGTTGTCGGTCTGCGTGACGGTCCAGGCGGAGCCCGCCTCCGGTGCGGGAGCGATCTCGACCGGGCCGGCGAGGCCGGCGTCGCGGGCGGCGGTCAGGACCCGGTCGAAGGTGGCGGGGTCGACCACCGTGCCGTGGTTGCCGCCGTGCTGGTGGCCGCCACCGGCCTGCGCCGGGACGGCGGTGAGGCTGGTGGATATCTCCGGGGTGCCGGCCTTGAGCGCGTCGAGGCCGGCACCGAAGTTCGCTCCGGCATAGCGGGACCAGGTCAGGCCGGTCAGCGAGAGGAAGAGCAGGCCGACGGTGAGCCAGATGCCGGTGGTGGCGTGCCAACCCCGGGTGCGGCGAACGCCCCTGGCGGCGGACAGGTCGGGAACGAGCAGGTGCCGGGCGGCCGCGCGGGCGGCACTGCGGCGGCGCCACCACAGGATGACCCCGCCGAGTGCGAGCACCCAGAGCCAACTGGCGGCCAGTTCCGAGTAGTGCCGGCCCACCACGCCCAGATGCAGGTGCCGGTGCAGATCGTCGAGCCAGGTGGTGGACGGCGTGGAGCCGAACCACGTGGTGAGTTGTCCCTTCGACTCGGCTGTGTACGGGTCGATGTAGACCGTGTGCTGCCGGTCGCCCAGGTCGGGCCGGGAGAACACGACCCTGGTGGTTCGGTCGCCCCCGCCCGGTTGCACGGTGGCGATGGTGCCGTCCGGATGAGCGTTGCGGGCGGCGGTGATCTGCTCTGCCAGCGGCAGGGAACGCTCGCCCACCTGCGATACGGTCAGCTGGTCGCCGTAGAGGAGGCCGTCCAGTTGCGGTGTCGCCGTGTAGGCCAGACCGGTCAGCGCGGCGACCACCAGGAACGGCGCGACGAGGACGCCGGCGTAGAAGTGCAGCCGGAGCAACAGCGCGCCGAACGCCGACGTGCGCCGCGTCGGTGAAACGGATGCGTCGGGTTCAGGCGACGACGTGCCGGACCCTTCGGTGAAAGCCATATTTGTCCGATCGGAATCAAGGGGAAGCACCCGGTGGGTGTTCCTCGTGCTGGTGTCTGCCCGGCCTGGCGGTGTGGCATCGGCTCCGCCCGATGAGGTAGTCGCAACGGATGCGTGCGCGGTTCCCGGCAACTTCGCGAAGCATCGACCCGGCCGGATGATGGCCGTGGCGGAACGCCGACGATCCGTCGAGCACGCGGGCGCGGTGCGACCCGGGCCGCGCAAGGCGGTCGCCGGTCAGGCGTCAGCCCTCCGAGAGCGTGTCTGAGGGGGAGTCCGGTCCGACGCTCAGCCGAAGCAGTGAACGGCTACGGCGATGTCGGGAGCATGCTCGGAACCCTCCTGGTAGATGACCCCCAGCTCGACCCGCCTTCGGTCCGAGCGCACGGGATCCTCCCGCCGCCCCGACAGGCAGCTGGGATAGCCACCGACGTGCGGGGTACCGATCGCGTCAGTCCAGGATTCACCGACGACGGAGTAGAACATGACCGGCTCGTCACCATCGGCGTCGAAGGCGATCTGGCTGGTCTCCTCGTTCGACCAGGTCACTGTGCCGGTGAGTCGCTTGGGTGTCACGGTGTGGTCCGGTAGTAGCCGTCCGAGAGCGAAGCCGATCACGAGTCCCGGCACGACGAGCACGGCGAGCACGGCGAGCTGTGGACGCTGCCGGATCAAGCGTCGGAGGGAACTCCACGGCGACATGAGGCGTACGGTACCGATTCCGCAGGATGGTCAACTCCTGGAGGGTTCGGCGGACGGGTCGGCGTTCGGCCCGGTTCAGGCGGGAAAACCGTCCGCGCGCAGCAGTGCGCCCGGAAGCTGGGCGCCGAGTCTCCGTTCGCGCCAGGAGACGGCCGAGGTGAGTTCCGCCAGATCCAGACCGGTTGGCTGCCCCATCCGGTCGAACAGGTAGACGAGGTCCTCGCTGGCGACGTTTCCGGTCGCCGCCGGCGCGAACGGGCAACCACCTGCTCCGCCGAGGCTGGCGTCGAAGGTGGTCACACCCGCCCGGATCGCCGCGACCGCGTTGGCCACGCCGGTCTGCCGGGTGTCGAGCAGGTGCAACCGCAGCGAGGCACCGTGAGGACGCTTTACTTTCGTACCAAAATTTTCTAGGGTTTGGGCCTGCTGGTCCAGGTGCGAGGTAAGGGGCGTCACGGTGCTCGACATTCAGCGGGTTGGACCGGACCGGGCTCGGCCGGCCGACGAGCCGCCCCACGAGCGGCCGGACGACGTGGTCGAGCTGGTCGGGCCGGACGCCATCTTCAACGCGCACCACTCGCCCGTCGGGGCCTTCGCGAGCGTCACCCTCGGCGCCACCGGCGCGCAGGGCGGTCTCGGCATCGGCCTGGAGGGTCCCGCCGGTGCGGACGTGTTCATCGGCGTCGAATCCGTTGACGGCGACCGTTTCGATCTGCTGCCGTTCTTCGACCCGGGGGCCGACGACCGGGCCCGCTACGACGCCCACCTGGTGGGCGCCGGCGGTGACGGGCCGCCGCTGCGTCCCGTGCCGGCCGAGGCGATCACCCGCGAGTTCGGCGCGAGTCGCGACACCTGGCGCAGCGCCGACCTGACATTCAGCCTCTTCTCACCGGTCGGAGCCGTGCCCGACCCGGACGTGCACACCGAGCGGGAGGTGGCCGACGCGCTCCTACCCGCCGTCCTGGCCGAGCTGACCATCGACAACACCACGGGCCACCGGCCGCGTCGTGCCTTCGTCGGCTACACCGGGGCGGCCGTGGACGCGGCGATGTGGCGCGTCGACGGTTGGGACGGCCTCGTCGGCGTCGCGCAGGGTCGCGCGACGGCGCTCGTCTCCGACTCGACCGACGTCCACGGCGGGGTGGGCTTCAGCGTCGGCGGGATCCTGGCCGACGCGGAGGGTGGCGCGGGCCTCGGTCGGATCGGTCTGCTGTGGACGATGGTGCCGGCCGGCGCCCGCCGTACCGTGCGTCTCGCCTTCTGCTTTCATCAGCCCGGCCTGGTCACCACCGGGATCGAGGCCTCCTACGCCTACGCCCGGCACTTCCCGGGTCTGCGGGACGTGGCGGCGCGTGCCCTCGGCGATTTCGAGGCATTGCGGGGCCGCTGGGCCGTCGACGCGGCCGCCCTGACCGCGCCCGACCTGTCGGAGCCGCGGCGGTTCCAGCTCGCGCACGCCGTACGCAGCTACGTGGGCTGCACCCAGTTGCTCGACGACGGCGACGCGCTCCGGTGGGTGGTCAACGAGGGTGAGTACCGGATGATCAACACACTCGACCTCGCCGTCGACCAGGTCTTCTTCGAACTTCGGCACAGTCCGTGGCTGGTCCGCAACGTCCTGGACGCCTTCGCCGAGCGCTACCGCTACGACGACGAGATCCACGCGCCGGACGGGCGGATCGCGCCGGGCGGGGTGGCGTTCACCCACGACATGGGTGTCGGCAACGCGTTCGCGCCACCGGGCCGATCGGCGTACGAGCGCCCGCGCCTCCGTGGCTGCTTCTCGTACATGGCCCACGAGGAACTGCTCAACTGGACCCTCTGTGCCGCGCTCTACGTCGCCCGGACGGGGGACCACCGGTGGCGGGACAGCCGCGCCGAGCTGCTCGGTGCGGCGCTGGAGAGTCTGGCCCGACGGGACGACCCGGAGCCGGCACACCGGACCGGGGTGATGGGCTGGGACACGGCGCGCACGGGCGACGGATGGGAGATCACGACCTACGACAGCCTCGACCCGTCGTTGGGGCGGGCCCGGGGCAGCGTCTATCTCGCCGTCAAGTCGTGGGCCGCGTACGTCTGTCTCGGTCCGCTGCTCGCTGCGGCGGGGAACGCACCGGGCGCGGCGCTCGCCGCCGAACAGGCCCGGCGCTGCGCCCGGACGCTGGTCGCCGCCGTCCGGCCCGACGGGGTCCTGCCCGCCGTCCTCGACGACCCTTCGGTACGCGGTCGGGTGGTCCCTGCCATCGAGGGCCTGGTCTACCCCTGGTTCGCCGGCGTCACCGACGCCCTGGACCCCGCCGGCGAGTACGGCGAACTCGTCGTCGTGCTGCGACGTCACCTCGACGCGGTGCTGGTGCCGGGGATGTGTCTGTTCGACGACGGGGGCTGGCGGCTCTCGTCGAGCAGCGGCAACTCCTGGCTCAGCAAGATCTATCTCGCGCAGTTCGTCGCCGAGAGCATCCTGGGCCGCAGCCCGGGGGAGGCTGGCCGGGTCGCCGACGAGGCACACGCCCGCTGGCTGCGCGATCCGCGCAACGCCCGCTGGGCATGGAGTGACCAGATGCACGACGGACTGGCTCTCGGCAGTCGTTACTACCCACGCGGCGTCACCGCGGTCCTCTGGTTGGAGCCGCCTCGCTGACCGACCGCCGGCACCGCACCGACCCCAGACCCGCGCGGTGATCCCTCCGTGCGCTGTACGCCCCGACGGGAGCACGATAGATGACGCAGACCGCTGTCCCGACTCCGCCGCCGGTCGTCGCGGCGAGGCCCGATGCGCTGGTCCACCTGCGGGCGGCCGGGGTGGGGCTGCTGATCGACCTGCGGGCGGGACATCTCCCCGCCGTGTTGCACTGGGGGGCCGATCTCGGCCCGCTCGACCCTGACGACGCGACGGCGCTGGCGCTGGGCGGGGTGGAGGTAATCGCCTCCAACGCGGCGGACGTGCCGCTGAGGGTCGCGCTGCTTCCGGAACCACACACCGCCTGGATCGGCCGGCCCGGCCTCTCGGGTAGCCGAGCCGGCGCCGACTGGGCCCCGCGCTTCGTCACCACCCAGGCGCGGCTGCTGCCCCCCGACGGCGACGAACGGCCGGTCGGCGGCGCCTACACCGAGCACCTCGGGGCAGCCCGGCTGGTGGTGGATGCCGCCGACACCATCGCCGAACTCGGGCTGCGCATCGAGGTGGAGCTGACCGACACCGGCATGGTGCGGGCCAGGGCCAGCGTGATCAACGAGGGCGAGCCGTACCAGTTGGACGACCTCACCCTCTGCTTCCCGGTGCCGGCTCGGGCCCGGGAGGTCCTCGACTTCGCCGGCCGCTGGGGGCGGGAACGCGCTCCGCAGCGCCGGATGCTGACGGTCGGCACCCATGAGCGGGAGAACCGCCGGGGCCGCACCGGGCCGGACGCCGCAACCATCCTCTCGGTGGGTACGCCGGGGTTCGGCTTCGCCGACGGCGAGATCTGGGGTGTGCACGTCGGGTTCAGTGGCAACCACCGGCACCTCGTGGAGCGCCAGTCCACCGGGCGTCAGGTCATCGGCGGGGGTGAGCTGCTGCTGCCGGGCGAGGTTCAGCTCGGCCGGGGGCAGCGGTACCAGAGCCCGTGGGTCTACGCGGTCCACAGTGTCGGGCTCGACCAGCAGGCGCACCGTTTCCACCGTTTCCTGCGCGCCCGACCGCACCATCCCCGGACGCCTCGACCGGTGACGCTCAACCTCTGGGAGGCGGTCTTCTTCGACCACTCGGAGCAGCGCCTCGTCGAGCTCGCCGACCGCGCGGCCGCGCTCGGCATCGAGCGGTACGTGCTCGACGACGGCTGGTTCCGCGGTCGGCGCAGCGATGCCGCCGGACTGGGTGACTGGTACGTCGACGAGACGGTCTGGCCGGACGGCCTCTGGCCGCTCGTGAAGCACGTCCGTCGTTTGGGAATGGAGTTCGGGCTGTGGTTCGAGCCGGAAATGATCAGCCTCGACTCGGACGCCGCCCGCGACCACCCGGAGTGGGTGTTGCGCACCGATCAGGGCCTGCCCGTCACGGCGCGCAACCAGCAGGTCATCGACCTCTCCAATCCGGAGGTGTACGCCTACCTGCTGACCCGACTCGGCGCGGTGATCGGCGAGTACGACATCACCTACGTCAAGTGGGACCAGAACCGCGACCTGGTCGACGCCGGCTCCGGCCAGCGCCGTCTGCCGGGCGTGCACGGTCAGACGCTCGCGACCTACCGGCTGATGGCCGAGCTGCGGCAGCGGTTTCCCCGGCTGGAGATCGAGGACTGCGCGTCCGGTGGCGCGCGTGTCGATCTGGGCATCCTGCAGCACACCGACCGGGTCTGGGTCTCGGACTGCAACGACCCGCTCGAGCGGCAGTCGATGAACCGGTGGACCGGCCAGTTGGTTCCACCGGAGATGCTCGGGATGCATGTCGCCTCGCCACGGTCGAAGGCGACCCGGCGACTGCACGATCTCTCGTTCCGGGCGGCGACCTCGATCTTCGGGCACTTCGGCGTGGAGTGGGACCTGACCGCTGCCGAGCCGCACGAGCTGGCGGAGCTGGCGGGCTGGATCACGCTCTACAAGAGGTGGCGCGAGCTGCTGCACGGCGGGGAGGTGATCCGGATGGACAACCCCGATCCGTCCTTCTGGGTCAGCGGGGTGGTGGCTCCCGACCGGGGCCGGGCCGTCTTCGCGTTGACCTTCCTGAGCCGGTCCGAGGTGGCGCCACTCGGGACGTTCACGCTGCGTGGCCTCGACCCGGGCCGCCGTTACCGGGTGCGGCCCCTCACGGTGGGTGATCCACTTCAGGGGTACGCGGCACCCGCCTGGTTCGCGGGCGTGCCGACCGGCGCGACGGCGGACGTGGACCGGGTCCTGCCCCTCCCGGTACGGATGCCGGACTGGGCGGCGGCGCCCGGCGTCGTCCTACCCGGACGCGTGCTCGCCACCGCCGGCCTGCAGATGCCCACCTCCTATCCCGAGCAGACGGTGCTGTTGCGGGTCGAGGCGGTCGACTGAGAACGATGCGTGACGCGCCGTCGGCCGGCCGATCCCCGCGGGGACCGGCCGGCTTCGTCGTCCGGGTGTGCTGCCGGGGTGGCTGGTCGGAACATCAACAGGATGCGAACACGAAACATCCCGGAGATAGTTTTGCTGAAAAAGAATGTGAGCTATGATCAGGCTCACACAGCCTCCGGGCCGCCGTCGGTCCGTGTGGGCACCCCCTCTTGAGAGGTCACAATGATCGCAAAGACGCGCCGCCTGGCGGCCGCGATCGTGAGCGTGTCGGCCCTTCTGGTCGCCGCCACCGCATGCTCCTCTTCGAACACGTCGGGTAAGGGCGGTGGCGACGTCACCCTCAACCTGCCCGGCGGGGATCAGAGCACCGAGAACTTCAACCCGTTCTCGCCGACCCGGATCCCCGGCACCGACGGCTTCCTGTACGAGCCACTTTTCTTCTACAACAACATCAAAGGTCTCGCCGACAAGCCGCTGGGCAATCTCGGTGACAGCTTCAGCTGGAACTCCGCCGGCACCGAGCTGACGGTGACCGTGAAGAGCGGCGTCACCTGGAGCGACGGGACGCCGTTCACGGCCAAGGACGTCGCCTTCACCTTCAACACCCGCAAGGACAACCCGGCGCTGCGCACCAGCAGCAACCCACCGGCCGCCGAGGCCGTCGACGAGACCCACGTGAAGCTGACCTTCACCAGGGCGTCGTTCCTGGACGCGCCGGGCGTCCTGGGCAGCACCAACATCGTGCCGGAGCACGTCTGGAAGGCCAAGACCGATCCGGCGAAGGACGCCAACACCGAGCCGGTGGGCACCGGTCCGTTCGTCCTCAAGAGCTACACGCCACAGTCCTGGCTGTTGGCGCGCAACCCGAAGTTCCGCGATGCCGACAAGGTCAAGCTCGCCGGGGTGCGCTTCACCGCGACCGCCGGCAACACCTCGGTCACCGACAAGCTCCTCGCCGGGGAGTTCGACTGGACGCAGGGCTTCATCCCGGACATGACCAAGGTGCTGGCACGAAAGCCGGGCCTGGCGTACGCGGAGTCCGGCAACGGCATCATGATCAATATCGTGACCTGCGCCAACGCGGCGCTGGGCTGCACCGGCCCGCAGACCGACCCGGCCGTCCGCAAGGCCATCTCCCAGGCGATGGACCGTGGTCAGATCAACAAGCTGGCATTCAACGACGTCGGCAAGCCCGTCTCGGCGTCCTACGCCGTGCCCGGCCGCGACGACCAGTTCATCTCCGCGCCGTTCAACACGCCCATCCCGACCACCGCGGACGTGGCCGGCGCCAAGAAGACGCTCGAGGCCGCCGGCTGGCAGCCCGGCCCCGACGGGCTCTACGCCAAGGGCGGCGCCAAGCTCAACCTCACCATCAGGGTGGTCACCGGCTTCACCGACTACATCGCGGCCCTCACCGCCCTCGCACAGCAGCTCAAGACGGCCGGCATCGGGCTCACCCTGCAGCGGGTGTCCTACAACGAGAACCAGTCGGTGACCGCCGCCGGGTCCTTCCAGCTGGCCATGACGGTCCTCGGGTTCGCCCCCGCCCCCGACCCGTACTACATCTACGAGTACTACTTCGGCACCAAGAACACCGCCCGGGTCGGCGACAAGGACGCCTCGTCGCTGGGGAACGTCAGCCGGTTCAGCGACCCCCGGGTCGACGCCCTGGTGGCCCAGGCCGCCGGCACCGAGGATGCCGCGGCGCGGGCGAAGATCTACGCTTCGATCCAGCCGATCCTGGCCGAGAGCCTGCCCTACATCCCGATCGTCAACAACGTGCAGTACGCCCAGTTCAACACCGCCAAAGTCACCGGCTTCCCCTCGGAGTCGGACCCCTACGCCTCGGCGGGCTACGGCAGTTCCCCGGACAACGTCCAGGTCCTCACACGCCTGCGCCCCTCCTGAACCGACCGCACCGCGTCACCCGCTCCCGGGGAGGCGACGCCCGTCGTCGCCTCCCCGGCGACCGAGGAGGTCCCTGTTGCATCTGGTCCGCAAGCTCGCCCAGTACCTGGTGGCGCTCTGGGTGGCGCTGACCCTCAACTTCGCCCTGCCCCGCCTGCTGCCGGGCAACCCGGTCGACACCGTGCTGTCCAAGTTGCAGCAGCAGGGGCCGGTGGACCCGGAGTCCCGGCGAGCCCTCGAGGTGCTCTTCGGCGGCACCGGGGGGCCGTGGTGGCGCCAGTACCTCGACTACCTCGACGGGATCGTCCACGGCGACCTGGGCACCTCGGTCACCTACTTTCCGACGCCGGTCACCACCGTCATCGCCCAGTCGCTGCCCTGGACGCTGGTGCTCGTCGGGACGGTGACGGTGTTGACGTTCGTGCTCGGCACCGCCCTCGGCATGATCGCCGGCTGGCGCCGGGGCACGTGGATCGACTCGCTGATCCCGGTCACCACGGTGCTGCAGTCCATCCCGTACTTCTGGGTGGCACTCATCTTCCTCTACATCTTCGGCGTCACACTGGGCTGGTTCCCGATCAGCGGTGGCTACGACTCGAACGTCTACGTGCCCGAGCCGACGGTCGCGTTCCTCGGCAGCGCCGTGCAACACGCGATCCTCCCCGCGCTGACGATCGTGGTCAGCGCCATCGGAGGCTGGATGCTGGGGATGCGGAACATGATGGTCGCGGTCCGCTCGGAGGACTACGTCGTGGCGGCCGAGGCCAAGGGGCTGCGCCCCTGGCGGGTCATGACGGCGTACGCGGCGCGCAACGCCGTCCTGCCGTCGGTCGCCGGTTTCGCCATCTCACTGGGCTTCGTGGTCGGCGGCTCGCTGGTGATGGAACAGGTGTTCAGCTATCCCGGGATCGGGCGGGCGATGCTCCAGGCGGTCTCCAACAGCGACTACGCGCTCATGCAGGGTCTCTTCCTGGTGATCACCGTGTCGGTGCTGGCGGCGAACCTGGTCGTCGACGTCCTGTACGGGCTGATCGACCCACGGACCCGGGTCCACGCGTGAGGAGCGGCAGATGACCCAGCTGGCGACCGCCGAGACGGCCGTCCCCGTCGACGCCGCGGCGGCACGTGCCCGGCCGCACTGGATCCGGCCGAAGTCCGTGGTCGGCGGTGCGATCATCCTGGCCGTCACCCTCTTCGCCCTGCTCGGCCCGCTCGTCGTGCAGGATCCGCACGCGGTCTCGTCCGACGGCCTGACCGGCCCGAGCGCGGCGCACCTGCTCGGCACCACCAACACCGGCACGGACGTGTTGGCACAGCTCGCGCACGGGGCGCGCGGTTCACTCACGATCGGGCTGCTCGTGGCCGTGCTCATCACCATCCTCACCTCGCTCTTCGGTGTTGTCGGGGCGTACGCCGGCGGGTTCGTGGACGACGCGTTCTCACTGCTGTCCAACGTGCTGCTGGTGATCCCGGGCCTGCCACTGATGATCATCATTGGGGCGTACGTGCAACACAAGAGCCTCTGGATGGTCGCGCTCGTCATCGCGCTCACCGGCTGGGCCGGCGGGGCACGGGTACTGCGGGCGCAGACCCTGTCGCTGCGCAGCCGCGACTACGTCTCCGCTTCCCGGGTCGCCGGTGAGAAGCTGTGGCGCGTCCTGCTCGTGGAGATCTTCCCCAATCTGTTGCCGGTGCTCTCCAGCGGCTTCGTCTTCGGCGTGGTCGGGGCGATCCTGGCCGAGGCCGGCCTCTCCTACATCGGCATCGGCGCCTCGGACTCGATCACCTGGGGCACGATGCTCGCCGACGCGCAGGCCGGACAGGCGTTGCTGCTCGGCGCCTGGTGGTGGTTCGTGCCGCCCGGCGTCCTGATCGCGATCTTCGGCTGCGGCTTCGCCCTCGTCAACTTCGCCCTCGACGAGGTGATCAACCCCCGACTGCGGACCTACCGGATGCCGCGGCAGGCCCGACAGGAGCACCGATGACCACCGCCGAACCGGTGCTGACGGTCCGGGACCTCACCGTCGAATACCGCGGAGCCCGTCCGGTGACCGCGGTCCGCGGCGTGAGCCTGGAACTGGGCCGCGGCGAGATCGTCGGCCTGGCGGGGGAGAGCGGCTGCGGCAAGTCGACCTTCGCGTACGGGATCAACCAGCTGCTCCGCCCACCGGCTCTGATCACCGGTGGCTCGGTCATCTTCCACGACCGCGACGGCACCGAGATCGACGTGCTGGCGCTGCGGGGGCGGGCGCTGCGCGCGTACCGCTGGGACAAGGCGTCGATCGTGTTCCAGGGCTCGATGAACTCGCTCAACCCGGTGACCCGGATCTCGGCCCAGCTACGCGACGTGCTCACCACCCATCGACCGGACCTGCCCCGCAACGCGGTCGACCAGCGCTGCTCTGAGCTGCTCGAGCTGGTCGGCGTCGATCCGACTCGCCGACACAGCTTTCCGCACGAGCTATCCGGCGGCATGCGGCAACGGGTCATGATCGCGATGGCGCTCGCGCTGCGCCCTCAACTGATCATCATGGACGAACCGACCACCGCTCTCGACGTGCTGGTGCAACGGGACATCCTCGCCGAGATCCAGCGCCTGCAGCGTGAGTTCGACTTCGCGGTCCTGTTCATCACCCACGATCTGCCGCTACTCCTGGAGATCAGCGACCGGATCGCCATCATGAAGGAGGGGCTCGTGGTCGAGCTCGACACCGTCGACCGCATCTACACGGCGCCGCAGGAGGCGTACACGAAGACGTTGCTCGCGTCGTTCCCGACCCTCACCGGGGAGCGCGCGGACGCGATCGCCGCCGACGGCCTCGCGGCGGACGGCGCGTCGCGGTGACCGCCGAGCTCGCCGTCGACCGGCTCCACAAGACCTTCACCCTGCGCACCGGGCGTCGCCGCACCCCGTTGCACGCCGTCCGGGACGTCTCCTTCGAGCTGACCAAGGGCAGGACGGTCGCGCTGGTCGGGCAGTCGGGCAGTGGCAAGTCGACGGTCGCCCGGATGATCGCCCGCCTGGAGGAGCCGACCAGCGGCGAGATCCGCCTCGACGGGGTTCCCGCGGGTCGCCGTGGTCGGGCGTTGGCCCGCTACCGCCACGACGTGCAGATGGTCTTCCAGGACCCGTTCGCGTCCCTCAACCCGTTCCACAGCGTCGCCCACCACCTCGCGCGGCCACTTCTGCTCCATCACCGGCTCGACGCCGCCCAGCTGCGCGACCGGGTGGCCGAGCTGCTGGAGCGGGTCAACCTGCCGGCGGACTTCGCCGGCCGCAAGCCACACGAGCTCTCCGGTGGCCAGCGGCAGCGGGTCGCGATCGCGCGGGCGCTGGCCCCCGGGCCGCGCGTCCTCATCGCCGACGAGCCGGTGTCGATGCTCGACGTCTCGATCCGGCTCGGCATCCTGAACCTGCTCGCCCGACTGCAGCGCGAGGAGGACCTGGCGATCCTCTACATCACCCACGACCTCGCCACCGCGCGGCACTTCTCCGAGGAGATCATGGTGATGTACCAGGGGGAGATCGTCGAGCGGGGTCCGGCCGACGACGTGATCCTGCGGCCCCGCGCCGAGTTCACCAAACGGCTCGCCGCCGCCGCACCCGATCCCACCCGCAACCCGCGGCTCGCCGAGCACCGACCGGCCTGATCACGCACGGGTCGGCCGCCGACCCGTGCGAGCCCGGTGGTGCCGGGTCAGCGGCATGGTCCGGCAGTGTCGGGGCGGGACGTCGCCGTGGTCGCGCACCGGCCCGGACGGTGGTCGAAGGCGAGCGGTCAGCTCAGCGCCCACAGATGGATGGCGCTGGCCGCGGCGCCGCGCGCCCACTCGTTGAAGGCGAATGGCTGGACGTCGATCGGGGTCTCCGTGGTCTCCCACGCCTGCGCCTCGTGGAACGCGCGGAGCATGGCGTGTTCGCCGACGACGCCGAGGCGGGCGCCCTCACCTGCGACGACGATCCGCTCGGGATCCACCACATTGGCCACGCTCGCGGCGAGCAGGCCGAGCGCCTCGCCCGCACTGTCGATGACGGCGCGAAGCACCGGGTCGCCGCGCTCGGCGCCACGCAGGACGTCGTCCAACGGCATCGGCTCGCCCGTGCGGCGCTGGGCCGCCGCCTCGATGGCACGGGTCGACAGCAGCGCGTTGGCGCAGCCACGATGCCCTCGCCAGCAGGTCGCCTCGGCCGACATGAGGAACTGGTGGCCGATGCTGCCCGCGCCCCCGTGCAGCCCACCGACGAGCTGGTTGTGGGTCACCAGGCCGAGGCCGACCCCCGCGCCGACCGTGATGACGGCGAGACTGGTGAGGCCGCGTCCCGCGCCGAACCAGTGCTGCGCCTGGGTCAGGGCGTTGACGTCGTTGGCGAGGACCACCGGCCGCTTGGTCGTCTCCTCCACGAGCGCCGCGAGCGGAACGTCGTGCCAACCCAGGAAGTTGGCCTCGCCGACGGTCCGGCCGTCCGGGCTGCGACCGCCGAGGGCGATGCCGATCCCGGTCAGCGGAGGAAACTGACGTTCGAAGTGACGTGCCTCGTCCGCCACGTCGGCGGCGACCTGAGCGGGATCCGTCCCGGTCAGAGGACGCTCGCCCTCGGCGAGCACGGTGCCCCGGAGGTCGGTGACCACCGCGTAGAGGGCAGCTCCGGTCAGCTTGACGCCGAGGAACCGCTCCGAGTGCACGTCGATGTCGAGCGGTCGTGAGGGCCGGCCGATGGCCTGGTTGCGCGCCAGCCCCTCGATCAACCGACCCGAGCTGATCAGCGGCTTTGTCAGCCGGGTCAGGCTCGGGCCGGAGAGGCCCAGGCGGCGGGCCAGTTCCACGCGGGGGAGGGGACCGTGAAGAAGGATCTCCAGGAGGACCCGGCCCGCGCTCTCGGTCATCTCGTCCGGGGCGAGGGCGGCGCCGGTCGGCGGGATCGCGTTGTTCATCTGGTAGTCCCCGTGTGCTGTCGGTCCGGCCCGCCGACGACGCTGCCGGCTCGCCGGACCGGGTTGGCGGCTCGATCCACCGAGCATCCGGAACGACTGGCGTGCGATAAATTCTATCGCAGAATTATTCGGATGGACCGAGCGGATCGCCCACACTCCGGTGCGGGCTCAGCCTGCCGACGCGCGAGGCACCGGTCCGGGCGACGGTCGGCCGCGCGGAGATCCGTCCGGACGAGACGGGATCTGCGCGCTGCCGGGTCGCCGCCCGGACCCACCTCGGAATCGACCGAGGCCGCGCCGCGGCCTCTAGGAGACGGAGACGTTGTAGTCGGTGGTGATGTACTTGCCGGCGCCGCGCCAGACCTCGAAACCGGCCTGCACGCTGATCAGGTACTTGTTGGGGTCGAGCCAGCCGGCGTCGACGGCGTAGCCGAGGAAGTCGCGCAGGTTCATGCTCGCGCTCGTCGTGGTGGCGGTCCGGACGAAGCTGATCACCTGCCACGAGTCGGTGGACCGGTAGACGTCCCAGGTGGCACCGGCGAGGTCGACCGTCGCGACCTTGTTGCTCTCCGGGTGGGCGCCGGCCGTGTAGTCGAGGAAGATCATGACCTCGTCCGTGGGCTGGCTCGAGGGGTTGTCGCTCCAGTCGAGCCACAGATCGTAGATGGCGTCGCTCTTCTGGTCGCCGACCTGATTCTGGAAGGACCAGTTCGTCCAGACGTTCTTGTTCTCCCACAGGTGCACAGGCAGGCCACCGCGGTCGGGATTCGCATAACCCCACTGCCAGCCGACGACGGTGCTGGGGAACGCCTTGATGTGGTACTCGTCCCATTGTTCGGACGACGAGTTCGACCAGCTCAGATCAGCCTGCCAGCCATTCGTGGTGTTGTCGGTGTCGCGCCCCACACACTGCCAGCCGGTGCCCCAGTTGTTGACCGTGTGGCCCCACTTGTTGTTGATGGTCTGGTATTTGCCGTAGAACAGGGACTGCCAGTCGTCGCAGGTGTTGGTCCAGTACGCGTACGCCGGGGTGGCTCCCACCGCCAGAACGCAGAGCATTGCGACCAGCGGCGCACCGATGGCGCGAGCGAACCGGGTCCAGGTTACGTTGACCATGCCGCATTCCTTTCCGCTCGTGACGGGCTGCGGCGCCCATGGCGCGCCGGGGTCCGTTCGAATTGTTCGATGAGGTTCCGTCGTCGTTGGTCGACGGTGAACAGCCATTGACTAGTATTAACGGCTTGTTTCCGGAAGGCTACCGTTGCAAAGCGTTGAACGTCAATGAAATGACTGCATCGAACAATTTGAACAATTGCCTGCCGCTCAGCGGGGCGGATGAATGCTCGTCCGCGCCTCCCCGCGCGGGACGAGGCGGTAGACGGCGCAGCCGTGGCTGGGCAGCCGGGTCGTGAGCGCGCCCCTCGCACCGGCGAGGGTTGGCAGGTCCCCGTGGGTCCAGAGGTCGCGGACGGCGTACTCGCCGTGCAGGCCCAGGTCGCCCAGCGTCGCCACCGCCACGGCGTCCTGCCCCGTCCGGTTGAACAGCGCGACCGCCACGTCGCCGAAGAGCAGCGGCTTGCACCAGATCTCCACACCGTCGCGGGTGCCGGTCCGCCATCCCTGCCGGCCCAGGCCGTCCTGGTTCAGCGCGATCAGCTCGGTGTTGCCGAGGATCGCCGCCGTGGCCTCGTCGAGGGCACGCACGTCGGTGCCGATGATCAGGGGTGCCGCGAGCAGGCTCCAGAGGCTGAAGTGCGTGCGGTATTCGACATCGGTGCAGCCGCCGAACCCCATGTCGCCGGCCACGTGACCCCGGCCGTGCATCCCCACCACCAGCAGGTCGGGGTCGTTCCAGGAGCCGGGGCCGGCGAAGCGCTCCAGGCCACGTTGCAGGTCGAAGCCGATCTCGTCGATGCCGTGCTGGTCGACGCGGTCACCGCCGTTCCACGAGTCGCAGACGTCCCCCGTGGTACGCCACAACTGCGCGCCGGCCTGGGCGGCCCAGAGCCACGGCTCGCGTCCGCCCCACTCGCAGACGCTGTAGACGATGTCCCGACCGGTCGCCTGCAGAGCGCGGCCCATGGCGGTGTAGCGCAGCACCGCCGTCCCGCGGTCCACCGGTGCGTGGCAGTAGTCGTACTTCAGGTAGTCGATGCGCCACGAGGCGAAGGTCTCGGCGTCCCGCTCCTCGTGCCCGAGGCTGGCGACCTCGCCCCCGCAGGTGAGCTCCGCGGCGTCGGAGTAGAGGCCGAGCTTGAGCCCGCGCTCGTGCACGAAGTCGGCGAGTGCCTCGATGCCGCCGGGAAACCGCTGTGGGTGGGCGACGATCCGCCCGCTGCCGTCCCGGCCCCCCTGCCAGTGGTCGTCGATGTTGACGTAGCGGTAGCCGAGGTCACGCAGGCCGGTGCTGACCAGTGCGTCGGCGGTCTGTCGGATGACCGCCTCGTCGACGGTCGGACCGAAGGTGTTCCAGCTGCTCCAGCCCATCGGCGGGGTCGGCAGGTGGGCCAGCGTCATCGTTCGTCTCCCCTGGGTGCGCTGGTGCGGAAGCCGGGTACGGCCGGGACCGGTTCGACGGCTCCGTCGTGGATGGAGGTGAAGCGTGCGAGGTCGATCCCGACCGCCGCGACGAGTCGCCGCGCCTCCGGACCGGTCAGCGCGGCGCGCTCGGCGTCCCGGGCGACGGCAACCTCGCCGGGTCGACCGTGCCGCTCGTGCATCGCGCGCAGCTCGGGCTCGTCGAGACCGGGGTGGGTGACCAGCACCGCCGTACCGATCGGCGCGGCTGCCAACCGGTGCAGCAGGGCCGGGCCGGGCGGGGTCCCCTCGGGCGCCTCGGGCAGGACGGCGCATTCCTCGGCGGGCACCAGCCCCTCCCGTCGGGCCAACGCCACCAGCGCTTCGCGGACCCCCGGCAGCCAGCCGAAACCCATGTGCTCGTCCAGGTAGGTCACCCGCAGCCCGGCCGAGCGGGCGTGGCGCAGCTGGGCCTCGACCTCGGCGAGCAGCTCGGGCAGGGCC
Source organism: Micromonospora sp. 067-2 (assembly GCF_046549295.1). Classification (NCBI taxonomy): domain Bacteria; kingdom Bacillati; phylum Actinomycetota; class Actinomycetes; order Micromonosporales; family Micromonosporaceae; genus Micromonospora; species Micromonospora sp. 067-2. The sequence continues at coordinate 252,782 of NZ_JAJPWB010000010.1, read as the reverse complement.
GGTGTGCGGCGGTGCAGCTCGGCCGTCGACGACGGAAGGTAGCCCTCGTCGTCGACCAGGGAGGGGACCTCGTGCCCGGGCAGGATCGGCCGCCACCGCGGCGCGACCCATTCGCTGGTGAGGGTCGCGTGTAGGCCCACGCAGACCGGGGGCAGGGCGCTCAGCCGCCGCGCGGCGTCCGCGAAGGCGGGAGCGGGGACCATCACCGAGACGTTGCCGACGATGCCGTTCCGGACGGTCTCGACGATGGCCCGGTTGACGCCGACACACAGGCCCGCGTCGTCGGCCCGCACGAGAAGCCGTCGCCGGGCGGGCGCCGGCGGGGCGGCTGGGGGCAGGGGTACGCCCGGTGGGTTCATGGCTCCTCCGGTCTCCGACATGGTATTGAAATTTCATCGAATTAGTTGCGAACGTCGAGCGGGAGCATAGGTCCGCCAGGCAGGTTCTGGATACCCCTCCCAGCCCGCACGAGAGCGCGGCGTTCGGCAGTATGAGCACTGATCAGCGACTATTGACGAGCATCACGGTGGCGCGTACGTTCACTGAAAACCGTCGAACGTTCGTTGGAGGTGCGATGAACCGCCGCCCCACCCTCCGCGACGTGGCGACGCAGGCGGGCGTCGCCGTGAGCACGGCCTCGCATGTCTTCTCCCGAACGGTCTTCGTGACCCCGGGAACCCGGGCGCTGGTCCTCACGGCCGCCGACCACCTCGGCTACGAGCCGCGACGGCGTAGCCGGCCCCGCTCACCGGTCGGCACCCTCACGGCGCTGGGCGTGGTCACCCGGTGGTCGCACCAGGCCTCGGCGGCCAACCCGTTCTTCGGCCCGGTGCTGCAGGGTGTCGAGCAGGTCTGTCGCGCGCTCGGCATCTCCCTGACCATCGAGGTCGTCCAGCCCGACGGCGACGGCGGCGGCGAACTCCCGGTCATGGTGCGCCGCGGCCGGGTCCAGGGGATTCTGGCGGTCTCCGTCCACGACCCCGACTACCTGCGCCGGCTCCTCGCGACCGGCACCGGCTGCGTGCTGGTCGACCACGCCGTCGAGGAGCCGGCGATCGACTGCGTCCGCGACGACGACGAGCGCAGCGGCTACCTCGCGACCCGGCACCTGCTGGAGCACGGGCACCTCGACCCCGTGCCCGCCATCATCGCGGGGCCGTCGGCGATGACGTCGATCAGCGACCGGGTGGCCGGCTACCGCCGCGCGTTGGCCGAGTTCGACCGCACCGTCGAGCCGGCGTACCTGCGGCTGGAGCACGACCTCAACCCGACCGGCGGCCGGGCGGCGATGGCCGAGCTGCTCGCCCTGCCGATCCGCCCCACCGCCGTCTTCTGCTGCACCGACACCCTTGCCCTGGGAGCCCTCGCGGAGGTGCGGGAGCGGGGGTTACGGATCCCCGCCGACATCTCCGTGATCGGCCACGACGACATCGACCTGGCCGCGCACACCGACCCGCCGCTGACGACCATGCGGGTGGACAAGGGTCTGCTCGGCGCCCAGGCGGTCTGGCACCTCGTGCAGCGGGTCGCCCAGCCCGACCTCGCGGTCCGGGACACCCGACTGCGGGTGTCGCTGATCCCGCGCGGATCGGTGGGCGCCCGCCCGGCCCGACCACACCGCTGAACCACCCGGTCGTCCCGCTTCGCCACCCCCGTCCTGGAGGGAACCATGCCCGTCCGCACGCCCCTGCTTCGCGCCGTCATCCTGACGACCGCCGTGCTGCTCGTCGGCGGCTGCCGACCGGTACCCGCCGGTCCACCCGCCGCCGGTCCACCGCCGCAGACCACCGCCGTCAGCGCGACGCTGCTCGGCACCGGTTCGTCCGGAAGTGCGGCGTCCACGCCGCCCGGCACCCCACACTCGACCGGTACGCGGACGGCGCCGCCGACCCGGGCCGCGTACTCCTTCAGGCCGCTGCGGATGGGGGGCACCGGCTTCGTCACCGGCCTGGTGGCGCACCCGACGAGCCCGGGCGTCGTCTTCGCGCGGGAGGACGTCGGCGGGTTGGTCCGCTGGAACGAGGCGACGCAGGGATGGACCCCGCTGCTCCGCGGCGACCGGGTGCCCCAGCCGAGCGCGGCGGACTACGGGGTGGAGAGCGTCGCCGTGGCGGCCAGCGACGACCGCGTCGTCTACGCCGCCGTCGGCACCGGCGAGGGCGGGCGGATCCTGGTCAGCCGGGACCGGGGTGAGCACTGGTCCGACGGCGGGTTCCGCACCTACATCGAGGGGAACAACGAGTACCGCACCGGCCCCGAGCGGCTCAGCGTCGACCCCCGCGACGCGCGCCGGGCATACTTCGGCTCCCGGACCGCCGGGCTGTTCGCAACCACCGACGGCGGCCGGAGCTGGCGCCAGGTGAGCACCGACCAGATCCCGGCGAGCGCGCCCGGTGACCGCGTCGGCGTCGCGTTCGTGCTGCACGACCCCAGCGGATCCGCGGTACGCGGCCGCAGCCACCGGATCTGGGCCGGCGTCGCCGGACACGGCGTCTACCTGTCCACGAACGGCGGACGCAACTGGACGCTCGCGTACGCCACGACCGAGACGCCCAGCGACGCGAAGATCACCCTGGACGGCACTCTCTACGTCGGCTTTCCGCACACCATCCGCCGCTTCACCCCGGCCGACCACGCCGGTACGGAGGTGAGCGCCCCCTCGGCCGGTCCCGGCTTCCTCCTCGGCGTCGACCCGCACGACGCGTCCCGGCTGATCGCGACGAGCCAGGCCGTCACCCCCGGCAACCTGTTCCGCTCCCTCGATGGCGGCGCCACCTGGGAGACGCTCAGCTACTCGCTGAGATCGACCGAGATCGGCTGGCCGCTGCAGACGACCGAGGGCGGCTACCTCTCCACCGGCACCTTCGTCGTCGACCCCACCCACCCGGGTCGGGTCTGGTTCCCGCAGGGCATCGGAGTGTGGCGCAGCGAGGACGTCTTCGACGCCGACACCGCCGTCACGTGGAACTTCGTCAGCGCGGGTATCGAGGAGGCGGTCACCTACGACCTCGTGGCGCCGCCGGGAGGGGCGCCGATCAGCGCCATCGCGGACCGCAACGGCTTCCGTCACGACGACCCCGACGCGTACCCCGCGCGTACCGTCCTCACCGACGCCTTCTCGGCCGGCACCAGCGTCTCGTACGCGGCGGCGCGACCGTCGTACGTCGCCATGGTGTCCAGCGACACCCGAGCCCAGTACCAGCCGATCGACACCCCGTGGACCACGGCTCCGGCGTCCGGCTACTCCACCGACGGAGGCCGCACCTGGACCCCGTTCGGCGGCGACAAGAGCCAGATCCGGCAGCTGTACGGCGGCAACATCGCCGTCTCGGCCAACGCCGAGAGCATGGTCTGGCAGCCGAGCATCCCAGCACTGGCCAGCGGGGATCCGCAGAACGTGCCGCAGTACAGCACCGACGACGGGCGCAGCTGGACCCCGTCGACGGGGATCTCCGCCGGCACCGGGATCCACGACCTGATCTGGTGGGGAAGCAAGCGGGCACTGGACGCCGACACGGTGACGGCGGGGACCTTCTACCTCTACACCACCCGCAACCACGGCGAGTTCTTCCGATCGACCGACGGGGGTGTCTCCTTCGTCAGGATGCCGGGCACACCACCCACCGGTGACGGCAACGACTCGCACGTCTTCGGCCAGGTGCACGCCGTACCGGGACGTGCCGGGCACGTGTGGTCCAGCAACGCCCAGGGCGGGCTCTCCTACACCACCGACGGTGGTGCCACCTGGACCCGGATCGCGGCCGTCCAGGACGCTCGCGCGTTCGGCTTCGGCGCGCCGGTGCAGCCCGGCGGCTACCCGGCGGTCTTCGCCAACGCCCGCATCGGCGACGTCTGGGGGGTCTACCGCTCCGACGACCAGGGCCAACGGTGGAGTCTGGTCTCCCGCTACCCCGGTGGCTACGCCGCGACGATCACGGTGGTCACCGGCGACCCGGCCCGCCCCGGCCGCGTCTACGTCGGCTTCGGTGGAAACGGCGTGGTGTACGGCGACGTGGCCCGGCGCCGGTAGCCCGTCCGATCGGTCCGAAGGGAACACCGATGGCTCCCCGAGCACTTCCTCCGGCGCTCGCCGCGGTGGCCGACACCGTCGCCGAGCGGCTCGACCCCGGCCTGGCGCGGGTGTTCCACGGCTGCTTCGCCGGCAGCTGGGGCGCGGCCATGCAGCCGCTCGACGACGGCACGGTCTTCGTCGCCACGGGGGACATCCCGGCCATGTGGCTACGCGACAGCGCGGCCCAGGTGCGGCCCTACCTGGTCGCGGCCACCGACCCGCAGGTGTACGGAGAGCTGGCCGGCGTGCTGCGGCGGCAGCTCTCCTACGTCCGGGTCGACCCGTACGCCAATGCCTTCCGAGCACGACCGGAGCGGCCCGACGGTGCCGACGAGCCGCCACCCGGCCCGTTGGTCTGGGAGCGCAAGTACGAGCTGGACTCGCTCTGCGCGCCCCTGCTGCTCGGCTACGCGCTGCATCGGGCCGCCGACCGCGCCGAACACCTGGACGAGGAGTTCTTCCAGGTGGCCGAGGACATTCTCGGGCTGTGGCGGGTGGAGCAGACGCATCCGCAGCGCTCCGACTACGCCTTCCGCCGGGCCGGGGCCTGGCCGGGGGACCAGCTCGGCGGCGGCGGTCGCGGCGGGTCCGTCGCCTGGACGGGAATGACCTGGTCGGGCTTCCGGCCCAGCGACGACGCCTGCCGGTACGGCTACCACGTACCCGCCAACGCCCTGGCCACCGTGGCGCTGCACGCCCTCGCCGAGCTGGCCGCGCTCGACGGTCGTGGTGCGCTGGCGCGCTCCGCCAGCGCCCTCGGCACGGAGATCAGGGCCGGCATCGCCGCCCACGGCACGCGGCGGGTGGCGGGTCTCGGCGCGGTGTACGCCTACGAGGTCGACGGGCACGGCGGTCAGGCGCTGCTCGACGACGCCAACGTGCCCAGCCTGCTCTCCCTGCCGTATCTGGGCTTCTGCGCCGGCACCGACCCGCTCTACCGCCGCACCCGACGGTTCGTGCTCAGCCCCGCGAATCCACACCATGTCGTGGGTCGCTTCGCCAGCGGAATCGGCAGCCCGCACACGCCGGGTCGCCGGGTCTGGCCGCTGGCGCTGACGATGGCGGCGCTCACCAGCGACGACGACGCGGAGCGGCACCGCCTCGCGCGGTTGCTCGCCGCGACCGACGCCGGCACCGGTCGCCAGCACGAGAGCTTCGACGTGGACGATCCGGGCGACTACACCCGGCCCTGGTTCGGCTGGGCCGACGCGCTCTACAGCGAGCTGCTGATGGAGCTGGCGGGCCTGCCCGTACGGCAGTGGTTTCCGGTGCTGCCGTGACGGGCGGCCGCTACTCCGCGAGGCGCTTCGCGACGAACTCCAGCGTCGCCCCGGTGGCGTGCGTCTCGCCGCCGCCGTGGTCCCCGTACGGCCAGACGCGCAGCTGCTTCTCGGCGGGGCAGTGCTGGTAGGCGGCCATGACCGTGGACGGCGGACACACGTCGTCCATCAGCGGGACGGTGACGAGGGTGGGGGCGGTGATCCGGGCGGCGTGGTTGACGGCGTCGAAGTAGGACAGGGTGCGGAAGGTCTGGGCGACCCGGTCGGGATTCGTCCGCAGGTAGCGGGTGATCTCGAAGTACGGGTAGGAGTCGGTCACCTGCGTGGCCCGGCGGTAGTGACAGAGGAAGGGGGCGTGCACGACGGCGGCGCTGAGGTCGGGGAGGAGGCCGGCCACGGTGAGCGCGAGTCCGCCACCCTGGCTGCCGCCCGCCACCGCGACGCGGGCGTCGTCGATCGCCGGATGGGCGCGGGCGGTCTCGACGGCCCGGACGGCGTCGGTCATCAGCCGGCGGTAGTAGTGCCGCCGGGGGTCGCCGAGGCCCCGGGTGAGGAAGCTGTTCGTGACGCCGAGGACCGGCTCGGGCTCCCGGTCGGGGGTGTCGGCCGGGAGCCAGCCGCCCTGCCCCCGGTTGTCGAGGATCAGCGTGGCGAAGCCGGCGGCGGGGGTGGCCGTCCACTGGTACGGGGTGGCGCGGCCACACCCGTACCCGATGAACTCCACGACGCAGGGCACCGGGCCGGCGAGGCCGCGCGGGATGAGCAGCCAGGCCTTGATCCGGTCGCCGGCCCAGCCCGAGAACGTCACGTCGAGGACCTCGACGGTCCGCAGCGCGGTCACCGCCGGCGCGAAGACGGGGTCGAGGTCGTGGCTGCGGGCCTCGGTGAGGGTCTCCTGCCAGAACGCGTCGAAGTCCGCCGGCTCTTCCCGCTCACAGCGGTAGTCGAGGAGCTGCTCCTCGGTGAGGTCGATGATGGCCATGCCGCACGCTACCCAGCACGCAGGTTCCCGCGATAGGGTCGCCGCGGAGTATTTTCATTGAACTTCATTCTGAAAATTCGGGTGGAGTACGTTGCTCGTTCGGATGGGGTGGAAATGACGGAGCGTGCCGGAGTCCGCTGGCCCACCGTCGAGCCCGCGGTGGACCTGACACCCGCCCGCTGGATCTGGGTCGGCGGCGAGCGGGCCCTACCCAACACGGTCGTGCTCTGTCGTCGGGTGCTGACGCTGCCCGGCCCGGTCCGCCGGGCCACCGCCCGGATCAGCGCGGACAGCCGCTACCGGTTGCACGTCAACGGCGAGCGCGCCGGTTGGGGGCCGGCGCCGTGCGACCCCCGGGTGCTCGAGGTGGACGAGATCGAGCTGGGCCACCTGCTTCGACCGGGGCGTAACGTCATCGCCGTCGAGGTGCTGTATCTCGGCGTCGGGGAGGGGACCTACGTCGCCGGCCGGCCCGGCCTCCTGTGCCGCCTGGACGTCGAGCACCCCGACGGTCGCACCGAGACGATCGGCACCGACCAGCGGTGGCAGGTGCGGGTGGACCGGTCCCGCCCGCCGGGTGCGTCCCGCCGCTCCTACCTGCGGGGGTGGCAGGAGGTGACCGACCTGCGCCGGGCGGACCCGCACTGGCTGACCGATCCGCAGCCGGAGCGCGAAGGCTGGCACGCGGCCGTACCGCTCGACGTGCCGGCGTCCCGACCACCGATCGACGGGTCGCTGCGTGACGTGGTCGGTGACGTCGGACCGGTGGCCGCCGGGTCGCTGATCGCCCGGCCGATCCCGCAGATGGACGAGGGACGACTGCTGCCTGCCGTGCGCACCGACGCGGGGCGCGCGTCCTGGACCGCCGACCCCGACGACTGGTTCGACCTGCGGACGCCGGGGCCGCCGGACACCCGATCGCACCCGCTGCCCGACGGTGGCCGGGCCGTCGGCGCTGCCGTCCTGCTGCCGCCCAGCGGGAAGAACTGGTCCTGGTACGTCACCTACCGGTTGGACCGGCAGCGCGTCGGCTGGCCCCGGGTCGAGCTGCACGGACCAGCCGGCTCGATCGTCGAGGTGGTCACCGCCGAGGGGCACGACCCGACCGCGACGGGATGGCTCGACCTTGGCCAGTTCAGCTGGTCGAGGGTCACTCTCGACACCGATCCGATCCGGTACGAACCTTTCGAGTACGAGTGCTGCCGCTGGATCCAGCTGCACGTCCGCAACCCGGACGGGCCGCTGCGGATCGGCCGGGTCGACTTCCGCGCCCGCGAGTACGCGTGGCCCGTACGGCCGCTCGTCTCGACCGACGACGTGTTGCTCGACCGGGTCTTCACGGCCACCCTCAACACCGTGCGCAACAGCGCGCAGGACGCGGTCGTGGACGGAATGGGCCGCGAGCGGCAGCAGTACAGCGGCGACGCGGGCCACCAACTGCACGTCACCCGGCTGCTGTTCGGTGCGGCGGCGCAGTCGGCCCGGTTCGTCCGCGGCTACGCCCGGGGGGCGACCACACAGGGGTGGTTCCTGGACAGCTGGCCGGGCGCCGACCGGCTGGTCCGCCTCGGCCAGCGGGAGGTGGGGCTCACCGCCTGGGGCTCCATGCTGGACCACAGCGTCGGGTTCGTCTTCGACTGCTGGCACCACTACTGGGAGACCGGTGACCGGGCGAGCGTCGTCGCGGTCTTCGGGCCGCTGCGTCGTCTCGTCGCCTACCTGCGAGGGTGGCACGAACGGGCGGGGCTGATCCCGGTGAGCGGGCTCGGTTCGCCGCAGGTCTGGCTCGACCACGACGCGTTCGTCACCCAGCGGGAGAAGAGCTGCGCCTTCAACCTCTACGTCGTCGCGATGCTCCGGTTCGCGTACGCGCCCCTGGCCGAGCTGGCCGGGCAGCCCGCCGAGGCGGCGGCGGCGCGCGACCTCGCCGACGCGCTGTCCGGGCTCGTCCGCACGTCGTTCTGGGCGCCGGGGCCGCAGGCGTACGTCGCGAACCTGCCCTGGGCGGCGTCCCCGGCGGCGTACCGGTTCGACGACCGGTCCCTCGCCACGGCCGTCCGGTACGACCTGGCACCGGGCGGGGCGCTCGCCGCCATGACCGAGCTGCTCGCCGCGCCGGATCCCCGGGTCGGCCTCTCCTACCCGGCGAACGCGGTCTGGCGCTTCCGGGCACTGGCGGCGCGGCGGCGCATCCAGCCCGTCCTCGACGAGCTGCGGCGGCGGTGGGCGTCGCTGCCGTCGGTGCGGGCGAACGGGACCATCCAGGAGATGTGGCACGTCGAGCCGGACAGCGACCACCAGTGGAGCCACTGCGCCGCCGGGCCGCTGATCGCGCTGGTCGAGGGGGTGCTGGGCCACACGATCCTCGCCCCCGGCGGGCGACGGACGCGGCTCGATCCGCAGCTCGGCGACCTCGCCCGGGTGAGCAGCACGGTCGTCACCGCCGCCGGCCCGATGACGGTCCGCCTCGCCCGCACCGACGGTGCGCTGCGGATCGGCCTCGACCTGCCCGCCGGGCTCACGGTGCGGGGCGTCGACGGCGACGGCGTCGAGCTCGCCGTGGCCGCCGGTGCGTCCGCCCGGCGCGTCGAGCTACGCCTCGACCCGTCCTGACCGTCGCCACTGAAACTTCAGCACACCCCGGCCGATCGTCGCGCCGACGTCCTACGCTGCGGCATGGCCACCATCGACCTCACCGAGGCGCAGCTGCACGACTACGACCCCGTACGGGAGGAACCGCCGGACTTCGACGCGTTCTGGCGCGAGACCCTCACCGAGGCGCGCAAACACGACCTCGACCCGGACTTCGTCCCGGTGGCCACCGCGCTGTCCGCGGTGCGGGTTCACGATGTGACGTTCTCCGGCTGGGCCGGTGACCGGATCAGAGGGTGGCTGCTGCTGCCCGCCGCGGCGGGCGAGCCGCTGCCCTGCGTGATCGAGTACGTCGACGTCGACCGCGGCCGGGCGACGCCGTACCAGTGGCTCCTGGCGCCGGCCGCGGGCTTCGCCACCCTCGTCGTCGACAACCGCGGGCAGGGCAGTGACCTGCCCGGCGACACCCCGGACGTCGATCCGGAGCCGTACGGCGGATCCGCCAACGGATACCTCACCCGAGGGCTGGGGGATCCGCGGCGGCACTACTACCGGAGGTTGATGACCGATGCCGTACGCGCCGTCGAGGTCGCCCGCGCCCATCCCGCCGTCGACGCGGAGCGGATCGCGGTCACCGGCGACGGTCAGGGCGGCGGGCTCGCCCTCACCGTCGCCGGCCTCGTCCCCGACCTCGCCGCCGTGGTCGCGAACGTGCCGTTGCTGTGCCACTACCGACGCGCCACGCAGGCCACCAACGCGCAGCCGTACTTCGAGATCACCCGCTACCTGCGTACCAACCCCGACCGGGTCGAGCAGACCTTCGCAACCCTGTCCTACTTCGACGCCGTCAACCACGCCGCCCGGATCACCGCTCCCACCCTCGTCTCCGTCGCACTGATGGACGACGTCTGCCCGCCGTCGACCACGATGGCCGCCTACCGGCACTGCGCGGGTCCCAAGCGGCTCAAGGTGTGGCCCTACGGCGACCACTCCGGCGGTGCGGCCCACGCGGCCGGGGTCACGGCGCAGTTCCTGGCCGAGCACCTTCGGTGAGGCGGCGTCGGCCGCCCCCGCCACCGTGCCCCGGAAGCCGCAACCGACCGCGTTGACGACACCGAGACCCCGTCCTATCGTGTGAAACCCGACCGAACTTCGACGACGCGGAGGGCGGCATGCGCTCGTCGGGCCGCCCCACCCTCCAGGACGTCGCGACGCTGGCCGGGGTCTCGACCGGAACGGCCTCCAGTGTCTTCTCGCGGCGGCAGCCGGTCGCGGCGCGGACCCGGGAGGCGGTGCTCGGCGCGGCCACTCAGCTCGGCTACCGGCCACGGCCGCGGATCGGCGCCACGGAGGTGCCGGGCCTGCGGACCGTCGGGCTGCTCGCCCGGGGTGCCCACTATCCCGGCCCCACCAACCCGCGCCACTCGGCTGTCCTCGAGGGAGCGCAGCGGGCCGCGGCGGACCTCGGCCTCACCACGATCCACGAGCCGCTGCCGGCGGACGGTCCCCATGCCGACCTGCCGCTGGTGGTGCAGCGGCACGCCGCGCAGGGGCTGCTGATCCTCGGCTGGATCCAGCCCCGGCTCCTGACCCGCATCGTCGCCACCGGCATTGCGTGCGTCCTGGTTGATCACACGGTGGAGGGGATACCCGTGGACAGCGTGCGCGCCGACGACGCCCGCGGCGCCGCCCTGGCCACCGAGCACCTGATCAGACTCGGTCACCGGGACCCGGCGCCCGCCCTGATCACCGGGCCGGACGACCTGCTGCCGATCGCCGACCGGTATGCGGGCTACCGGGCCGCGTTGCATGCCAACGGCGTCGGCCTGGACCCGCGCTACGTGCGCCGCACGCCGGATGTCGGGCCGTACGGTGGCCGGCTGGCGATGCGGCAGCTGCTCGACCTGCCCCGCCCGCCGACGGCGGTCCTCTGCTGGAGCGACACCGCGGCAATCGGCGCGCTCCAGTCGCTGCGTGAACGGCAGATCGCGGTGCCGCGCCAGTGCTCGGTCTTCGGCTTCGACGACATCGATCTGGCCGGCCACAGCAGCCCGGCGCTGACCACCGTCCGGGTCGACAAGCGGCTCCTCGGTGCGCAGGGCATCTGGCATCTGGTCCAGCGCATCCGTGAGCCGCAACTGCCGCCACGACTCACCTACGTCGACGTACAGCTCATCCTGCGCGACTCCGTCGCCCCACCGCCGAGCCGCGGCTGAGGTCGCCGTACCGCCGGCACCCGGGCCGAGGTCGCGCGTCCGGCGGCCCGGCGGGCCCGCTGCTACCGGCGTCGGAGCAGGTGGAGCAGGTCGGCCCCGGGCAGCTCGGCATCGAGGACGAGGCGCCCCGACGGGTCGGTGCCCAGTCGGGTGGCGACCGGGCGGCGTCGGTTCAGGTTGACGGTCAGCACGTCGTGCTCCGCCAGATAGGCGGGAAGGAGCACCGGCAGGCCCGGCGGTGCGTAGATCGCCACCGTCGCGAGGCCGGCGGTGGCGGCGGCCCGTATCCGTGGCTGGTCGCCCCCCAGCAGGCGTTGCCGGGGAAGCAGGTCGAACAGGTCGTGCTCCTCGACGAGCCGCCGGACCAGGGCGGCGTCCAGGGCGCCGTCGAGATGCATGGCGTGGTCGACGGGGTACGGCTGGCGGGAGAACGGCGCGTTGCCGAACGCGTCGCCCTGGCGGTGCCAGGACCAGACGCCGTGCGCGCCGTACCCGACTCCGGCGGTGGCGCCGCCGAGCACCGACGACCAGATCGCGGCGCGGACGGCACCCGGCCCGTGCCGACCCGCTCCGCCGACCCTGCCGTGTCCCTCGTGGCACGGCTCGAGGTTGAGCACGGGCCGCGCCGGCAGCCGGCGACTGAGTTCGCCGGCGAGGTCGGGACAGCGGTCGAGGTGGTCGACGTCGTGCCCGGACTGGTAGCCGAGCAGGTCGAGTCGGTGCGTGAGCGATGACGGGGGAAGTTGTCCGGTCGCCGGGTGCGCCGTGACGAGGCTGGTGGGAGCGGCGGCGCGTACCTCGTCGAGGACCTGTCGGTAGCGGGCCGTCTGGGCGGCGTCGGCGTACGCCTCGTCGCCGCTGATCGAGTAGATGACGTCGAGCCCGGCGAAGGCCGCGAGCGCGAGTTGCACGTACGTGCGGGTCTGCGCGGCGTCCATCGGCGCGTGCGGGGTGAGCTCGGCGCCCCAGGTGCCGGGAACGTAGTTGTGCCAGAGCAGGGCGAGCACCGGAGTGAGACCGTGGTCGAGCGCGGCCTCGACCATCAGTCGAGCCCGCCGCAGGTACGCGGCGTCCGGCTCGGCGGAGCGCCGCCGTCCGCCGACGTCGACGGTGAACGGACGACGGTCGCCGGGCCCGACGGACTGGTCGTGCGGGATCGGCAGCACACTGATCAGCAGTGCGGTGAAGCCCTGCGCGCGGCGGAGTGCCAGGTAGTCGGCCCACTCGTGGGGTTCGGCCCGGACGAAGGCGGCCCAGGCGGCGTCGGCGAGCAGGAAGGTCGGTCGCCCGTCGCGCAGCAGCCGGCGGCCGTCTCGGGTGAATGGGCCGGGGCGGGCGGTGGCCACGGGGTGGGTCGGGGCCGCCTGGGTCATCGGTTGGCTCCTGACGACATCGGTTGAGGGGGACCGGACCGGTGCCACCCTGACACCGATCGGCCGGTGGTGGCGATGATCCATCTGAAGATTCAACAAGGGGGGTCCTGCCCGTCGACCGTTTCAATCGGTGTTGTCCTGCTCTGTGGCCGTGCAGCCCTGGCCGTCGTTGCGCCGTCTTCTCGGCACGGCGTACCTTCTCCAATGAACAAGAATGAAGTTTCATTCTGGAGGCGGTGGATGCGTGGCGATGGTCGGCCAACGCTGCACGAGGTGGCGACCCTGGCCGGGGTTTCGATGGGAACGGCGTCGAGCGCGTTCACCCGGCGCCAGCCGGTGGCACGGCAGACCCGCGACGCCGTGCTGAAGGCCGCCGACGTCCTCGGATACCACCCCCGTGGCCGCGCGGCGCCCCTCGGCCGGCCGGTGACCGCGCTCGCCCTGCTGACCGGCAGTGCCGCGTCCCCGCCCGTTCTGCCGGATCCGGTGCACATCGGCGCCCGGAAGGCGGCGGCCGAGCTGGGCGCCACCCTCGTCGTCGGGGCGGCCGGCGACGTCCTGGGCCGGTGGGTTGTGCGACGCGACCGGCCGCAGGGTGCGCTTCTCGTCGGCAACGCGGACCCGCGACTGGCACGGCGGTTGCGCGAGGCGGGGGTGCCCTGCGTGATGATCCAGCACAGCGGGATCGACCAGGCGACGGACGCGGTACGCCCGCACGACCGGCGGGCCGCCTTCCTCGCCACCGACCACCTACTGCGGCTCGGTCACACCGCTCCGCCCCCCGCCCTGGTGCTCGGCCGGGACGGCGCCGCCGTCGACCAGCTCGCCGGGCACCGTTCGGCGCTGCGCCAGCACCAGCGCGATGGTCACGCCGATCACCTGCGGCTGTCGGCCACGAGCACCATCGCCGACGGGCGCGCCGCCGCCGACGCGCTGTTCGCCCTCGTCCGGCCTCCCAGCGCCGTCGTCTGCGGCAGCGTCGCGCTGGCGCGCGGCGTCCTGGCCGCGCTTGCCGCCGGTGGCGTCGCCGTTCCCGGTGCCGTCTCCGTGGTGGCGCTCGACGGCCTCGCCGGGCGGGTACCCGATCCGTCCGACGAGCCCGACGCGGTGGTCGGCCGCGAAACCCCTGGTCCGCAGCCTCTGACGGTCGTGGGCGCGGACCGCCTGCTGCTCGGCGCCGAGGGGATCCGGCACCTCGCGCAGCGTGTCCGGCAGCCCGATCTGCCCCGTCGGGTGACGCTCGTCGACGTCGCGCTTCGCGCCGCCGCCGCTACCGCGGGCTCCCGATGATGCCCCTGGACGACCGGACCCGGTCCTCGCCACGGGTCGTGGTCGGCGCATCCGTCACATGTGAGGCACATGCTCGGCCATGACCTCTCACTTCACGCCGGCAGACGACGTGCTCGGCTACGGTCGCGCTCAGGTGGCTTCGAGATCGGGGAGAGCAGATGAAGGCCGTGAGCATACGAGTGTTCGGGGAACCAGACGGCATGGCGGTGATCGATGTGCCGCCGCCCAGACCTGCGGCCGGTCAGGTGCTCATCGAGGTCGGCACGATCGGCGTCGGCGGCGTCGATGCGGTGATCCGACGCGGCACTCTGAGCGGGTACGGGTTCCGGGAGGGCTTCATCCCGGGCAGCGAGGTGGCCGGGCAGGTGGTCGCCGCCGGTGACGGGGTCGACGCCTCGTGGATCGGGCGGAGTGTGTGGGCGTTCACCGGGACCGGCGGTGCCTACGCCGAGCTCGCGGTGGCTCGGGTCGAGGACGTGACCCCGCTGCCGGAGGGTCTCTCACCGATCGACGCGGTGGCGCTCGGCAGTGCCGGGCCCGTCGCTCATTTCGCGCTCGCCCATGGCCGGATCTCCTCCGGTGAGTCGCTGTTGGTCCGGGGAGCTGCCGGCAGCATCGGCATCATGGCGGTCCAACTCGCCGCGCTCGGCGGCTCGGGCGCGATCGCGGTGACGACCTCCTCGCCCGAGCGCGGGAAGCGACTGCGGGAACTCGGCGCAACGGTCGTGCTCGACCGTGCCGGTAACGGCGGGACGGCCCCTGTCGACGGGTTCGACGTCATTCTCGACGTCGTCGGCGGGCAGCAGATGCCGTCATTCCTCGACCGGCTCGCGGACAACGGCCGGATGGTCGCCGTCGGTGTCGTCGGTGGGCATCCTCCGGCAGACTTCGGCATGGAACTTCTGCGGACCTTCCAACGGTCTCGCTCCTTCGCGACGTTCAGCCTCAACACCGTGCCCACCAGCGAGCGGAACCGGATCCGGGCGGAGCAGTTCGCCGCCGCGGCGGAAGGCAACCTGCACGCTGTCGTGCACGACGTGCTACCTCTGGCCGATGCCGCCGAGGCGCACCGCCGAATGGATGCCGGTGAGGTCTTCGGCCGCATCGTCCTCACCTTCTGAGGACGCGCTGCCAGCGGGCGTCGGCGGCGGTCCCCGAGTTGAAGTTCAGTGAATTAGACTCGGCGCGTACGACCCGGCCCGCGGTGTCGACGATGGGGGGCAGCGGTGACCGAGGCACAACAGCGGTCGACGCTGCGCGCCGTGGCGGAGCGCGCGGGCGTCTCGATCGGCACGGCCTCGGCGGTCTTCTCCGACAAGACCTGGGTCTCGGCGGGAGCCCGAGCGGCGGTCCGCTCGGCCGCCGACGAGCTGGGCTACCGACCGCGCAGCCGCCGCACCCCGGCCGCCGCCGCTCCGCTGGTCAGCAGCATCGGCTTCGTCTCGCAGATCAGCGCGATGTTCGTTCCCACCAGCCCATACTTCGCCTCCGTGCTCTTCGGCGCGCAGCAGGCCTGCGCCCGGCTCCACATCTCCACGAGCTACGAGGTCTTCGACCCGGCCACCGGAGGGTTGCCGCTCTCGGTGCAGCGTCGCCAGGTGGGCGGGCTGCTCGTGCTCAGCCACACCAGCGACCGGGACTTCCTGGGTCGCATCGTCGACACCGGTACGCCGTGCGTGCTGCTGGAACACGAGGTGACCGACCTGCCTGTCGACTATGTCCGCCACGACGACGAGGCGGGGGCGTTCCAGGCCACCGCGCACCTGCTCGACCTGGGCCACACCGACCCGGTGCCGGCGATCATCACGGGCCAGGCCGAGGTGCTGCCCGCCCAGGCCCGGCTCGCCGGCTACCGTCGGGCGCTGACCGAACGCGGCCTGACCGAGCGCCCGGAGTACGTACGCCGGAGCAACTTCGACACCGCAACCGGCGCGGCGCGGATGGCGGAGCTGCTCGATCTGGGTCAGCCACCGACGGCGGTCTTCTGCGCCAACGACGAGTCGGCGCTGGGCGCCCTGGAGACGGCACGCTCGCGGGGTCTGCGGGTCCCGCAGGACGTCAGTCTCATCGGCTACGACGACATCGCCATGGCCGCGCACACGGTGCCGCCACTCACCACGATGGCCGCCGACAAGGAACTGCTCGGCGCGCAGGCCGTGTGGCACCTGCTGGAACGCATCCAGCAACCCCGGCTGAGCAGCCGCGACACCAGCCTCGCGGTGCGGTTGGTGAACCGCGCCTCGACGGCGGCCCCGCGACGCTGACCTCAGGCCGGCGGTCCCGAACTCTCGCGGACCACCAGCGAGGTCGACAGTTCGGTGCGGTGCGCGTCCAGCTCCGCCCCCTCGATCTGCCGCGCCAGCAGCCGTACGGCATCCGCGGCCATGGCCTCCAACGGTTGCCGGACGGTGGTGAGGGCGGGGCTCAGCCAGCGGGCGAGAGGAATGTCGTCGAAGCCGACGAGGCTGAGCTGCTGCGGCACCCGTAGGCCCCGGTCCCGGGCCGCCCGTAACGCGCCGACGGCCTGCTCGTCGTTGCCGCAGAAGATCGCTGTCGGTGGATCGGCCAGATTCAGCAACGCGTGGGTGTGTTCCTGCCCGGCGGGTTCGTTGAACGTGCCGTACCGGATCAGGCTCTCGTCGCTCGGCAGGCCGGCGTGACCCAACGCCGCGCGGTAGCCGTCGACCCGGGCCCTGGTCGACCAGAACTCCCGGGGGCCGCCGATCATCCCGATCCGCCGGTGTCTCAGCCCGGTCAGGTGCTCGGTGGCGACGAGCCCGCCCTCCCAGTTGGTCACCCCCACCGAGGGCAGATCGTCGGTCGGGCCGCCGAGCGGATCGAGCAGGACCACCGGCACCCCGCAGCCGGTGAGCCGGGCACGGTCGGCGGGGTGCAGCGGATCCACGACCGCGACCAGCCCGTCGGTCCCGCGACGCAGGGTCGCCTCCAACCAGTCGCCACGGGTGGCCCGGGCGCGTTCGGTGGAGACCACGACGCTGAGGCCCACCTGTGCCGCGGCTTCCACACTGGATCGCACGATCGAGTCGGCCCAGGAGCTGTGCACGTCACTGAGCAGCAGGTCGATAAGGCCACCCGCCCTCGGTCGGTGTACCGCGTACCCGTGTCGGGCCAGCGCGGCCTCCACCCGGATGCGGGTCGCCTCGGCCACGTCGAACCTGCCGTTGAGCACCTTGGAGACGGTGGGCGCGGAGACCCCGGTCTCGGCGGCGATGGCCGCCAGCGGTGGACGGGTGGATCGGGACATGCTCGTCCTCCATTGACCGGCTGGTTGCCAGAACCGTACCCTGATCTTCGATCGAAAGGCTTTCGATCGGTTGAGGGAGGGCGCATGTTCCGTTTCCCGGAGGGGTTCGTCTGGGGGACCGCCACGGCGGCCTACCAGGTCGAGGGCGCGGCAACCGAGGACGGGCGCACACCCTCCATCTGGGACACGTTCGCCGCGACACCGGGCGCGGTCCGCAACGGCGACACCGGCGCTGTCGCCTGCGACCACTACCACCGGCTGGACACCGACCTCGACCTCATCGCGCAACTCGGGGTCGACGCGTACCGGTTCTCGATCTCCTGGCCCCGGGTCATGCCCGAGCCCGGGCAGGTCAACCAGAAGGGTCTCGACTTCTACCGCCGGCTCGTCGACGGGCTGCACGAGCGCGGTGTCACGCCCTTCGTCACGCTCTACCACTGGGACCTCCCGCAGTACCTGGAGGACCGCGGCGGGTGGGTCGCGCGGGAGACCGCACAGCGCTTCGCCGAGTACGCCGACGTGGTGCACGACGCCCTCGCCGACGGTGTGGCCGACTGGACCACCCTCAACGAGCCGTGGGTGTCCGCCTGGCTGGGATACGGCTACGGGCTGCACGCGCCGGGCCGGGCCGAGCCCGCCGCAGCGCTCGCCGCCACGCACCACCTGCTGCTCGGCCACGGCCTCGCCGCCGAGGCGATCCGACACCGCGACCCCGCCGCCCGGGTCGGCATCACCCTCAACCTGTCCCCGGTCGCCCCGGCCACCGACGATCCCGCCGACCAGGCCGCGGCGCGACGGATGGACGGGCAGCTCAACCGACTCTTCCTCGACCCGCTGCGGCGCGGCCACTACCCGGCCGACGTGGTCGAGCTCTACCGCCCGGTCAGCGACTTCGCCTTCGTGCACGACGGCGACCTGGCGACGATCGCGACCCCGCTGGACTTCCTGGGCGTCAACTACTACCGCCCCAACCTCGCCGCCGACGAGCCAGCCGGCACCGATCCCCTCGCCGCCGGCGTACGCCTGCCACCGGACGTCGCACGCACCGCGATGGAGTGGCCGATCCAGCCCGAAGGGCTCACCGAGATGCTGCTGCGGTTGCAGCAGGAGTACGGGCCGCTCCCGCTCTACGTCACCGAGAACGGCGCAGCCTTCCACGACTACCTCGACCCCGCCGGCCACGTCAACGACCCCCAGCGGATCGCGTACCTCGACGCCCACCTGCGCGCCGCGCACGTGGCCCTCGGGCAGGGCGTCGACCTGCGGGGCTACTTCGTCTGGTCCCTACTGGACAACTTCGAGTGGGCCGAGGGGTACGGCAGGCGCTTCGGCCTCGTCTACGTCGAGTACGGCTCCCAGCGCCGCGTGCCCAAGGCCAGCGCCGGGTGGTACCGCGACGTGGTCAGGGCCAACGGGCTGACCTGACGGTGCGGCCGGTGGGGTCGGTTCGGCAGTGGTGAGCTGACTGCCGGCCGGTTCAGCTGGCCAGCCGGTGCGGCAGCGGCGCGAGGTCGGGCAGCAGCCGCTCCCGCCGGCTGTGCCACGCCAGCGCGTCCCGGATGCCCGAGGCCAGGTCGTGCTCCGCCCGCCAGCCGAGCAACTCCCAGGCAAGGGCACTGCGGGTGTACGCGCCGGCGGAGTCGCCCGGCCGCCGTACCGCCTCGACCGTCCGGACCGGACGCGCGATCACCTGGTTGAACGCCGCGACCAGCTCCCGCACGGTGGTGCCGGTTCCGGTGCCCAGGTTGATCGCCCGGTGCGGGCAGGCGCCGGGGGGAAAGAGGTCGTCGAACCGCTCCAGCCCGCGGAGGTGGGCCGCGGCGAGGTCCCAGACGTGTACGTAGTCACGCAGGCCGGTGCCGTCCCGGGTGGGCCAGTCCGAGCCGGTCACCGGGAAGGGCGTTCCGGTCAGGTGTGCCTCGACGAGCCGGCCCAGGGCGTGCGTGGGGGCCGGAACCTGCAGACCGGTTCGCAGCAGCGGGTCCGCTCCCACCGGATTGAAGTAGCGCAGGGACAGCACCCGCAGCGGGCTGCTCGCGGCGACGTCGGCGAGCATCCGCTCCACCACCATCTTCGTGGAGGCGTACGGGCTGGTGGCGTGCAGCGGCGACGCCTCGTCCACGGCGAGGCCGCGGTCCGGCGCGTAGATGGACGCCGACGAGCTGAAGATGATCCGGTGCACCCGGTGAGCGAGGAGCCGGTCGACGAACTCGAGCGTCGCCGACACGTTCGCCCGGTAGTAGTCCACCGGCCGGGCCACCGAGTCCGGCACCACGATCAGCGCCGCGCAGTGCACCACCGCGTCGATGTCCGGATGCCGTCGCAGGACGTCGTCGACCACGTCGGCGTCGGCGATGTCGCCCTCGTGGAAGATCCGCCCGTAGCAGAACTCCCGCCGACCGGTGGTCAGGTTGTCGAGAATGACGGGGGTGTGGCCGGCGTCGATGAGCCGGGTCGCGATGGTGCTGCCGATGAATCCGGCTCCCCCGGCGACGAGGACCTTCACGAGCCAACCTCCCCTGGTCGTGCCCGCCTCCACCTGCATCTTCACCGGAACCGACAGCGCGGCGACGGGAATTGCCCGATCCCGCCGGATCGACGAACTCCCATGACTGGTCCGGCGTTCAGCGGGAACACGGCGGCCCGGATCAGAGAGACCGGCGGGGACTGGGGGAAGCGTGACGGGTCGACGGGTTGGGGTAGCGGTGGTCGGGCTGGGTGGTGCGGTCGCCACCACCGCGGTTGCCGGTGTGGAGTTGCTGCGGCTCGGGACGGGGGACATGTCCGGGCTGCCGCTGGCGGGTCGCACCGATCTGGTGCCGTACGAGGCGCTCGTCTTCGGTGGTTGGGATCTCGCCGTGGACGACCTGGCCAAGGCCGCCCAGGTGCACCGCGTGGTCGAACCGGCGCACCTCGAGGCGGTCGCCGAACCGATGCAGGAGATCCGACCATGGCCGGCGGTCGCCGATCCGGCGTACTGCCGCAACGCCAGCGGCGCCAACGTGGTGCCGGTCGGGCCGCTGCGCGGCCGGGTCGAGCACCTCCGCGCCGACCTGCGCCGTTTCCAGCAGACGCAGGGGCTGGATCGTGTGGTGGTCGTGAACCTCGCCTCGACCGAGGCCCGTCCCGACCCGGGCGCACCGGTGCTGGCCGAACTGGACGCGTTCGAGGCGGGTCTGGACCACGACGACGCGGCGATCACACCCGGCCTGCTCTACGCGTACGCCGCGATCCAGGAGGGCTGCCCGTTCGTCAACTTCACCCCGAGCCTCGGCGCCGAGGTGCCGGCCCTGCTGCAACTGGCGCGGCGGCAGGGTGTGCCGGTCGCCGGCAAGGACGGCAAGACGGGTCAGACCCTGGTCAAGACGGTGCTGGCGCCGGCGTTCCGGTCCCGTGCACTGACCGTCGAGGGCTGGTACTCCACGAACATCCTCGGCAACCGGGACGGTCAGATCCTGGACGATCCCTCGTCGCTGGCGAGCAAGCTCGACACCAAGGGTTCGGTCCTCAACCAGATCCTCGGCTACGACGTGGACGACCACGTGGTGCGCATCGACTACTACCGGCCGCGGGGGGACGCCAAGGAGGCGTGGGACAACATCGATCTGATCGGCTTCCTCGGCCAGCGGATGCAGATGAAGATCGACTTTCTGTGTCGGGACTCCATCCTCGCGGCGCCGCTCGTGCTCGAACTGGTCCGGTTGATCGACGAGGCCGCCCGTCGCGGCGAAGCTGGCGCGCAGGAGCAGCTCGGATACTTCTTCAAGGCGCCCACGACCAGCGACGGCCGGCCTCCCGAGCACGCGCTGCACGCTCAGGAGCGGATGCTGCTCAGCTGGTTGGACCAGCCGGCATGACCACCGAGCTGGTCGCTGTCCCAGCGGACCGGCTGGCCTCGGTGCCGACGCTGTTCCGGGAGGTGGGCGACCTCAAACGGGTCCGGGTGGCGCACGCTGTCGGCTCCGCCGCCCAGCGGGCCTTCGTCCGTGCCTGGTCGGCGTTGGTGGCCGGCGCCGACGTGGGTGGCGTCGCGGCCCGGGAGTGCGCCGCCGCGGTCGCCGGGGCCCGGCTCGGCGGCCTGGATGCCGCGAGCCTCGTCGCCTGCGGCCTGAGCGCCGCGCAGACCGAGACGATCCTGCGCCGGGCGATCGACGACCTGGCCGTGGACCTGCACCCGGTCACCGCCCGGTGGCTGGACTCCGCGCTACCCGCCCTGGTTGCGGCGCAGCCGATCGGAGCCGGGAAACCGCCGTCCTTCGTGACCGCGCTGTGCGACCAGCCCCGGGCCGGCGCGACCGCCCCGGGCCGGCCCCGACTCGTCGTCGAACCCGCCGAGAACCACGCCGAGCACTGCTGGGCCGTCGCCGTCTACGCCGCTCTGCTCGCCGAGGACACCGGCGCCGACCCGGGCGACGCGTTCCTGCTCGGATTGGCCCACCACCTGCACAACGCCCGGATGCCCGACGCGGGCTTCGCCGGCGAACAGCTGCTCGGCGCGTACCTCGACGAGGTCGTCGACCGGCTCACCCGCGACGAACTGGCCGACCTGCCCGAGCCGCTCGCCGCCCGGACCGGCGCGGTGCTGGCGCACCGGGCGGCTGCGGAGACACCGCTCGGGCAGGCGTTCCACGCCGCCGACGTCCTCGACCGGGTGCTCCAGGTGCACCATCACGCCCGTGCCGCCGCCTTCACCGTGGAGCAGGCGCTCGTGGATTTGGAGCTGGTGCACGACGGGCCGGTGCTCGGCTACCACCGGGACGTGCTGCGGGCGGCCGGATTGTGACCGCCGTCGGCGCTCCCGTCGCGGTGACCTGGCGCGGCCCGGACGGCGCACCGCTGCGTGCCGACACCGCCCACACGCTGACCGACGGCGAGCGTCGCTGGCCGGTGGTGGAGGGGATCCCCTGGCTGCGGCCCGCCCGCGACGAGTTGCGGGAGCGGGCGGTCGCCGCCCTCGACCGCGCCGACCCGGACAGCGCCGCCGTGGTCCTGCTCGCCGACGCCGACGACTGGTGGGACGCCGCCCCACCCGCTCCGGCGCGGCTGCGCGCGGCCCTGCGGGCGCGGACCCTCAGCGAGGCCGTCGACCTGCTCGCCCTGGGCCGCGTCGGCAGATACTTCCAGCACCGCTGGAGCGACCCGAGCTGGCTGGCCGCCCTCGCCCTCACCGCCGCCCACCCTCCGGCGAGGCGGCCGGTGGTCGACCTGGCCTGCGGGGCCGGTCACCTGCTGCGCCACCTGGTTCGGCACGGGAACCCCGGGGCCACCGGCGTGGACGTCGTCTTCGCCAAGCTCTGGCTGGCCCGCCGCTTCGTGCTGCCGCCGGCCGCGCCGGTCGCGCTGGTCTGCGCCGACCTGACCGCCGGTTGGCCACTGCCCACCGGGGGTACGCCACGCCACGTCGCGTGCCACGACGCGCTGTACTTCCTGCCGGACAAGCCCGCCTTCGTCGCGGCCGCACTCGACCTCGCCGGCCCGGGCGGCGCGTTGCTGCTCGGTCACCTGCACAACGCGCGGCACCCGGCCGGCCGGGCCGGGCTGCCGCTCGACCCGGACGGCTGGACCGCGCTGCTGCCGGGGGCCACCGCGTACGCCGAGGAGGAGCTGACCGGCGCCGCCGTAGCCGGACGGACACCGGCTCCGGCCGATGCCGCGGCCCTGGCCGGCACCGAGGCTCTCGGGCTGGCTCGCGACGAGGCCGACGCGGCCGCCGACCCGGCGCTGGTGCTGCCGCCGGCCGGCAGCACCCTGCGGCGCAACCCGCTCTACGGCCACGACGGCACCCGGCGCTGGCCGGACGAGCGGTGGGCGACCGAGTACGGCACCCGGGCCGCCTCCTACCTGCCCGGGCGCTGGCCGGACACACCGGGACCGGACGCTGCGCGACGCCGGCTCCTGCTCGACCTGCCCGAGCGGTGGTGAGCGCGGTGGACGACGCGTCGGGCTGGGGAATCGTCGGCTGCGGCTGGGTCGCCCGCGAGTACGTCGCCCCGGCGGTGCGCGCGAGCGGCGGTCGACTGGTGGCCGCCTGCGACCGGGACGCCGACGCCGCCCGGGCGCTGGCCCCCGAGGCGCTGGCCACCACCGACCTGGACGCGCTGCTCGACCACCCCGGCGTCGAGGCCGTCTACGTGGCGACCCCCAACCACGCCCACGCCGACGTGGTCGCCGCGGTGGCCAAGGCCGGGTTGCCGGTGCTGTGCGAGAAGCCCCTGGCCGCCGACCTGTTCGAGGCCCGCAGGCTCGTCAGCGCCGCCGACGGGGTGCTCGCCGGTGCCGGGTTCGACCAACGCTTCCACCCCGCCCACCGGCGCATCGCCGAGCTGGTCGCCGCCGGTGACCTCGGAACGGTCACCGCCGTCCGGATCGTCTACGGCTGCTGGCTGCCGCCGGGCTGGAGCCCGGACGGCCGTACGCACGACAACTGGCGGGTCGACCCGGCCCGCTCCGGCGGCGGCGCGCTCATCGACCTGGCGCCGCACGGGATCGACCTGGTGGGTGTCCTGCTCGGCGACGACCTGACCGAGCTGACCGTCCGCACCCAGCGCCGGGTGCACGCGTACGACGTGGACGACGGGGCGGTGCTGCTGGGTTCGACCGGCGGCGGCGTTCTGGTGCAGGCGCACGTGTCGTTCAACACCGCCGATCCGTTGCCCCGCCGCCGGTTGGAGGTCGTCGGCACCCACGCCCAACTCGTCGCGGTGGACACCATGGGTCAGACCGCCGGCGGCACCCTCACCCGTCTGGACGCGGCGACCGGCGTCGCCGCCGACGTGCCGTTCGACGCCGCCACCGGCCCCTTCACGGCCCAGCTGAGCGCCTTCTCCGCCGCCGTCCGGGGCGCGCCCTGGCCCTGGCCGCTGGAGCGCGACCTCCGCCTGTACGAGCTGCTGTGCACCGCCGCCGGAAGGAGCTGACCATGCCGTTGCAGCCGTACGCCTGCGGCAACTGCGGGTTCTGGCAACGGTGGTTCGCCGCACCACCGTTCTGCCCGGTCTGCACCGACGTCCGCAACGCGCTGCCCGAGGACGGCTGGGACTTCGCCCGCGCCGACGACGTCGCGGCCGGCCGGGAGGCACGGTGGGCGGAGGTGACCCCCGGAGTGACCGGCTACTGGTGCGAGCCGCAGCTGGGGCTCGGCAGCACCGGCTGGGTGATCGAGACGCCGGCCGGCCCCGTCGGCTGGGAGGCCGCCGGCTGGTATCCGCCGGCGGCGCTGACCCGGCTACGCGCCGCTGGTGGCCTGGTGGCGCTCGGCGCCAGCCACGTGCACGGCTACGGGGCGCTCTGGCAGCTCCAGGACGAGCTGGCTCCGCCGGTGCTCGCCATCGGCGTGGACGACCTGGTCTGGACCAAGGCCTTCCGGGTCACCTGGCCGATCGACGACCGGCACGAGCTGGCGCCCGGACTTGTCGTGTACAACAGCGGCGGCCACTTCCCGGGGCACAACGTGCTGCACGACTCCCAGCGGGGCATCCTCTTCGTCGGTGACCTGATCAAGGTGGACCTGGCCGGTACGACCCCGGTGGGGCTCTCCTGCCACAAGGCGTACCACGCGCAGGTGCCGCTGTCGCACGCCGAGGTACGCCGCGCCCGTGAGCTGGTCGAGCAGGTCGACTTCGAGGCTGTCGCCACCCCCTTCGAGTACGCCGCACCGGTTTCCCGCAAGCAGGTGCTCACCCTGTTCGACCGGCAGCTCGCCGGGCAGCCGGTGGCCGGACCGATCCCGATCGAGGAGTTGTCATGACCGGAGCGTTGCGTCCTCCCGCGGTCACCGTCGCCGCGCCGTCGATCGCCGACCGGCTCGCCGACGCCCTGCCGCCGGGAGAGGTGGGGGACTTCGACGTCAGCGCGCTGGACCGGCTCGGGCTGCCGGTCGTCGCCGCCGACCATCTTGGCGACGGCTGGCCGCGCGCCGTCGCCTTCGGCTACGGGGGGACCGCCGAGCAGGCGCGGATCGGCGCGTACGGCGAGCTGGTCGAGGACCTGCTGCTGCACCGCCACCTGCGCGCGCTGACTCTGCGCCACGCCTCCCTCACCGAGTTGCGGCGTGAGGTGGGCCCGACCGGCGTGGTCGACCCACGGTCGCTGGTGCTGCCTGCCGGGACGGTGGTCGACGACGACCAGCCGCGCTCCTGGCTGCCCACGGTGCGCTGGCGTACCGGTGAGACGGTGCTGGTGCCGGCGGAGTTCTGCGCCACGTCCGACGCCGACCTGCCCGGGCAGGACCCCACGGAGCGGCTGGTCACCGTGATCACCAATGGTGCCGGCGCCGGCGACACCATCGAACGGGCCGTCGCGCACGGCCTGCTGGAACTGCTGCAGCGCGACGGAAACACCACCGCGTTCCGGGCGATGGACCGGGGCATCGTCATCGACCTCGACGCGGTTGCCGACCCGGTCACCCTGACCACGCTGGACCGGCTGCGCAGCGCCGGAATCGAGGTGTTGGCGAAGCTCGCCAGCACCGCGTTCGGAATGGCCGACGTGCACGTGGTCGGCATCGACGCGGACCCACGGACGCCACCACTCACCGTGACCGCGTGCGGAGAGGCGGTGCACCCGGACCGCGAGACCGCGCTGCGCAAGGCGCTGCTGGAGTACGTCTCCTCCCGCTCCCGGAAGGTCTTCGCCCACGACCCGATCGACCGGGTGCGCCCGGTCGCGCCGGAGGCGTACTGGCAGCGTGAGTTCGCCCGGCCGCCCGCGCCGCAGGAGCCACGCGCGCTCGACGCCATGCGGCGCTGGACGCGGCTCGACGGCCAGCGGCTGCTCGCCCTGCTGGAGCCGACCGTGCTGGCCCAGCGCGAGAGCGTTGCCTTCTCGGCGTTGCCCACCGTCGCACCGGGCAGCCTGGACGAGCCGCCGGCCCTGCTGGACGAGCTGCTGCGTCGGCTCGCCGACTTCGACGTCCTGGTTGTCGCGACCCCGAGTGACGACGCGGCCGTCGCGGTCAAGGTGATCGTGCCGGGCCTCGAGGCGGAGACCATGTCCTACGGCCGGATCGGCGCCCGAGGCGTCGCGCGGCTGGGCGAGCGGGACTCGCCCCTGGTGGGGTACGGGCCCCCACCGCGCGTCGGCACCGCGGCCGTGATCCTCGACGAGGCCGGCCGGGAGCGGCTGGGTGGCACCGCCTGGTTCGACCTGGCGGGAGCCGCGCAAATCGTCGGCCCGCTCTATCCGCTCTACCGCGAGCCCAGCCGGCACGCCGTCGCCCGGAGCGGACGATGACGCTTCGCTACGCCTACAACACCAACGGACTCACCTCGCACCGCCTTTCCGACGCGCTCGACCTGCTGGCGGATGCCGGCTACGACGGGGTCGCCCTCACCGTCGACGTCGCCCACCACGACCCGTACGCCCCGGACCTGGCCGGCCGTACCGAGCAGTTGGCCCGCCGGCTGTCCCGGCTGGGCCTGGCCAGTGTCGTGGAGACGGGTGCCCGGTTCCTGCTCGACCCACGCCGTAAGCACCACCCGACCCTGGTCGCGCCCGACGAGTCCGACCGCGCACGGCGGCGCAGCTTCCTACGGACCTGTGTGGACGTCGCGGCCGGCCTGGGCAGTGAGGCGGTGTCGTTCTGGGCCGGGGTGCCGCAGCCGGGACTGGATCGCGATCGAAGCTGGCGTTGGCTGGTCGACGGGGTCGCCGACGTGGTGGATTACGCGGCCCGGCGGGGTGTGGTCTGCGCGTTCGAACCCGAGCCCGGGATGCTGGTGGACGACTGCGACGACTGGGCGCGCCTCGCCGCCGAGGTGCCCGGCCTGACGCTCGCCCTGGACACCGGCCACTGCCTGGTGTCCGGCCGGCACAGCCCGGCCGAGGCGGTGTACGCGTTCGGCCCCCGTCTGGGTGCCTGCGCGGTCGAGGACATGCCGCGCGGCAAGCACGAGCACCGGGCGCCGGGGGAGGGCGACATGGACTTCCCGGCGGTGCTCGGCGCCCTCACCGACGTCGGGTATCCCGGGCTGGTCAGCGTCGAGTTGTCCCGCGACGCACACCGGGCCGACACCCTGGTGCCGAGCGCCCTGGCCGCGTTGCGCGCCGCCGAGCGGAAGGCCGCGTTGCGCGCCGCCGAGCGCCAGGGCGACGCCGGTACGCGGGTGCGGGCGGGCGCGTCGTGAGGATCTGCTTCGTGTCCCGCCGGTACTGGCCCGCGGTGTCCGGCATGAGCGCGTACGCCGAGAACCTGCTGCGGCACCTGGTGCGGGCCGGTCACGAGGTCACCCTGGTGTCGCAGTACCGGGGCGACGAGGCCGGGCGGGCGATCTACGGTGGTGGGCCGCCGCCGCCGGACCGGGTGCCCCACGGGGTGCCGGTGCACGCCCTGGAGGCGCGCGGTGAGCAGGCCGTCTCCCGGGGCGAGCCGGCGGACTTCGAGGCGGACGTGACGGAGATGACCGCGACCGTCCTGCGGCTGCACGCCGAGCGCCCGTTCGACGTCCTGCACGCGCAGTACGCGTACCCGAACGGGTTGGCGGTGCTGCGCGCCGCCCGCGCGGCCGGCCTGCCGGCGGTGGTGTCGGTGCAGGGCGGCGACGGGCACTGGGTGGGCACCTGCTGCGACACGCACCGCGACCTGGTGCGTGCCGTGTTCCGGCACGCACCGGCGCTGCTCATCGGCTCCCCGTCGTTCGCGGCCGAGGTGTCCGCCCGGCACGGCATCGACCCGTCCCGGTTCACCGTCGTGCCGGGCGCCACCGACGCCGAGCGGTTCGCGCCGGCACGCCCGTTGGGTCGGATCGGCGAGCCGGTCGTGCTGCTCTACCACGGGCGGGTGGACGCCCGGAAGGGCGTCCTGGACCTGCTCGACGCGGTGGCGGGCCTGCGCGCGCAGGGGGTGCCCGTCCGGCTGGTGATCTCTGGCATCGGCCCCGACCTGGAGCTCACCGCCGCCCGGGTCGCCGAGCTGGGTCTCGCCGCCGACGTGGACCTGCTCGGCATGGTGGGGTACGACCGGGCACACGAGGTGTACGCCGGAGCCGACATCTTCGTCAGCCCCACCTACGCCGAGGGCTTCTCGAACACCATCCTGGAGGCGATGGCGACCGGCCTGCCGGTGGTCTCCACCGACGTCGTCGGGGTCCGCGACTGTGTGCGCCCGGAGGAGAACGGACTGCTGGTGCCGGCCGGGAACGCCGAGGCGCTCGGCAGGGCGGTACGCCGGCTGATCGACGACCCGGCGCTGCGTCGCCGCCTCGCCGTGCAGGCCCGCCGCGACGTCGAGGAGCGGTGGAGCTGGCCTGTCGTGGCCGGTCAGATCACCGACGTCTACCAGGGACTGTCCGTCGACGTACCGGAGATCGTCGATCCACCGGTGGACCCCGGGTGTCGCTTCCTCGCCGCCCCCCACCTCCTATGAGCCGCGTTCGCGGTCGTGCGGTGGCCGTGAGTCCGCACCTGGATGACGCGGTCTTCTCCGTGGGCGGCACGCTCGCCGAGCTGGTCGACGCCGGCTGGCGCGTTCAGGTGGTGACCTGCTTCACCGCGACGGTCGCCGAGCCGTCTCCGTTCGCCCTCAGCACCCAGCTCGACAAGGGGCTGCCGGCCGAGGTGGACTACATGGCGCTGCGGCGTGCCGAGGACCGCGCCGCCTGCGCCGTCCTCGCCGCCGAGCCGGTCCACCTTCCCTTTCCGGAGGCGCCGCACCGCGGCTACCGCAGCGCCCCGGAGCTGTTCGCCGGCGTACGCGCCGACGACCGGATCGGGGCTGCGCTGCGGGATGCGTTGCGACTGTCCGTCGCGGCGGCCGACCTGGTGCTCGCCCCGCAGGCCCTCGGCGGGCACGCCGACCACCGGATCGTCGCCGAGGCGGTTGCCGACCTCACCGACGCCGCGCTGTGGTGGCGCGACGTGCCGTACGTGCGGCGCGCCCCGCGGGAGTCGCCGTGGCGGGTCGTGCCGCGCGGCCCGGACCTGGCGTTGCCGATCGGGGACCAGCTCGACCGCAAGATCAGAGCTGTGCGGTGCTACACGACGCAGCTCGGCTTCCAGTTCGGTGGGGCTGCCGAGGTGGCACCGGTGCTGCGCGATCTGGCGGTGGCCGAGGGAGAGCGAGGTGGGGCTGCGGAGCCGGTGGAGCTGCTGCGCTGTCCGAGTCATGTCCCGTCGACATTCCCGACGGCCGCGATACGCCTCGGATGAGCAGGACACCCGGACCTGTCGACTATGGGGTCGGTGCGCCGGCGGTGCTGCGGAAGCGCGCGCGGTAGGTGGTCGGTGAGACGCCGAGGTGCTGGTGGAAGGCGCGTCGCATGGTTTCGCCGGAGCCGAACCCGGCCGTCGCCGCGACCGTCTCCACCGGGTCGTCGCCACCCTCCAGCAGCGCCTGCGCGGCCTCCACGCGGACCGACTCGACGTACTGGCCGGGGCTCAGTCCGGTGTGCGAACGGAACAGGCGGGTCAGGTGGCGGGGGCTGACGCCGACGCGGTCGGCGAGCCGCTCGGTGGCGTGGTCGGCCGCCGGGTTCGCACTGACGTCGTCCATCGCGCTACGCAGGACGGCGTGCGGAGCCGTCCGGCGGGTCAGGCGGGCACTGAACTGCGACTGCCCGGCCGGCCGGGCCATGAAGACGACCAGGTCCCGAGCGACCTCGCGGGCAAGGTCGGGGCCGTGGTCCTCCTCGACGATGGCCAGCGCGAGGTCGATGCCGGCGCTCACCCCGGCGGAGGTGATCAGCGCACCGTCGCGGACGAACACCGGATCACTCTCCACCCGTACCGCCGGGTAGGCGAGCGCCAGATCCGCGGCCAACTTCCAGTGGGTGGCGGCCCGGCGTCCGTCGAGCAGCCCCGCTTCGGCCAGCAGGAATGCCCCGGCGCACACCGAGGCCACCCGACGGGTGCGTGCCGCCAGTCGTGCCACAGCGGCCACGACCGGCTCGTCGCGGACCGCGGCACGCCAGTCGCTGCGCCCCGGCACCACCACGGTGCCCAGCCGCTGCGGCAGATCCGCGAGATCCCCGTCGACACCCAGCCGTACGCCCGAGGAGGTGCGCACGTCGGCGCCGTCGACGGAGACGACCCGCACGTCGTAGCGGGCGCCGTGGCCGTTGGCCGTCGTGAACACCTCCGCCGGCCCGGTGACGTCGAGAAGTTGCACCTCGTCGAAGACGAGGATCGTCACGGGGTGCCGCATGCACCACCCACCTGCCCCATCGTCGGTACCGAACAGCTGGCGCCGGCGGCCCTGCCCAGTCTGCCCGGCCACCGGTGCGGGGGCCATGACCGTACGGACCAGATACCCACAGATCCGGCCAGCAACGGGGCAGACTCCCTCACTCGACCTTGGTGAGGAGTGGCTTGCCCTTCTCGACGACGTACGTGGCCAGTTCGACCGCGACGCCGTTGCCGACGTTCTTCGCCTGGTGATGGACGCCGTAGGGCACGGTGAGAGCGTCACCGACATTGCACACCACTGGCTTCTGGCCGTCGAGGGTGTATTCCAGCGAGCCCTGGAGAACGCAGATGATCTCTTCGCCGGGATGGAAGTGCTTGAACGGCGGCGAGTCCGGTGTGAATTCGACACGGGTCTGGATGACCTCACGCCCGGGAATGCTCAGGTCGTGCTTCTGCAGATCGATGCGCCACAATCCCGGTGCGCTCTCGACCGCCGTCGGACTGATGCCCTCGGGTCGTTCGTTTCCACTCATCACGGCCTCCTCTGAGCCGTCGTGCCGACGGCGATCACTCCGGTCGGTAGGTCCACTCGCAGGATAGGTGGCCGCCGGTCGGCCAGGGGGAGGACCGTCGAACGAGGGTGACGCCGACGCGCCGATACCGCGTCCGCGCCGCAGCCCGTTTATCCGCTATCAACTCCCGGTCCGCGGGCCGATCGCTAGAGTCGTGAGGTGGCAGGTGCGCCGGGCTGGTATCCGATCTGAGGAGCACTCGTGGACGACAACCGCGCCGGGGTCGGCTCGACCGGCTTCCCGGGTGACCTGCGACAGATCGATGCCGGGGTCCTCAACGTCGGCTACGTCGACGCCGGTCCGCCCGACGGGCCGCCTGTCATTCTGCTGCACGGCTGGCCGTACGACATCCACAGTTTCGTCGACGTCGTGCCGCTGCTGACCGACGCCGGCCGTCGGGTCATCGTGCCGCACCTCCGCGGCTACGGCACGACCCGGTTCCTGTCCGGGGATACGGTCCGCAATGCCCAGACGGCAGCTATGGCTCTCGATGTCGTGGCACTGATGGATGCCCTCGGCGTGGAGCAGGCGACGCTGGCCGGGTTCGACTGGGGCGGCCGTACGGCCAACGTGCTCGCCGCGTTGTGGCCCGAGCGCGTCACCGCTCTGGTCGCGGTGAGCGGCTATCTCGTCGCTAGCCAGGATTCGGGTAAGGTTCCGCTCCCTCCGAGCGCCGAACTGTCCTGGTGGTACCAGTACTATTTCGCCACCGACCGTGGCCGCGAGGGTTACCGGAAGAACGTCCACGATTTTGCCCGGCTGATCTGGCGAACGGCCTCCCCGAAATGGGATTTCGACGACGCGACATTCAATCGCAGCGCGGCCTCCCTGGACAATCCCGATCACGTCGACATCGTCATCCACAACTACCGGTGGCGCCTGGCCCTCGCTGCCGGCGAGGCGCGGTACGACGACATCGAGCGACGACTCGCCGACAAACCGACGATCGAGGTGCCCACCATCTCCCTGGAGGGGGACGCCAACGGCGCGCCCCATCTGGAGCCCAGCACCTACCGCAAGCAGTTCTCCGGTCGGTACGAACACCGCACCGTCAGCGGCGGCGTCGGGCACAACCTGCCCCAGGAGGCGCCGCGCGACTTCGCCGACGCGGTGCTGCAGGTCTGACCGCCCGGCGGCAAGGTGGCACCGGGCCGCCGGTCACGGCTGCGGCGCGGCGTCGGGCTCGCGCGGCATCGGTGCAACGCGCAGGAGCCTGGCCAGGCCGCGGGGGATCGACCAGTTGAGGTCGCCGAGCAGGACGACCAGCGCCGGGGCGAGCAGGGCACGGACGATCAGGGCGTCGATCGCGATGCCCAGCGCCAGCGCCGTCGCGAGGATCTTCACCTCGACGGCGGGGACGGTGGAGAGCGCGACGAACGCCAGGAACAGGATCAGTGCCGCCGAGGTGACCAGCCGGCCGGTACGGGCGATGCCGTCGATGACCGCCCGCGGTGTCGAGCCGTGCTCGTCGTAGGCCTCGCGCATCCGGGCCAGGATGAAGACCTCGTAGTCCATGGACAGCCCGAACAGGAACGCGAACACGGCGATCGGCACCCAGACCGTGAGCGCGCCGCTGCCCGCACTGCCGAACAGCAGTTCGCTGCCGACGCCGTCCTGCCAGATCAGCACGGTGATGCCGTACGCCGCCCCGATGGACAGGACGTTGAGCAGGAGCGCCTTGACCGGCAGCCACAGCGACCTCAGCGCGCGGGCCAGCAGCAGGAAGGTGACCACGACGATGACCAGGAGGACGAGGGGAGCGTTGCCGTAGACGGCGGTGACGAAGTCCGCGTCCTCGGCCGGTCTGCCGCCGACCCGTGCGCCGGGGATGTCGGCCGCGGTGTCGCGTACCCCGGTCAGTGCCGCACGGCCGGTGGGCGCGGTCGGGTCGCCGGTCACCCAGACCTGGATCAGCTGGCCCGCTGACGTGCTCCAGCCGGGGCCGGTGGGAGCTACGGCTGCGGCGACGCCCGGCAGTGCCGCGAACCGGTCGGCCGCGGCTGCGGCATCCCCGCCGCGCACCAGCACCTCCAGGGGGCGCAGAACACCGGGGCTGAGACCGGAACGGGTGATGTCCGCCGCGGCGGTGCCGGCCGGCGTGGTGGAGTCGTACGCGTCCAGTCGGGGCGAGCCGAGCCGGAGCCCGAGCAGCGGGGCAGCCAGGAGCAGCAGCACGGCGGTACTGGCAAGCGCCACGAGGATCGGCCGGCGGACCGCGGCGGTCGCGATGCGCCGCCAGGCCGGACTGCTCGGGTCGGTGACCTGTCGCCGGGGCCACTGCAGGCGGGTCCCGACGCTGGCCAGCAGGACCGGCACCAGCGTCGTGGCGGTGGCGACGCTCAGCAGCGGGATCAGCAGGCCACCGAGGCCGATGCTGCGCAGGAAGGGCAGCGGTACGGCGACCAGGGCGGCCAGCGAGACCGCGACGGTGATGCCGCTGAAGACCACCGAACGCCCGGCGGTCGCCATCGCCTCCTCGACGGCCGCGGTGCTGTCCCGGCCCCGAGATCGTTCCTCCCGCCAGCGCATGACGATCAACAGTGAGTAGTCGATGGCCACGCCCAGACCGATGAGGGCGACCAGATACTGCACCACGAACGACACGTCCGTGACGGCGGTGAGGGCGAGCAGGCAGAGGAACGTGGCCAGGATGGAGATCGCCGCGACCAGCAACGGAACGGCGGCCAGCAGGGAGCCGAAGACCACCGCGAGGACGATCAGGGCACCGAGCCCGCCGAGCACCACCTCGAGAAGAACGCCACGCCGGCCACCGCCGCCCGAGGTCTCCTCCAGGACGGTGGCGCCCGTGACAGCCAGTGGCTGACCGCCGACGTCGGTGCGGGCGGCGGCGGCCTGGATCGCCGGCAACGCGGCGGCGTACGGCTCCGGGCCGGGCACGACCGGCGGGTAGACCAGCGCCACCAACGTCCGGCCGTCGGCGGCGGCGAGATACGCGGCGTCGGCCGGGGTGACGAGCCGGCTGCCGGGAACCGCGGCGGCCACCGTGCCGACCTGCTGCTCGAACGCTGTCCGGGCGGCCTCGTCGACGCTCGCCGTGCGGCCGACCAGGACCAGCGGATCGATCGCGCCGCCGCCTCCGGATACCCGGGTGATGAGCTGGTTCGTCTCGTACGCCGGCTGCCCGGGCAGGGCGAACTCGTAGCTCAACGCGTCGACCGTGCGCGGGGCCAGCAGGCCGCCGCCGACGGCGATGGTGAGCCAGCCGACGACCACGAGTGTGCGGTGCCGAAGGATCCAGGTCGTCCACCGTCGCATTGCCCCGCCTAGGTATAAGGAGCCTTATGGTCCGTCAGGAACCTTATACTGCCACCGTGGCAGATGTCGATCCCGGGTGGTCCGGTGGTGACCCCGGTGCCGTCATCGGGTGGACGCTGGTGCGGGCCCATCACCAGGTGGCCCGGTTGTTCACCGAGACCCTGGCTGCGGCCGGCCTGACGCCGGCCCAGTTCGGCGTCCTGGTGCAGCTGGCCTCCGAGCCGGCCCTGAGCCAGGCCGAGATCGCCCGCCGGGTGCTGGTCACCCCGCAGAGCATCGGCGAACTGCTCACCTCGGTGCAGCGTCTCGGCCTCGTCGACCGCACGCCCGCACGCCCGGGCCGGGCCACCACGGTGACGCTCACCGTCGCCGGCCGGGCGGCGCTCGACCGGGCCACCCCCCTGGTCCGCGACCTCAACACACCGCAGGCGCTGGGCCTGACCCCGCAGGAGGGCGCCACCCTGAACACTCTGCTGCACAAGGTGCTGCGCGCCACGACCGACCCGTGACAACGGCGTGCGTCGCCCGCTTTCTGGGGGACGATGCAAGCCATGGACCTGCCCGTCATGCCTCCCGTCCTGCCCATGCTGGCCAAGCCCGTCAGTGAGATACCTGCTCGGCAGTTCTACGAGCCGAAGTGGGACGGCTTCCGGGCGGTGATCTTCCGCGACGGCGACGACGTGGAGATCGGCAGCCGTAACACCAAGCCGATGACCCGCTACTTCCCCGAGGTGGTCCAGGCTGTCCTGGCGAACTTTCCCGAGCGGGCCGTCATCGACGGCGAGATCATCGTCGCCGACACCGGTCGCAACACCCTCGACTTCGAGGCTCTCCAGCAGCGCATCCACCCCGCCGCCAGCCGGGTGAGGCTGCTCGCCGAACAGACTCCGGCCAGCTTCGTCGCGTTCGATCTGCTCGCCCTGGGCGACGACGATCTGACCGAGCGGCCCTTCATCGAGCGGCGCGAGCTGCTCGACCGGGCCCTGGCGGACGCGGAGCCGCCGATCCACACCACCCCGATCACCCGGGACGAGGACACGGCCCGACGGTGGTTCAGCGAGTTCGAGGGCGCCGGCCTCGACGGGCTCATCGCCAAGGACCCCGAGCTGACCTACCAGCCCGACAGGCGGGTCATGACCAAGATCAAGCACCGGCGCACGGCCGACTGTGTGGTCGCGGGCTACCGGTTGCACAAGTCCGGTGACGATCGGGTCGGCTCGCTGCTGCTGGGCCTCTTCGACGACGGCGGCACGCTCGTCTCCGTCGGCGTCATCGGCGCCTTCCCGATGGCCGTTCGGCAGGAGCTCTTCGTCGAGCTGCAGCAGCTCGTCACGACCTTCGACGGTCATCCGTGGAACTGGGCCGCGCACGAGCAGGGTGAGCGCACCCCGCGGCGCAACGAGCAGAGCCGTTGGAACGCCGGCAAGGACCTGTCGTTCGTCCCGCTACGCCCCGAACGCGTGGTCGAGGTCCGCTACGACTACATGGAGGGCGAACGGTTTCGGCACACCGCACAGTTCGAGCGCTGGCGGCCCGACCGCGAGCCGCGTTCCTGCACGTACGCCCAACTCGAACGACCGGTCCGCTTCAACCTCGCCGACGTGCTCACGAGCGACTGACCGGCTCCCGAAACCGCTGGACCCCGTCCGCTGATGACACGAAAACCACTCGTAACGTTACGAGTTCATTTCGGAGATCACGGAAGGGTAAACCGTTCTTCTCCGCTGTCGTTTCCCACTCCTAGGTTTCGTCCGCTGGCGCCACCAGCGGCGGCCGGCACCGAAGTGGAGGACGACAGACGTGCCACTACCCAACGCGCACCTGCCCGGCTGGATCAAGCGAAGGCCGGTCGGCATCCTGGCCGCCGCCGCGCTGGCCGCGGCTGGTCTGGTGACCGCGCCCGGGGGTGCCGCCGCGTCGGCCCCCTCCACCAGCGTGGGTCCGACCACCCGCTACCTGGTGCAGCTCGCCGACCAACCACTGGCCAGCTACCCCGGTGGCATTTCCGGCCTGGCCGCGACGAAGCCGGCCGACGGCGCCAGGCTCAACCGCAGTTCCAGTGGCGCCCGGGCCTACCAGGAACACCTTCGCCAGGAACGGGCGGCGGTGCTCAGCCAGGCTCAGGTCCCCGCCGGCCAGACCCGGGTCACCCTGGAGACCGCGTTCAACGGCTTCGCCGCCGACCTGACCAGGGCGCAGGTGGCGCGGCTGCGTGGCACGCAGGGCGTCAAGGCCGTGTACGCGGACGTCACGGTGCACACCCTCGCCTCGCACACCACTCCCGACTACCTTGGCCTGACCGGCCGGGGCGGAGTGTGGCAGCAGCAGTTCGGCGACGTCCGTCACGCCGGTGAGGGCGTCATCGTCGGCGTCATCGACACCGGTTACTGGCCCGAGAGCAGGAGCTTCGCACCGTTGCCCAGTCCGCGGCCGGACCAGGCGGTCATCGACGCCAAGTGGAAGGGCACCTGCGACGTCGGCGCCGAGGCGCAGGTCGCCTGCAACAACAAGGTGATCGGCGCACGCTGGTACAACGACAGCGGCATCGCCGACATGTTCCCCGACGAGTACTCCTCGCCGCGGGACCGCAACGGTCACGGCACGCACACCGCGAGCACCGCGGCCGGTGACAACGGTGTGCCCGCCTCGATCGGTGACCAGTCCCTGGGCGCGATCTCCGGCATGGCTCCGGCCGCCCGGCTGGCCATCTACAAGGCGCTCTACGACAACGGCGCCGGCTCGGCAAGCGGCAGCGGGGTCGACATCGTGCACGCCATCGACGACGCGGTGGCCGACGGCGTCGACGTCATCAACTACTCCGTCGGCGATGACAACGACACCTTCACACCGATCGAGCAGTCGTTCTTCAACGCCGCCGCGGCCGGCGTGTTCGTCTCCGCAGCAGCTGGCAACTCCGGCCCCGACGCCGGCACGGTCGACAACTCGACGCCCTGGGTGACCACGGTGGCCGCGAGCACCACCGACGAACAGTACGGCCGAACCCTCACCCTCGGTAACGGCAAGAAGATCATCGGGGTGGGCGTGGGCTCCGCCACCGCAGGGCCGGCGCCGCTGGTCTCGGCGAAGGCCGGCGCGCTCGACCCCGGCGACACGCAGGGCGCCGAACTCTGCGCCGATGGCCAGCTCGATCCGGCCAAGGTCAAGGGCGCGATCGTGTTCTGCCTGCGCGGCGTGATCGATCGGGTCGCGAAGAGCGCCGCCGTGGCAAAGGCTGGCGGCATCGGCATGGTCCTCTACAACAACACCGTCAACTCCCTGGACGCCGACATCCACTCGGTGCCCACCGTGCACATCACCACCATCGACGCCCCGGCCGTGGCCGACTACATCGCTGCGGGCGGTGCGACGGCGGCGATCTCGGCGGGCACCCTGACCAGCGTCGAAGCGCCGCAGATCGCCGGTTTCTCGTCGGCGGGCCCGTCGTACCTCAACGACCGGGACCTGCTCAAGCCGGACATCAGCGCGCCCGGCGTGGATGTCGCCGCGGCCTTCTCCCCGGCCCTCGGCGGGCAGAACTTCGCTCTCGAGTCGGGCACCTCGATGGCGACGCCGCACATCGCCGGCATCGCCGCCCTGCTGCGGGCCAAGCACCCGACGTGGTCACCGGCGGCGATCCGCTCGGCGATGATGACCAGCGCCGTGGACACCACGGACAGGGGCAACCCGATCAAGCTGGGGAACACCGACGCCACGCCACTGAACTACGGCGCCGGCCAGGTCCGCCCGGGCGGGGCGTTCGACCCGGGACTGGTCTACGACTCCACCTCCCAGGACTGGCTGAGGTATCTGTGCGGGCTGGCCGCGAAGGGCGCCCAGGTGCCCTCGGACGACTGCGCGACGACTGGCGCGATCGCGACGAACCAGCTCAACTACCCGTCGATCTCGATGGGCAACATGATCGGCACCCAGACCGTCACCCGCTCCGTCACCAACGTCACCGACCGGACCAGCACCTACACCTCGGTTGTCAAGGCGCCTCCCGGCTACAAGGTCAAGGTCACTCCCGCGAAGCTGCAGATCCGGGCCGGCCGCACCGCGACGTTCAAGGTCGAGATCACCAACCGGACCGGCGCCGTCGACACCTGGGCGGATGGCTCTCTGAGCTGGAACGACCGCTCCCAGCACCACGTCCAGATCCCCCTGGTGGTGCACAACACCGGCCTGATCGCACCCGACTCGGTCGACGGAACCGGCGCCTCCGGCACCTCCCGGATCAGCGCCCAGGTCGGCTACCAGGGCAAGCTCGTCAGCCAGCTGTACGGTCTGACCGCCGGCACCAGCACCACGACGACGCTGCGCGGCGACGCGCCCATCTGGGACTTCAGCTCGCCGGACAACCTGCCGAACCCGTTGCCGGCGTCGCTCTACCGCGGCACGGTGCACGTGCCGGCCGGCACGGTGAACCCGCAACTCCTGGTCACCGGGCAACTCGCACACTGCGACGCCATCGACTGGAGCGTCGACCCGCTGCCACCGTGCGCGGAATACATGATGGAGGTCTACGACAGCACCGGCAGGCCCTTGGGCAACCCGTACGGCGGCCCGACCGGCGCCACCTTCGCACTGCCGGGTGCCGGTGACTACACCTTCGTCATCGAGCAGCTCTACGTGCTCAACGCGCCGGCTGGCGAGGGCACCAACACGTACACCATCACCACCCTGCTGCCCGGTGTGCCGGGCACCTCGTCCGGCAGGCTGACCATCGATCCCAGGCAGCGCACCGTGCAGGCCGGTGCGACGGCGAACCTCACGCTGCGCTGGTCGGGGCTCACCCCCGGCCGCCTCTACGTCGGCGCACTGGTGCTCAGCGACGGCAACGCGCCCATGAAGACCATTCCGATCAGGGTACGGCCGTGAGATCTGGTCGACGGTCGCGCGGCACGGCGACGGTCTGCCTTCCGACCCGGCCGGCTGACACCGGGGCCTGAGCGGACGGGCAGGGGACACCACCGAACGGCGGTGCCCCCTGCCCGACAGCAGGTCACCGGGCCGGCCCGGACCTCTAGGCCACACCGGACAGGAAGTCTGCCGCGACCGCTGGCACCTACGGTGCTGCCGCGCCCCGGCTGTGGGCGACGGGCGGATGCGGT
Organism: Micromonospora sp. 067-2; assembly: GCF_046549295.1. NCBI lineage: Bacteria > Bacillati > Actinomycetota > Actinomycetes > Micromonosporales > Micromonosporaceae > Micromonospora > Micromonospora sp. 067-2. Next base: position 213,634 of record NZ_JAJPWB010000010.1, on the reverse strand, counting down.
GGCGCGACGTTTCCCGCGGGTGGTCGGAACAACCAGCGTCAGGGGAGGGGTCGAGTCGGGCCGTGCCACTGGAGGAGCAGGACGGTGGCGTCGTCCTGGAGGCAGTCCTGCTGGTGGGCGAGGATCGCGTGCACCAGCCGGCGGACGGTTTCGGCGGCCGGAAGCTCCTCGGCGAGAGCGCGGGTGGCGAAGTCGACGAGGCGGTCGAGGCCGAACGGGGTGCCGGTGTCGTCACGAGCTTCGGTGATGCCGTCGGTGTAGAGCAGCACCTGATCGCCCGGTTCCAACGCGTGTCGGATGACGATCGGCGGCCTGCGGTCGCCCAGGGTCACGGGTAGGGCGGTCGGCGTGGGCAGGACCGTCACGACGCGGCCGTCCCGCAGGACGATTCCGCTGGGATGACCCGCGGAGATGACCTGCAGCACGCCGGTGTCCTGGTCGAGCTCGGCGAGGACCGCGGTGATCAGACCGTGCCGGTCGTGGGCTCTGATCGCGTCGTCGAGGTGGTGGTAGGTGGCGGTCAGGTCGACGCCGCCGCGTCGTGCGTTGCGGTAGGCGGCCAGCGCGATGCACGCCAGCACGACCGCGCGCATTCCACCGGAGGAGCCGTGCCCCACCGCGTCGAACAACGCCAGATGGGCGGTGTCCTCGTTGACGGCGTAGTCGAAGGCGTCGCCACCGACGTCGTAGCAGGGCTCGAGGATTCCGGCGATGGTGGTGCGGCTGGTGGCGAAGGTCAACGGCGGAAGCTGTGCCCGTAACATCTCCGCCGCCAGCCGCATCGGCTCACGGCGGCGGAGCTGTTCGATGGTGTCGCTGTACAGGTCGCAGGTAACCACCAACTCACCGACCAGCGCCGCGATCGTCGCCAGATCGGCTACCGCCTGCTCGCCCAACGACTGCTCGGCGGCAACCTCCAGCACCCCCATGCGCTCGCTGCCGTCCAGCAGCGGCACCCACAGCACCCGCCCACCGTCGGGTGCCTCGTCGAACGTCGGGGCCAACGTGGAGTACGCGTGGCCCGCCACGGAGCCGTCCACCATCATCCGGGTGCGCCGCGGAGCGTCGCCGCCCTGCAGGGGCAGCAGCTCGCGCTGCTGGTGGTCGACGACGTAGATCACCAGCGAGGTGACACCGAGTAGCGTGGCGGCCTGCATGACCATGCCCGAAAGGTCTTCCGGGCGCGCCCGGTATCCCTGACGGATCAGTTGACGGATCGCGTCGAGGGTGCTCACCGGACCTCCTCGCCCGGCGCGATCACCGGCTCGTGCGCCGATTCAACCAGACCAGAGGGCCATGGACGAATCCTGCCCCTGTCCTGACGTGCGGGAGCCCACCCCCGAAGGATCGGGGATGGGCTCCTGCGAGCTACCGGAATGTCAGCTGACGGTGCCGATGGAGACGGCGCCGCGGCCGACGACCGCGCCCTCGATGGTGACGATCGCCAGCTCGCCGAAAAGCTCGCGCCCAGCACCCGGGGTGGACTGGGCGGTCACGGTGCCGGTGAGGGTGGCGGTGGCGCCGTTGGGCAGGGCCAGCGGGGTGCTCGGAGCGGCGAGCGTGCCCAGCGACGGGGCCGAGAACGAGTCCCGGTAGTCGTAGGCGGTGCTGGTGCCCGGCCCGTCGACGGCGTATCCGTCGACGACGACCCGGTAGGTGCCGGCCGTCGGATTGGGGACGGTGACGCTCTCCTCGGAGTCACCGTCGGCCGACTGGTCGAGCTGCTTGTCGCCGAGGAAGACCGTCAGGTCCAGATCGGCGCCCAGGTTGGCGGTGTTGCCGATCTGGGCGGTGAACCTGGTGGCTCCGGCAGGGACGTCCACCAGGTATTCCTGCTGGGCGCCCTCGGCGATGGTGGGTCGCTCGGCGTGCACGCTGGACAGCGGACCACCCTGACCGGTCACCGCGACCGGGCCGAAGGTGTTGGTGAGCGTCCAGCTCGCGGGGGTCGGCACACCGGCGGCGACCGACGGAAGCTCGATCACGGACGGCTCGACGGCGACACCCTGCACCCGGGCCCGCAGTTGGAACGGGTTGTTCAGCGCCGGCGTGGTCCGCCGCGACTCCACCTCGATCTCCCAGACCCCGGCGACCGGGTTCTGGTAGTCCCGTTCCTGCGGCTTGCAGACCGCGGCGTCGGAGAAGTTGGTGTAGCAGGCGGTGCTCGCCGTGCTCTCCACCGGTACGCCGTACGGGTTGATGGCGATGAACCGGGTCTGCGACCCGGTGGCGATGCCGGACAGGTTCACCTGCAGCGCGCCAGCGCCGGCCGGCACGGTGACGAAGTACGAGCTGAAACTGTTGCGCGGCACCGAGCCCTCGGTCGAGAACGCGTAGCTTGGCTTGGTGACCTCGTTGGCGGCCACCACGACGGCGGAGACCTCGAAGTCGATCACCGAGGTCTTCGGGTCGTCCACGGTCAGGATCGCGCCGTGCGCGCCGAGGGACTTCGGCTTGGCGGTGATCGAGATCGAGACGGCCTTGTTGAGCGGCAGCGCGACCGTCTTACCAACGGTGAAGGTGCCGTCGTTGCCGCGCAACGCCAGCTTGTGGCTGACGGTGCCGGCCGGCCCGTTGGTCCGGGTGACCTTGACCTGGTAGGTCCGGCTCTGGCCGACCTTCTGCCCGCCGTCGGCGGAGGTGCAGCGGTTGTAGACGCCGGCACCGCGGTTCGGGTTCGGAACGAACCTGCTCAGGTCGCGGTCGTAGCGGGTGAGATTCTCCGACAGCTCGGTGCAGACCGGGGAGTCCGAGACGTACGAGCGGGTCTCGATGGTCTTGTTGAGCAGCTTCCACGCGCCCGGCACGTTGAACAGGCCGTAGCCCTGCGCGTACGTAGCGACACCGTCGATCGGCTTCGCGGAGGTGTAGATCGCCCGGCGCAGCGCTGCCGGTGTGACACCCTTGTCGGTGGCCTTCGCAGCGGAGAGCAGCAGCGCGGCGGCGCCGGTGGCCTGCGGGGAGGCCATCGAGGTGCCGTTGAGCATCTGATAGCCCGGCGGCAGCGGATAGCCAGCCTCGGCGACCGCGACGCCGGGCTGCCAGGTCGGCGCGGTGGAGATCGCCGAGCCGGGGGCGGCGATGTTGGGCTTGAAGCCGCCGTCCTCACGCGGGCCGCGGGAGGAGAAGTTGAACAACGCGTTCTTCTTCTGCACCACGGAGCCGTAGTTGGCCAGCCAGGTGTCCTTGCTGATGCTCGCCGCGACACTGACGACGTTCTCGGCGACGGACGGGTCGCCGACGGTGTTCAGACCCGGGCCGGAGTTGCCGGCCGAGATGAACAGCTGTACGCCGTAGGTGTCGATCAGGTCGTTGTAGAGCTGCGCACGGGCGTTCGCGCCGTCGTTGAGCGTCGGGAGCCCGCCGATCGACATGTTGACCACGTCGACGTGACGGTTGATGACCAGGTCGGCCATACCGGTGGTCAGCGCGGCGGCGGTGCAGCCGCCACCCCACGAGCAGGCCCGCGCGGAGACGAGCTTGGCGCCCGGGGCGGCACCGTCGAAGGCGGTGTTGCCGAGCATGTCGTTGGCGGCGGTGATGCCGGCGACGTGCGTGCCGTGGGTCGCCTCGATGATGCCGATGTTGACGTAGTCGGCGTACGGGCCGGGCGTGCCGTCGCCCGGGTTGGTGTCGACGTCCTCGCGGTACTCGACCACGAAGGGCATCTGCTCCCGCACGGCCGTGGCCGGGTTGTCGGTGCCGAAGTGCCCGACGTCGAACCTCTCCCCGTACGGGCGCATCAGCGCCTCGTCGGTGAAGCTGTTGTCCTGGTCGACGTCCACCCAGATGTCGTGCGTCACCGGGTTGTAGAGAACCCCCCACGCGTCGGTCTTGTCCCCGTCCCGGTTGACGTCGCCGCGCGGGTCGCTGTCAGCGGTGATCGACTCACGGAAGAGGTTGAACCTGTACGCCCCGGCGGGAGCGGTCCAGGTGACGCCTTCAGACGTGAACGTCGGGCCGGTGACCTCGGTGGTCATCCGTCGCCACGTGCCGTCGCTCTCGGTCACCGGGTCCGTCGCGGTGACCCAGTCGACGATCTTGCGCTCACCGGTCGTGGTCGTCTGCAACGCCGGCTGGTCCAGGTCGATGCCGGAGTCCATGATGCCGATGGTCACGCCCCGGCCGTCCCACTGCGGGTGGGCCGCCTTGAACGACTCCGCACCGGTCTCGTTGGTGGGCATGTACGGGTTGACCGCGCCGGTGCCCGCGCCGGGTCCCGCCAGCGTGGCGGCCTGCTTGGCGGCCTTGGCGCCGTTCGGGGCGACCTCGGGAGCCGGGTCCGGCAGCTTGATCGTCTCGTCGAGGTCGACCGCGGAGACGCCCGGCAGCGTGGCCGCCCTGAGCACCTTCGCCGTCGGCACCGTCGCCAGGACGTAGCCGATCTGGTCGAAGCGACGGTTGACGGCGCCGCCGAGGGCCTGCACGGCGGCCGCGACGTCCCCGGCCGCACCCTTCTCGGTGGCGACGATCAGGGTCACCGTCGGCGCGTGCTTCGCCTCGGCCTGGGCGAGGAGCTTCGCGTCGTGCGAGCCCAACGCCTCAACGGGGGTGGCCGGAGGGGTGTCGGGTGCGGAGGGAGCGGCGCTCGCGGTGGCGGCACCACCCGTCACGGTCAGGGCACCTGCGGCCAGGACCGATGCGAAGAGCGCGGCAGAGGTACGCCTGCTCGGGTTGCGGGGTCTACTCACGTTCTCTTTCCTCCAGAGAACAGGGCCCTGTTGGTGCAGGGCACGTGTGAGCGAATCCTTCGCGGTGTTGGTAGTCAATGTCGATAGATGTCGCTACGTTGTAATCTCTCCGTGACGTTGCTCCGTACGTTCCCGGCCGCCAGGGCGATGGCCGGCCTTTGAGGACCGACGACGGGTGCGGCGGCGGTGACGGTGCAGCCCGCATAATGGTCCGACCGGCAGCACGGGGGCGCGTCGGAACCGAGCAGGCCGGCGGCGGCCGCAACAGGGGAGGATGGCGGCCACGGTGAACCAGGCCATGCCGAACGTGACCCGTAACACCCGCCAGCGCGGGGAGGTCCTGGCGCTGTTGCGCGAGATAAGGGGCTTCCATTCGGCGCAGGAACTGCACCACATGCTGCTGGCGCGCAAGGCCGGTGTCGGCTTGACCACCGTCTACCGGACGTTGCAGTTGCTGGTCGATGCCGGCGAGATCGACTCGACCCGGCTGCCCGGCGGCGAGCAGCTCTTCCGCCGTTGCAGCCAGAGCAAACACCACCATCACCTGGTCTGCCGCGACTGCGGGCGCACCGTCGAGGTGGCCGGCCCGGCCGTGGAGCGGTGGGCCGACCAGGTCGCCGCCCAGCACGGGTTCACCGACGTCGGCCACACTCTGGAGATCTTCGGCGCCTGCGCCGACTGTGCGCGCTGAGCCGTCAACGGTCGAGCGGGGCGAGCGGGAAGCAGTCGGCGAATGGGTCGTCGTAGCCGCGCCAGACGTCCTCACCGTCGGCGAGTTCGGCATCGGTGAGAAGGCAGTCGGCGAGGACGTGTCGCAGGTCGATCGGATCGAGGTCGAGGCCGATGAAGACCAGGTGCTGGTGACGGTCGCCGTAGTAGGGGTCCCACTCCATGGCGGCGGCCAGCCGCCGTTGGACGGAGGCGTCGTCCCAGTGCGGGTCGGGTGTGGCGACCAGCCACCGGCCCAGTGACCCCATGCCGAGGCCACCGCCGGCGAATTCCCAGGCCACCACGGTGGAGGGTTGGCTGGCCAGCCAGAGGTGGCCTCGGGAGCGGATGACCTCGGCGTTCACGGCTTCGAGCCGGTCGTGCAGCCGCCGAGGGTGGAACGGTCGGCGGGAGCGGAAGACCGCGGAGACGACGCCGCAGTCGGGCTGCGGCTCGTGCACGCCGAGCGCGTACCCCTCCAGGCCGCGGGCCAGCACGCCCGGTGTCTCGGGCCGGTGCCGGTTGGTGTCGCGAAGGTGCCGGGACAGTTCGCCGGCGTCGACGACGTCGGCGCCGACGTGGACCTGCGTGGCCCAGGGCGCCATCCGCTGCAGGAGGACGGACAGTCGGCTGGTGTCGAACGGGCCCTCGGTGGAGTTGCCCCAGAGCACCAGGGTGTCGGCGTACTCGATCTGGCGGACGACGACGTCGGCCAGTGCCCGGTGGTCGTCGTCGGCGGCGTGGATGTCGAGGTCACGTAGGTCATCGGTGCTGGCCAGCCCGTCGAGGAGGTGCTCGGCGTCGACCACGGTGACATAGGAGTCGATCCGGAGGAGGTCGGTGATCGGAGCACCGTCGATGAGGCAGTGCGCGCAGGCGGCGGCGACCGTCTCCGGTTCGACCACCTCGGGGAGCATGAGCACCAGGTCCCGGTCGGGATGGCTGCGGGCGAGTCTGGCCAGGGTCGGTAGGACGTCCTCGCGCAGCGTGCAGGAGACGCACCCGTGTCTCAGGTCGACCCGCTCGTCGGACAGCAGGCCGCTTCCACTGCGGATCACCCGGCGCACCACACCGTCGCGGATGCCGGTCAGGTCGTGTCGGACCAGCAGCAGCGACGGGTCGGCGGCGAGCAGCGTCCGGGCCACCGCGAAGGTGGCCGTCGGCCAGAAGCCGCAGAGCACGGTCAGCGAGGGGCGGGCCTGCGGCTCCACGACCGCGATGTCGGCCGGTGCCTGGGGTGATGACGGCATCGAAGTCCTTCTTCCGTAATGAAAACCATTTCCATCATAGGTTGGCCGGGAGCCCGGGCGTGCGGAGGGGTGTCACTGAACTGTCGATAAATGCATTGACCAACATATATTCATATGCACAACGTGCAATGTGGTGGACCGCCTCGGATCGTTTCTTGGGCACCCCTTGGCGGGTGTGGGAATATCGGTTACGTTGAGGGAAGCCACGGCTACAAGGGGTTCTCGGTTTGGCGGGAGTGGCGCTGGTCCGTGGCACCACGACTCACACCGGGAGTCCCTTTGCCCCTCCAGCTGTCTCCACGAATCGGGCCGATAATGCGGTCGGCGCTCGGGGAGCACGCCCTGTTGACACAATTGTCCACAGCGTTGGGATCGCCGCTGGGAGTGCTCTTTCCTCAACAGATGGCGGCCAACGTCGCCGCATTTCGCGCCGTCCTCTCCCGTCATCGACTCGCTGGTCAGATCTTCTACGCGCACAAGGCCAACCGATCGAGTGCCCTGGTCCGCGAGATCGCGGCAACCGACGCGGGCGTCGACGTGGCGTCGCTGGCCGAGCTGCAGCACGCGCTCGGTTCCGGGCTCGTGCCGGAGCGGATCATGGCGACCGGGCCGAAGAACTCCGACTTCCTCTGGCTGGCCGCCCGTACCGGGGTCATGGTCAGCGTCGATTCGGTCAGCGAGCTGGTGGAACTGGCCGCACTCGTCACCGATCGGGCGTTGCCGCGCGTACGGGTGCTGGTCCGGTTGTCCGGCTTCGCCTCGGCGAGCGCTCAGGTCCGCAGCCGCCGCAGCCGTTTCGGCGTGTCGGCTGCGGCGGTGGGCCAGGTCCTCGACGTGCTGGGAAAACATGTCGACGCCCTGGATCTGGTGGGGGTGGCCTTCCACCTCGACACCATCGAGCTGCCAGAGAAGATCGTCGCGCTGGAGGGCTGCCTCGGCGCCCTCGACGAGTGCCGTCGGCGCGGGCTGAGGCCCTGGTCGGTGGACATCGGCGGCGGGTTCGGCGTGGACTACCTCGCCGACGGCGCGCAGTGGGAGCGGTACACGTCCGCCTTGACGGAGGCGGTGCTCGGCAAGCGGGCACCGCTCACCTGGAACGGGCACAGCTACGGCCTGCGCGCCGAGGGAGGCGTCGTTCGCGGTTCCCTGAACCTCTACCCCGCGCACCGACCCGTCTCGGGAGCCGCGTACCTCGACCGGCTGCTGCGGTCCACGGCGCCCGATCAGCGCCGACCCCTCGGAGGACTGCTGCTGGACAACATGTACGAACTGCACGTCGAGCCGGGTCGGGCCCTGCTCGACCAGTGTGGTCTGGTCCTGGCCACCGTCCTTGAGGTACGCGACGAGGACAACGGCGACACGATCGTGCGCCTGGACTGCAACGCACGCGACGTCAGCACCGAGGAGCACGGCGTGCTGATGGACCCGGTCGTCGTCCACCGGACGGCCCCGGCCGGTGCCGGGCCCGTCGGGGCGTACCTGTTCGGCAACCTCTGCCTCGAAGCGGATCTCATCACCCGACGCAAGGTCTTCCTTCCCACCCGGCCCCACATCGGCGACCTGCTGGCCTTCGTCAACACCGCCGGCTACCTGATGGATTTCAGCGCCACGCAGGCGCTGAGACAGCCGATCGGCCGCAAGGCCGCCCTGTACCGCGACGGAGGCGCGTGGCGGTGGTGCCTCGACGAGCAGTACTGGCCCGTTCGCCACGGCCCGGAGGCAGCGTGAGATTCGAGACCATGACCGATGCCATCGGCAACACCCCGCTGGTCCGCATCGACCCCGCCGTGCACGGCCTACGGAACATCGACCTGTACGGCAAGATGGAGTTGCTCAACCCGTTCGGCTCCCTCAAGGACCGCGCCGCCTGGAACATGGTCCGGCCCCTGCTCACCCAGGCCGCCGACGGCGGTGAGACCGTGGTCGAGCTTTCCAGTGGCAACACCGCCAAGGCTCTCGCCGTCATCGCCGGCATGCACGGTCTCAGGTTCCGGAGCGTCACCAACCGCATGAAGGTCGCCGAGATCAAGGACCTGCTGCTGGTGCTCGGTGCCGAGATAGAAGAACTACCCGGCCAGGCCGAGTGCCTCGACCCGACCGCATCCGACGACCCGCTGACCCGGATGCACCACAGGCTCGCCACCTCCGGTGACGGCTACCTGCACACCGACCAGTATTTCAACGAGCTAAACGTCGACGCGCACCTGAACGGCACCGGCCCGGAGATCGTGAAGGACCTGGACGGCAGGGCCCCGGACTACTTCATCGCCTGCGTCGGAACGGCCGGCTCCTCCACCGGTGTGGCGGCCGCGCTGCGCCAGCACAATCCCCAGGTACGCATCGTCGGGCTGGTCGCGGACAAGTCCGACTTCATCCCGGGCATCCGCACCATCGACGAGGTGCACGAGGTCGGTCTCTTCGATCCCGACGTCTACGACGCCGTCGAGACGATCACCGCCGATGACGCCATCGACGGACTGACGACGCTCGTCCGCCGGTGCGGCACGCTCGCCGGGCCGACCGGTGGCGGTGCCTACCAGGGCGCCGTACGCCATCTGCGCGCGGTCGACCCCGACCTCACCGAGCGCCGCACGGCGGTCTTCATCGTCTGCGACCGCGTCGAGAGCTACATGAGCTACCTGCGGGAGCGGCGCCCCGAGCTCTTCGGTCGACCGCCGCGGCGTAACTCCATTCGCACGGTCACCGACGCGGAGGTGACGGGAGCGGCCACCGTGACCGTCGCGGAAGCCCCGCGGTGGATCGCCGAGAGCAGGGGGCTGGTGGTCGACCTGCGCAGCCCGTTCGCGTACCAGGCGCTGCACATCGACGGCTCGATCAACATCGTCGACGAGCTCTTCGCCGAGCTGCTGCACGGCGGGCTGCCCTTCGGCCGCCGTCAGCCGGTGCTGCTGGTCTGCCCGGTGGGGGAGAAGTCTGCCCGTTACACCGCGCTGCTGACGCGGATGGGCCATCCGGCGGTGCGGTCGCTCGCGGGTGGGATCATCGCCTGGCGCGACGCCGGTGCCGTTCTCGTCAGCGACTGACATGGACGCGCTGGACGAACTGCGTCCGTGGCAGGAGGGGCTGCGCGCCCAGTTCCCGCTCATCACCGCCAATCCCGACGTGGCGTACCTGGACAGCGCCGCCACGTCGCAGAAGCCGCAGGCTGTCCTGGACGCGGTCCTGACCTATCTGACGACGGGCAACGCCAACGCCGCCCGCGGCACCTATCCCTGGGCGAACCGGACCACCAGCCGCATCGAGCTGGCCCGGGACCGGTTGCGCCGCTTCCTGGACGACCCGGCGCCGGAGCGTTCGGGCGTGCACTTCCTCAGTGGCACCACCGAGGGCCTGCGCGCCGTCGCCCGCGACTGGCTCGTTCCGCACCTGCGCGGAGGTGACGAGATCATCGTGCCCTTCGCCGATCACGCCGCCAACAACGCACCCTGGATCGAGGCCGCGGATCTGCTGTGCCGACAGGGCATCACGATCGGTGTCCGGGCGATGCCCTACGACTCCGCGCACGACTACGACATTGGCCGGCTCGCCGCGATGGTCAGCGACCGGACCCGCCTGATCGCCGCGACCCACGTGCACCACGTCTACGGCAACGACATGAACGTGCACAGGCTGCGCGCGGCCGTCGGACCGAGCATCCCCATCTGCCTCGACGCCGCACAGGGCGTGGGGCATCTTCCGTTGTCCACCGCGGCGACCGACGTCGACTTCGTGGTGTTCTCCGGGCACAAGGCCATGGCTCTGCCGGGCACCGGTGCGATCTGGGCACGCAACGAACGCGGTCCGGCGTTCGCGCCGGCCGGCTGGAACGGCTCTCCCAACACCAGCGGCATCGTCAGCCTGGCCGCCGCGCTGGACTGGCTCGACGCCGCCGGGGTGGCCCGCATCGCCCGGTGGAACACCGGGCTCGCCGCGCGGCTCACCGACGGGCTGCGCACGCTGTCCAGCTTCGAGGTGCTGGGCTGTCAGAGCAGTCTGGCCGCCGATGCCCCGGTCCAGCAGCGCGAGGGCATCGTCGCCTTCCGCCACCGCTCGATCGGCTCGAACGACCTCGGGTTCATCCTGGCCGCGCGCGGGCTGATGGTCCGCGCGGACGGTCACTGTCAGGGCGGCCAGGGCGAGAAGACGGCATCTGTACGGGTGAGCCTGCACGTGTACAACACGGCCGACGAGGTCGACCGGCTGCTGACGGTGCTGGTGGAGCTCGACCACGATTGACCGACACGTACCGCGATACGCCGGTTCTGCCGCCACGGGTCGCCTAACCTATCGGAAATGGCTTCCGTTACCGTCTGGACCCTCTATCCGCGTGTCGTCCCGGAGTGCACCCATGGCAATGACCACCGGCGCACTCGGCGCCGTTCTCGACCGCAGCCAGACCGTGCGGTGGCGCCGGACCTGGGACCAGATCATGGGTCGATTCGTGCCGAACCTCGCCACCCTCGAGGAGACGCTGTGCCGTGCCGCCGAGGCTGTCCACGGCCGGACGCCCGAGCGGGTGCTCGATCTGGGTGGCGGCCCTGGACTGCTCGCCGAACGGATGGCTCGGCGGTGGTCAGACGCTGCTGTCACCCTCATGGACATCGATCCGGTCCTGCTGGCGCTGGCGCGCGGCGCGCTGGCAGGCGAGGTGCGGGCGCTGGAGGGTGATCTGACGTCACCGCACTGGGTCGACCGTGCCGGCGGCAACCACTGCCTGATCACGGTGGTCATGACCATGCACTACCTCCCACCGGCCCAGGTGCGGGCGTTCTACGGCGACGCCCGCCGCTGCCTGGCCCCCGGCGGTCTGCTCGTCGTGGCCGACCTCATGCCCGACGACGGTCTCCCGTCCCTGATGAGCTCACTGGACCCGCCGTCGGACGAAGCTGCCGCGCGGTTGGACTGGGCGCGGTGGTGGAACGACATCGGGGAGGTGGAGGCGCTGCGACCGCTGGTCGCGGAACGTTCCACGATCTTCGGGCACCCTCCGGTCGAGTTCACCGCTCCAGCGTCGTGGCACGCCGCCGCCGCAGGCGAGGCCGGATTCGGCGAGGTGGGGACCCTCTGGCGATGTGGCAGGCACGCGGCGCTGGCCGCCGTGGCCTGAGCTGCGAGATCGCTTCCCGGCGCGGTGTGGCCCCGGTGGGGAGCGGGCGGGGGAATCCATGGTCACCTCGCAATTAGACGATAATTAGTGAAAACGATTACCGTTCCTGATCTCAGGAATGGAGTGTTGACGTGAAGCATGGGCACCGTACGTTTCTCGCCGCGGCGACCGCCGCCGCGCTCGTCCTCAGCGGATGCGGCTCGGGTGACAGCGACGCCGAGGGGGGCAGCGCCTCGCCCGGTACCCGGCTCGCCGTGGCCGCCACGACCCCCGAGGTAGCCGACTTCGTCCGCACCATCGGCGGCAGCGACGTCACCGTCACGCAGATCATCAAGCCGAACGTGGATCCGCACGACTACGAGCCCACCCCCGCCGACATCCAGGCGATCGGCGCGGCCGCCATCGTCGTCAAGAGCGGCGTCGGCCTCGAGAAGTGGCTCGACCAGACCATCGAGTCGGCCGGCTTCAAGGGCGCCGTCGTGGACTCGAGCCAGGGGGTGGCACTGCGCGAGGGCGCCCACGAGGAAGGCGAGAGCGAGGCCGGGGAGCACGACCCGCACATCTGGCACAACCCGCAGAACGCCAAGACGATGGTCACCAACATCGAGAAGGGCCTGTCCGCGGCTGATCCCGCGCACGCCGCCGCCTTCACCGGCAAACTGAAGACCTACTCGGCCGAACTCGACAGGCTCGACGCCGACAACGAGGCCGCCTTCGCCAAGATCCCCGCTGGTCAACGCAAGCTCGTGACCAACCACGACGCCTTCGGCTACTACGTCGACCGGTACGGGCTGGAGTTCGTCGGCTCGGTCATCCCCAGCCTCGACACCTCCGCGGAGCTGAGCGCGAAGCAACTCAACGACCTCGTCGCGAAGATCAAGGCGACCGGTACGAAGGCCGTCTTCACGGAAACCTCGCTGCCACCCAAGAGCGCGGAGGCCATCGCCAGTCAGGCCGGCGTCAAGGTCATCGGCGGCGAGGACGCCCTCTACGGCGACAGCATCGGCGCCGAGGGCACGCCGGAGGGCACCTACCTCGGTGCCGAGCGGCACAACACCCAGGTCATCGTCACGGCCCTGGGCGGCTGACATGGGCGATGTCGCGGTGGCCGGCGCCGCCCTTCGCTACGCCGGGGTGAGCGTCGGCTACCACGGCACGCCCGTCCTCACCGACGTCGACCTCGATCTTGCCCCCGGGCAGCGCCTGGCGCTGGTCGGCCCGAACGGCGCCGGCAAGTCCACGCTGATCAGGTCGATCCTCGGTCTGGTGCCGGTCCTCGCCGGCACGTCCACCGTGCTCGGGCGTACACCGGCCCAGGCCCGGACCAGCACCGGCTACGTCCCCCAGACCGACTCGCTCGACGCCGACTTCCCGGTGACCGCCGCCCAGGTCGTCCTGATGGGTCGCTATCGGCGCATCGGCTGGTGGCGCCCCACCCGGGGCGCCGACCGGCGCGCGGTTCTCGAGGCACTCGACCGTCTCGGCCTCGCCGATCACGCGGGGAAGCACTTCGGCGTGCTCTCCGGAGGCCAGCGTCAGCGGGTCCTGCTGGCCCGGGCCATCGCGGCCGAGCCGCGGCTGCTGCTGCTCGACGAACCGTTCAACGGCGTCGACGCTCTCAGCCAGGAGGCAATCCTGGCCGTCCTGCGCGAGCTGAGCACCGTCGGGACCACGCTGGTGATCAGCACCCACGACCTGACCGTCGCGCGGGAACTCGCCGACACGGTCTGCGTGCTCAACGGTCGGCAGTGGGCGGTGGGCCCGCCGGCCGAGACGTTGACCGCCGACACGCTGCGCCGCGCGTACGACGGGCACGCCATCGAGCTGAGAGACGGCCGGACAGTGCTGGTGGAGCCGTGATCGCGCCGTTCGCCGTACCGTTCATGGGGCGAGCCCTGGCGGAGCTCGCGCTGCTCGCCCTCATCTGCGGACCGGTCAGCGTCTTCGTCTTCACGCGCCGCCTGTCGTTCGTGTCCGACGCCCTGACGCACACCGTGTTTCCCGGCGTGGTCGTCGGGTTTCTGGCCGGTGGCATCGAGGGCATCGCCGTCGGGGCGCTGGTCGCCGGCGTCGTGACCGCGGTGGTGCTGACCCTGCTGACCCGTGGTGGGGCGCTGTCCGACGACGCGTCCACCGCCGTGGTGCTCACCGCCATGTTCTCGGTCGGCGTCGTGCTCGTGTCGAGGCGCCCGTCGTACACCTCGGATCTGACGTCGTTTCTCTTCGGGCGCATCCTGACGGTGACGCCACGTCAGCTCGCGGAGACCGCCGCACTGGCGGTCGTCATCCTCGGGCTGCTGCTGATCCATGCTCGGGCGCTGATCTTCCGGACCTTCGACCCGGTGGGGGCGGCGGCGGCCGGCTTCCGGATCCTCTGGCTCGACCTGTGGCTCAACATCATCGTCGCCCTCGTGGTCGTCGCCGCCGTGCGGGCCGTGGGCACCATCCTCGTGGTGGCACTGCTCGTCGTGCCGGCCGCAGCCGCTCGCATGCTCACCGCACGACTGTCGATGATGGCGGTGATCGGCACCGGGCTCGTCCTTCTCGCCGCATACGGCGGTCTGCTGGTCAGCTGGACCGCCTCGGTCGACTACGGCATATCCCTGACCTCGGCGTCCGCCGTCGTCCTGTTGCTCGTGGTCGCGTACCTGTCGCTGCTCCCGCTGGGTGCGCTGCGTTCGAGGCGCAACCGCAGTCAGGCTGTCCCCCATCCAAGGAGATCGCCCCATGAACTGGTGGGATGACGCGCTGCACCGCGCCACCGCCGAGGTGCTGCTCGTCGGTGCGCTCGCGGGCCTCATCGGCGTCCAGGTCGTGCTGCGCCGGCTGTCCTTCTTCACCATGGCACTGACCCACGCCACGTTTCCCGGGGTGGTGGCCGCCTCCATCATCGGCGTCAACATCCTCGTCGGCGGTGTGGTCGCGGGCGCCATCGTCGCGCTGGGTGTCGCCGCGCTCAGTGCCCGCAGCAGCCAGAACGCCGCCGCGGCGACAGGCGTGATGCTCTCCGGTGGTTTCGCGCTCGGTGCCGGGCTCGTCGCCACCCAGGACGGCTTCAGTCGGGACCTGACGTCATTCCTGGTCGGATCGATCCTCACGGTCAGTCCACAGGATCTCGTGACCACCGCGGTGGCGCTCGTCGTCGTCGCGGCCGTCCTGCTGGCCTGCGCCCGCCCACTGCGGTACACCGGCTTCGACCGCAGCGGTGCACAGGCGGCCGGCTTCAGCACCGGGGTCTGGGACGTCGTACTGCTGCTCACCGTCCAGGTGGTGGTCGTGACGATCGTCCCGGCCGTCGGCACGATCCTCGCCCTCGCCCTCGTGGTGGCGCCCGCCGCGGCGGCACGCCAGTGGTCCCACCGGCTGACCGTCATCACCACGCTGGCCGTCACGTTCGGTGCTTTCAGTGGCCTCGTGGGCCTGTACGCCTCCAGTCGTTGGAACGTCGCCGCCGGCGCGAGCATCACCCTGACCGCCACCGGGGTCCTGGCGCTGTCCACGGTGCTGTCCAGGGTTGTTCGGGCCAGGGTGCCGGCGGTCGTCGGAGCCCCTGCGGTGACGGCATGAGCACCGCACGCCCCGACGAGACCGGGGCCACCCTGGACCGCGCGATCGTCGTGCTGCGCGGCATGGCGTACGAGCACCGACTGCGGATTCTCGTGCTGCTGCGGGCCGGCGAGCAGACGCCGGCCTCGTTGGCCCGGGCCCTGTCCACGGACGCCACGATCATCGCCCGTCACCTGCGGTTCCTCAGGGACGCCCGACTGATCCGGCGTGAGCGCCGGGGCCGGACGGTCACCTACCTGCTGCACTCCGAAGCCACGAGGCGACTCATCGGGGAGGTGCTGCACCACGCCGAGTCGGCCTGAGGGCGGCTACCGCTGCCAGACGTCGATGGTCTTCACGCCGTCGCGTACGACCCGATCCAGGATGCCGGGGTTGCCGCTGCTGCCCTCCCAGCCCTGGTCGTCGAACACGGTCACTGCCGCACCGACACGTGCCGCGGCCGTCTGGACGGACTCGGTGCCGCCGACGCGCTCTCCGTTCAGGCTGGTCGCCGGCCACGTTCGAGTCAGCACCAACGCCTCGTCGCCGACGCCGGGCAGGGCCTTGACCTCGACCTTGACGCGGTTTCCGGCCTGGTCGTAGGAGGGGCACGCCGCCAGGGCGCTGCGGAGCCGGCGCATGTAGTCCGAGGCGCCGTCACCGTCGAAGCTGAAGATGGTCTGGTGGATCATGCCCTGCGGCACGTTGCTGGCGGGTTCGTCGGGCTTCTTGTAGGTGACGGTCATGGCGGCACTCGCGGTGACCTGTCGACCTCCGGTGCCGAACTCGTTGCCGCACAACGTCGGTAGGGCATCGGCGACGGGCGTCGCCCGCCGGGGGGACTTCCGCAGCTCGGTCGGCAGTTCCACGAAGGCGGACGCCGGAATGGTCGCCGGGGTGCTCGCGCTCGGAGACGGCTGGTCGGTCGGTGTCGTCGGTGCCGGTGCCGGCGCGCTCGCCGGTGGCGCGGTCGACGGCACCGCATCGCCGGGGTCCCCGCCGTCGGTGCAGGCGGTGGCGAGCGCGACAGTGCCGAGCAACGGCAGGATCAGCGCCCGCATCCGTCCTGCGCGGACGGCCGGTCGTGGCATGTGGCGGGTCATCATCCCTCGTCTCTGCGCAGGCAGCGATGCCGGCGCCCTCGGACACCTCTGAACACGCACCCGGTCGCTTCGGTGGAAACGGGCGCGTCTATGCCGGCTCGCGTACACCGCCGGCGTTGCCACCGTCGTCCGGCATCGGTTCGACCGGGGCCTGCGGCAGCTCGTCCGGCGAGTCGGGCAACAGGACGCTGGCGTCGTCGGGCACGGGCTCACGCGGATCGATGGGCGGATATTGTGCGGGATCGAGATCCGGTCCAGTCATCAAGCGAGTATGCGTCGCCGTCTTCTCTGGCGCTCGTCGAGCCGCAGGAGAAAGCATCCCACCGCACTGCGTCATCACCGGCAGCGACACCCCGGCGGATACAGTCAGCCGCCATCACCCCCGTCCCCGTCCCCCGTCCCCCGTCCCCCGTCCTCCGGGTGGAGGACGCGGAAGACTTGATTGATTCCAGAAGAGCCGAGTATGGTCTTCCCGTGACGTCCGACTTCGAGACCCAGCTCAGGGCGGTCTCGTTGCGCGTGACCCGGCCCCGGTTGGCGGTGCTCACCGCGCTGCGTGACCACCCGCACGTCGACACCGACACGGTGATCGCGCTGGTGCGCGCGGGTCAGCCCACGGTCTCCCACCAGGCGGTGTACGACGTGCTGCGGGCACTCACCACCGCCGGTCTGGTGCGGCGTATCCAACCCGCCGGGGCGATCGCCCGGTACGAGTCCCGGGTGGGGGACAACCACCACCATGTCGTGTGCCGCTCCTGTGGCGCGATAGCCGACGTCGACTGCGCCGTCGGCCATGCTCCCTGTCTCACCGCCTCCGATGACCACGGTTTCGTGGTCGATGAGGCGGAGGTCGTCTACTGGGGCACCTGCCCCGACTGCGCGGCCGAACGCACCGCCCAGTGATCCGCCAGTTCGGAAGGAACCAGATGAGCGACATCCAGGACAATCGCCCCTCCAGCGCCCAGGGAGTTGACAAGGAGGCGGCGGCCGGCTGCCCCGTCGCGCACGACTCGGTGACCGCGCACGGCAGCGAGAGTGAGAACCCGGCGATCGACTCGCCGACCCCCAAGACCGGCGGTCGTCCGCACTCCAACCGGGACTGGTGGCCCAACCAGCTCGACCTCTCGGTGCTGCACGCCCACTCGTCCAAGGGCAACCCGCTGGGGCAGAGCTTCAGCTACGCCGACGAGTTCGCCAAGCTCGACGTCGAGTCCCTCAAACGGGACATCGTCGACGTGCTCACCACCTCGCAGGAGTGGTGGCCGGCCGACTTCGGCCACTACGGCGGCCTGATGATCCGGATGAGCTGGCACGCCGCGGGCACCTACCGCATCGAGGACGGTCGTGGTGGCGCCGGTGACGGCGGTCAGCGGTTCGCCCCGCTCAACAGCTGGCCGGACAACGCCAACCTGGACAAGGCCCGCCGGCTGCTGTGGCCGGTCAAGCAGAAGTACGGCCAGAAGATCTCCTGGGCCGACCTGCTCGTGCTCGCCGGCAACGTGTCCCTGGAGTCGATGGGCTTCAAGACCTTCGGGTTCGGCTTCGGCCGGGTGGACGTCTGGGAGCCCGAGGAGATCTTCTGGGGTCCGGAGGACACCTGGCTCGGCGACGAGCGCTACGCCTCGGAGAAGGAGATGGCGGCCGGCGTCGGTTCGACCGAGATGGGTCTCATCTACGTCAACCCGGAGGGCCCCCGCGGCAACGCCGACCCGCTCGCGGCGGCGCACTTCATCCGCGAGACCTTCCGCCGGATGGCGATGAACGACGAGGAGACCGTCGCCCTCATCGCCGGCGGCCACACCTTCGGCAAGGCCCACGGTGCCGGCGACGCCGACGGGCACGTGGGTGCGGAGCCCGAGGGTGCGTCGCTGGAGGCGCAGGGTCTCGGCTGGCTGAGCACGTACGGTAGCGGCAAGGGCGCGGACACGATCACCAGTGGTCTCGAGGTGACGTGGACCGACGTGCCGACGCAGTGGAGCAACCGGTTCTTCGAGATCCTCTTCGGCAACGAGTGGGAGCTCACCACGAGCCCAGGCGGCGCCAAGCAGTGGGTCGCCAAGGACGCCGAGGCGATCATCCCGGACGCCCACGACCCGTCGAAGAAGCACCGGCCGACGATGCTCACCACCGACCTGTCGCTGCGCGTCGACCCGGCGTACGAGAAGATCTCGCGCCGCTTCCTGGAGAACCCCGACCAGTTCGCGCTGGCGTTCGCCAAGGCCTGGTACAAGCTGTTGCACCGCGACATGGGTCCGGTCAGCCGCTTCCTCGGGCCCTGGGTCGCCGAGCCGCAGCTGTGGCAGGACCCGGTGCCGGCCGTGGACCACGAGCTCGTGGGTGACGACGCCATCGCCACCCTCAAGACCACGATCCTCGACTCCGGCCTCACGACCGCCCAACTGGTCTCCACCGCCTGGGCCTCGGCTGCCAGCTACCGGTCCACCGACAAGCGCGGTGGCGCCAACGGCGCGCGAATCCGCCTCGAGCCGCAGCGCGGCTGGGAGGTCAACCAGCCCGAGCAGCTCGCGACGGTGCTGGACACGCTCGAGGCCATCCGGCAGGAGTTCAACTCCGCCGGCGGCGCCACGATCTCGCTCGCCGATCTGATCGTGCTGGCCGGGTCGGCCGCCGTCGAGAAGGCGGCACGGGACGCCGGCGTAACGGTGACCGTGCCGTTCCGCGCGGGCCGCACCGACGCCACCCAGGAGCAGACCGACGTCGAGTCGTTCCGGGTTCTCGAGCCGCGCGCCGACGGGTTCCGCAACTACCTGCGTGCCGGCGAGAAGACCCAGCCGGAGGTGCTGCTCATCGACCGCGCGTACATGCTCAACCTGACCGCGCCCGAGCTGACCGTCCTCGTGGGCGGCCTGCGGTCCCTCGGGGCCAACGTCGGCGGTTCTGCGCACGGCGTCCTCACCGACCGGCCCGGCGTGCTCAGCAACGACTTCTTCACCAACCTGCTCTCACCGGGCACCCGGTGGAAGGCGTCGGAGTCCGACGAGCACGTGTACGAGATCCGGGACCTGGCCACCGATGAGGTGAAGTGGACCGCCAGCGCGGTCGACCTCGTCTTCGGCTCCAACTCCCAGCTGCGGGCTCTCGCCGAGGTCTACGCCAGCCAGGACGCGCGCGACAAGTTCGTGGCCGACTTCGTGGCAGCCTGGACCAAGGTCATGGAACTCGACCTGTTCGACGCCGCCTGATCCGGCTCTCACCGACGAGCCCCGGTCGATCGACCGGGGCTCGTCGGCAACCGGTTCCGGGTCAGGGCTGCGCCGTGTCGGGTGGATCGTCGGTCGATCAGGCTCTTGCCGCGGCGATGATCCGTCCCCGCTCCGACTGAGGAAAGCGGTCGAGCATGGCGCGGATCTCGTCAGCACTCACGTTGGCGCCGAACACCTCACTACCCGGTTCGAGTCGTACGCCCTCGACGAGAGGGCCGGCGACAACCGGATCGAAGCCGAGCGCGTCCACAAGAGACGCGGCGGTGCCGAGATCGGCGGCGTCGTCGCCGGCGATCGCGATGGCCTTGCGCCCGACCGTACCCGCCGGCCGGGCCTCGTCCTCGAGATCGTGGTAACCCATGTGGTTGAACGCCTTGACCACCCGGGAGTCGGCGAGGAACGCCTGAACGACCTCGCTCGACGAGGTGCGCGGGTCGGTGAGGTCGTCGCGGATGCCGTCGACTTCCCACCAGTAGTTCATGGCGTCGACGACGAGCTTGCCGCGCAGCGCCTCCGCCGAAACAGCGCGGTACTTGCCGAGCGGAAGGGCGAGGATCACGACGTCGGCGTCGGCTGCCGCGTCGACGGCTGTTGTCGCGACCGCGCCGGGCGTGAGCACCTCGACGGTGAGCGCGATCTTCGCCGGGTCCCCCGAGCCGGCGACGAGCACCCGGTAGCCGGCGGCGACCGCCAGCCTGGCGAGCACCGTGCCCACCTTGCCGGCGCCGAGGACAGCGATGGTCCTACCGTTCATGTCTTCCTTCCGGGTGGCGCGGCTTTCGAGGGAGGGTCAGCTGGCCAGGATGTCACGGACCAGGGGAATCACCGTGGTGCCGTACAGCTCCACCGCTCGCATTCGGGCACTGACCGGCTGTGCTCCCGCCGTGTAGATCAGGTCGAAGCGGCCGACGCCGACGCTGCGAATGGCCCCAGCCATCCGGCGGGCCACGGTCTCCGGTGAGCCGATGTAGAGGGAACCGTGCTCGACCTCGGCGTCGAACTCCTGGCGACGGATCGGCGGCCAGCCCCGCAGCCCACCGATCCGGTTCCGCATGACCCGGTAGTGGGGCCAGTACAGCTCCTTCGCCTCCTCGTCGGTGTCGGCGATGAAGCCGGGGGAGTGCATCCCGACCGGGTGCGCCGTCGTGCCGAGCTGCTCGGCTGCCCGCCGGTAGAGCTCGATGTAGGGCGCGAACCGCTCGGGAGCCCCGCCGATGATGGCGAGCATGAGCGGCAGGCCGTACCGGGCGGTGCGGACGACCGACTGGGGCGAGCCGCCGACGCCCACCCAGGTGTTCAGGCGCCCCGACTCCGTCTTCGGAAAGACGTCGGCGTTCTCCAGAGGAGCCCGCGTCGTGCCGCTCCACGTGACCGGCTGCTCGTCGAGCAGCTTCACGAACAGCTCGATCTTCTCCTCGAACAGCATGTCGTAGTCGCTCAGGTCATAGCCGAACAGGGGAAACGACTCGGTGAACGAGCCGCGACCGAGGATGACCTCGGCCCGGCCGTGCGACAGCGCGTCGACTGTGGCGAAGCGTTGGAAGACCCGGACCGGGTCGTCCGAGCTCAGCACGGTCACCCCGGAGGCGAGCCGGATCCGGGACGTACGGGTGGCGATACCCGCCAGCACGGTCTCCGGGGTCGATACCGAATATTCGGGCCGGTGGTGCTCGCCGAGGGCGATGACGTCGACGCCGAGTTGGTCGGCCAGCACCGCCTCGTCGACGACCTGCCGGATGGCCGCCGCGTGGGAGATGGGCTTGCCGGAGTCGTCGTCCGGCACGTCGCCGAAGGTGTCGAGGCCGAACTCGAGATCAGACATGGCTGCGCTCCTTCGCCAACAGCTCCCGGACCCGCGGCGCGACCGCGCTGCCCAGCAGCTCGATGGTGCGCGCCCGCGCCTCGCGAGGCAGGTGCATGATGTCGTACCTGAGGTCGAACCGGCTCAGCCGCAGGTCGTGGGCCATCGTAGCGATCTTGTTCGCGACCGTCTCCGGTGACCCGACGAACAGCGCCCCGTGGTCGACTTCGGCCTCGTAGTACCGCCACCAGGTCTCCACTGCCTCCTCGTCGGTGTCCGCGACGAGGCCGAGCGGGTGTTGCCCGATCGGCTGGACAGTATGCCCGGACTGCGATGAGTGGACCGCCCAGCTCGCATGTGACGGAGCGCATCGGGTACGCCGCTGCGGATCGCCAGCCAGCCGAGTGGCCAGGCCGATCACTGTCAGAGCAGGCGAGGAGCACCGACATGGGGATCGCGGGGCGGGCACGACTCTCACCGGGGGTCTCCCTGGTGCTGCTCGCGTCGATTCTCGTGTCGTTCCTGGCCGCATCGGCGGCCCCGACCCCGCTCTACGGGATCTACCAGGAGCGCTGGCACTTCTCACCGGTCACGACCACGGTGGTGTTCGCCGTCTACGCGCTCGCGGTGCTGGCGTCCCTGCTCACCTTCGGCAGACTGTCCGACCATGTGGGCCGACGGCCGGTCCTGGCCGTCACGATCGCGGTGCAGATCGTCTCGCTGGTTGTCTTCGTCCTCGCCGACGGCGTTCCCACACTGCTGACCGCCCGCATCCTGCAGGGGCTCGCCACCGGCGCCGCCACCGGTGCCGTCGGTGCCGCCATGCTCGACATCGACCGCGCCCGCGGCACGCTCGCGAACGCGATCGCCCCCGGCGTCGGAACCGGCAGCGGCGCTCTGCTCTCGGCCCTGCTCATCCGGTTCCTGCCCGCGCCGACGCGACTGGTGTACGTCGTCCTCCTCGTGATCCTGCTGATCCAGGCCGCCGGGGTCGCGCTGATGCCGGAGACGGTCACGCCGCGGGCCGGAGCGCGACGCAGCCTGCGGCCGGACATCAGCCTGCCCCGCGCCGTACGCGGGCCGGCGCTGGTCGTCATTCCGGTGCTGTTCGCGGTCTGGGCGTTGGCCGGCTTCTTCGGGGCGCTCGGCCCGGCACTCGTGCGCGCCCTCATGGCCACGTCGATCGTGGTGGGGGGTCTGGTCCTCTTCGTCTTCGCCCTCTTCGGGGCGATCGCCGTCCTCGTGCTGCGCAACACGGCCGCGAAGACCGTGATCCTGACCGGGATCGTCGCCCTCATCCTGGGCATGCTCGTCACCCTGGTGTCGGTCATGGCTCGGTCCGTCCCCGGGTTCTTCGTCGGTCTGGCGCTCGGGGGCGTCGGCTTCGGCGGCGGTTTCCAGGGCAGCCTCAAGACGATCATGCCGTTGGTCGAGGCCCACGAGCGCGCGAGCGTGCTCTCCCTGCTGTACCTCGTCTGCTACGTCGGCTTCGGCCTGCCCACGGTGATCGCCGGCTTCCTCGTGGTCTACGCCGGCGGTCTGCCACGGACCGCCGACGAGTACTCCGTCGCCGTCATCCTCCTGGCCCTCGTGGCCCTGCTCGGGGTGCGCAGGGCCACGAGGATGGCATCCGACTAGGCCGGGAAGGCAGGCGTTCGACGGGGCGCAGACAGTAGCGTGGTGATCGGGAGAGGAGAGCGCGATGAGCCGCGAGAGTGCCGGTGGCGGGCGCGTCGAGGGCGGTCCGACGTCGTTCGGTTCCGCGGGTGACCTGGCGAGCGCGCTCCGACGCGCGGCCGCCGCCCACGGTGAGCACGAGAAGCGCATCGGCGAGGCCGACGCGAACTGGCCCGACTGGTACGCGACGTACATGGTGAGCGAGCAGTCCGGGGCGAAGCCCCCGCAGTGAGCGGTGCCGGAGCCGCTGGCGCGTTCAGCCGTCCTTGTCGGCGAGGTGCCAGACCTCGGGCACCGGGGTCCACCAGTCGTCGCTTTCCCCCGTGGCCAGCGACTGCTGGCACGGCGCGGTCAGCGTCCACCACTCCTGTGTCTGCGGGTCGGCGGCGATGCGGGCCTGGTCGGCGTCGTGGTCGTCGCCGACATACTCGTAGTAGCCGAACAGCAGGTCGTCGTGGAGGAAGATGGTGAAGTTCCGGATGTTCGCTTCCCGCAACGTCGCCTCGACGGCCGGCCAGACGGCGGAGTGCAGCCGAAGGTAGGTTTCCCGGTGCTCCGGTCGGAGCCGGATGACCATGCCGTGTCGTTGCATTTCCGCCTCCGCGATATTCCGCCGCCGCGATCCTACCGGCCCGTCCAGCCCGGTGGCCGGCGAGGCTGCGGCCCTGCGGATCGTCCGGAACACGCGAAGCCGCTGCCGAACTGGGGGACACGATGTCGGACTTTCCGAAAGCGAACGGCCCGGACGACCGCATCGAGCCGGTGCCCCGCCGAATCCGCGCCTACCTGGCCGGCGAACTGGTGTTGGACACCCGGCGGGCGCGGTACGTGTGGGAGTGGCCCTACTACCCCCAGTACTACGTCCCGGTCGACGACGTGAACCGCACCATCCTGATCGACGAGCACCGCACGGAGCGGATCCGGTGTGGCACCGGACGTGTGCACGGCCTGCGGGTCGGCGAGACGTCCCGTCCGTCGTCGGTCCGGTGGTACGGCACCGACGCACTGCCCGGCCTGGACGACACCCTCCGGTTCGAGTGGGCCGCCCTGGACAACTGGTTCGAGGAGGACGAGGAGGTCTTCGTGCACCCCCGGAATCCGTACGCCCGGGTGGACGCGATCCGGTCCACCCGCCACGTACGTGTGGAACTCGACGGGGTCGTGCTGGCCGAGTCGGCGTCGCCGGTGCTGGTCTTCGAGACCGGTCTACCGACCCGCTACTACCTCAACCAGACCGAGGTCAACCTCGGACACCTTGTGCCGTCGAGGACCACGAGTTCCTGCCCGTACAAGGGTCGAACGAGCCGCTACTGGTCGGTGCGGGTCAACGGCACGCTCCATCCCGACCTGGCGTGGTCCTACAGCTACCCCACCGCCGCGCTCCTGCCGATCGCCGGGCTGATCAGCTTCTACAACGAGAAGGTCGACCTGATCGTCGACGGCGAGCGACTGAGCCGGCCCGAGACGCACTTCTCCTGACCGCGGGGTGCGCTCCGCGCGTGGCGGAGCCGCCAGGGTGGCGTGGTCACGTTTCCGGGGGCGGCCACGTCGTAGAGGCGAACAACCACAGAGGAGGACCCTTGTTCGCCGCCTACGTCACGGTCACCATCGTCGCCTCGGTCGTCAACGGCATCGCCGCCGTCACGTACCTGATCGGCCATGCCTATCCACAGGCGCAGGCGGACATGAAGCGTGTGCCACGGTCCTGGCTACCGGTGTTGGGCTCGTTGCTCGCTGCGGGCTCTCTGGGGTTGCTGGCCGGTCTCGCCGTGCCGGCGTTGGGGACACTCGCCGCCGCCGGTCTCGTGCTGTACTTCATCGGCGCGCTCGTCGCGCATCTGCGAGTGGGCTCCCGCCAGCTCGTGGGATGGGCGGTGTTCTTCTCCACCGCGGTGGCCGCACTGGTTGTCAGCGTGAGCTACCACCGCTGACCACGGCCGAGCGGCGCCACGGCAGATGGTGTCAGAACGCGGGTGGGATGCTCTGCTCGTACTGGAAGACGTTGTGCGGGTCGTACTTCGCCTTGATCCTGCGTAGCCGGTCGACGTTCCGTCCCCAGTAGGCGCGTTCCCATTCCGCCATTCCGATGTTCGGCACGTTGACGTACGCGCCGTTCACGTACGGTCGCAGGGCCTGGCTGAATTCGGCGATCCAGGTCTGGGCGATCGGGGTGGTGGCGTCGCCGCTGTCGGGCTCCCCACGAGTGCCCCAGCCGGCACCCGGCTCGGAATAGAACAGCGCGTCGCGGTGCGGGAAGGCCGAGCCGCCGAAGGGCTCGCTCGTCTGGGCTCCCGTGCCGAATGCCTGGGTGAAGAAGTTGCTGTCCTCCGACGGCGCGTCCTGCATGAAGGCCCGGATCGTGCTGATCGCTCTTCGCGGGAACGGCTCGCTGGTGAACTGCGAGAAGAACTTCCAGTTCGCCGGTTCGTCCTCGTTCGGAATCTGGAACCCGGCATAGGTGTCTCCCCAACCACCGGTCTGCACCGTGACCTCGGGGCTGCCGATGGAGAGGATCGGTTCCAGCAGATGCTTCGCCTCCTCGGCCGATCCGTCCGCGAGCACCCCGAACAGCAGGATCTGGGATTTGTGGATCTCGAGTTGGGTGCCGAGGCGGTTGTCGGCGAACGGTGCGGTGCGCTGCCAGGTGTCGAACACCCCGTGCAGGTCGTCGAGGCCATCCCAGGTCGCCTGCAGGTAGGCGACGCCGCTCAGCGGAGCGGCCTTGTAGGTGAGTGAGGTGACGATCCCGAAGTTGCCGTTTCCCGCACCTCGTAGCGCCCAGAGCAGGTCCGGGTGGTGCCACGGGTCCACCTCGATCGCCTTCGCGCCATCGGCGCCGGCCGCCACGACGATCTCCGCCCCGATCAGGTTGTCGCAGGCCATGCCGAGGTAGCGGGTGAGGAAACCGAAGCCGCCGCCCAGGGTCGCGCCGGACAGACCCACGCTTCCCTCCGTGCCGGTGGTCACGGCGAGGTCGTACCCGCCGAGCGTGGTCACCGCCTCCAACTGGTTGAGCCCGGCGCCGACCTTCGCGGTGCGGGAGGCGGTGTCGATGCGTGTCGACTTCAGTTCGCTGACGTCGATGACGATGCCGTTGTCGACGTTCGACCAGCCCTCGAGGCTGTGGCGGCCACTTCGTACCCGCAGCGCCACGTCGTTCTGCCGGGCCCAGGTGAGGGCGTTGACCACATCCCGGGTCTCCTGGGCGAAGACGATGACCAGCGGATAACGGACGAAGAGTTCATCCCAACCGAGGCTCGCACTCGCGTAGTCGGGATTGCGGGGACGGACGATGCGGCCGGTCAGCTCCACCGGCGGATAGGTGTCACCGGACGACCAGCCCGGTCCGTCGGCCGCGATCGCCGGTCCGCCGGCCGCGAGAAGGCCCGGAAGGACAACCGTCCCCGCGCCGACGGCCGCCGTCGCCCTGAGCATCTCGCGACGAGAAAGATCACGCATGGTCGGAGCCCTCCCGATCGGGTCACGCCCGGTGTTCGACCGGGAGAACCCATGCCCTCCGGCTGGCGCGAGACCCACGCTATTACGGGGGCCCCGAGGGAATATCCGAGATCTTGTCGCGGAACCCGGTCGGGTGATGCCGGTCTGCCGCGAGGGCCGATCGCTCGGTGAGGGGCGAGCGGCCCTCGCGGGAGCGGGCCGGGGTTGACAGGGCGGGGATCAGCTGCCGAGGACCTCCAGCTCCCAGAGCGAGTAGCCGTACGCGGGCAGGGCGCGTTGGGTGCCGAGCACGCGCAGGTAGCGGCCGGTGGCCGAGATCGGGATGTCGTCGACGCCACCGTCGCCGGTGGTCGTGGAGTGCACCGGCGACCAGGTGGCGTTGTCCGGCGACACCTGAACCTCGTACGACCGCGCGTACGCCGCCTCCCAGGTCAGCCGGACCCGGTTGAGCGTGCGGGTCGCGCCCAGGTCCACGGAGATCCACTGAGGGTCGGCATACGCGCTGCCCCATCGGGTTGCCGGGTTGCCGTCGGCCGCGTTGCCCGCCAGGTGCCCGCTGCCGGGCTCGACGCTGGACGCCGTCACCGGCCTGCCCCGGGAGAGCAGGGTTGCGCCGACGGGGGTGCCGTAGACGTTGAGGTCCCACAGCGAGTAGCCCCACTGGGTGGCCCGCTGGGTGCCGTAGACCCGCAGGTAGCGGCCGGTGCCGTTCACCGTGAGGTCGTCGACGCCGCCGTCGGAGGTGGTCGTGGTGTACACCGGCGACCAGGTCGCGTTGTCCGGCGACACCTGCACCTGGTACGCCCGCGCGTACGCCGTCTCCCAGCCCAGCCGGACCCGGTTGACCGCGTACGTGGCGCCGAGGTCGACCGAGATCCACTGCGGGTCGGCGTAGGCGCTGCCCCACCGGGTGCCCGCGTTGCCGTCCACCGCGTTGGCCGCCACGTGCGCGCTTCCCGGCTCCACACTGGACGCGGTCACCGGTCGACCTCGGGCCAGGTCGGCGGCGGGCGGCTCACTCGGCCCGTCGGTCCTGACCCGCACGTTGCGGTAGTTGATGTCGCGCCCGGCGCCGTCGTTCTGCAACCCGACGTAGCCGCTGGCGATGGCCCGACTGCTGACGTAGTCGTTGATCTTCACGCCGTTGAGCCAGATCTCGACCCGCTGGCCGTGCACGCCGATCTCGTAGGTGTTCCAGGAGCCGGGCGGGTTGAGGGCCGCGGCGCGGGCGGCCTGGTTCGGGGCCTGGAAGCTGTACACGCTCCCGGTGGTGCGCGACGGATCGGCGTCGGTGGCGTCGATCTGGATCTCGTGGCCGGCGCTGACCGGGCCCCACGGGTCACCCTGCGGGTCGGGGAAGCCGACAAAGACCCCGCCGTTGTCGTCGCCGGGCATCATCCAGTCGACCTTGAGCGAGTAGTTGCCGAAGGCCCGCACCGGATACCAGAGCAACCCCATCCCCCCGTACGACGAGAGCGTTCCGTCGGCCAGGGTGAAGCCGCCCGGGCCGGCCTGCCGCCACTGGGCGAGACTGGCCTGGGTGCCATCGAAGATCGGCGTGTAGCCGGGCTCCGGCCGGCAGTCGGCCGCCACCGCGCCGGCCGCCACCCGGATCCCGCCGAGCAGCATCCGGGTGAAGTTCGGGTCGCTGTAGCTCTCCTCGGTGTGACCGAGACCGGTGTACCAGGCCCGTCCGCCGCCGTAGCTGTGGCACCAGGTGATCGGGTGGTCGCCACCCATCGAACCGCCGCTGTACGACGACTCGTCGAGGCTGGCCAGCACCTTGACCGCCGAGCGGGGGTTGGTCCGGTAGTTGTACCACTCGTCGGTGCGCGTCCACGTCGACGGCAGGTGCGCGGTGGAGGCGTTGGCCCGGTCCTCGACCCGGATGGTGGCCTGCTGGGGTGCCGGATGCGAGGCGAAGTAGCCGCCGACCAGACCGCCGTACCACGGCCAGTCGTACTCGGTGTCCGCGGCGGCGTGCACCCCCGCGAAACCCCCACCGGCGGCCATGTACGCCTCGAAGGCGCTCTGCTGGTTGGCGTCGAGCACGTCACCCGTGGTGTTGAGGAAGACAACCGCCTGGTACTGGGCGAGGTTGGCGGACGTGAACGCCGCCGCGTCCTCGGTGGCGGTGACGGTGAAGGCGTTGGCCGCCCCGAGCTGCTGGATCGCGCTGATGCCCTGCGGGATGGCGGAGTGACGGAAACCGGCGGTCTTGGAGAAGACCAGCACCTTGGTCAGCGGTGCGGCTTCGGCCGGGCCCGGAATCGTCGTCGCCGCACCGGCGGTGACGACGAGCCCGGCGACCACGGCGGCAACCGTGGCGGTGATGGCGCGTCTGCGCATGGGAACTCCCTGATCGAGGTTGGGCGTGGGGGCCGTCGGTCGGTGCGACGGCCCCCGGGTGCTCGTCCGGCGCCGGCACCCCGAGGTGCCGGCGGGTGGAAACGGTCGGGTCAGGGCAGTGTCCAGTTCTGCGCAGCGGTGCCGTTGCAGTCGTAGATCTGCAACTGCCGCCCGTTGGTGGTGATGGAGGAGGGGATGTCGAGGCATCGGTTGGCCTGCGGGTTGCGCAGACTGCCGTTGGGACCGGACACCCACTGCTGCGCACCGGTGCCGTTACAGGTCCACAGGTGGATCGGCGTGCCGTTGGTCGTGCCACTGGACTGGACGTCCAGGCACTTGCCGAGGCTACGGATGGTGCCGTCGCCGGGAAGTGTCCACTGCTGGTTGGTCGCCCCGGTGATGCAGTCCCAGATCTGGATTCGGGTGCCGTCGGTGGTGCCGCCGGCGTTGACGTCGACGCACTTGCCCATGCCCCGGATCGGGCCGGTGCGGGTACCGCCGGTCGGGGTGCTCACCCCGGCGCCGGTGAAGGTGTAGCTGTCCAGGTCGAGCAGGGCGCCGCCGGTGCTGCCCGTAAAGACGACGTAGAGGTCGTGGGTGTTGTCGTCGGGCTTGGTGACCGTGGCGCTGACCTCGGTGTAGGTGTCCCAACCGCCGGTGTTGGGCACGGTGAGCCGGGCGACTTCGGGGCCGGTCGGCGAGTCGTACCGGAACGAGACGACGTTGCCGGCCTTGTCCGACGAGACCCGGGCCCGGACGCCGGTGATCCCCTTCAGGCTTACCGCGTGGTGCCGGACGTACTCACCGTTCTGGACGTCGCCGAGCCGCCGGCCACCCTCGGCGCCGCTCGCGTTGATCACCTGGGGTCCGTGCAGGGAGACGTAGTGCTCGGCCTGCCACTGTTTGGGCCAGAGGTTGACGTCCTTCTCCGCGGTCAGCGGCACCGAGCCGGCGGCGCCCCGGTCGGTGTAGCCGGCCCGCAGCAGGAAGAAGAGCACCGAGTCCGGCCCGGCGTGCACCGGCCCGGTGTTGACGGTGAAGCCACAGCCGGTGCCCTGACCCTCCTCGTGAGCGTGTTCCTGGTGGCCCAGGGCAGCCCGGATCACCACGTTGCCGCACGGGATCGCGCCGTCCTGCGCGTCACTGGCGGTGGCGGTGGCGCTCAGGTTCTCGTCCCAGGAGAACAACCCGCCGTTGGGGATGCCGTTGAGGGAGACGGTGGGCCGGTTGTTGCCCACCACGACGGCCACCTGAGTGGTGCCCGACCGGCCGGTCCCGTCGGACACGGTCAGCCGGGCCCGCTTGTCCCCGTTGCTGGCGTACGTGTAGGTGGGGTTCGCTGCGGTGGAGTCGACCGTGCCGTTGCTGTCGAAGTCCCAGGCGTAGGTCAGCGGGTCGCCGTCCGGGTCGGTGCTGCCGGCGCTGGAGAAGCTGACCGTCAGGGGGCTGAGGCCGTTGTCCGGGGTGGCCGAGGCGACCGCGGTGGGGGACCGGCCGCCGGCCACATAGTTGATCTTGTAGAGCCCGGCGGCGGCGTCACCGGAGAAGTAGCCGTTGCCGTACTCCAGCAGGTAGAGCGACCCGTCCGGGCCGAACTCCATGTCGATGGGGTGGACGAACGACATGCCGGCCAGCACGGGCTCGATGACCGTCGGATTGCCGGTACGCGCGTTGCCGTTGTCGAACTGGACCTCCTTGACCCAGTTCCGGCAGTACTCCGTGATGATCAGTTTGTTGTCGTAGTACTGCGGCCACTTGACGTCCGAGGTGAGGTTCGGGTCGTAGTGGTAGACCTCGGCGTGGTTGGGTGAGCCACAGCCACCCGGGCTGTCCAGGGCCGGCCACTCGCGGCTGCCGCCGTGCTGCTCCCAGACCAGGGCGCCCCTGGTCGGCGGCAACTGCTGCAGCCCGGTGTTGCGCGGCGAGTTGTTCACCGGGCCGGTGCTGCCGCCGCACGGAAACCAGCCGCGCGGCGCGTTGGCGGCGAAGTCCCAGTCGTTGTAGGCGACGTTGGGCCCGCCGCAGTACGGCCAGCCGTGGTTGCCCGGCGCGGTCGCGCGGTTCCACTCGTCGTACGCCGCCGGCCCCCGGTTGGCGATGGTCGCGCCCGCGTCCGGCCCGACCTCGCCCCAGTAGAGGGTGTTGGAGTTCGCCTTGTCGACCCAGACCCGGTACGGGTTTCGCACACCCATGACGTAGACCTCGGGGCGGGTGCCGCTGGTGCCCGGCGCGTAGAGGTTGCCCGTGGGAATGGTGTACGTGCCGTTGTCCTCCGGGTGGATGCGGTTGATCTTTCCGCGCAGGTCGTTGGTGTTGCCCGAGGTCCGCTGCGCGTCGTACTGCGCGTCGCGGCTGGTCCGCTCGTCGATCGGCGCCATGCCCGCCGAGTCGCCGCCGGAGTTGGTGTTGTCGCCGACGGCGAAGTAGAGGTTCTCGTTGGTGTCCCAGGTCATCGAACCGGCCGAGTGGCAGCACAACCGCCGTTCGGTCGGCCACTCGACGAGTTTCGTCTCGCTCGCCGCGTCGAGGACCAGCGTGGTCGGGTTGAACGTGAACCGTGAGATGCGGTTGACCAGCGGCGTCGCGACCGGGGAGTAGAACAGGTACACCCAGCGGTTCGAGGCGAACCTCGGGTGCAGGGTGATGCCGATCAGCCCGTCCTCGAACCGCGCGTCGAGCTGGAGGGTCAGCGCGACGGTGGTGCTGCGGGTGGCCGGGTTGTAGAGGCGGACCTGGCCGCCGCCGGAACTGGTGCCCCGGTTGATGTAGAGAACCTTGCCGTCGGGTAGGACGGACAGCTCGATCGGCTCTCCCATCGAGAGCCCGCCGTCGAGCTTGACCTTCTCGAACTGGTTGGTCGGGGGCGGTGCCGCCACCGCGGGCGGTGCGGCGGTGGTGACCCCCACCAGGGTCGGCAGCAGACTGGCGAGGGTGGCCAGGACGACGGCCGCGACGATGCGCGGGCGTGGTCTACGAATCGGCGGTGTCACCTTCATCGACGCGATCTCCTCTGGATCGTCCGTGCGAATGGTGTCTCGCGCCCCGGGACCTGCCCCGGTCTGCCCTTGTCCGCCGAAACGCGGGCGACGTCGAGATGGATCGGAGGCGGGTCCACCATGGCCGGCTCGTGCGACGGCCCGTTGGACATCGACCCAGATCTTTGACAAGCAGTTAACATCGGACATCTGGCCGGGTCAATCCCACGGGACCGTTTGCCTTCCACGGGCGTGGGGTATCTGGGCGGTCATGACCACGCCTGAGCAGAGTCGACAGCAGCAGGAGCGGGCACTCGAGAGAGGAGAGGTGTATCAGGACGCCGAGGGACATTCCACGGCAGACCCGGGCGCCGGCGCCGAGCACGCCGACAGTGAGGCCGACCGCAACGCCGAGCAGCTGAGGCAGGGCGAGGTCGGCCCGGGAATCCCGGAGCAGTAGACCCGGGCCTCCCACTCTGGCGACGCCGGAGGTCCACGGCGTTGGTGCGCCCCGGCTGCTGTCACTGCTCGTGACATGATTGCGCCCATGGGGAAGCAGCAGGACGTCGGCGGGCCCGACCGTCACACCGGGTCAGGTTCCGCCGACTACCGCGAGATCGGCGCCGAGCCCGACGCGCGGCTCGCCCTCGCGCAGGACCCCGCGACGCCACAGATGACCCTCATTGATCTGTCGTCCGATCGGTCGCCCCTGGTCCGTCGGGCGGTCGCAGCCCGGGCCGACGCACCGGCGCAGGCACTGCGACCGCTGACCCGCGATGCCGACCGCCAGGTCCGGGAGGCCGTGGCGAAGAACCCCTCGACCTCGATCGCCAATCTCGTGCGCCTGGTCAAGGACGCCGACCGCTGGGTCCGCTGGGCGGTCGCCAGCAACCCGGCCTGCGACGAGTCGGTCCGCCGGTTGATGGCGGCGGCACCCGACAAGGAACTCCGGGGCCTGCTGGCCGAGATGCGGGCCATCGAGCCCGACCTCGCCGCCAGGCTGATCGACGACATCTCACCCGAGGTACGCGAACGACTCGCCACCCACACCCACGACCCCGAGGTGATCACCGCGCTGATGGCCGATCGCACCGTCCGCGTCCGCAAGGGGGTCGCCCGCAACCCGCGGACCACCGCGGCGCAGCGCAGCGCCCTCGCCCAGGACCCGGTGGTCGACGTCCGTGCCGCGCTGGTCCGTGCACTCGAGCTGGACGAGTCGGATCTGGAGCGGCTGGTCGACGACCGCTCGGTGCAGGTCCGGCTGGCGGTGGCCAGGTCCGAGGTCGTCCCGGCGCACATCCGGCAGGCCCTCGAGCAGGATCCCGACGAGATGGTGGCCAGCGCGGCGCGGGACTTCCGCCCGGGGTCCGGTGCCTCGCCGGTGGTACGCGCTCCACGCCTCGGTCACCGGCGTGCCGCGTCCGGCCCCGGTCGGCCGGGTAGCGCCGCGCGCTGAAAGCCCGGCGCGGGCGGGGGCGATGATCACCAGCGCGCGGTGGACAGCCAGTCGACCTGAAACGCCGCGAGGTCCTGCTCACCGCCCCTCCGACGCGTAATCTCATCAGCGGGGCCGCCGCGAGTCGGCCGAACGCAGGGGAAGCGTCAACGGCTCACGGCCCGCCTGCCCGGCTGGTCGCGCCGACGCCGCTGAAGAGATCCGGCGGCCAGGGACCAGCGGGAGCCACATCGTGAGCGACATCAGTCTTGGCACCGACCGCCACCGGGGCAGTGACTACGCCGAGCTTTCCCGGCAGGTCCGTGCCGCGGGTCTGCTCGAGCGGCGTCCCGGCTACTACGCGCTGCGGATCGGCCTCGTCGTCGGCGCCCTCGCCGGCCTGGGGGTCATCTTCGTCCGGCTGGGCCAATCCTGGTGGCAGCTCGCAGTGGCGGCGGCCCTCGCCGTGGTCATCGCGCAGGCCGGGTTCGTCGGCCACGACGCCGGCCACCGGCAGATCGCCCGCTCGCGTCGGGTGAACGACCTGATCGGCATCGTGCACGCCAACCTTCTCACCGGGATCAGCTACGGCTGGTGGGTGGACAAGCACAACCGGCACCACGCCCACCCGAACACCGAGGGTAAGGACCCGGACATCACCGTGGCGCCCCTGTCGTTCACCACGGCACAGGCTCGGCGACAGCGCGGCGTGGGCGCGCTGATCGTGCGTCACCAGGCGTACCTCTTCTTCCCGCTGCTCCTGCTGGAAGGTCTGCACCTGCACGCCATCAGCCTGGGAGCCGTTCTCGGCCCGCGTCGGCTCGCCCGTCGAGGGGTTGAAGCCGGGCTGCTGGCCCTGCACCTGGGCGGCTACCTCGCCGCCGTGTTCCTGGTCCTGAGCCCCGCGCAGGCGGTCGCGTTCATCGTCGTCAACCAGGGACTGCTGGGTCTCTATCTCGGCTGCTCCTTCGCCCCCAACCACAAGGGCATGCCGATCCTCGACGCCGACGACAACCTCGACTACCTGCGGCGACAGGTGGTCACCTCCCGCAACGTCCGAGGCGGGAGGTTGCTCGACGCCGTACTCGGTGGGTTGAACTACCAGATCGAGCACCACCTGTTCCCGAGCATGCCGTGCCCCAGTCTGCGCCGGGCCCGGCCCCTGATCCAGCGGTACTGCGCCGAGAAGAACATCGGCTACCACGAGACCAGCCTTGCTCGCTCCTGGGCCGAGGGGTTGCGTCACCTGCGCGACATCGGGCAATCCGAGCCACAGCCGGCCGGACGGAGCGGACGCGACGAGACCACCCGGCGCCTGTGATAGACAATCCGCGTGGTGCAGGTGAGCCAGTCCAGCGAGCGCAGCGTCGACGACGCGGTCCTCGACGCTGCCCGTGACTGTGTGCTGGCCTACGGCGTGCGGCGTACCACGATGACGGATGTGGCGCGACGAGCCGGCGTGTCACGGATGACCGTCTACCGGCGCTGGCCGGACGTCCAGTCCCTGATCGGCGACCTGATGAACCGGGAGTGGCATCGGGTGCTGGTGGCCGCGGCGGGCACCGAGACAGGCGGCTCGGCGCGGTCCCGCCTGGTGTCGCGGGTGGTGGCGGTGGCACGGGAGTTACGGGACCATCCGCTGCTGTGCAAGATCCGTGACGTCGATCCGGAGGTGCTGCTGCCGTACCTTCTCGACCGGCGGGGCGCCGGTCAGGACGAGATGGTGCAGTTCCTCGCGGCGGCGCTGGCCGACGGACACGACGACGGCTCGATTCGGCCCGGCGGGCCCGATCTGATGGCCCGCGCGGTCTTCCTGACCACGCAGTCCTTCGTGCTGTCGGTCCGCACGGTCGCCGACGACGTGCCGTTGGCCGAGTTCGACCGGGAGCTGGCCCGATTGGTCGACGGCTACCTGCGACCGGACTGACCGGCGATCACCCGCAGCGCCCGCGGACGGATCTCGACGCGTACCTCGTCGGTCCGACCGACCGGGTCGCCGTCGCCGTACACGGTCATCGGACGGTTGGCGCCGACCGTGACCGACGTGCCACGGTAGGAGACGACATGCCCGCGTCGTACGTGCCGGCCGGTGCGCATCTGGCGCAGCACCACCGGGAACAGCAGCTTCGGGGCGTGGCCGATCACCACGACGTCGAGGGTCCCGTCGTCGGGCTGCGCCGCCGGAGCGACGTGCAGGCCCCCGCCGTAGTAGCCGCAGTTGGCGACCACCACCGTGTAGGCGTGCCGCTGCTCGGTGCGGCCGTCGACGGTGATGGTGTACCGGGTGCGCGGCCAGCGCAGCAGCGCCCGTAGCCCGGCGGCGGGATACACGAGCGGCGCGGGCAGACGCGACCGGTTGGCCAGTTCGTTGGCCACCGCGTCGACGCCGACGTAGACGCTGCCGACGATGGTCCGCCCCGCGACGCGCAGCACGTCGAGGTGCCGTGGCGATCCGTGCAGCAGCAGGTCCGCGACCGCCGCAGGGGAGTGCGGCAGGCCGAGCTGGCGGGCGAGGTCGTTGCCGCGACCGGCGGGAATGACGCCGAGGAGGCCGCCGGTGTCGGCGACCGCGCCGGCGAGCAGCCGGATCGTGCCGTCGCCCCCCGCGGCAACGACGACCTCACCGTCGGACACCGCCGCGGTGGCGCACCGGCGGGCCTGCTGGGCTGTCTGCGTGTACTCGACCCGTATCCGGGCGTCGGCGGCACGGAGCAGGTGGGCCACCGGCATCAGACGGGACAGTCCCCGGCGGGCGGTGGGCCCGAGGATCACGACGAAGGACCGCACCTCACGGCACCAGGATGCCGGGGTTGAGAATGCCGGCCGGGTCCAGCTGCTGCTTGACCGCCCGGAGCAGGTCCACGGCGACGTCGCCGATCTCGGCGGCGTACCAGGCTCGGTGATCGGTGCCGACACCGTGGTGGTGGCTGATCGTGGCACCCGCCGCGGCGATCGCGTCGCTGGCCGCGGCCTTCGCCCTGCGCCAGCGTTCGATCGGATCCGACCCGGGGGAGCAGATCACCGTGAAGTACAGGGAGGCCCCGGTCTCGTAGACGTGGGAGACGTGTGCCAGTACCAGCGCCGCATCCGGCAACGCCCCGAGGATGGCCTGCCGGACCCGGTCGTGCACCTCCGGCAGCGCCGACCAGTAGGCCGCGGTCTCCACGGTCTCCGCGAACGCTCCCGCGTCGAGCAGCGCGTCGCGCAGGTACGGGGCGTCGAAGCGGTGCCGCGCCCACTGTCGACCCGACTCTTCGCCCAACGGCACGCCACCGTGCGCGGCCAGCACGGCGGCGGCCGCTTCGACGGTGGGGCGCACGTCGGCGCCCTCGTACCCGGCGATCAGCTGGCAGCCGCCGTCGGAGCGTCCGGATCCGGTGGCCCCGATCATGGTCTCGGCCTCGTCGGACAGCCGCAGCACCGTGGGCCGTGGCCCGTCCTGTGCCAGCGACCGCACGGCGTGCAGGCCGTCGGCGAACGACGCGAACCGCCAGCCCTCGTAGTGCGACCGCGCCGGCAGGGGTCGGATCCGGACGGTCACGTCGGTGATGACGCCGAGGGTTCCCTCGCTGCCCAGGAACAGGTGCCGCAGGTCGGGACCGGCGGCCGAGGCGGGGGCGCGGCCGGTCCGGATGGTGCCTCGGGGCGTGGCGATCGTCAGTGCCGTGACCATGTCGTCGAAGCGGCCGTAGCCGGCCGATGCCTGGCCGGACGAGCGGGTGGCGGCGAAGCCGCCGATGGTGGCGTATTCGTAGGACTGGGGAACGTGGCCCATGGTGAACCCGTGCTCGGCGAGCAGTTCGGCGGCCCGGGGAGCGCGGAGCCCTGCCTGCAGCGTGGCGGTCCGCGAC
This sequence comes from Micromonospora sp. 067-2, assembly GCF_046549295.1. Classification (NCBI taxonomy): domain Bacteria; kingdom Bacillati; phylum Actinomycetota; class Actinomycetes; order Micromonosporales; family Micromonosporaceae; genus Micromonospora; species Micromonospora sp. 067-2. The sequence continues at coordinate 176,458 of NZ_JAJPWB010000010.1, read as the reverse complement.
AGGGGGTCGACGGCGACGAGGCCGTTCAACCGGCCCAGATCCACGGCGACGTGACGCGTCGCCGACGGCGTCAGCCCGCCCACGACCGAGGTGCCACCGCCGAACGGGACGACGGCCACGCCGAACCGGGAACAGATGTCGAGGATGGACAGTACCTCGGCGTGGTCGCCCGGTCGCAGCACCGCCTGCGGGGCGGCCGGCACCCGGCCCTGCCGGTGACGGAGCAGATCCGGTGTGGACATGCCCGAGCCGTGTCGTGCCCGTGCGACCCGGGTGGTGAGCACGTTGTCGGGTCCCAGCGCCCGCCGCAGCGCGCCGAGGACCGCACCGTCCAGCGCACAGTCCGCTACGGCCACCTCGGCCAGCGGTACGACCGGCGGCGGGGGTGCCAGATCGAGAACCTGCGCCAGCAGTGTCGAAGCGGTGTCCGGCAGCGTCTTCGCGTTCGTTCCGGCGCCCCAGCGGGCCCATCCCACGGTCGAGGCTTCCCCTTCGAGATTCATGTGTGACAGAGTGACATTGAACGTCACTGCATCGCAAGGAGGCGTGTGAAAACCTCGCTGACCGTCGCCCGACGGGAACGGGACCTCACCGAACTGGTCGCCGGCGCTCGCGTCGACGTCCTGGTCGTCGGGCTCGGCGTCACCGGCGCCGGGGTGGCGCTCGACGCCGCGAGCCGTGGGCTGTCAGTCGTCGCCGTCGACGCTCACGACCTGGCCAACGGCACCTCGCGCTGGAGCTCCAAACTGATCCACGGTGGCCTGCGGTACCTCGCACACGGTCAGGTGGGCATCGCCTACGAGAGTGCCGCCGAACGCCACCTGCTGCTGACCCGCACCGCGCCGCACCTGACGCGCCCCCTGCCGATGCTGCTCCCCGCGACGGCGTACACCGGTCGGTGGCAGGCGTGCGCCGCGGCCGCCGGCCTCCGGGCCGGAGACCTGCTGCGGACCTGTGCCGGGACGTCCCGACGGACCCTTCCCGGCACACGCAGGCTCGGCTCGGCCGAGGCGGGTGCGATCGCACCCGCGCTGCGGCCGTCGGGTCTCAGGGGAGCACACCTGTCCTGGGACGGCCAGCTCTGCGACGACGCCCGACTCGTCGTCGGCCTGGCGCGAGCGGCCGCGGCGCACTCCGCCCGCATCCTGCCCCGCTGCCGGGCGGTGAGCCTGCACCGCGAGGGCGCCACCATCGAGGACACCCGCACCGGGACACGCATGGACATCGCCGCCCGCGCGGTCATCAACGCCACCGGCGTGTGGGCCAGCAGCCTGACCCCGCACGTACGCCTTCGGCCCTCCCGGGGAACCCACATCGTCCTGTCCGCCGCCCGCCTCGGCGGACTCTGGGCGGGCCTGACCATCCCGGTCCCCGGCGAGTTCACACGGTACGTCTTCGCCCTGCCCCAGATCGACGGCCTGGTGTACGCCGGACTCACCGACGAACCGGTGGACGGAGGTGTCCCCGACGTGCCGCAACCCACCGACGCCGACATCGCGTTCCTGCTCGACGTTCTCAACAGCGTCCTGGACCGGCCCCTGCGACCCTCCGACGTCCTCGGTGCCTATGCCGGGCTGCGACCGCTGCTCGACGACGCCGACGGCCGAACCGCCGACCTCTCGCGCCGACACGCCGTCATCGACGACCCCGACGGGATCATCAGCGTGGTCGGCGGCAAGCTCACCACCTACCGTCGGATGGCCGAGGACGCCGTCGACACCGCCGTCCGGCAGCGCGGCCTCCACGCTGGTCCGTGTCGCACCCGCCGCCTCCCACTGCCCGGCGCGGCGAGCAGGGCGCAGCTGGCCCTGGTTCCCGCACCACGCCGGCTCATCCACCGGTACGGCACCGAGGCCGTCGACGTCCTGTCCGAGGCGCCCGCAGAGCTCCGCCAGCCGATCAGCCCCGACATCCCCGTCACCGGCGCGGAACTGCTCTGGGCCACCCGGCACGAACTCGCCCTCACCGTCGACGACCTGCTCGACCGACGTACCCGGATCGGTCTCGTTCCGGCGCACCGCGAGGCAGCACTGCCGACCGCGCGAGACGTCCTCACCCTGGCCGCCGAGCGGTGAGCTCCACCCACCACCCTCGGTCGTAGCCAGGAGGGTGCCGTCACGGCGGTGCGCCTCCCCCGATCGTGAGTGTGGCCAGCAGCCCCGGATGGTCGGTCGCGCCGTGCATACCGACCGACCGGCCGCAGCAGATCCTGGCGTCGGTCGTCGCCATCACGTGTTGCAGCGCGCCGTCGTCGATCCGCAGGTAGCCCGACGGCACGCAGGACCGCACGTCGGGGGTGCCGCCGCGGCGGAGGTTGAGATCCCCGAGCAGCACGGTCGGCGCGTACCCGGTGTTCCTGCGCATCATCGGTGCCACCGAGTCGACCAGGTGAGCGCACTGGGCGAGCGCGACGGTGACGCTGGTGGCCGCCAGGTGTGTGGTGCAGGCGTGCAGCACACCGGGGACGTCGACGCAGAGCCAGGCTCGCTCCTCGGGGTCGGTGACATCCTGCATCGGATAGATCCCGCTGTGCACCGTGTGCCGCGTGCGCGCTGCCGCGAGGTGCGTCAGCAGTCCGATGCCGTACGGCTGGCCGTTGCGGCATCGGGTGGCGGCGCCGGAAGGGCGGTCCCCGGCGGCCTTGAAGGCGGACACGGCCCTGTCGTCAGTGTGGACCTGCGCGAACGCCCGCTCGAGGGTCGTCACGTCGTCCTGACAGATCTCGTTCAGGGTGACCAGATCCGGTTTCTCCGCGCCGATGGCCTCGGCGGCTTCGGCCACCGACCGGCCCGTGTAGCAGGCGGCGCGGCCGCTGTTGCACAGATTCATCTGGAGCACCCGCACGACCATGGAGGCGGCTGTGTCGGCCGCCGACGAGCCGGTCACCGGCGAGTCCGCGGGCAGCGTGACTGCGGCGATCAGGCAGACGACAGCCAAGGCCCGGCGCGGACGTCGACGCCCGGCGGTCGGGGTCGCCCCCGAGAGGGGACGACCCCGACCGATGCTCCGGTGGGTGATCACTGGCGCTGCCCGCACCTCCCACCATCTAGCCCAGACGGGACTCGATGGCCTCGATGATGCGTGGACGCAGCTCGGCGGCGCGGATGACGGCGTCCACGGAGCCCACCTCGACGGCGCGCTGGATGTTGTGCACACGATCGAACTCCGCGGCGACCTCCCCGAGCTTCTCCGCCCTAACCGACGACCGCAGCTCGTCGAGCTCCGCGGTCAACGCCGCGCGTTCCGTGCCGGTCGCGGCCCCGGCGCGGGCCTCCACGTCCCGCACCCGGGGGTCGGCGGCCGTCCGGGCGTTCACGTCGGCGGAGAACACCACCGCCGCGGCGGGGGCGCCGCCGAGCACCGAGGCGAACGACCCCTCCAACGCCAGCACCGTCATGCTCGGGTTCAGCGCCTTCGAGAACACCACGAACGCGCCGCCGTGGTAGCGGGAGATGACACAGAAGACGATGGGCCCGCGGAAGTTCACGATGGCCCGGCCGATCTCCGCGCCGTACTCCAGTTGCAGCTTGCGCATCGACTCCGGTGAGCCGTCGAAGCCCGACAGGTTGGCCAGGACCACCAGAGGCCGGTTGCCGCTGGCCGTGTTGATCGCCCGCGCGGCCTTCTTCGACGACCGCGGGAACAGCGTGCCAGCCGTGTAGGTGTCCGGGCCGTCGGTGGGGGGGAAGCCCCGCCGCGGCACCGACCGTGACTCGATGCCGAGCAGGCACACCGGGATGCCGCCGAGGTGTACGTCCTGCACGACCGCGGTATCCGCGTCCGCCATGCCCGCCCAGCGCTCCAGCACGGGGTGGTCCTGGTCGGCGAGCGCCCGCATCACCGTCCGGATGTCGAAGGGCTTCTTGCGGTCCGGGTTGGCGGTGGCGGAGAAGATCTCGCCGACCGTGGTGAAGGAGCTGCCCGACACGTCGTGCGGGAAGGCGGAGATGTCCCGGTCGGCGGGGTCGGTGGTGCTGGCCCGTCGCGGCGCGTCCTCACCGGGCGCGACGTACGTGTGCTCGTAGTGCGACATCACCACGTCGCGGGCGGCGCTCAGGTTCGGCGCCCAGTACTGCGCCTGCCCGTTCGGCCCCATCACCCGGTCGTAGCCGCCGATACCGAAGTTGTCCTCGGCGGACACGCCACCGGAGAAGTCGAGAGACTGCTTGCCGGTGAGCACCATCGCCGAGTCCGGTGTCATCACCAGGATGCCCTTGGTGTGCATGAGCATCGTCGCCTCGGCGTTCCAGTACGGCTGGGCGCCGACGTTGATGCCCGCGACCACGATGTTGATCTCACCGCCGGCCTGGGTGAACTCGACGATCCGCTTGAGGGCCGAGGCCACCCAGTCCATGTTCTCCGTACCCGAGGTCATCGAGATCCGTGCCCCGGCGGACAGCGCCCACCACTCCAGTGGCACCCGCATCTGCTCCGCGAGGTCAAGGGCGGCGATGACACGGCGGCACTCCGGCTCGGACAGGGCGCCCAGCGACTTCGTCGGGTCACCGAGCAGCACGACCCGGGTCACGCCCTGTGGGTGCCGCGCGGTCGGCGTGTTGACCACGCCGGCGACGATCGCGGCCCTGTTGCGCCCCTTCGGTCGGCGTACCGGCACGAGCGCGTGGTCGTCGTCGAGGTCGTGCTCGACGAACTCGCCGAGCATGCCGGTCAACTCGTACGGGTAGACCGTGTTGCGGCTGTTCGCCCGCAGCACCTTCAGCCGGTACTCGTCGAGCGGTTCGACCGGATCGACCGGCGGCTCGCCGACCGTCAGGCGGGCGCCCGTGGCGTCGAAGGAGATCCGTACCGCGATCTTGGTCAGCTCACCGGTCCGGCGGTCGCGCTGCCGCGCGATGAAGAGGATCTCCTCCAGCCCTGCGCCGGCGGTCGTCGGACGCACCCGCCCGGCGATCATCTCCATCTCCTCGCGGGTGAGCTCGCTCGGCGGCCAGACGTAGACCACGATCCGGTTGGTGTTGAAGCGCGTCTTCGACGGCCGCCGGGACTGGGCGCGGCGGATCGAGTCGAGGCAGGCGGCGATGGCGTCCTCGGTCGTCGGCAGCGCGACGAGCCGGCCGTCCTGCTCGCGCAGTTCGGTCAGGTCCCGCACCTGCGCGAACGCGACGAGGCGCTCGTCGGCCGGGTTCTCCCGTGCCACGCACTGGAAGAGATAGACCTCCTCGTCCGACGACGGCAGCCGGGTCAGGTCGAACCTGTGCAGCCGCTCCAGCTGCATCCGCTGCGCGATGTACGGGTGCAGACCCCGGATCAGTCGGTCCTCGATCATTCCGGTGCCCGACGGACGGAAGGTGAAGTGGTGGTGCATCACCGCCCCGCCGCGACCCGCCACGGTGGCGGTGAGCCGCCGGACCTGAGGCGGCAGCGGGTGCGCGGTCACGACCTCGAGCAGCGCGGCCGCCATCGCGTCGAAGTCCTCCGGCTGGTTCTCCCAGCCGAGGTAGATGTCGACGTCCACCGCATCCTCGTCGATCGCCAGTTCGGCGAGCCCGCGTAGGGCGCCGCCCAGCGCGTCGAAGCTCACCGCGGCGGAGACCACGCTGGAGTCGGCACGCTCGGCGACGACGAACACGCAGCCCGCCGCGACACGGGTGCGCACGCCGGTGAGCGACTTGTTGCCGTAGTACCGCCGGGTCAGCACCTCCAGCATGACGGCGTTGTCGAGGTGGTCGCGAACGAGCCGCTGACCGAGCAGCCGTACCAGTGGCTCGGTGCTGCGAACCATCTGCGCGATGCGCTCGGCGCGGTCCGCCGAGTCCGGGTGGGCGTCCAGGTGACGCAGATGCCCACGGACCTCGGCGTAGACGCGGGCGCGGTTGCGGCGCAGCAGCGGCTGGGCGAACCAGGCGAAGACCACGCCGCGGGCCAGGTCGGCGACCACCGGGAAGCGGACCTGCGTCGCGGCGACCAGCCGTTCCAGCGCGAGGCCGGCCGGCTCGCGCAGCGCCTCGTTCGGCGGCGGCTCCTGCAGCCACGAGCGCAGCAGTGTCGCGACGACCGTGGCGTCGGCGGACGCGCGCTGCTGGGCGAGGAAGATCCGGAACACGGCGGCTTCGAGGGCCGCGGAGCGGTCCAGTTCGGTGACGCCGTAGTGCCCGAGCGCCTTGGCGAGCTTGGCCTGGAAGGCATCGGGCAGTCCGGCCCGCTCGACGTCGAGGCTCTGCAGGTAGGTGTGGAAGTATTCGCGGGCGCTGTGCGCGTGGGCGCCGCCGTCCTCGCCCGTGGGCCGGTTGCGGCTCAGCTCCGTGAGGTCGGCGAACACGTCGACGAGGTCGAGTTCCGCGGCCAGCGGACGGTGGCCGTCCTCGGTGGCCGCCCGCCGCGCCGTGAGGTACTCGTCGAGCACCCGACGGTCGTCGTGCGGGTCGACGTCGAAGCCGAGCAGCAGGCCGCGCAGATCCTCCTGGCCGCGTCGGCTGCGCTGGTACGCCGGGACGGCCTCGTCGGCGGCGGGGAGGTCCAGCTCGACGGCGGCGGCCGCCGGGACGTCCGCGGTTTCCGGGGACTCATCGACGAGCGGCTCCAACCGCAGCAGCGGTGCGCCCGCCTCCACCTGGCTGCCCACCGAGACGGCGCACTCCTTCAGCCGCGCCCTGAACGGCGCCCGCAGGACCGTCTCCATCTTCATGGCCTCCAGCACCAGCACCGGTGCGCCCGCCTCGACCTCGGCGCCGACCTCCAGTGGCGTGGCGACGACCAGCGCGGGCATGGGGGAGCGGACGACGCCGCCCTCGTCGCGGCTGACCCGATGCGTGACGCCGTCCACCTCGACCAGGTGGGTCGGCCCGTACGTGCCGGTGAGCAGGCGGTAGCGGATGCCGTTGACGACGATCTGGCCGGTGTGCCGGTCGAAGCGGTCGAGTTCGACATCGGCGGTGTGCACGGCCGCGCCCACTTCGATGCCGACGCGGAACCGGTGTGCGCCGACCCGCGCCACCCGCATGCGGTAGCCGACGCCGCGCAGTTTGAGGTCCAGTGGACGGCCGCTGGAGTGCTGCACCTGCGGGCGCCCGCCGGACGCCGTCGACAGCAGTCGCTGCCGCTCGACGCGCTCCTCCTCCTCGTACGTCTCGATGGCGGCAGCCGCCAGGGCGACCGCGGAGTGCCGGTGCGCGACGAGCCTGCCCTCGCCCCGGACGCGGTCGATCCAGCCGGTGTCGGCGCTGGCGTCGATCACCTCGGGCTGGTCGAGCAGGTCGAGGACGAAGCTCTTGTTCGTCGCGCCGCCGTCGATGATCACCGTGGTGTTCGCCATGGCCCGACGCAGCCTGCCGAGTGCCTCGTTGCGGTCGCGGCCGTACGCGATGATCTTCGCGATCATCGAGTCGAAGTCGGCCGGGATGGTGTCACCCTCGCTGACGCCGGTGTCCACCCGGATTCCCGGGCCGGCGGGCAGGTCCAGTCGAGCGATACGGCCCGGCGACGGTGCGAAGTCCCGATCCGGGTCCTCGGCGTTCAGTCGGGCCTCGATGGCGTGCCCGCGCTCCGCCGGCGGCTCGCCGTCGAGTCGGCCCCCCGCCGCGACGTGCAGCTGCGCCTTCACCAGGTCGAACCCGGTCGTCAGCTCGGTGATCGGGTGCTCGACCTGCAACCGGGTGTTGACCTCGAGGAACGCGAACAGCTGGTCGGAGGGGTGGAAGAGGAACTCGACGGTCGCCGCGCCGCGGTAACCGACCGCCACGGCCAGCCGCTCGGCCGACGTCTTGAGCTCGGCCGCCTGCGCCGGGCTCAGAACCGGCGACGCCGACTCCTCGATGACCTTCTGGTTGCGTCGCTGCACGGAGCAGTCTCGGACACCGAGCGCCCACGCGGTGCCCTGCCCGTCGGCGATCACCTGGACCTCGACGTGCCGAGCGCCGGTGACCAGGCGCTCCAGGAACACGATGCCGCTGCCGAACGCCCGCGCCGCCTCCTGGCTGGTGCGTTCGTACGCGTCGGCGAGCTCCGCCTCGTTCCTGATCACGCGGATGCCGCGCCCACCGCCGCCGGCGGTCGCCTTCAGCATCAACGGGTAGCCGATCTCGGCGGCCGACGCCCGGGCGGCATCCAGCGTCTCGACGGCGCCGCGGCTCCACGGCGCGACCGGCACGCCGACCTCTTCGGCGATCAGCTTCGAGCCGATCTTGTCGCCGAGTTGGCGCATGGCCTCCGCGCTCGGCCCGACGAACGTGACGCCGATCTTCTCGCACAGCTCCGCGAACGCCGGGTCCTCGGCGACGAAACCCCAGCCGACCCACGCGGCGTCGGCCCCGGTCTCCGTCAGGGCGCGCTCCAGCACCGCGAGATTGAGGTACGGGCGGGCGGACGCCGGACCGAGGTCGTAGGCGATGTCCGCCTCGCGCACGAAGGTGGCGGTGCGATCGACGTCGGTGTACAAGGCGACGGTCTCGATCTGGATGCCGGTCTCCGCGGCCAACTCGCGGACCGCGTGGATGAGCCGCATGGCGGCCTCACCACGGTTGACGATGGCAACACGGTTGAACACCCGACTGACCCCTTTGGTAGACCATGATCCGTTGCCGCGAGACGACGGCCCCCGGCAGTGATCACCCTTCCGTCTGCCAGCGGCCAGCGCCATGGCGCAACCACCGAACCAATCGCCCCTCAGTTGTAGGAAACCAACAAAAGTTTTTGGGTCTTCGAGCGGTCGGGCGACGTCGAGGAGTGCCTCACTCGAGGGTAGTGGGACCTCGGTGCGAGTCCGGCACGAAGGTACGCTGCGAGACATCGGATGTCCGGGAGGAGGCAGGGTGCCGGTCACCGACGAGGCGATCGACAAGATCAAGGCGATGATCGTCCAGGGGGAGCTGAGCCCGGGCTCCCGACTGCCCAGGGAGGCCGATCTGGCCGAGCGGCTCGGCCTCTCCCGCAACTCGTTGCGGGAAGCGGTGAAGGCGCTGTCGCTGATCCGGGTGCTGGACGTGCGGCAGGGTGACGGTACCTACGTGACGAGCCTGGAACCCGCCCTGCTGCTGGACGCCATCGGGTTCGTCGTCGACTTCCACCAGGACGACACCGTGCTGCAGTTCCTGGAGGTGCGCCGCGTTCTCGAGCCGGCCGCGACGGAGTTGGCCGCGATCCGGATGACCGACGGGGAGATCGTCGGCCTGCGGGCGATTCTCGCCGAGTTGGGGGAGGCGCCCACGGTGGAGGCGTTGGTGGCCAACGACCTCCGGTTCCACAATCACATCGCCGCCGGGGCCGGCAACACCGTGCTGTGCTCGTTGATCGACAGCCTTTCCGGGCCGACGGCGCGGGCGCGGATCTGGCGTGGCCTCACCCAGGAGGGGGCCGTGCGGCGCACCCGGGAGCAGCACGAGGCGATCTGCGAGGCGATCGAGGCGCGCCAACCCGAGGTGGCTCGGGCCTGGGCGACGGTGCACGTCGCCGGTGTCGAGCAGTGGCTCCGCAACGCGCTCGGCGGCCCCGGGCCGGCGTTGCCGCCGGCCTGACATCCCGGCCGCGTCCTGCCTCCTGGGCGCTACCGCATCGCGAAATCATCGGATGTCTTTCCTCTGATTCCTCCGCCTTCCCTTGAAACGGATTCGCAACTCGACTATAAAAACGGGGTAACAGATCCGATGTTTAGCCGGAGGTTGTGAGAGTGAAGCTGCTTCGAGTGGGGGCGATCGGCCAGGAACGACCGGCGGCGCTGGACGCCCAGGGCCGGCTTGTGGACCTCTCCGACCTGGTGGCCGAGATCGACGGGGCCTTCCTCTCCGGTGATGGTGTCGAGGCGGTGCGCAGCGCGCTCGAGGGTGGGCAACTGCCCCTGGTGACCGACCCGGCACCCCGGATCGGCGCGCCGATCGCCCGGCCCGGCAAGGTCGTGTGCATCGGGTTGAACTACTCCGACCACGCCGCGGAGACCGGTGCGCAACCGCCCGCGGAGCCGATCCTGTTCCTGAAGGCGCCGAACACGGTGGTCGGCCCCGACGACCAGGTGCTGCTTCCGCGGCGGAGTGTCAAGACCGACTGGGAGGTCGAACTCGCGGTCGTTCTCGGGCGCACCGCACGCTATCTGGACACTGACGAGGCCGCGCTGGCCTGCGTCGCCGGTTACGCCATCTCCAACGACCTGTCGGAACGAGAGTTCCAACTCGAACGCGGCGGCCAGTGGGACAAGGGCAAGTCCTGCGAGACGTTCAACCCGCTCGGCCCCTGGCTGGTCACCGCCGACGAGGTGCCCGACCCGCAGCAGCTGGGCCTGCGACTCAGCGTCAACGGCACCCGCCGACAGAACGGCAACACCAGGACGATGATCTTCGGTGTCGCCGGGGTGATCCGCTACGTGAGCCAGTTCATGGTCCTCGAACCGGGCGACGTCATCAACACGGGCACACCGGCCGGCGTCGCGCTCGGACAGCCGGAACCAAAGCCCTACCTGCGGCGCGGTGACGTCATCGAGCTCGAGATCGACGGCCTCGGCGCGCAACGCCAGACGGTGCAGGAGGCGGCATGACCGCGAGGATCGCCAGCCTACGGACGTACGACATCCGGTTCCCCACCTCCCGGGACCTGGACGGCTCCGACGCCATGAACCCGGACCCGGACTACTCGGCGTCGTACGTCGTACTCGGCACCGATCACCCGGACGGGCACGGGGGCCACGGCTTCGCCTTCACCATCGGCCGGGGCAACGACATCCAGACCACCGCGATCCGCGCCCTGGAGCCGTACGTCGATGCCAACCAGCGGTGGGACGTCGGTCAGGCGATCGCCTGGGTCCGGGAGCTCATCCACCCGGTGGTGATCCGCAACGGCAACTACCTGGCTCCCACCGCACCCGGGTTCAGCGCCGACCTCCGGCCGCAGACCCTGATCGACTACGCCTTCCCGGACGGTCCCGTGTGGGGGGAAGGGAAAGCGGCATGAGTGCCGAGTTCGCCGGCCTGCGCGCCGTCGTCACCGGGGGCGGTTCCGGCATCGGTCTCGCCACCGCTGTCCTGTTCGCCGAGCGGGGCGCTGCCGTCGCGTGCCTCGATCTGGACCCGTCGGGTGTGCCGGCCCCACTGCGCGGGATCGTCTGCGACGTCGCGGACGCGGATGCGGTGACCCGGGCGGTCGCCAGGGCGGCGCGTGACCTCGGCGGCATCGACGTGCTGGTCAACAACGCCGGTACCGGCGCACAGGGCACCATCGAGGCGAACACCGACGACGAGTGGCACCGCGTCCTCGACGTCAACGTGGTGGGCATCGTCCGCGTCACCCGGGCGGCCCTGCCGCACCTGCGGGCGTCGACCCACGCGGCCGTGGTCAACACCTGTTCGATCGCCGCCACCGCCGGCCTGCCCAGCCGCGCGCTCTACAGCGCCACCAAGGGTGCGGTGCAGGCGTTGACCCTCGCCATGGCCGCGGACCACGTCGCCGAGGGGATCAGGGTCAACTGCGTCAACCCCGGCACGGCCGACACCCCCTGGGTGCGCCGGCTGCTGGCCACCGCCGACGACCCGGCCGCCGAACTGGCGGCGCTGTGCGCACGTCAGCCCATCGGTCGGCTGGTTTCTGCCGCCGAGGTCGCGACCGCGATCGCCTACCTGGCCAGCCCGCTGGCCGCGTCCACCACCGGAACCGTGCTCGCCGTCGACGGCGGTCTGCACGGGCTCCGTCTGCGGCACTCCGCCGCTCCGACGCAGGACTGAGGAAACGATGCGGACTGAGCGGCTCGGCCGGTCATCGGTCCAGGTGACGGCCCTCGGCTTCGGTGCGGCCGGCATCGGCAACCTGTATCGGGCGATGGACGACGACACGGCCGACCGTGCCGTCGACGCCGCGTGGCAGGCCGGCATCCGCTTCTTCGACACCGCCCCGCACTACGGCCTCGGGCTGTCCGAGCGTCGGCTCGGTGCGGCGCTGGCGAAACGCCCCCGCGACGAGTTCACCGTCTCCACGAAGGTCGGCCGGCTGCTGGCGCCCGCGCCGGAAACCGCGCACCTGAGCGACGAGGCCGGATTTCACGTGCCCGCCGACCACACCCGGCGGTGGGACTTCAGCGCCGACGGCGTACGCCGGTCGTTGGAGTCCAGCCTCGAGCGTCTGCGCCTGGACCGGGTCGACGTCGTGCTGATCCACGATCCCGACGAGCACTGGCGCTCGGCTGTCGACGAGGCGTATCCGGCGCTGCACGAGCTGCGCGACCAGGGTGTCGTGGGCGCGATCGGGGTCGGCATGAACCAGTGGCAGATGCTCGAGCGGTTCGTGACCGAGACCGACGTCGACACCGTCCTGCTGGCCGGGCGGTACACGTTGCTGGACCAGTCGGCGGCGCCCAGTCTGCTGCCCCGGTGCCGGGACCGGGGGGTGTCCGTGCTGGCCGCCGGCGTGTTCAACAGCGGGGTGCTCGCCACCGACGACCCGGGCCGGATGTACGACTACCGGCAGATTCCCGAGGCAGTGCACGGCCGCGCGACCCGGATCGCCGAGGTGTGCCGATCGCACGGGGTCGCGCTGCCGCAGGCGGCTCTGGCCTTCACCGCGCGGCATCCGGCCGTCGCGTCCCTGGTAGTCGGCGCGCAGACCGCCGCGCAGATCACCCGCAACGTCGAGCTCGCGGGCGTGCCAGTGCCCGACGCGCTCTGGGCAGACCTCGCCGCCGAGGGGCTGGTGCGGCGGTGATCGTCGACGCCCCGCACCACCCCACCTCGCGCGGTGACCACGCGACGCCCCCTCCCACTCCTGTGGTCGTCGGCCACGGCGGTGCGCGGTCTGGGCTTCGATGCTGCGGTCCCGACCGGATCCGACCGCGGTCGCGGACGCGGTACAGCGGCTAGCCTGTGCGTATGCGAAGCGCAGCGCCCGGGAGCAACATCGATGGCTGACGCCGACGATGTCCGACACCTGGCGCTGACGCTTCCCCACGTGGTCGAGATCGACAGCGCGGGCTTCGACTTCCGGGTCGCCGACAAGGGGTTCGTCTGGTCCTACCCCGAGCGGAGACCCGGTCACCCGCGGGTCATCCGGACCGACATCGCGGTCCTGTACGTCGGTGACGAAGCCGAGAAGCAGGCCCTGCTGCTCGGAGAGCCCGACGTCTTCTTCACCACGCCCGCGTACCACGGCCTGCCGCTGGTGATGCTGCGGCTGGAGCGGGTGAACGTCGACCGACTGGGGGAACTCGTCACCGACGCGTGGCGCATGCGTGTGCCGGAGTCACTCGTCGGCGGGCAGTAGCACCGGCGACGCCTGGACCTCGGGGCGGCCTTCCGCTGGCCCGATCGGGGCGTGCGGCCCCAACGTCGGGGCCCGGTGGCTGGAGGGCGTGGACGGCTCGAACCACGAGCGTCACGGTGCGTCGACGACCTCGCGACCGAGCGGCCAGAACGCGGCCGGCACGAGCTTGAAGTTGGCGATGCCGAACGGAATCCCGATGATCGTGACGCAGAGGGCGATGCCGGCGACGATGTGCGACAGCGCGAGCCACCAGCCGGCCAGCACCACCCACAGCACGTTCGCCAGCCCGGAGCCCACGCCCGCGCCGGGCTTGGACACCAGCGTGCGGCCGAACGGCCACAACGAGTAGACGGCGAGACGCAGCGAGGCGATGCCGAAGGGGATGGTGATGACCAGGACGAAGCAGATCAACGCGGCGAAGCCGTAGCCGATCGCCAGCACGATGCCGCCACCAAAGATGAGCCACAGGACGTTGAGTACGAAGCGAATCACCCCTCCAGCATGAGCGACGCTCACCACCCGCCGGTGCCGGCCTCGGCCCGGCCGGTCGCGCCGATGTGGAGTCTGGGGAAGAACTCGTCGTCGGGGCGTGGGCGACGGAAGGGTCGGCGGGGTCCCCGCGTTGTCGACCGTTTGTTAGACTCGGCCATTGATGATCATGGTGGGGGAGACATGACTGGCGGCATGCCGGGCGGTGGCGGTGTGCTGGACCCGGACGGCGCGATGGATCGGGTCTCGGCCTGGAAGGGGCGCATCGACAAGCTGGCGGCCGACACCAAGGCCATGAGCGACCGCTACCAGCAGCTGCGGGTGACCGCGGCCGACGGCAACCGGTTGGTCGAGGTCACCGTCGATTCCGTCGGCGCGTTGGTCGACCTGCGGCTCAGTCGGCAGATTCAGCGGGTCGAGCCCGATGTCGTCGCCAGGACGATCATGAACACGATCCGCGAGGCCCGGGAGCAGGTGGCCGACCGTTCGCAGGAGATCATCGCCGAGACCGTGGGGACCGAGTCCGCGGCGGCGCGCGAGATCGCCGAGCGGGTCGGTCAGCAGTTGCGCGGTCCGCACCTGGACACGGAGATCGACGACGACCGCCGCTGGGGGCGAGCCTGATGGACGACGGGTTCGCGGTCGAGGCGGAGGAGATCCGTACGCACGCCCGCAACGTCGACGCGCTGGCGGAGCGTTTCGCTGCGGTCAAGGCCGCCAGCGCGCACATCGCGCAGGATGATGCGGCGTACGGGTTGCTGTGCGGCTGGATCTCCGCGGTTCTCGAGGGCAAGCACACCCGGCAGGATGAGCTGTTCGCCGAGGTGGAGGAGAATCTGCGGCTGGCCGCCACGGGCCTGCGCCAGACCGCGGACAGCTACGACGCGGTCGACGAGGACAACGCCACCCTGGTCAACGGGGTGGGAAGCCAGTTGAGCCGGTGAGGTCGGCGCGATGACCGACATGTCGCTGGTCGCCGACGTCACGTCGACCCGGGAGGTCTGGACCGGCGCCTCCCTCGCCGACAGCGTCGAGAGCCTTGTCGACGCGATCAGGAGTGAGGGCTGGGTCGACGATCTGCTGGCGGGTGCCGCGTTCGGGCTCGACGTCGCGGCGAGCGTACTGGACCCGTTCAGCGCGCTGCTCGCCAACGGTCTGGGCTGGGCGATGGAATACTTCGAGCCGCTGCGGGAGATGCTCGACCAGCTCACCGGCATGCCCGACGTGGTCCGTTCGCACGCCGCCACCTGGGACAACATGGCCACCGAGCTGCACAGCATGGCCAACGACCTGCGGTCGCGTCTCGATGCCGACCTGCCCCAGTGGTGGGGGCAGGCCGCGGTGGCCTACCACGGGTTGATGGACCACAACGTCGAGGCACTCGGCGGGCTCGGCGCTGTCTCCGCCGCGATGGCGGCGGCCACCGAGGGCGCCGGCAATCTGGTGGCCTTCACCCGCGACATCGTGCGCGATCTCATCGCCGACCTGGTGGCGCGCGTGGTCGTCTGGGCGGTCGAGGCCATCTTCGTCGTCACGATCCCCGTGGTCGCCGCGCAGATCGTGGCGGCCGTCGTCAAGTGGGCCGGTCGCATCCTCATGTACGTCGGTGCGCTGATCACCAGCCTGACCAACCTCACCCGCATCATGAACGGCTGAGGCGTCCATGGCGAAGCCCGGAAAACCCGGCGGCGGCAGCGGCGGCACGGGCAGCGGGGGTGGCGGCGGTGGCGGTGGCGGTGGCGGTGGCGGTGGAAAGCCTCCGAAGAGCTATGGCGGTATCAACGCGGGTAAGGGCATCTCCAGCGCGCAGCATGCCACCGGGCAGGCGTCGAAGCAGGGACACCCGCCCGGTGTCGCGGGCACGGGTCCCAACAGCTCCAAGCCGGCGAAGCCCACCCCGCCACCCGCGCCGACCAGACCGCCGACCTCCGACGGCATCCACCACAGTGACGCGTCGAGGAAGCACATCATCGAGGGCGACGGCGGCCGGCAGGGTGGTCACCTCGCGGGCAGCGGCTTCTCCAACAAGACGGAGTTCCCGCAGAGCTGGGACGAGGCGAAGATCCTCGACGCCGCGCACCAGGTGACGCAGCAGGGTCCGCCGTCAAAGGGGCCTTATCCGACGAAGGACGCGGATGGCAACCCGGCGTGGGCCTACGACTACGTCGGGGTGGTCGATGGTGTCGAGGTCAAGACGACCGTGCTCGCCGACGGTGAGATCCGTACGGCCTTCCCCCCGGACAGGTCGAACCCGGGCGTCATCAGCAACCCGGCAGCACCGAACCCCGCTCCGCAGGGAATCCCGAATGCCGTCCCGCCCCGTTACAGTAATCCGGCTGTCGGCGGTGACGGCAGTTGGACCTGGGAGGGCCCGAAGGGCAACCGGATCATCCGGGTGGTCGAGGACGCCAACGGCAACGTCACGACGACCGATCTGGGCGAGTACAAGAAGAAGTGAACATGATGGATGCGAAGACCTACGCGACGGTCACCGAGATGTGCCGGCGGCTCGCCGGCCGGCTGTCCGACGACGTTCTCGGCACGGTGCGTGAGAACTATGCCGCGGGCGAGTTCGACCTGGCCGACAGCACACTGCTGCTGAGCCTGGCGTACTACGGCGTCGGCGTCACCGTCGAGGAACAGGCCCTGCTGCGGTCCTTCCTCGGTGACCCCGACGGCCCCGACCTGGCCGAGGTGCCGATCATCGCCGACGTGCCGGCGCCTCCCTACCGGTTCAGCCCGACCGGTCCCGAGGATGCCCCCGACCCGACCCGGGCGGACGCTCT
Organism: Micromonospora sp. 067-2; assembly: GCF_046549295.1. Taxonomy (NCBI): domain Bacteria; kingdom Bacillati; phylum Actinomycetota; class Actinomycetes; order Micromonosporales; family Micromonosporaceae; genus Micromonospora; species Micromonospora sp. 067-2. Next base: position 159,995 of record NZ_JAJPWB010000010.1, on the reverse strand, counting down.
GCTGGCCGCCGACGCCCCGCGCCGACACGGTCGCGTCCTGCACCGCGCCTGGCGGGCCCCACTCGACGGCGCACCCGACGCGGCGGCGTGGTCGTACGTGTTGCAGGTGGCCGAGGGCACCGACGAGCTGTCGACGTACTCCGGCGTGATGGCGCAGCTGTGGATCTCGCTGAAGCAGAAGTGGCCAGTCGAGGTCGTCGCCGACAACTCGTCGCGGACGCCCTACCAGGACGCCGCCCTGGCCGGCGCGTCTCCGGTCTGGCGCGCCTGAGGCCCGGTCCCCGGCAGCTGCACGGCTCACGACCCGCCGCCCTCTCGACCGTCCGGTCGACGGGGACACCACGACCGTTGCACATACCGGTTATCTGTATATGCTTCTCGCTATGAGCGACAGCCCGCTCCGGGAGCCGACGTTCCTGGTGCTCACCGCACTGGCCGAGTCCCCCAAGCACGGCTATGCCGTCATCGAGGACGTTCTGCGCATCTCCGATGGCCGGGTGCGCCTGCGCGCCGGCACCCTCTATGCCGTCCTCGACCGGCTCCGCCTCGACGGCCTCATCGAGGTCGAGCGCGAAGAGGTGGTGCAGTCCCGGTTGCGCCGCTACTACCGGCTCACCGCACCGGGGGTGCGTCGGCTCGCGGACGAGGTCGCCCGCCTGCGCCACAACGCCGACGCCGCCAGCCTGCGGCTGCGCCGCGGCGGCCTGCGCACCGAGGGGGGAGCGGCGTGAGCGCCGACGACCTGGAGCGTCGATACCGGCGGCTGCTGGCCGTCTATCCGTGGGAGCACCGTCGGGCGTACGAGGACGAGATGCTTGCCGTCCTTGTCACCGGCGCTCGGCCGGGCCAGCGAAGGCCCGCCGCCGGTGACGTGCTCAATCTGGTCGGCGCGGGGTTGCGGGCTCGGCTGCGGGTGGGCGCACGGGGGTTCACCGAGTCGGCCTGGGCGGACGCGGCGGTCGTGACGGGCCTGCTGGTCGGGCTCGTCCTGCTCGCCCTTGCCGGGAAGTCGCTGCTCGACCAGATGATCCAGGATCCGAGTCTGCCGCCGGAGTTCGGGCCCGGTCACGCCGACCCCGTCGACTGGCTGCGGGTCGCCGGCTGGGCGGCCGTCTGCGTGGCCGCGTTGGTCGGGCTGCGCCGGGTGGCCGCCGGGCTGGCCTGGGCCGGCGTGGTCGGCTGGGGCGTACTGGTCGCGCCGCAGGCCGCCGACAGCCCGACGTACGTGGTGCAGGCGCTGCCGCAGTTCGCGCTCGCCGTCGTGGCGGCCGCCGCGCTGACCGTGCCGGTGCCGCGTCACCGGTTGCTAGCGGTGCTGGGTGTACGCCGGTTGGCGGCGCTCCTGCTCGCGCCGGCCGCGGCGGTCGGGTTGTTGGAGGTCAACCGGGTGACCAGTCCCATCTTCGACGCTGACGACGGTGGCTCCTACCAGGTCCTCTATGACCTCCAGGCCAGCAGCGAGCTGGTCATCTGGCTCTACGTCGCTGGTCTGGCGGCCGCCGGTCTGGCCCTGCTGGTCGCTCTGGCCACCCTCGGCCCGGAGATACGCCGGCGGATTGTCGTCATGCTCCTGCCGGTCGCCGCGCTCGCCTTGGTGATCGACAGTGCCCTGGCCGGCTGGTTCACCTCCACCATGCACATGGGACACGCCATCCCTCTGGTGCCAGCGCAGTGGGCGGTGCTGATTCTCGTCCCTCCGGTGACGTTCCTGGCCGGGGCACTGCTCGTCCGTCGCCGGGAGGAGACGCTGCGCATGGTCGCCCTCGGTCGGGCGGCCGATCGCGAGCTGCCGGCGGGTCGGTAGACGCGAGGGCGGTCAGTCGTCGGCGACGGCCACCGGCTCCGAGCCGATGCAGCGCACCTTCAACTCGTACTCGCCGGCCGACCCCTCGAACGTGACCTCGACATCGTCGTCCGGGCCCCGATCCACGTCTCTGACCCGGTAGCCCTGCGCGGGTGCCCAGGAGACGAGGCGTACCCCGCCGACACCGCACTCGGCCACGGCCGTGCCGCCTCCCGTGGCGAGAACCCGGCGGACCCCGGAGCCGGCACTCGGCGCGGCGCTCGACGTGGCCGGCAGGGCCGACCCGGCACTGGGCCTGCCGCCGGGCGTCGGCTCGGGCGCGGCGAGCGCCCGTTCGATCTGCGCCTCGCTGCGCACCCCACCGGGGGTGCCGGTGATGCTCTCGCCCACCAAGCGGATCGCGCCCAACCCGATCAGGGTGGCCACGGCGGCGGTGGCCAGCCAGCCGGTGGCGACGAGGATCGAACGACGGCCCATCCGCCCACTATCCCCGATCCAGGGTTGGGGCCGGCACATCCGGACGCTAAGGCACGGTTAACGCCGGCCCCGGCCCTGGCCGCACCGGTTAGCCTGCCTGCTGTGGCGCGCCTACTGCTCATCGAGGACGATCTGACGATCCGTACGCCGCTGATCCGGGCGTTGCGGGAACGCGGGCACGCGGTGGCCGCGGCCTCGACCGCGATGGCCGGGCTGCGGGACGCGCTGGAGGACCGGCCCGACCTCGTCGTCCTCGACCTGGGCCTGCCCGACCTGGACGGGCGCGAGTTGCTGCGGATGCTGCGCGCGGTCAGCTCGGTGCCGGTGATCGTGGCCACGGCGCGCGACGACGAGGCCGAGATCGTCCGGGTGCTCGACGCGGGCGCCGACGACTACGTGGTCAAGCCGTTCACCGCGGCACAGCTCGACGCCCGCGCGCGGGCGGTGCTGCGACGGGGACCCTCCGGGGTCGGTGCCCGGGCCCCGTCGCTCGTCGTCGGCGGCCTGCGGATCGACCCCCGCGCCCGGCAGGTCACCCTGGACGGGGTGACGGTCGAGCTGACGCCCCGGGAGTTCGACCTGCTGCACCACCTCGCCGGCCGGCCCGGTCAGGTGGTCACCAAACGTGAGCTGCTCACCGAGGTCTGGCAGATCCCGTACGGCGGCGCCGACAAGACCGTCGACGTGCACCTGTCCTGGCTGCGCCGAAAGCTGGGTGAGAGCGCCCAGCAGCCCCGCTACCTGCACACCGTGCGCGGTGTCGGGGTGCGACTGGAGGCACCGGGGGAGCAGCGGTGAGGGCGCGTCTCACGTTGCTGGTCGCTGCGGTCAGCGTGCTCACCCTGATCGCGTTCCTGGTGCCGCTGGCACTGCTGGTGCGCACCGTCGCCGAGGACCGGGCGACCGTCCGGGCCACCGCCGACGCGCAGAGCCTGGTGCCGGTGGTCGGCACCGCCGACGCGGCGACCATCCGACTCACCGTCGAGCAGCTCGCCGCGGAGTCCGGTCGACCGGTGAGCGTCTTCCTGCCGGACGGCACGGTGCTCGGCGCCCTGGCACCCCGTACGCCCGCCGTGGCCCTGGCCTCGCGGGGGCAGAGCCTCACCGGGGAGTCGGCGGCCGGCCGGGAGGTGGTCATCGCGGTGCAGGGCCGGGCGGACGGAACCGGGGTGATCCGGACCGTGGTCCCGCGCCACGAGTTGACCAGCGGGGTGACCCGGGCCTGGGTGGTGCTGGCCCTGCTCGGTGTGGTCCTGGTGCTGATCGGGCTGGCCGTCGCCGACCGGCTGGCGCGCACCCTGGTCCGGCCGATCAGCGACCTCTCCGCCGTGTCGCACCGGCTGGCGAACGCCGAGCTGGACGCCCGGGTCACCCCGGCCGGCCCGGCGGAGCTGCGCGAGGTCGCCGGCGCGCTCAACCACCTGGCCGGTCGGATCCAGGTGCTCCTGGCGCAGGAGCGCGAGCAGGTCGCCGACCTGTCGCACCGTCTGCGGACGCCGTTGACGGCGCTGCGGCTGGAGGCGGAGTCGCTGCGGGACCCGGACGACGCGGTCCGGATCACCGCCGCCGCCGACGGCCTCGAACGGGCGGTCACCGGGTTGATCCGGCAGGCCCGGTGGCGCCGCGCACCGGTGGCGGGACCGGTCGCCTCGGACGCGGCGGGGATCGTCGCCGACCGGGTCGCGTTCTGGTCGGTGCTGGCCGAGGACACCGGCCGGGCGCTGACCCTCGACCTGGCCCCCGGCCCGCTCCTCGTCGGTGTGCCCGCCGACGACCTGATCGCCGCCGTGGACGCCCTGCTCGGCAACGTCTTCGCGCACACCCCGGACGGCACGGCGTTCGCCGTCCTGCTCGCCCTGGATGCGGGCGAGGTGCTGCTCACCGTCGCCGACGAGGGGCCGGGAGTGCCGGGAGGAGCGGTCCGCCGGGGTGCCAGCCCGGCCGGGTCGACCGGCCTCGGCCTGGACATCGCCCGGCGTGCCGCGCAGGCGGCCGGAGGACGGTTGGAGCTGCGTACCGGGTCGGAGGGCGGGGCGCGGGTGCTGCTCCGGCTTGGACCGCCGGCGACGCCCGGGGCGACAGGCGGTGGGGCCGCGCCCGCCGAGGACGGCTTAACCCGCCCTTAGCGTTCGGACAGCGCGCCACTATCCCGTTGTGGCCGATCCTCGGGAACAACCGAGGAAAGGTGGACACCGATGAAGCGCAACTCTCTGCTCCTGGCGTCGGTCGGCGGGGCGGCGGTGCTGGCGGTGGCCGGGGTCGCCGTGGGCGTCAACGCCGCCGACGGGGCGCGGGCCGGCGGTACGACACTCGCCGCCGCGACCGTCGCCCCGACGGCCACGGACGCGCCGGACGACAGCGCCACCAGTGGAACGACCCCGACGCCGGACAGCGGTGCTCCGTCGAGCGGTGCTCCGTCGAGCGGTACGCCGTCGAGCGGCGGTTCGCCGGCGGGTGGGGCGGTCGACCAGCAGCGCGCCGGCGAGATCGCCCTCGCCAGGGTCGGCGGCGGACAGATCGTCGAGGTCGAGGCCGAGCAGGAGCACGGCCGGCCGGTCTGGAGCGTCGAGATCGTCGCCGGCGGCATCGAGCACGAGGTGGACGTCGACCGGGAGAACGGCACGGTGGTCAAGGCCGAGCAGGAGCCGGTCGACGACGACGGTGACGACCGGAATGACGACGATGACGACGACAGGTCCGGCGACGACGACTGATCGCCGGGTGCCGCCGCCCGCCCCGGTGCAACCGTGGCGGGCGGCGGCACGACAGCGTCCCTCAGACGCTCGGCACGCGTTCCTTCGGGATCGCCGGCTCCTCCTGGTCGAACTGGGTCCGGTACAACTCCTGGTACCGGCCACCGGCGGCGAGCAGGTCGTTGTGTCGCCCGCGTTCGACGATGCGCCCGTCCTCGACGACGAGGATCTGGTCGGCCGCGCGGATGGTGGACAGCCGGTGCGCGATCACCACGCTGGTCCGACCGGCCAGGGCTTCGGCGAGGGCGTCCTGCACGGCGGCTTCCGAGGTGGAGTCGAGATGTGCGGTGGCCTCGTCGAGGATGACCACACGGGGACGGGCCAGCAGCAGCCGTGCGATGGTGAGCCGTTGCCGTTCCCCGCCCGACAGTCGGTACCCGCGTTCACCGACGACGGTGTCGAGCCCGTCCGGAAGTGAGCGGACGAGGGCATCCAACCGGGCTCGCCGCAGGACGTCCCACAGCTCGTCCTCGGTCGCGTCCGGCCAGGCGAACACCAGGTTGGCGCGGATGCTCTCGTGGAACAGGTGGCCGTCCTGGGTCACCACCCCGAGCGCCGTCCGGATCGACGCGGCCGACAGGTCGCGTACGTCCACGTCGGCGAGCCGTACCGCGCCGTCCTCGACGTCGTACAGGCGCGGTACGAGTTGGGCGATCGTGGACTTGCCCGCTCCGGAGGAGCCGACGAGGGCGATCATCTGCCCCGCCTCGGCGCGGAACGAGACGCCGTGCAGCACCTCCTCGCCGCCGCGCGAATCGAGTTTCGCCACGTCTTCCAGCGACGCGAGCGACACCTTGTCGGCCGACGGGTAGCCGAACCGTACCGCGTCGAACTCCACGGCGACCGGCCCGTCGGGCAGCGGCCGGGCGTCGGGGGAGTCGAGGATCAGCGGCTTGAGGTCGAGGACCTCGAACACCCGCTCGAAGCTCACCAGCGCACTCATCACCTCGACACGGGCGCTGGCCAGCGACGTCAGCGGCGCGTAGAGGCGCGACAGGAGCAGCGCGAGCGCGACCACGGTGCCCGCGTCGAGGCTGCCCCGCAGGGCGTAGATGCCGCCCAGCCCGTAGACCAGTGCCAGCGCCAGCGAGCCGACGACGGTGAGCGCGGTGATGAACAGCCACTGGAGCATCGCGGTGCGGATGCCGATGTCGCGTACCCGTCGTGCCCGCGCCGCGAACTCGGCGGACTCCTCGGCCGGCCGCCCGTACAGCTTCACCAGCGTGGCGCCGGGCGCGGAGAAGCGTTCGGTCATCCGGGTACCCATGGCCGCGTTGTGCTCGGCCGCCTCGCGCTGCAACCGGGCGAGCCTCGAACCCATCCGGCGGGCGGGGAGGACGAAGATGGGCAGCAGTACCAGCGCCAGCAGTGTGATCTGCCACGAGAAGCTGAGCATGACCGCCAGCGTCAGGATCAGCGTGACGGTGTTGCCGACCACACTCGACAGGGTGTCGCTGAAGGCCCGCTGCGCCCCGATCACGTCGTTGTTCAGGCGGCTGACCAGCGCGCCGGTGCGGGTCCGGGTGAAGAACGCCACCGGCATGCGCTGAACGTGGTCGAAGACGGCTGTCCGCAGTTGGACGATCAGCCCCTCGCCGATGCTGGCGGACAGGAATCGCGTCACCAGGCCCAGACCCGCCTCGGCCAGGGCGATCACGGCGATCAGCACCGCCAACCGGATCACGACGCCGCTGTCGGCGCCGTCGACGATCGCCTCGACCACCCGACCGGCGAGCACCGGCGCCGCGACCGTGAGGACCGCCGTCACCACGCTCAACAGCAGGAACCGCATGATCGCGGTACGGTGCGGCCGCGCGAACGGCCCGATGCGTTTCAGGGTGGCCCGGGACAGTGGTCGTTCGTCCTGCGCGTTCATCGCGTGGCGCAGGGACATCCACGCGGTAACTTCCATGCTCATGCCGTACCTCCGCGAAGGAGGCTAGAACCTCGTGCGGGGTTGAGGTCAAGACGCCGCGCGGCAGGCATAGGCGGTGCGCCGTCGGGTAGCTGTCGTTCATGGTGCGGTATACGAAGCCCGACCTCAGAGAGCAGATCAAGGAAGAGATCACGGCATCCGACAAGGGCGGTAAGAAGGGGCAGTGGTCGGCACGCAAGGCGCAACTGGTCACCCAGGAGTACAAGCGACGCGGTGGGGGATTCGAGGGCCCCAAGGACGAGCGGCAGAAGTCCCTGCAGCGGTGGGGCAACGAGAAGTGGCAGACCAAGGAGGGCGACACCCGGGCACGCCACGGTGACACGACGAGTCGGTACCTGCCCAAGAAGGCCTGGGAAAAGTTGTCCGACGACGAGAAGCGCGCGACCGACACCAAGAAGCGCGAGGCGTCACGGACCGGCAAGCAGTACATCGCCAACACCGGCCCCGCCAAGCGGGCGCGCAGTGACGTCACCTCGGCCGGGCAGCTGTCGGACCTGTCGGTCGCCGAGGCGGCCAAGCATGTCCGCGGCCTCGACACGCGACAGCTGAAGGTCGCCCTGCGCAACGAACGCGACGGCAAGGCTCGCAAGACGCTCATCCAGCGGCTCGAGGCGGAACTCAACCGACGCTGAGACCGCCGGGCGCCGCCCGTCGCCGTCCGCCGAGCAGGGATCTAGCCGATGCGGAACTGCTGGCCGTAGACGGCGAACACCAACGGCGTGTTCAGGTTGAGGTTGCCGTTGGTGAGAAAGACCCGCTGGGCGGTGTCGACGCGCGACGTGTCGGAGTGGGCCTCCTCCTTCTTCATCTCGACGACCCGCTCGTCGAGAAACGCGTTCAGCCAGGCCCGCTCGTCGCCGCCCTGCGCCGGGGGCTTCGCCCGGGTGAGGGCCCGGCTGCGGATCTGACGCATGCCCTCGTACCCGTGCATGACCGCGGCGTCGTAGTAGGCGAACTGGCCGAGCGCCCGGACCTGGTCGTTCTTGCCGTCGCGTACCGAAGGGTTGAAGTAGACCCGGTCCCGCTCGGCTTCCTGGGTGGCCCGGAACGTCGTGTCGTTGGCCGCGGCCCGCCAGTCGCGGGGGAAGTTGGGGTCGAGGCCCGCGTGCGAGGGGGTGCCGTCGACGGCGCGCAGCGCCGGCAGGTACGCGGCCAGCACGTTGCCCGGCTTGGTGCGGGTGTACGCCTCGACGAGTTGCAGCATGTCGCCGGTGCCGGAGCAGAAGCCGATGATGCCGGCGGTGTAGCCCCGGCCGTCGCCGATGTCCTCGATGTAGGAGAACTGCGCCCGCCAGTCGAGCGAGGAGTTCTCCGCCGCCGAGACGAGCTGCATGGCGACGTCCTTCTTCGCCGGGTCGTCGAGGTTGGCGCCGGCCGGGGTGGTGGGCGTGGGGGTGGGCGTGCCGCCGCCGGGCAGGGTCCAGCGCTGGTTGGTGGCGCCGGAGCAGCTCCAGATCTGCAGGCGGGCGCCGTTGGCCGTGCTCCGGTCGGTGACGTCGAGGCACCTGCCGGAGCCGGTGTTGACCAGTGAACCGTTGCTGGGCGTCCACTTCTGGGCGGCGGTGTTGTTGCAGTCGTACAGCTGCACCTTGGCGCCATTGGCGGTCGAGGCGGCGGTGACGTCGAGGCACTTGCCGAGTGCCCGGACGGTGTTGTCGGCGTTGCCGACCGTCCACGTCTGGGCCGCGCTGCCGTTGCAGTCGTACAGCTGGACGGGTGTGCCGTTGGCCGGGTTGGCGCCGGCGACGTCGACGCACCTGCCACCGAGGCCGGTGATCGGGCCGGCGGTCGCGGCGCTGGCCGGCGGCAGGCCGTAGCCGACCGCCGCGACGCCGATCAGCAGCGCGCCCACGGCGTAGGCGGCTGTCCTGGTGCGGACCATGATGCTCCTCGGGGAAGGGGCGGCGTGCCGCCGGCCGGGTGGTGGCCCCCGTGCGGCGGATCGGCCCGGGTGGGCGCCGCGAGCATCAGGAAACTCTGTTAACAAATAGCAGTACGTCTATTCATGTGTCAATCCGTGACAGTTGCCGGCTCGGCTCGCGTCAGCGCAGCCCGGCGAAGAGGTCGTCCTCGGGTAGCGGCGCGTCGGTGGTGTCACGGACGCGGACGAACGTCTCCACGCCCATCAGTTCGGTGAACCGTTCCTGGCCCAGTTGCAGGAAGAAGATGTTCTCGGTCTGGCTGGCGTGCGCGGCCAACGCCTCGAACTTCTGCGGGCCGTAGCTGCGCGTGTCGACCCAGGTGCTGATCTCGTCGTCCGGCAGGCCGAGCTGCGGCGTCGACTCGTCCAGGTCGTCCCACTCGACGCCAAGTTCCTGCATGACCCGGCCGAACTCGGCGAACGCCGTGCTCGGCACGGTGGTCCAGTAGACCTTCGCGGGGATGTCCGACTTCGCGACAGCGGCCATGGTGATCCGGTGAGCCTGGATGTGGTCCGGGTGGCCGTAGAACCCGTTCTCGTCGTACGTGACGATGACGTCCGGCCGGTACTGCCGGATCAGTTCCGCCAGCCGGTCCGCCGCCTCGTCCACCGGCGTCGTCCAGAACGAGCCGGGCTGCTCGTTGGTCGGCCAGCCCATCATCCCCGAGTCGGCGTAACCGAGAGTTTCCAGGTGGGTGACCTTCAGCGCCGCGCAGCTGACCTCCAGTTCGGTGTGACGCATCGCGACCACGGCGGCGGGGTCGTGCCCCGGGTCGCCGGGCTTGACGCCACCGGGGCCATCGCCGCATCGCCCGTCGGTGCAGGTGACAAGGACCGTCGTGATCCCCTCCGCCGCGTAGCGGGCGAGGACGCCGCCGGTGCTCGTCGCCTCGTCGTCGGGGTGGGCGTGTACCGCCATCAGGGTCAGGGATCGCTCAGCCATGCCCTCACCCTACGAGGGCCGCCGCCGTCGACCGCCGCCGTATCCGGCAGTCCGCCCAATTCAGTCTCGGGTGGCAGCCGCCTCCCCCTTGAGATCGTCGAACCGACCGCCACTGAACCGGTCAGATTGGCCGGTGTCACGCTCAGGTTCAGCTCGGCCAGGTTGCCGGCGGCCTCGGCCTGGAGTGTCGTCAGGTGGGCGAGCAGCGCCGGGCGGTCGAGCCGGTACTCCGCGAGGAGACGAAGCTTCGCCGCCGAGCAGGGCCAGGCGATGCCGCACGTCCCGCAGCGCCACGTCGGACGGGCGGGTCGGTGGTCGGACCTTCGGCGGGTCATCGGGGCACCCGCACCGGATTCCGGCGGACGGGTCGTCGGGCAGCCGGCCGAGCAGGCGAGGAAGCAGATGCTTTCAGCCGTCCCTGGTTCCGGGCCTGTTGCAGACGGAGAGCTACGGTCGCGCGGTCATCCGCTGTGACGACACGTTGAGCGATGGCGAGGTCGAGAAGCGGCTCGCGAACCGGATCGACCGACAGGCGATCCTGACAAAGGCGAACGCGCCGCAGTTCATCGCCGTCATCGCCGAGGGGGTCTTACGCCGCGCCGGTGCAAAGTTCCGCGACATCATGGCGGGGCAGGCAAAGCAGTTGACCACCCTCGCGGAGCGGCCGAACATCAGCGTTCACGTGTTGCCGGACGAGGTCAGCATGCACGTCGGTCTGACCGGGCCGTTCAGCCTGGCGCGCCTGCCCGACCACAAGTGGGTGGGGCAGATGGAAAACCAGCTCGGCGGAGTGGTCGTGGACCGCGACGTCGATGTGGATACTCTCGTGTCGAGGTGGGAGACGGTGCGCAACGAAGCGTTGCCCCGCCGCCAGTCGGTCGAGCTGATGAGGGAAGTGGTGACGTCATGGACCTGATCGGCGCTACGTGGCGTAAGTCGACGCGGAGCGGCTCCGGCGGCGGCGACTGTGTCGAGGTTGCGAGCAACCTGCCCGGCGTCGTCGGCGTACGGGACTCGAAGGATCCGGCAGGGCCGGCGCTGGTCTTCGAGCCGGCGTCCTGGCGGGCGTTCGTCTCCGAGGTCGCCGGCCGGCCGTAACCCATCCCAGAGCGCGCGAAAGCGCCCGTCCCCAACCTGGAGACGGGCGCTTCGCTGTGCGAGATTCGTCAGCCCACCACCGACCGCAGGGGCACCTTTGCGTCGCGTAGCGCGCGTACCAGACCACTCAGGAACGGGTGTTCGTCGGCCTGGAGTCCCTGCGGGTTGGGGATCACCAGGTAGGCCGAACCGCCCGTCGTCGACGCCTGTGCGCCCCGGGTGAAACGTTCGACGATCGCGCGGGTACGCGGCAGGTCGGTCGCCGCCACCTCGATCCTGATCGGCCGCCATCCGCCGCCCAGGTCCGGTGTCACCGGCGCGGCCGCGGCGCTGGCGCGCGCCGCGTCGACCCCGGGCGAGCGCCGGGCGTCCGGCGCGGTGGTCGCGCCCGACCCCGGGTAGAGCAGCGCGTTGGCCACCAGGTGCAGACCATTCTCGTTGTACGCCCGGAAGAGCGGGTTGAACGCGAACAGCACCGCCCGACCGGCGCCCGTCGGTTCGTCGACCACGGCCGCCGTCCCCCTCAGGGCGTCCGCGCCGACGGTGTAGCCGTTGGCCCAGAACGTGTCACCCGTCGGGTAGCTGAGCACGTTGGCCCCGGTCGTGCTCGGATTGAGGATCGGGTCGCTGTTGTTGAACTCGAAGTCCTCCGCCGGGCGGCCCAGAGCGACCGGGCTGGCCTGGTCGACGTCGACCCGCAGGTGTGAGCCGATCACCAGGTAGTCGGCCGGCTTGGTCTTCTCGGTGGTGGAGGTGAGCCCGGCCGCGCGGGCCACCCGGGTGCCCTCGTTGCGCAACCCGACGTACGTGTGGCCCTGGGCGATCCAGGCGCGCAGGTTGGCCTGCCCGGCAGCGGTCAGACCGCCGGTCGGGCTGCTGCCGTCCGGCACCAGCAGCACCGTACGTCCGGTGAACGCCCCGGTGTTGTCGTTGATGTCGGCCGTGGTGACCGGGGTGAGGCTCAGCCCCCACCGCTTGCCGAGCACGTACCGGGCCTCGCCGTGGGAGCCCGACGTGGTGGAGATGCCGGTGCCCTGGAAGAGCCCCACGTCCGGACGTTCGAGTCGCGTGCCGGTGGCCCGCCCGCCCGGGGTCAGGGTCACCCCGAACGATTGGGCCAACTCGTCGACGGCACGGCTGAGCCGGGTCGCGGGCAGTGCGACCGCGCTGGTCTGCGGGTTGCGCACGAGCGGCACACCGCGGCCGAGCAGCGCGAAGGTGAGCTCCGCGGCCGCCGCGGAGTCCAGCGGGTACGTGTACGAGCCCCAGGGCCACGCCGGTGCGGTGCGGCCGCCGGAGATTTTCCGGACCAGCTGGGCCTTCGGCCGGACGTTGTCCGCGGTGTAGATGGTGGACACGCCCATCAGCAGCGGGTTGCTCCAGGACGACACGTCGTAGAAGTAGGGGAAGGGGACGTACGGGTCCTCACCCATGATCGCCTGGATCCAGTGCTTCTGCGGCTGGTCCATGGGGATCCAGTACGCGCCCCTGGGAACTGTCACGTTGGTGGCCGTCCGCCCGCCGAAGACCCGCGCGGTCGGCACCCGGGTCGGCCTCTGCACCTCGTACACCTCGACGTCCATCCGGCGCAGCCGCTCCACGAGCTGACGGACGTCGGCGAGCTGCCGGTCGGGCAGCAGGAAGTACGAGCGGACCGTGATGTCCGGCACCGGGAACTGGACCTCGTTGGTGGGCTGGACCACCTCGTTCGGCTCCAGCGTGCCCGCCCGGCCCTGCGCCAGCGCGTCGGTCCAGATGGTGAAGTAGCCGGTCAGCACCTCACGCTTGTGCGCGGCGGCCCAGCCGAGCGTCGCCCACTGGGTGTTGAACTGCTGCTGGACCCGGTCGGGCACCGCCGACGCGCTGCCCTTCTCGTAGGTCATGCCGGCAGCGCCGAAGCCGGTGGTCGGCACGGTGTCGCCGTAACCCATGAAGAACATGTCGTACGTGTCGTAGTTGAAGTAGCACTCGGTGGTGACGGTCTCGTCGCAGGCACCGTTGAAGCCGAAGCCGGCCTTGTTGGCCTCGCCGATCCGGTTGATCCAGTCCACCGCCTCACCGGCGATCTCGTGGTGGATGGGGTCGGCGTTGGGTGGGAAGAAGTACTGCCGGCCGCCCATCTCGTGGGCGTCGACGAAGACCTGCGGCGGGTAGCGGCGCAGCAGTTCGAGCTTGCCGTCGGTCTCCTGCTGGGTGCGGGCGAACCAGTCCCGGTTCATGTCGAACCCGAACTCGTTCTGCCGACGGGTGGCGTCGCGTCCATCCGGGTTCTGTGTCGGAACGATGATGGTGACCAGGTTGTCGTTGCGCTGGGCGACCTCGCAGGACAGGCCGGCGGCCAACTCGTACAGCGTCTTGAGCGCGGCGTCGGTGCCGCTCTTCTCGCCGCCGTGCACGTTCGCGGTGACCCAGACGATGGCCGGGCTGTCCTTCGCGGTCCGGGCAGCCGTCCTCGGGCTGGTCCGGCGGGGATCGCGCAGGTCGCGGACGTCGTCGGCGATCCTGCGCAGCGTGGACGGCCGCACATTGCGCTCGTTGGAGACCACCGCGTACGGCAGCGGCTGGCCGAGCACGCTGGTCGCCATGACGCCGGTGACGACCCGGTCGGAGGCGCGGTCCACGGCTGCGAGGTATCCCCGGACCTCGTCGTTGGTGACGACCCGGACCTGCCCCACCCCGAGCGGGAAACCGAGCACGGCCTCCGGCGTGGGCACCGTGCTCAACCGGGCGGCCGGGTCGTTGCTGCAGGTGGAGGGGCGGGTGGCGCTCGCGGCCGTGCCGCTGAGCAGGGGAGTCATGCCGAGGAGCAGCGTGATCGCGGCGGCGCTGGCCAACCGCCTCGGAGGGACCATCCGGAACGGACGCATCGATCGGGCCATGTCTCGTGTTTCCCTTCTCGGGAAAAGCCTCGCAATGGCCGGAGCCTATGAATCGTCGATGTCCCGGTCAAGGTCTGATCGACCATCGTGATTGTCCGGGGCTGCCCGGGCTGACGATGGCTGGCAGGATGACCGTGTGGGATTTTCCTCGCCCGGAAGGAGGAGACGTTGCCCGCGTCTCAGGAGACGATCACGCTCTCGGTCCATCCGGATGTTCCCGCCGGCGATACTCGACGGTCGCTGGCGTCGTGGCTGCGCAACGAGGACCGGCTCCGTGCAGGGGTGACCGCCGCGCCCGCCGCAGGGTCGACGGCGTCACCCGACGAGATGCCCGGGAGTGTGACGGACGTGCTGGTGGTGGCCGTTGGCGATGGCGGCGCCGTCCTGGTGCTGGTCCAGGCGATCGCCGGCTGGCTGGCCCACCGCCGCGAGGACGTGACGGTGCGACTCACCGGACCGGACGGCTGGTCGGCCGAACTGGACGTCCACCAGGCCCGCGACATGGACCAGGTGACGGCGCTCATCGAGGCCGCGATACGCGCCGTGGCACCGCCGCAGGAATAGGACGGCCCGCCGCCGACCGGAAACTACGGTCGGCGACGGGCCTGTCGAGCGGCGGTACGCCTACCAGGTGGTCAGGCCGAGGCCGATCGTCCTGGTCAACGTGGCATTGTCGTCGTCACCGTCCAACGACCAGATCATCGCTCCGCCCAGGCCGGTGCGGCGGATGTAGAGCGTCTTCTGCAGCACGACCGCAGGATCGTCGTACGTCCAGAACGTCGTACCGTCGAACAGCCAGGCGTGCCCGGCGCGGAGGTCGCGGTGCACGGTGTAGCCGTTGCCGGCCAGGGTCTTGAGCTTCTTGTAGTCCTCGTAGCCGGCCTCGAAGGTGGCCGGCGCGGGCGCGGCGGCCGGCTTGAACAGGCCGTTTCCTCCGCCGGTGATGCCGGTCCAGCCCCGTCCGTAGTAGGGGATGCCCAGCACGAGCTTGTCGCGGGGCGCGCCACGGGCGAGCCAACCGTCGATCGCGACCTCGACGGAGAAGTCCGGGTTGTCCGGCGAACCCGCCGGCACGCGCAGCGCCGACTGCTGGTTGGCCACCGCCTCCCAGCCGCCGTGGAAGTCGTACCCCTGCACCGTGGCGAAGTCCAGGTACTTGAAGATCTTGCGGCCGTCGTACCCGGCGTCCATGGTTGCCGGGTTGGCCGGCAGGAACGCGGTCAGCGGGTGGTGCGCGCGGGTCTTACGCCCGTACGCGTCGAGTTGCCGGCGGAACTCGGCGAGCAGCTTGGTGAAGTTCTCCCGGTCCTCGGGGCGGATGACGTTGCCCGGTTCACCGGCCCAGTTCGGCCACTCCCAGTCGAGGTCGACGCCGTCGAAGACACCGGCACCCGCCCCCGGGCCGCCGGCGGCACCGTTCCCGCCCGGCAGGTTGCCCTTGAGGTAGAGGTCGATGCAGGACGCGACGAACGCCTTGCGGGAGGCGTCGGTGCGGGCGGCGTTCGAGAAGTACGTCGACCAACTCCAGCCACCCAGCGAGATCAGCACCTTGAGGCCGGGGTGCTTGGCCTTGAGCTTGGCCAGTTGGCCGAAGTTGCCGTTGAGCGCCTGCCCCGGGGCGTCGGCGACGCCGTCGACGCTCTCCTCCGCCGGGACGGGGCGCTGGTAGTCGGCCCAGGCGTCGCCCTCGGCCGGTCCGCCGTCCACATAGCAGCGCCCGTCTTCGCTGACGTTGCCGAACGCGTAGTTGATGTGGGTGAGGCGACTCGCCGCCCCCGAGGTCTCGAGCTTCTTGACCGGGAAGGCCCGGCCGTAGATGCCCCACTGGGTGAAGTAGCCGACCCGGTGGTAGCCGGCCCGGCGGTTGGAGCTGTCGGCCGCGCTCGCGGCGGTGGGCGGCGCGGCGGTGACCAGCATCGTCGCCAGGGCGACGACGGCGGTCAGACGGCGGTGGCGGAACTGTCGCATCGGCACTCCCGTGCGGAACGGAGCGGAATTAGTAAAGACACTTATCTGATTGATGAAGTTAAGCCGATCGCGCGCCGTGGTCAAGAGCCGCCCGCCGCCACGAGGTCAGCCGACCTGGTCGTTGTCCTTGAGCGCGCCCCAGCCGTGCCAGCGGTCGATCTCGATCCAGGCGCTGACCCGGGCGCGCTCCCGACGGGGGTACGCATTGCCCGTGTAGTGCCGGGACAACCGGTCGATGTCCGCGAGGCCCTCGTCCGCGCGCAGGTCGGCGACGTGCCCGATGATGCTGACGTGGGTGTACCAGCCGGCCTCGTCCAGCACGGTGAGCGAGACCCGAGGGTCGTTACGGACGTGGTCCAACCGGCAGCGGCCCTCGTCCATGTTCACCAGAATCCGTCCGTCGTCCCACAGGTACCAGGTGGCCGCGGACACCGGCTGGCCGGTCGCCTGAAGAGTGGTCATGACGGCCGGGTTCGGCTTCTGCAGCATGGCGATCGCGGGTTCGGGCAGCGGCGGCTTGGACATAGGGTCTCCTTCTCGCGTCAGGGTTACCTCCGCACGTTACGCACCTGCCGGCGCCGCTGTCGGACCCGCGCCGGACGCGGGTCGTCACGGCGTGAGAGCGACCATCGTGGACGCTATGCTGCGGGCTCGACGGCGGGGGAGAGGTGGTCGGTCATGACCCAGGCGGAGTCCGGGATCGGATTGCAGCCCGACACGCCGAACGCGGCGAGGATGTTCGACTACTACCTGGGCGGCAAGGACAACTTCGCCGCCGACCGCGCTGCGGCCGCCATGGTGCTGCAGGTCGCGCCCTGGATGCCCGAGGCCGCCCGGCAGGGTCGCGGCCTGATCGCCCGCACGGTCCGCCACCTCGTGCAGGAGAAGGGCATCCGGCAGATCCTCGACCTCGGGTCCGGCCTGCCGACGCGCGACAACGTGCACGAGATCGCCCACCGCATCGACCCGGGCGTACGTGTCGTCTACGTCGACAACGATCCGGTGGTCTGCGCGCACGGGCGCGCCCTGCTCGCCGACGCGACGACGGTGTCGGTGGTCCAGGCGGACCTGCGCCAACCCGAGCAGGTCCTCCACCATCCGGAGATCAGCGGTGCCATCGACTTCGGCAGCCCGGTCGCGGTGCTGATGATGTTCGTCCTGCACCTGGTGCCCGACGAGCAGGACCCGCAGCAGGCCGTGGCGGCCTACCGCGACGCGCTCGCCCCCGGCAGCTACCTGGCGCTGTCACACGCCAGCAGCGACGCGCGACCCGACCTGATGGCACGGATATCGGCCATCTACCAGCGGGCGAACACCCCGTTCGTGCCGCGCAGCCACGCCGACATCTCCCGGTTCTTCGGCGACTTCACCCTCGAGTCGCCCGGGTTGGTCAACATGTGGCCGCACGTCGAGCCGCCGGCCACCGAGGACCCCGACGTCGCGCGCAGCGGCTACAGCGGCGTCGCTCGCAAAACCGAGCGGAGCTGACAGACACCGGATGTCGGCCAGTCCCGGTGAGGTCAGACCTCGATGATGGGCCAGTCGTCGCCGAGCACCTTCCGTACCTGATCGGCGCGGGAGGTGATGAGGCCGGCAGCGCTGCTGATCGCGACGAAGGCCGCGTGGCCGGCTCCGAGGCGGCCGGCCTGCCGGGCCATGCCTCCGATCACCGGGCAGTCGTCGGCCCGGTCGACGTGCAGGGCCGGTGTGACGACCCGTACGGCCGGGTTGCGGCGCACCATCGAGAGGTACTCGTGCTCGGTGTGGTCGAGCAGGCTGTATGCCTCGAGCAGGCAGACCAGCGGCACGGCTACCGTCGCGTCGGCGTCGGCCGCCTCCACCATCGCCGCACCGACGGCGTCGACACCCTGGGCGTAGGCCATCAGGGCGCCGGTGTCGAGCACGTAGACCGGTGCGCTCATGCCGCACCGGGCCGGTCGAAGTCGGTGCGGACCTCGTCGACCGGGCGCTCCAGCAGCTCCGCCACGCGGGCTATGGCCGCCTCGCGCATCTCCGGCGTCACTCGGCGGGCAGCGAGCCGGCGTGCCGCCCCCTCCGGGTCGTAGGGGAACTCGCCGTGGCCAGCCGCCCGCAGAGCAGCTCGCATGTCGTCAGACATTCGACGGCGACGTAGCGCCTCGGTCACGTAGGCGGAGACCTGGCGAGCCGGAAGAGCGTCCAGTTGTTCGGCCACGTCATCAGGAACGGAAATCGTCACACGCCGACTCATACTTCGGAGCCTAGCAAAGTATGAACTCGCCGTCGGTAACCACGCGCTGGCACTCGATCGATGCTTTCAGCGAGCGGAGTCTCTGTGGTCGTCCAACGGTGATCGGTTCAGAGACGTGTCGCGGCGAGCCGCACGCCCAGCCCGAGAAGCGCGACTCCGCTCACCGCATCGATGGTGCGGCGTACCCGGGGTCGCTCCAGCAGCCGTCGCATCGCCGCCACCAGGTTGGCGACGCCGAAGAACCACACGAGGGCGACCGAGGCGGCCACCGCAGCCAGCAACACCGCGTCGACGACCGTCGCGTCCGGGCGCAGGAACTGCGGCATCAGCGCCAGGAAGAAGATGGCCGCCTTCGGGTGGAGCACGTTGCACAGCAACCCCTGCCGGAAGGCCGCCGCCAGCGTCGTTCGCGCTACCGTTACCGCTGGCTGCTGGCAACGGGACCAATTTGTTCCGAGGTAAGGGCAGCGGTGCAGATCGTCCGCCCGTCTTCGTCTGCGAACTCCACTTCGTACGCAATCCTGGGCGTCTGGAAGACGTGGACGATGGTGCCGACGGCTCCTGCGGCCAGGCGTTCCTCCGGGAGAGCTTCCTTGAGCTCAACCACGTCGTACAACTGCAACGGTCATCCTTGCTTTGGCGGGAATGAGACGGTGAGCATGCGTGGCACAGAAGCGCTCTCTTCGAGCATCCACGCGGTGCGAATGATGATAGTCCCGGTAGGGCCGGTCAGCGGGAGGTCGACGGACCAGCGCTGACCGTACTGGTCTGCCTTTCCGAGTATCGGCGTGCCTCGCTGCACACCGTCTCGGATCTGCTGCTCAATTGCGGCGGCGTCATCAGGACCGAACCCGGTGGCAGCGTTGATGACGTGATACTTGTTCTTCCCGACGGGGTGCTCCGGATTCATCGCGTAGGCGGTGATCTTCCTCGAGTCGATGTCAGGATTGCTGAAGTCGGGCCGGGCAGGCTCGCCGGGAGACCGGGGTGGTTCGGGTTCGCGTGGCGGAGGGGCCGAAGACCGACTGTTGAGCCGGCTCAACGCCTGCTTGAGTTCCTCGATGAGGTAGCCGAGGCGGCGGATCTCCGGCATCAGTCGACGCAGGCTGGACAGCAGTCCGCGCAGCAGCCGTGCGATCCGCGCTCCCCAGGACGCCACCAATGTCGTGACCTGTTCCACGACCAGTGGCGTGGCCAGGCCGGCGGTGGCGAGGAGTTCGCCCGCGTACCCGATGAGGCGGGAGACGCAGGTGGCGATGGCGTCGCGGACCAGTAGTCGGACGGCGGCGACCAGGCCGGCGGCGCCCTCGGTGATCGCGGCCATGGTGTCGGCACCCTGGGCGAGGCCGGTGATGGCCTGCCGTTGTTCGCCTGCCCAGGAGCGGTAGGCGGGCCCCGCGCTACCGCCCCAGCCGGCGACGTCGTCGCGGACGGCGGTGGCCAGGTCGGCGGCGTCGTCGCGCAGGGAGGCGGCGACGTTGCGCCAGGTCTGTGCGTGGGCCGTGATCTGTGCGGGGTCTCCGGCGAGCCAGTCGAGCGCTTCGCTGAGCGGCTTGACGTGCTCGATGAGCCAGGCGATGCCGTATTGGAGTAGCGCGCCGACCGGGTCGGAGACGAGGGCGAGGGCGTCGAGGCCGGCGCTGACCACGCCGAGGCTGCCGTCGATCCAACTGCCGGTGCGGACACCCTGGGCGATCAGTTCGATGTCCTCGCAGATCCAGATGCCAGCCCACCCGCGGGGGGCAGCCTCGGAGGCCGGGGCGACGAGGGGGTTGACCGTCACGTGCCCCGCGCCCGTTGCAGAAGCTGTTCGGCGCGGGCGTCGGAAGCCCGGTAGTGGTCCGCGCTGGTGCGTAGCTTCCCGGCGGTGTCGCGCACCGATGCTGAGGCCGCGCCGATGATGTCGACCAGGGTACGGTGCAGCCCGTCCAGCAGGATGGGCATGATCGCGCAGAGTTGCCCGTAGGCGTCGGCGCTCAACCGGACGTGCTGACCGGCCTGGCAGGCGACCTCGAGGCTGTCGGCGTTGCGGTCGATGCGTGCGGCGTGGGACGTGAGGTCGTCCGGGTCGACCTGGATGCCGTCACCGCTGGGCATCCGTCGGGCCTTCGTTGGAGCCGAGTCGGCGCTGGTAGGAGTCGATGAGCGCCGGTCCGGACGGGTCGCCGTCACCGAGGGTGTCGGCGGTCGTCTCGGTGAGCCGCTTGAGCAGGTCGGCGTGCGCGGCCCTGGCGGTGTGCATGATCTGGCGAGCCGTCTGTGCCGCTGAATGCTGCCGGATCCGCTCGTCGAGCCGCAGGTCGGTCAACAGGCCGGACGAGTCGACGGTTACCTCGACCGTGCGGTCGGGGCTGGTGGCGTTGCCGGTCAGGGTCTGCAGCTGGGCGGACAGGGCCTTCGCCCGGGTCGCTCGCTCGGCGAGGGACGACTCCCACTCATCGATCCGGCGACCAGCCGCATCCAGCGCAGCTTCATCCGCCCACACGTCGACCCTCCCCAGGGACATCGGCGACCATCCCCGCCGGGACCGCCGCCACGTTACCAACCGGTGGCGCTCCGTGTTGCCCCCGCACGTCTTACTCCTCTGATCGGGCGGTCCGTTGTGAAGGCCGTTGCTGACATTGATTCGTCGGCATCTCGACGGCGTTACAGGATTCCTCGTACTGCCATAGGCCTGTTCGGTCGTCGAGGTGGGTTGGCTCATCGAGATGGTGCGGCGTGGCCTCGATCCGTCAGAGGGTTGTGATCCCCGGTCGTAGCCTCGTCGCCTCGCGTGGACGGTCAGAGGCCAGGGGCATTGCACCCGACGCAGTGTCTCCAGTGCCCCGGGGATCTGGCCTCAGTCGGGCGGGGGTGCGACGATCCTGACCGACGCCGAGGGCAGGGAGATCTGAATGGACGACAGCGTGCGCCTGCTGCGGGACCTCGCACGGGAGGTGGCCCACCTCGGTGGAGTCGAGCTGCTGCGCCGCTTCGGCAACCACGGTCGGATCGACTACAAGTCCTCGCGTACCGACCCGGTAAGTGCGGCTGACCGGGCGTCGGAGGAGGTGATCGTGGACCTTCTCCGACGGCGGCGGCCCAGTGACGGCATCCTCGCCGAGGAGGGCAGCGACCAAGATAGCGGCTCGGGGTTGCGCTGGGTGATCGACCCGCTGGACGGCACCGTCAACTACATCAGCGGCATACCGTTCTGGTGCGTCAGCGTCGCCTGCGAAAGGGCGACCCCGGGCGGCTGGGCTGCGATGCTCGGAGTGGTCCACGACCCGGTGCACGACGAAACGTTCCATGCCGTGTCGGGTGCCGGCGCCTGGTTGGGGGAGCGGCAGCTACGGCGGACCGGCCGGACCGGGCTGGACGAGGTCATTCTCGCCACCGGCTACGCCTACGACATCACGCATCGTAAAAGCCAGGCCGCCATGGTCGCCGATCTCGCCCTCGACGTGCGAGGCGTACGGATGCTCGGCTCCACCGCCCTGGCGCTGGCCTGGATCGCGGCCGGCCGGATCGACGCTTACGTGGAGGACCGGGCGTCCCCCTGGGACTGGGCAGCCGGCCGGGTTATCGCTGCCGAGGCGGGCGCGTCGGTGGAGCCTCTTGACACCGGCGTGCTCGCCGCGCCCCCGGCGCTGGTCGGCCAGCTGCGCTCTCGCATCAGGACCGCCGGTTGAGCAGCAGTTCGTAAACGGCGCGGTCCTTGCCCCGGCCCTTGAAATCCGTTGTCACCTGCACACCGTCGAACTCCCGCTCACCGGGGACGTTGCGGAACCCGAGCGTGAGCCACGTCCGGTGCGCCGCCCGGTTCTCCGGCTCGGAGGTCAGGTACAGCCGGCGGCAGCCCCACTCGGCCGCGCGAGACCGCACCGAGTCGAGCAGCAGCCGAGCCACTCCGCGGCGACGGAAGTCGGGATGGCTCATCACATCCTGCACGTACACGTCGGCCGGGTCGTCCTGGCTGCGAAAGGCGATCACCGCACCGGCCAGCACGCCCCCGTCCACCGCCACGGGGCACGTCGACGAGAACAGCCTCGCGTACAGCCAGTAGTCCGACGAGGTGCGCGGCCGCACGTAAGGCTCTCCCAGCGCCATCAGACGCTCCACGTCGCCGATCAACTCCGGCCGCAGCGCGCTCGCGATCACCATGCCTCCTCACCCGGGCGGCGCACCGCCGCGACCAGTTGCTGAGCGACCAACTCGGGATCCAACCCCTCGGTAACGCTGCGGCCCACGATCAGGATGTCCCAGTCAGCGCTGGTCAGAACGTCCCGGTCACTCGGCCCGAAACCGCCCGACACGGCCACCGGCAACCGCGTCCACGACCGGATGGCCTGCACCCGCGCCAGCGGGCGGCGGGTGCCGACGCCAATGTCGATGTTCGTGGTGATCGCGAAGGCGTCGACCCCGGCGCGCTCCATGTCCCGAATCCAGGACTCCGACACGGCGGTGCCCGGCACGTCCAACATCACCGGTACGCCGAGCCGGCGTCCCGCCTCGGCAGCGGCCGCCACACTGGCTACGCTCGCCGGCCCAATCAGGAAAACCACATCCGCACCTGCACCGGCGGCGAGCACCACCTGCTCCCGCCCCCAGTCCGCGGACATCATCTCCGCAACAACGACGACCTCCGGGACATCGCGTTTGATGCGTTCGATCGCCTGAACCCCGTGCTGCTTCACCAAAGGGTCACCGACCTCGACGAAATCCACGCCGGCGCGTGCTGCCGCCCGACCCACCGCCACAGCCTGATCGAGGTCGGTGAGGTCCAGCGCGACCTGGATCGTCCGGGCACCCCTCAGCCGCCGAAACGCCTCGCGCAAAACCGGCGCGTCCCAGGGCACATCGGCCGCCCGATCGCGCTCCGGGTCGAGCGCCTCCGCCTCGCGCCGCACCAGCCACGACCCGGCCTGCCGTCCCCGGCCGGCGAGGCGACGCCGGTCGTTCGCGTTCAGCGTGGTCCACCCGGTCCGCGACTCCCGCAGCAGATCGAACAGCGCCTGCTCCGTCACCGGACCCACCGACGCTGGACCAAACGCTGGAACCAGAAGCCGTAGCCGCTCCAACAGCACACTGACCTGCCGGGGCGGCGCTGCCCACGTCGGATCAGTCGCCAATAACCGTGCCGCCCGAGCCAGCAGATCGGTGCCCGATTCCGCCAGGAGCGCCTGCAACACGCTTTCCCGGACGTGCCAGTTCGGGTCGATCAACAGCCGCGCCATCACGTCGGCACCCGTGGGTGGCTGCGCCGCCCGCAACGCTCGGGCAGTAGCCGCCCGGACCTTGTAATCGGCGTCGTCGCAGAGCCGCTCCAGAACCTGCCCCACCGCCGACGGGAACGGCGCGTCCTTGTCCCGGGCGCCGTCGGCCAACGCAGCGCGCACCCGCCAGTCCCGCGAGGCCAACAGGTTCTCCAACCGGTCGTCCTCGCCGTTCGAGAAGAGGTACCAGTGCCGGGCGACGAACGCCGCCAACTCGCCGGTGATCGACTCACCTGGGACGAGCCAGCGATCGAGTTGTGCCTCGGCGGGATGAGCGTCGATAGCCAGCCGGACAGGCTGCCAGACCTGCGAACCGTAGCGGTCGAGGACGCGCAGCAGCCACGGCCGGAAGCCGGCGCCGAGCGCGATAGCCGTACGGTCATGGCCGAGCACGCTGCCGGTCAGATCGATGTCATGTTCGCGGACCGCCCTATCCGCCGCCCGGCGTAGAACGACGTCGGTGACGAATCGTGCATCGGTCAGCGCGAGGAGCAGTGGCACGGTGACCCGGGCGTCCACCGTCGGAGCGGTGAGCACCGCCGTGACTGTGGCCGGAGCGCTGCGGTCGAGTGCGAGCGCGGTCAGCTCGCAGACCGACCGGGCCGCCGCCGACGTGACTGCCTGGGCGGCCAGCGCGTTGAAGGCCGCCGTCACTACAGAGACGGATCGGGACTCCCGCATACGCCGGCTGATCACGGTAGCGAGGGCGAACTCGCGGATCACGTCGTGGCCGAACTCGATCCGGCCGCTGACCGGCGAACGGATCAGCAAGGGCGCCAGCGCCTTTGGGATCTTGTCCGGCGGAACGTCGCTCCGCAGCGCCTGTGGCACCAGATCCGGACGTTCTCGTTCCGCCGCCCGCGCAAGGTCGTCCACCGTGTCCTCGCGGGGCGCGATGGCCCGCACACACCTGTCGATCAGGTCGTACGCGTTGGTCTGCCCCCAACCGATCTCGCCTCCCGCCCGCAGCAGCCGCAAATGCAGCGGGACACGAACCAGTTCACGTACGACGGCGGGCAGCTCCGAGAACGCCGGATCAGCCGGCCGCCGCGATGCATCCCAGGCCCGACTTGCCTCGACCCTGCTCCACCTCGACAGGCGGTAGGAGGCCGTCGCGCGCAGCGGCGCGTACATCGAGGCGGCCAGCACCGGAAAAGCGCTCACGTCGATCTCCGGCGGCGTGCGGACCACCAGCATGAAGCACAGTTGCGTCTCCACCACCTCGCGCAGCAGCGCGTCGACTTCCTGCGCGACAATCGTGAGCTGATCCGTGTCCCGGATGCCGTCGATCACGACCACGCAGGAACGGTCCACGTCACGTACCGCGGCCTCGACCGCCAGCGATGGCTCATCGGTGGCTGGCAGCGACGCGTACCGCAGGATGCGCGCCGCCGGCGATCCATCCTGGGCCAACCAGTGGTCGGCGACGTGCAGCTGAAAGTCCGCCGCACCGCTCATCCCCGCGGCGACATGCTGGACGAGTCGTGACTTGCCGCATCCGCTGGCCCCGGTCAGCAGGTAGACCCGCGCCGTGGAGCCGAGGAAATCCGTCACGCTGCGGACCCCGTCCATCGGCTGCTGGTACGGCGGCACCTCGTCGCGATCGGCGCTCAACGCCGCGAGCAGCGCATCCGTCCGCCGGCGGGAACCCGGGCCGAGGGTCCCGCCGGACCGTGCGATGTCGGGGGGCCGGGCTCTGAGGTGCTGGGCGATCACGTCGACGTGCTGCTCGATGAACGCCAGCCGCAACTGCTGCACGAGCGGGCCCAGGCTGCTGTCCCGGGCGAGGGAGTGGGAAACCATCGCCTCCCACAGGGCAGAGCTGAACGCCACCGCAAAGGTGACCGGATCGACATCCACGGCGGAGAACGTCTCGTCCTGCGGAAGTCGACTGCGGAATCGACCAGCCCAACGGTCCAGGCTCACTGATCGGCTCATCCCGCCTCGCACCAGGCCCGGCTGCACGATCCACCGAGGCACGCCGTTCTCGGCGAAAAAGTCCAGACAAACCAGCTCCAGCAACTCCCGGGTCGGCTCGGCGACATCCGGCGCGGCGACCGCCAACGCCTGCTGCAGCGCGGCGCGGCAGACCTCTTCGAGCTCGCGGTCGAGAGCGGGCGTACGGACAGCGGAGGTCGCCCGTCGACCAGCGGCGATACTGAGGCTGGTCAGTATCTCCGCGGCGAACTCAGCGATGAGTGACACACCAATCCCGATGGCTGATGCTCCGTGTGCGTACCGCGCTGGACCCTAACGTCCATTGCGGACGTAGTCCATCGATCAACTGGTCCGCTGCGGGCCCTGGGACGCGCCGATCCGCCGAGGCCGACCAGAGCAGTCGCGTTTCTGACTGAGGCGTTGATCCGATTCGAGCGTCTGGTTGGCTGGCCGGATTAAGCCGGGGACGACGGGAGCACACATGGTTGCGGCACACGAGACGACGCTGCGGGAGCTGCTCGAAGGCGCGAAGCAGTATCGGGTGCCGCTGTACCAACGGACATACTCGTGGACGGATTCCCAGCTTGGAAGACTCTGGGAGGACATCCGGAAGCTGGCCGAGGAGCGAATTGAGAGCCCGAACCTTACCCATTTCATCGGCTCACTGGTGCTTGCGCCCAGTCCCACGCTTGGGACCTCGGTCTCTGAGTTCCTGGTGGTGGATGGCCAGCAACGTCTGACCACACTCTCCATTCTGCTCTGCGCCATCCGCGATCACCGGGCGAGGCATGAGGACCCGGGCCACCGGGACCGCATCGACCAGGAATACCTGATCAACAAGTACAAGCCGGCTCATCGGTTGAAGCTCGTTCCCACCCAAGCCGATCGCACTGCCTACGAGGCATGCCTGGAGGCCACGCCCCAGGCCGGCGGAAGCGACCAGGTGGGCGCGGCCTACCGGTTCTTCGCGGCCCAACTCGTCGCCGTCGACGACCCGGAAGACTCGCTGGATATCGAACGCATCGAGGACGCCGTCATCTCGGGGATGGCGCTGGTCTCGGTCGTGGCGCAGAACGGCGACAACGTGTACCGGATCTTCGAGTCGCTCAACAACACCGGATTGAAACTCACCCAGGCCGACCTGCTGCGTAACTATCTGTTCATGCGCCTGCCCAGTCGTGGCGATGCGGTCTACGACTCGCTGTGGTTCCCGCTGCAGAAGCAGTTGGACGCCGGGGAACTGGAGCAATTGTTCTGGCTCGATCTGGTGCACCGGAACCCCGAGGTCAAGCAGACCGACACCTACGTCGGCCAGCAGGCAAGGCTCAACGGCCTGCACACCGAGGAGGAAATCGAAGCCGAGGTGCGCCGGTTCTGCCGCCTCGGCGCCCTCCTGCGGATCATCCTGCACCCTGAGGAAGAGCAGGACCCGGAGGTACGGCGGCGGCTGGCCCAGCTCAACGCGTGGGACACCACCACCGTCCTGCCTCTGTTGCTGCACCTGCTGGACCGCCGCAAGCAGGGGACGGCAACCTCGGAGCAGATCGCCGCGGCGATGCTGTACGTCGAGAGCTACTTCATCCGGCGCTTGCTGATCGGCCGCGCCACCGCGAGCATCAACCGGGTCCTGCTGCGCATCGTGACCGACATGCGCAAGGACCTGCCGGTCGACGACGCGGTTCGGGCATATCTGTCGGTCGGCCGGAAGTACTACGCCACAGATGCCAGCCTGCGCGAAGCGGTGCGGTCCATCCCGTTCTACCTCAACGGGCGTGCGACTCAGCGCAAGCTGGTGCTTCAGTGGCTGGAGGAGTCGTACGGCAGCAAGGAACCGGTGGCGCCGGCATCGCTGACCATCGAACACGTCATGCCTCAGAGCCCCACCGCGGAGTGGAGGCAGATGCTGGGCGAGGACCTGCAAGGCGAGGAAAGTGTCGCCGAGGTGCACGAGGCGCTGGTTCACACGTTGGGCAACCTCACTCTCACCGGTTACAACGCGGAATTAAGCAATAGCTCCTTCCTGGTCAAGCGGGCTCAACTCGGTAAGAGCGGGATCGCCCTCAGCCGGGAGATCGCCGGCCAGAAGCGCTGGGGACGCCCTGAGATCCACGCGCGTGCCGACGGGCTCGCAGAGCGAATCATCGCTACCTGGCCCGGGCCTACCGTGGAGGCGGGCAACAAGTCCGAGGTGCCCTGGGACGTCATGAACACAGCGCTCGCCGCGCTGCCCGCCGGCTCCTGGACCGCGTACGGTGATCTGGCCGCGCTGATCGGCACGCACCCTGTCTCTGTCGGTGCCCGGCTGGCCAACCATGCCGCACCGAACGCGCACCGGGTGCTCCAGGCCGAAGGCGTGCTAGCGCCGAACTTCCGCTGGCTCGAGCCGTCGCGTACCGACGACCCGCACGACTTGCTGCACGATGAGGGGATCGAGTTCGACAAATACGGACGGGCCAGCCAGGCTCAGCGCATCGGTGTCGAGGAACTGGCCCAACTTGCGGGCATGCCGCAGCAGGACGGGTCCCGTCAGCTCCTCCGACCACGGTCCCGACACAACAGCCCGTTGGATGACCGGTTCCTCGAGCAGTTGAGGGACCTTCAGGACGCACAGGTCGCACACGGCACGGTCGCGGTGCTTGAAGCCTGGGCAGGGATGGGCGGCACGCCGCTCTACGGCTCCGGCGGCGAGACCTCGTGCTTTCTGATGGCGCGTGGAAAGGACCACGAACTCGGCAATATCTGGCCCGCGACGATCTATCCGAGCGGGAAATTCGAAATCGTCTTTCAGCACCTGAGCACCCGGCCACCGTTCGATGACATCGCGTTGCGGGAGCAGTTCCGCCAGCGGCTGAACGAGCTCGCGGGGGTGAAGATTGCAGCCGCCAAGCTCGCGCTCCGCCCTGGATTCCCTCTGGACGTGCTCGTCAACGTCGAAGCTCGCGAGGCGCTCATCGAGCACCTCCGCTGGTTCTACGGCCAAGCCGCACAACCCGAGGTCTGATCCTCGCCCTACCCTTCGGCCTCGCCCTCTCCATCGCGCGACAACCGTTGGATACCCTCGTGCTCAGCTCACCTTGGCCAACAGCTTCTCGCAGGCTTCGAGGTTCTGGAGAAGCCCAATCGAGGCCGGCATACGCAAGGCGATGGAGAAGTTCCAACAGCTCGCCATCGCCAAGGCCCACCATCATGCGAGCGATGAAGGGTCTCGAGTTCCGCTGCGTAGCGATGGTGGGAGCCACGGCGCGGGCAGTGGTATTCGCGAAGGAGGTGACTCCGACCGAAGTGGACCAGGTACAGCACGACAGCGACATACCCCGGGAGCGCTGCTTGCTCTTCGTCGTCAGCACCTTAGCTCGGGAGACGCTGCACGTGTCGTGGAGCGGTCACCCCAGTCCGTTCCTGTCCAGCACGTCAGCCTGATCGAAGGAGAAACGTGAAGCAGCCGCTGGCCCTCGCCGGGATCCTGGCCGTCCTGGAGGATCCTCAAACGGTTTCCGATCTGCGGCGCTACTACTTGCCGGCCGACGGGAAGGCATTTACCGGAGGGCAGTTCGAGCGGCTCGGCGGTGGCGGTGACCGTCAGGAAGCAGCGAACGAATTCAACGCCGACGACCTGCTCGCGGTGGAACTGCTCAGCGTCCAGATTCCGCCCTTCCGAGCGCTCGATCTGCTGCAGGGACAGCTCGGCCGGGACATTGCCGCAGAGCTGACAGCGATTCCGGTCGACGTCGAGTTGGGCTCTGACGCGGCTCTACCTCTGATCTCGAATGACAGTCCTGCCGGACGCGCTTGGCGGATGCTCGAGAATGCAAACGGCCTGGGCTGGGTCACGGCCGGAAAGCTACTGGCTCGAAAGCGTCCGAAGCTCATACCGGTGTACGACGGGGTCGTGTCCTGCGCCCTCGGGACAGGCAGCGGATTCTGGAGATGGCTGCATGACAACCTGCGCAAGGACGACGCCATCCTGGCGCGGCAACTCGACGCCTGCCGCCGAGAGGCCGACCTGCCCGCAGCGATCAGCCGGCTGCGGGTTCTCGACGTCGCCGTCTGGATGCGCCACCGCAACAACCATCACGGCTCCGCCTGCCTCGGCCTGCGGCTGCCCTGAATGATGGAGGGAGACCACCGTGTCGGAGGGAGGACCTGGAATGCGTACGCCATCGGGTCTTCTGCGACCTGCTGATGCCCGGCGGCCGGCGCTGCCTGCTCCGCGCCGACCACGACGGCGCCTGCGCCGGCCGCCTGCGCCGCTGACAGCGGCCAGCCGCGGCCAGCGCGCCGTGCGGCAGCCTGCGGCTACTGTGCGTTGATGAACACGCCCCCGCTCGATCGCGAACTGTTGGAGTTCGCGGTCGGGTTGTCTGAGCGGGCGGGCAGCCTGGCCGCCGAGCGATTCTTCGCGGCTGACTTCGCGACGGCAATCAAGGCGGACGGGAGCGAGGTCACCGAAGCTGACCTCGCCGTCGAGGCGCTGATCCGTCACGAGCTGGCAGACCGATTCCCTGCGGACGGGATATACGGCGAGGAGACCGGTTCCACGGCCGGCACCTCGGGTCGGCGGTGGATCATTGATCCGATCGACGGCACCAGGTACTTCGTGTACCGGATCCCGATCTTTGGCACGAATCTTGCCCTGGAGGATCAGCACGGACCGGCTCTCGCCGTGGTCAATCAGCCGGTGGCACGTCAGTTGATCTACGCAGGCCGTGGCTGGGGTTGCCGTGTCCGTACTGACGGCAGAGATGTGGCGCCAGCGCTACGGGACACCCCTGACCTGGCCGAGGCGCGGGTGGAACTCGTCAATCCCGCCGGATGGCCCGCCGAGATCCTGCTCATGCTGCATCGCCACACGCGAATCACCGGCCATCTGGGGGGCATCGGCGGTCTGCTCACCGGAATGGTGGACGCGGTGGTGATCGCCGGCCACGAAATGGGTTACGAGGACCTCGCGCCATTTCCGGTGATCCTCGAAGAGGCTGGCGGCAGGGCGACGGATCTTCGCGGTAACCCGCTACTCACCGGGGACGGTACAGCGCTTCTGAGCACCGGACGCCACCACGAGGCCCTGTTGGACATGCTTGCGCCAGTGCTGCCTGGCTGAGTGTGGGCACACTCCGGGATCCGCGGCCGCGGGCAACGGGCAATCGGCACCCCAAGACCTGGAAGCCCGGGCCTAGCGCAGCGACCAACCGGTCGTTGGCTTACCCCGAGGTCCGTCGCCGGGTCGTCGCGATGCTCTGCGCCCTGCCGCCGCGCATCGGGCTGTCAGGTGAGAGTCGGTTTGTCCCGGGTATCCAGCCGGCTCCGACACAGGAGGTTGTCGTGCAGACGTACCCGTCGGTGGATGATCACGGCCTGATCGGAGACCTGCAGACCGCCGCGCTGATCAGTCGGGACGGCACCCTCAACTGGTTCTGCGCGCCTCGGTTCGACTCACCCAGCATCTTCGGTGGACTTCTCGATGGCCAGCAGGGCGGCTTCTTCCGAATCTTCCCGCCAGACGTCAAGTACGTCAGTAAGCAGCTCTATCTACCCGATACGCCTATCCTCATCACCCGCTTTCTCTGCCCCGACGGCGTGGGTGAAGTCATCGACTTCATGCCGGTCGTCGGAAGCGAACCCACCGACCGGCACCGTATCGTGCGGCTTGTCCGGATCGTGCGGGGGTCCCTACGCCTCCGGCTGGAATGCCGACCCCGCTTCGACTACGGGCGTCAGTCTCACACCGTCGACCTCACCCCCGACGGCTGCACGTTTCGCAGCCGCGACCTGACGGTCAACGTCGACGTCATCCGGTCCGGTCACCGTCTGCTCAAGATGCGGGACCTCCACCGCGACGAGCGTGATGTCTGGGGCGAGGGGGTCTTCCACGAGGGCGATGTGGGAGGCGCGATCATCGACGTCGCCGCCAGCGGGCTCGACCGGCAGCCCCGGGTCGTCGAAGCCGACGAGGCGAACAACCTCTTCGAACAGACGCGCGACTACTGGAGGGACTGGCTCGGCAGGTCCACCTACACCGGCCGGTGGCGGGAGATGGTGCGGCGGTCGGCCATGACGCTCAAGCTGATGACCTATGCGCCGACCGGTGGTCTCGTCGCCGCTCCGACCACCGGCCTTCCCGAGCAGATCGGCGGTACCCGCAACTGGGACTATCGCTTCACCTGGATCCGCGATGCCTCCCTCTCGGTGCGTGCCTTGCTCGACATTGGCCTGACCGAAGAGGCCCGCGGATATCTCGACTGGCTCAAGGCACGGTTCCGCGACATCGGCGCCTCCGGTGGGCCTTTGCAGATCATGTATCTCGTCGACGGTGGCCGGGACATCACCGAGTCCACCCTGGAGCATCTTGAGGGATACCGACGTTCGAGCCCGGTGCGTATCGGCAACGCCGCCGCTGGGCAACTCCAGCTCGACACCTACGGCGAGGGGCTGAACTGTCTGTACGTCGCCGACACCCACGGGCTGCACATCTCCCACGAAGGGTGGCGCGACGTCGTTCGCACGCTCGACTGGCTGTGCGACAACTGGAACCAACCCGAGGACGGTATCTGGGAGACCCGCGGAAGTCGACAGGACTTCACCTACGGACGGCTGTTGTCATGGGTCGCCTTCGACCGCGGCCTCCGCCTCGCCGCGCGCCTCGGCCGCCCCGCCGACACCACCCGCTGGGCCGCTGCCCGCGACGCCGTCTACCAGCAGATCTTCGACCGCTGCTTCCACCCGGGCCGCCGTGCATTCGTCCAACACCCGGCCAGCGACGTCCTCGATGCCAGCCTGCTGACCATGCCCGCCCTGGGATTCATCGCGCCGGACGACCCGATGTGGCAGTCCACCCTCGCGGCCGTGGACCAGGAGCTGGTCTCGGACAGCCTGGTCTACCGATACAACCCCAACGCCTCACCCGATGGACTGCCGGGTGCCGAGGGCACGTTCACGATGTGCTCCTTCTGGTACGTACAGGCGCTCGCCGAGTCGGGCCGGCTCGACGACGCCCGACTCATCTTCGACAAGATGCTGACCTACAGCAACCATCTCGGCCTCTACGCCGAGGAGATCGATTCCACCGGCGGACAGGTGGGCAACTTTCCGCAGGCATTCAGCCACCTGTCTCTCATCACCAGCGCGACCACCCTCGACCGTCTCCTGGACCAGCGGCTGGCACGCTGACGGGCGCCTCCTCGGGTCTCCGACCGTGCTCGACCTGAAGCGGAGCGAGATGGCCTGTGTCTCTGTCTGGGCGCTCTCGTTACCGCTGGCTGCGGGCGACGGGACCAACTTGTTCCGAGGTGAGGGCAGCGGTGCAGATTGTTCGCTCGTCCCCGTCTGCGAACTCCGCCTCATACGCGGCCCTGGGCGCTTCGAAGACGTGGACGATCGTGCCCACCACTCCGGCGGCCAGGCGTTCCTCCGGGAGAGCTTCCTTGAGCTCCACCACGTCGTACGGCTGCAACGGTCATCCTCGCGTAGGCGGCAACGAGATGGTGAGCATGCGAGGCACGGGAGCTTCCTTTAGGCGATCAGCGGCTGTTGAATTGTCCGCCGTCGACTATGGGGGATCCTCAGGTCCTGCGAACTCGCCAGAGTAGGTGGCTTTCACCAGCTCTTGGAGATGACGGATGACATCGGCTTTGTGTTCGGTGTCCGGCAGTTGCCGCTCACCAGCCGAAATCAGGCCTTCACGCCAGTGGTTGACGACCTCCTGCCTGGCGGCGGCGGGCAGGTCGTCAATCCACAAGGTTCCCAGGTTGTGATCAACAATTTCCTGCAGGTGGGCTGCGGCCTGCCTGTCCGAAAGGCGGGTAATCAGGAAGTCTAGGGTCCAGTCGAACAACCCCCCCGTCGCGGTCCAGTCGACCCCGGGTTTAAAGACGATCAGGCCAGCCATCATTTCCCCACGATAAATACTCGCGGACCGAGGCTCCGGTCCCCAATGAACTGTTCAATCCGAGCGACCTGCTCCGGGGAGAACTTCGAAACGTCCACCGGCACAAGGTCCGCCTTATCCAAGTGTCGCTCGATCTGATACTGCAGCTGGGGCCACTGCCGGTCAAAGAATTGCCCGGGGAAGTTGCCCACCGCATCATAGGTCCGTCCGGCGTCGTCGACCCAGTCGGCAGAGGAGTCTGCCGGAGCACGAGTCAACCTCACGCCCTGTTCCTGCTCCAGCCGGACCGCAGTATCCGCTTCGCCCGGTCGGAACCTGCCCGTCGCCGGGTCCATGCCAAGATCGTGAACCCGCTGTTCCTCCGCGCCGGGACGCGATGAAGATTCGCGAGGTGACTCAGGTTCCGGGTTCCTCCGACTCGGTCGCGACTGACCTTTTTGAAGTCGGCTGAGTAGCTGCTTCAGCTTCTCGATCAGGTCGCCCAGTCGACGTACCTCCGGAATCAGCCGCCGCAGGCTGGCCAGCAGCCCCCGCAACAACCGCGCAATCCGCGCACCCCACGACGCGACGAGGGTCGTCACCTGCTCCACGACCAGCGGCGCGGCCAGTCCGCCCGTGACGACGAGTTCGCCGGCGTACACGATGAGGCGGGAGACACAGGTGGCGATGGCGTCGCGGACCAGCAGTCGGACGGCGGCGACCAGGCCGGCGGCACCCTCGGTGATCGCAGCCATGGCGTCGGCACCCTGTGCGAGGCCGGTGATGGCCTGCTGCTGTTCGGAGGACCAGGCCCGGTAGGCGGGGCCTGCGATGCCGCCCCAGCCCGCGACGTCGTTGCGGACGGCGCGGGTCAACGCGCCGGCCTCCTCGCGCAGGGATCTGGCGACGTTGCGCCAGGTCTGGGCATGTACGGTGATCTGTGCTGGATCACCGGCGAGCCAGTCCAGCGCCTCACTGAGCGGCTTGACGTGTTCGATGAGCCAGGCGATTCCGTACTGCAGCAGTGCGCCGACGGGGTCGGAGACGAACGCGAGGGCGTCGAGACCTGCGCTCACGACACCAAGGCTGCCGTCGATCCAACCGCCGTTGCGTACGCCTTGCGCGATGAACTCGATGTCCTCGCAGATCCACACACCCGCCCAAGCGCTGGGCGGGGTGTCCGCTGCGGCGGCGACGAGCGGGTTGGACGTCACCGCTGCTGCCGCACTCCGTCGAGCAACTGCTTGGCGTGGGCGTCTGATTGTCGATAACGGTCCGCTCCGGTCCGGAGCTTCCCGGCGGTGTCCCGCACGGAACCGGCCGCGGCGCCGATGCCATCGATCAAGGTCCGCTGCAGGCCGTCGAGCAGCATCGGCATCATCGCGCAGAGTTGCCCGTAAGCGTCGGCGCCCAGCCGGACGTGTTGGCCTGCCTGTTGGGCGGTGGCGAGGCTACCGGCGCAGCGATCGAGGCGTGCGGCGTGGGCGGTCAGGTCGTCCGGGTCGACGTGGATGCCGTCACCGGCGAGCATCGCTTGCTCCCTGGTCGTGGATCAACCGGTTGCGGTACGAGTCGACGATGGCCCGGGCGCTCGCGTCGTCGCCGAGCGACTCCGCAGTTGCGCTGGCGACCTGCCGGAGCAGGTCGGTACGTGCGGCTCCGGTGGTCTCCAGGATCTGCTGGGCGGTGTGCGCCGCGGATTGTTGCCGGATGCGTTCGTCGAGCCGCAGATCGATCAGCAGCCCGGCCGAGTCGACGGTGACGCCAACGGTCCGGTCGGCGTTGCGGGCGGTGCCGGTCAGATCCCGCATCCGTGCCGACAGCGTTTTCGCTCGTTCCGCCCGCTCGGTGAGCGACGACTCCCACGCGTCGAGCCGGCGTCCCGCCGCGTCGAGCGCAGCGTCGTCCGCCCACATGTCGACCCTCCCAGGGACCACCACCGACGACAGCCGGCGGGATCACCGGCACGTTACCAACTGATGGCGCTATGTGCATGCCCCGACCGTTGGGCCGGTCGGAAGGGACGCCGCACCGAACATCGCTAGGTGCCCGGATTCGAAGCGCGCGTCGATCAGGTCGAGGACGGTTGTCCCCGTGACGAGCAACAATCCGCACGCCGACATGGCCGTGCGGACCGGTGTCGGACGGGCCGCTTGACTGCGCCAGGTGCTGCCACTGGCACCGGGGACCGCACCCCCGTGCGGGGAGCCGTGCACCTCCGGAGAGAGGATGGGTGCATGACCGATTCCGCACTTCCCAGGCGTGTCGTCGTCACCGGGGCCACCGGCAAGCTCGGCTGGGCCGTGGTCACGCACCTGCGCGCCGTCGGCCTCGACGTGCTGGCGGTCGACCGCGCCGGCGGGCGCGACCCGCGCGACGTCGAGGGGGAGTTCCTCCTCGTCGACCTCACCGACTACGGCCAGGTGGTGGAGGCGTTCACCGGCGGCGCCGACGAGCACGCCGGCGGTGTCGACGCGGTCGTGCACCTGGCGGCCGTCCCGGCCCCGGGGCTCCAGCCCAATGCCACCACCTTCGCGAACAACTCGGCCGCGACGTACAACGTCTTCGCGGCCGCCCGGGCGGCGGGCATCAAGCGGGTGGTGTGGGCGTCGAGCGAGACGGTCCTGGGGTTGCCGTTCGACAGCCCGCCACCGTACGCGCCGGTCGACGAGGAGTACGCGCCGCGCCCGGAGTCGACGTACTCGTTGAACAAGGCTCTCGAGGAGGAGATGGCGCGACACTTCTGCCGCTGGGACCCGGAGCTGGTCATGGTGGGTCTGCGGTTCTCCAACGTGATGGACGTCGAGGACTACGCGCCGTTTCCCTCGTTCGACGCGGACCCGCAGCTGCGCCGGTGGAACCTGTGGGGCTACATCGACGCCCGCGACGGCGCTCAGGCGGTCGAGCGGGCACTGGCCCACGACCAGCCGGGTGCCGACGTCTTCGTCATCGCCAACGCCGACACCGTCATGAGCAGGTCCAGTGCCAGCCTGATGGCCGAGGTCTACCCGGGTGTCGAGGTCCGCAAGGAGTTGGGCGAGCACGAGACCCTGCTCAGCATCGAAAAGGCGCGACGCGTGCTGGGTTACGAGCCGCGGCACTCCTGGCGGGACCACGTGGACCTCACCGGCCGCTGAGGAAGCCCGAGCAGCTCGCGAAACTACTCACGGCAATCGCAAACCAACCGCAGTGAACATCTTCACGTGGTGACAACGAGCGCGTAGCCTGCCTGAAACGATTCAGTTAGCGGAGGCCCGCATGACTCGTCATCATCTCGGATTCCGACCGGCACCCCGGCGGCGTCGAACAGCAGTGCTCCTGGCCGCCACGACGGCCGTCGCGATCGTCCTCGGCGGCGCCACACCGGCGCTGGCATCCCGGGGCCACGCTCCCGGCGCGCCGGTGTCGCTGACGGTCGGCGACCGCACCCGCCCGCTCAACGTCGAGGGCATCCCGCGGTTCGGCTGGCTGCCCCGGGACGCCGACCCCGGGGAGACGCAGACCGCTTACCAGATCACGGTCACCGCCACCGGGGCCGACCGGATCTGGGACTCCGGCAAGGTCAGATCCGACCAGCAGTCCTACGTGTCGTACGCGGGACCCGCCCTGCGCCCCGGGGCGGCGTACGAGTGGACGGTCCGTACCTGGGACCGCACCGACCGGCCGTCCCGGAAAGCTACCGGCGCCTTCGAGACCGGCATCGCCGACACCCAGTGGGAGGGCGCCAGCTGGATCCGGCGCGCCACCACCGAGGCCGACGACTACACCCTCGCCCGCGTCGAGGTACGCCCCAACGCCAGCCGCGTGGTCCGGGCCCGCGCCTACACGGCCGCCGACCACACCTACGAGCTGTACCTCAACGGCACCCGCGCCGACCGGGGCACCTCGTTCGCCTATCCGGGGGAGGACTACTACCAGGCCGCCGACGTCACCAGGCTGGTGAGAGCCGGCAGACCGCTCGCCATCGGAGTGCGCTACCACTGGTACGGCAGCGGCCAGGGCCGCCCGGCCGGCGCCCGTGGCCTGCTGCTGAAGTTGGTCGTCGAGCACGCCGACGGCACCAGGGAGGTGTACGGCACCGACGGCTCCTGGCGGGTCGCCCGGGACACCCAGTTCGTCGCGGACGCGGAGCGCCGCAACGGCGAGGGTGACCGGGTCGAACGGCAGGACGCCCGCGGCGAGGTCGCCGGGTGGCTGCGGCCCGGCTACGACGACAGCGCCGCCGGGTTCAGCGCCGCCGAAGTGCTCGGTGCGCATCCGACCGCGTCGTCGCCGCACCTGATCGGGCAGGAGACCCGACTGGCCGAGACCACCGTCGCGCCGGTCGCGCTGCGCACCGCCGCCGACGGTACGGTCGTCGCCGACTTCGGGGTGGTCATCCCCGCTCGCCCGGTCGTCCGGTTCGACACCGGCGTGGCCGGGCGCGCGGTCGACCTGCGGGCCGGCTACACCCTCACCGACACCGGCCGGGTCGCCACGTCCACCCTGGAAACCCAGGGCACCACCATGAGCTTCCCCTACCTGCAGAAGGACGGCCCGCAGGAGTTCCGGGCCTTCACCCACCTCGGCTTCCGCTACCTGGAGATCCCCAACGCCGGCGAGAAGATCTCCGCGCGCGACGTCTCCGCCGTCGTCGTGCACACCGACACGCCCGCCGGCCGGGAGGCGAGCTTCACCAGCTCGAACGCGACCCTCGACTCGGTGTGGACGATGATGAAGCGCTCCGCGATCTACTCCGTCCAGGAGGCGTTCGTCGACACCCCCACCCGGGAGAAGGGCCAGTTCCTCGGCGACGCCGCCAACATCTCGTACGCCACGATGGGCGCCTTCGGCGAGCGCGACGCCACCCAGCAGGCGCTGCGCGAGTTCCTGCGCTCGGCCGCCCGCTACTGGACCGCCGAGGCCGATCGTGGCCGCTACAACGCCGTCTACCCCAACGGTGACGGCAAGCGGGACATCCCCGACTACTCGCTGATGTTCGTCGACTGGGTGTGGCGGTACTGGACCGAGACCGGCGACCGGGAGCTGCTGGCCGAGGCGTACCCGGCCATCCGCGACACCGCTGACTACGTCCTGCGCCACATTCCGGCTACCGGCCCCACCGCCGGCCTGGTCACCAACCTCTCGGGCGGGAGCGGTGGCTACCGCTACGGCATCGTCGACTGGCCCGAGCCCGGCCGCTTCGGCTACGACATGAGCACCGCCGCCCGGACCACGATCAACGCACAGGGCGTCGACGTGTTGCGCACCACCGCACGGATGGCCGAGGCCCTCGGACGGCCCACCGACGAGGTGACCGCGTACGACGGCCGGGCCGCGGACCTCACCAACGCGGTCGACACCACGCTGCGCGCCGCCGACGGCAGCTACGTCGACGGCCTGTCGGCCACCGGCGAGCGCAGCGGTCACGCCGGGCAGCACGCCACCTCGTACGCCATCGCCCACGGGCTGGCACCACGGGCCGACCTGCCGGCGCTGGCCGACCGCATCGCGTCCATGGGCATGAAGCAGGGTCCGATGACGGCCCACTGGCTGCTGAAGGCGCTCGCCGACGCCGACCGGCCCGACGCGGTGCTGCGGCTGCTGACCAACCCGGACGACCTGGGCTGGGCGAACATCCTCGCTCAGGGAGGCACCTTCACCTGGGAGGCCTGGACCCTCGACCCCGGCAGCAACTTCAGCCAGTCCCACGGGTGGGGGGCGCAGGCCGTGGTCGACGTGCAGGAGACCCTGCTCGGTGTCCGCACCGCCAGCCCGGGAGCGGCGGCGGTCGACATCGTCCCGCCGGCGGTCGGGCTGGACCGGGCGAGCGGCACGGTGCCGACCCAGCGTGGGCCCGTCCGCCTGGACTGGCGGCGCACCGGTGCCGGCGTGCGCGTCGACCTGGACGTGCCGGTCAACGTCACCGCCCGGGTCGCACTGCCTGTCGTTCCCGGACAGTCCTACCGGGCTGCCGGCCCGAGCAGGGCCACCTTCGTGGGGATCGAGGACGGCCGCGCCGTCTTCCAGGTGGGCTCCGGCCGGTCGAGCTTCCACCCGGTCGCCGGTCCGGCGGCTCGACCGCGCTGACGCGCAGTGGCGGGGGAGTCGGGCGGGCAACCGTCCGGCTCCCCCGCCGACCAGCAGTTGGCCTCCCCTAAAACGTTTCACCGCATTGACCAGTGGGCCGCGCGTCCGACCACCGGCTGGGCGGATCGGTCCGGGCGGGCCTGGGAGCCTCATCCGTAACAGGGAAGAAATCATGGCGAGACTCTTGACGGTCTCGAAGATCTGCCCATACGGTCCATGGAGTACCCGTGAAACGATTCAGGAGGGATCGCATGGCGGCCGACGCACCCGGCACGGACGGCGCTCCGCTGCTGGCACTCGACGGCGTGACGAAGTCCTTCGGGGCCGTCGCCGCGCTGCGCGGGGTGCACCTGAAGCTGCTGGCCGGTGAGGCACACGCCCTGGTCGGCGAGAACGGGGCGGGCAAGTCCACCCTGGTGAAGATCCTGGCCGGCGCGCACCCGCCGGACTCCGGCACGATGACCCTGGACGGGCAACCGCTGCGGCTGCGCGGCCCCGCCGATGCCCGGGCCGCCGGCATCGCGGTCATCTACCAGGAGCCGACGCTCTTTCCGGACCTGTCCGTGGCGGAGAACATCTTCATGGGCAGGCAACCGCTTCGCGGCCTGCGTCGCATCGACACCGCGGCGATGAACCGAGACGCCGAGCGGCTGTTCCAGCGGTTGGGCGTCCGTATCGACCCGACTCGCCCCGCGCGAGGGCTCTCCATCGCCGACCAGCAGCTCGTCGAGATCGCCAAGGCCATCTCGTTCGACGCCCGCGTCCTGGTGATGGACGAACCCACGGCCGCATTGTCCGGTGTGGAGGTCGAACGGCTCTTCACGGTCGCCCGGTCGCTCTGCGAGCGTGGCGCGGCCGTGCTGTTCATCTCACACCGGTTCGACGAGGTGTTCGATCTGTGCCACCGCGTCACCGTGCTGCGCGACGGCGCCTGGGTGTCCAGCGACCGCGCCGCCGACCTCACCGTCGACGAGGTGGTGCGACGCATGGTTGGCCGGGACGTCTCCTCGCTCTATCCGAAACAGGACGCCGAGCTGCGGGACACCCTGCTCGAGGTCCGTGGGCTGACCCGCGTCGGCGTCTTCACCGACGTGTCGTTCACCGTTCGGGGCGGCGAGATCGTCGCGCTCGCCGGGTTGGTCGGCGCCGGGCGCAGCGAGGTCGCCCGTGCCGTCTTCGGCGTCGACCGCCACGACGCGGGCGAGGTGGTGGTGGCCGGCGGAACCGTTCCGCCGGGCAATCCGGGCCGAGCGATCGCCGCGGGCATGGCGTTGGTCCCCGAGGACCGGCGGCAGCAGGGTCTGGTCATGGAGCTGTCGGTGGAGCGCAACGCCACCCTGGCCCGCCGCCGGGCCCTGAGCCGGCTCGGCCTCCTGGTCGGCGGCGCCGAGCGTGCCGAGGCCCGCCGCTGGACGAGGCGGCTGCGGGTGAAGGCCTCGCGGCTCGGCGCGCCCGTGGCGACCCTCTCCGGGGGCAACCAGCAGAAGGTCGTGCTCGCCAAGTGGCTCGCCACCGAACCACGCGTGTTGATCATCGACGAACCCACCCGTGGCATCGACGTCGGCACGAAGTCCGAGGTGCACCGGCTGCTGTCGGAGCTGGCCGGCGAGGGCCTGGCCATCCTCATGATCAGCAGCGAGCTGCCGGAGGTGCTCGGCATGGCCGACCGGGTCCTGGTCATGCACGAGGGGCGGTTGGTCCGCGAGCTGTCCCGCGCCGAGGCGGACGAGACCTCCATCATGTTCGCCGCCACCGGCCAGGGCGCGACCGCATGAGCCGCACCGACGCCGGCGCGCCCGAACGGGCGGTGGGGACCGCGCCGACCGACGCCGGCCGGCCGCGCCGCAGCCTGACCGGACGGCTGCTCGCCGTACGCGAGCTGAGCCTGTTGATCGCGCTCGGCCTGCTGGTCGGAGTGACCACCGTGCGCAACGACCGGTTCCTGAGCGGTCAGAGCGTCAAGGACCTGCTGCTGGGCTGCGCGATCCTGGTGATCCTGGCGGTCGGCCAGACCCTGGTCGTCGTCACCCGCAACGTCGACCTCTCCGTGGGCTCGATCCTCGGTCTGGTCGCGTTCGCCACCGGTTCGCTGTTCCTCTCCGCGCCCGGTACGCCCTGGCCCGTGGCACTCGTCCTGGGTGTCGCGCTGGGCGCGCTGTGCGGCGCGGTCAACGGTGGCCTGATCGCGGTGGCCCGGGTGCCCGCTCTGGTGATCACGCTGGGCACCCTCTACGCCTTCCGCGGCGTCGACTACTACTGGGCGTCCGGCAGCCAGATCAACGCCGCCGACATGCCCCCGTCGTTCCTGCGGCTGGGCAACCAGACCGTGCTGGGCGTACCCGTGCTGTTCCTCGTCGCGCTCGTCGTCGTCGGCGTCGTCGGGTTCTACCTGCGCTCCTACCGCAGCGGCCGCGAGTTGTACGCGATCGGTTCCGAGCCGGCCGCCGCCCGGCTGTCCGGCATTCCGGTCGGGCGGCGGGTGTTCGCCGTGTTCGTCGCCAGCGGCGCTCTCGCCGGCCTCGCCGGTGTGCTGTACGCGGCCCGGTTCGGCACCCTCGACGCGGCCGCCGGTACCGGCCTGGAACTCCAGGTCGTCGCCGCTGCCGTGGTCGGCGGGGTGGCGATCTTCGGGGGCAGCGGCAGTGCCTACGGCGCGGCGCTCGGCGCCGTGCTGCTGACCACGATCGGCAGCTCGCTCGCCGTCCTGCGCATCGACCCGTTCTGGCAGCAGGCCGTGGTGGGCGCGCTCATCCTCGCCGCCATCGGGCTGGATCGGCTCCTTGCCCTGCGGGTGGCGGCCCGGCTCCGAGGGAGAAGCGCACATGGCGCATGACAGCCTGTACGCCGCGCCGCCCGCCGCCGAGGCCGAGCCCGGTGCGGGCCGCCTCGCCAGCCTGCGAGGGCTGCTCGGCTCCTGGGACGCGGTGATCGTCGCCGCCCTCGTGGTGGCCGTGCTGGTCGCCAGCCTGACCGTCGACAACTTCGCCACCGGCCGCAACGCCCAGTTCCTGCTGCTGGACCTCGTGCCGTTGGCGTTTCTCGCGCTGCCGATGACCCTGATCGTGATCACCGGCGAGATCGACCTCTCGGTGGCCAGCATGGTTGGCCTGTGCAGCACGTTCATGGGGCAGCTCTGGCTCTCCAGTGGGCTGTCGCTGGAGCTGATCTGCGTCCTCGTGGTGCTGCTCGGCGCCGTCCTCGGCGCGGTGAACGGCCTCTTCGTCACCGGCTTCGGTCTGCCGTCGCTGGCGGTGACCATCGGCACGCTCGCCCTCTACCGGGGGCTGTCCTTCGTCGTGCTCGGCGACCAGGCGGTCGCGGACTTCCCGGCCGACTGGACCGCCGCCGTGGTGCGCAACGTTCCCGGCACGTCGATCCCGATCGTGGTGGTCCCGGTGCTGCTGCTCGCGGTGATCTTCGGGGTGGTGCTGCACGCCACCGCGGTCGGTCGCGCGCTCTACGCCATGGGCAACAACGACCAGGCCGCCACGTTCACCGGCGTCTCGGTGGCCCGGACGAAGTTCTGGCTCTTCGTGGTCTCCGGTGCGGTGTGCGGGCTGGTCGGCATCTTCTGGACCCTGCGCTACGCCAGTGCCCGCGGCGACAACGCGACCGGTCTGGAGCTGACCGTGGTGACCGCTGTGGTACTCGGCGGCGTCTCGATCTTCGGCGGTCGGGGTGCCCTGCTGGGTGTGCTGGCCGGGGCGCTGCTCCTCGGCGTTCTGCGCAACGCGCTGCAACTCGCCGACGTCGACGCCAACGCGCTGACGATCGTCACCGGCGCCCTGCTCATCGCGTCCGTCGTGCTGCCCAACGCCGTCGCGGACGTCCGCGCCCGGCTGCACCGTCGGCGACAGCGGCATCCCGCCGCTTCGTGACGGCCCCCGCGCACCAACCACCCCCGAAAGGATGACGATGTCCGCGTACCGCAGAGGCCTCCGTGTCGGGGCCACCAGCCTCACCCTCGCCGCACTCCTGCTCAGCGCCACGGCATGTGGCGGCACGACCCGGACAACGCCGGCAACGACGGCGGCGCCGGCAACCGGGCGAGCGGCGCCGCGAATCCCGACGCCGCCCTGAAGGAAGGGCTCAAGATCGCCTTCCTGCCGAAGCAGCTCAACAACCCGTACTTCACCGTCTCGGACAACGGCGGCAGGGACGCGGTCACCGAGATCAAGGGCGAGTTCAAGGAGGTCGGCCCCTCCGAGGCCAGCGCCTCGTCCCAGGTCAGCTACATCAACACCCTGTCGCAGCAGGGCATGGACGTCATCGTCACCTCGGCCAACGACCCGAACGCGATCTGCGGGGCGCTCAACCAGGCGAAGACGGCCGGCGCGAAGATCGTCACCTTCGACTCCGACACCAAGCCGGAGTGCCGGCAGATCTTCGTCAACCAGGTGACGGCCGAAGGCATCGCCGAGAACCAGGTCAAGCTCATCTCGCAGCAGATCGGCGGGGAGGGCGAGATCGCCATCCTCTCGGCCACCGCCAACGCGACCAACCAGAACGCCTGGATCGCGCTGATGAAGGAGGAGCTGAAGAAGCCCGAGTACGCCAGGATCAAGCTCGTCACCGTGGCGTACGGTAACGACGACGACCAGAAGTCCTTTCAGGAGACCCAGGGCCTGCTCCAGTCGTACCCCAACCTGAAGGGCATC
The DNA here is from genome assembly GCF_046549295.1 of Micromonospora sp. 067-2. Classification (NCBI taxonomy): domain Bacteria; kingdom Bacillati; phylum Actinomycetota; class Actinomycetes; order Micromonosporales; family Micromonosporaceae; genus Micromonospora; species Micromonospora sp. 067-2. Next base: position 116,202 of record NZ_JAJPWB010000010.1, on the reverse strand, counting down.
ATCTCCCCGACCACCGTCGGTGTCGCGGCGGCCGGCCGCTACCTCAGCGGATCGCAGTACAAGGGCAAGGTCAAGCTGACCGGGCTGGGCACCCCGAACCAGATGCGCCAGTACGTCAAGGACGGCACTGTCGACGCGTTCGCCCTGTGGAGTCCGGCCGACCTCGGCTACCTCGCGGCGTACGCCGGAGCGGCACTGGCCTCCGGCCAGATCACCGGCGCCGAGGGCGACACGTTCAAGGCCGGCAAGCTCGGCGAGTTCACCGTCGGCAGGGAGGGCGTTGTCGTCCTCGGCCCGCCTACCGTCTTCGACAAGGACAACATCGACAAGTTCCAGTTCTGACCGCCCTCCCGATCGGTGCGGCCGGCGTCGCACCGATCGCGAGTCGAACGACTTCACGGCGGCGCAATCCACCGCGCCGCGTGCGACGCGGCTCACCGCAGAGACGGGGGACCTCCATGACGCAGCCCGACGCGCAGACCCTTGGGCGGGTCACGCGGGCCCTTCGCGCCCAGCGGATCGAGACCCCGTCCTGGGCGTACGGCAATTCCGGCACCCGGTTCAAGGTGTTCGCGCAGGAGGGTGTGCCGCGCGACCCGTACGAGAAGGTCGCGGACGCGGCGGTGGTGCACCAGCTCACGGGGGTGGCGCCGAGCGTGGCGCTGCACATTCCGTGGGACAGGGTGGATGACTACGCCGACCTGGCCGCGTTCGCCAAGGAGCAGGGCATCACGTTGGGTGCGATCAACGCGAACGTGTTCCAGGATGACGACTACCGGTTGGGCAGTGTCACGAACCCGGATCCGGGGGTGCGGCGCAAGGCGATCGGTCATCTGCTGGAGTGTGTGGACATCATGGACGCCACGGGTTCGCGGGACTTGAAGCTGTGGTTCTCCGACGGCACGAACTATCCGGGTCAGGATGACATCCGTGCTCGGCAGGATCGGCTGGCGGCGGCGTTGCGGGAGACCTACGATCGGCTCGGCGTCGACCAGCGGTTGTTGTTGGAGTACAAGCTGTTCGAGCCGGCGTTCTACATGACGGATGTGCCGGACTGGGGTACGGCGTACGCGCACTGCTTGGAGTTGGGCGAGCGGGCGCAGGTGGTCATCGACACGGGGCATCACGCGCCGGGTACCAATATCGAGTTCATTGTGGCGGTCCTGCTGCGTGCTGGTCGGTTGGGTGCGTTCGATTTCAACTCGCGTTTTTATGCCGACGACGATCTGATGGTGGGTTCGGCGGACCCGTTCCAGCTGTTTCGGATCATGGTGGAGATCGTGCAGGCTGGCGCGTTGGTTCCGGAGGCTGGTATCGCGTTCATGTTGGACCAGTGTCACAACATCGAGCCGAAGATTCCGGCGATCATCCGGTCGGTGCTCAATGTGCAGGAGGCGACGGCGAAGGCGTTGCTGGTGGACGCGTTGGCGTTGGCTGCCGCGCAGCGTGCCGGTGATGTGTTGGGTGCCAATGCGGTGGTGATGGATGCGTACAACACCGACGTGCGGCCGTTGCTGCGGGAGTTGCGTACCGAGCAGGGTCTGGACCCGGACCCGATGGCCGCGTACGCCCGCTCCGGTTATGACGACAAGATCCGAGCCGAACGCGCCGACGGCCAGCAGGCCGGCTGGGGCGCCTGACCACCACCACAGAGACACAGACTGGGGACGTGAAGACGATGCAATCCGAGGTTCAGGCGCTGATCGCGCGCAGCAACCGGCTCGGTGCCGATCCGACGACGACGAACTACGCCGGGGGCAACACCTCCGCCAAGGGAGCGGACACCGATCCGGTCACCGGCGGCCCCGTCGAACTGCTCTGGGTCAAGGGCTCCGGCGGCGATCTCGGCACCCTCACCCCGTCCGGTCTGGCCGCGCTGCGGCTGGACCGGCTCCGCGCCCTCGTCGAGGTCTACCCGGGAATCGACCGGGAGGACGAGATGGTCGCGACGTTCGACTACTGCCTGCACGGTCGGGGCGGGGCCGCGCCGTCCATCGACACCGCGATGCACGGCCTGGTCGACGCCGCGCACGTCGACCACCTGCACCCCGACGCCGGCATCGCGATCGCCGCCGCCGCGGACGGGCCGGAGCTGACCAAGGAGATCTTCGGCGACCGGGTGTTGTGGGTCCCGTGGCGGCGCCCCGGCTTCCAGCTCGGCCTGGACATCGCCGCGGTGGCACGGGCCAACCCGCAGGCGATCGGCGTGATCCTCGGTGGGCACGGCATCACCGCGTGGGGCGCGACCAGCGACGAGTGCGAGAGCAACTCCCTGGAGATCATCCGGTCCGCGCAGGCGTACCTCGACCAGCGGGGTGACGCCGAGCCGCTCGGCCCGGTCATCAGCGGCTACCAGCCGCTGCCGACCGACGAACGGCGCCGTCGGGCCGCGGCGTTGTTCCCGGTGCTGCGGGGCCTCGCGTCCACCGACCGACCGCAGGTCGGCCACTTCACCGACAGCGACGTGGTGCTGGACTTCGTGTCGAGGGAGAAGCACCCCGCGCTCGCCGCGCTGGGCACCTCCTGCCCGGACCACTTCCTGCGCACCAAGGTCCGCCCGATGGTGCTGGACCTGCCGCCCACCGCCCCGCTCGAAGACGTGATCGCCCGCCTCACGGAGCTGCACGCCTCCTACCGCGACGACTACCGCGCCTACTACGAGCGGCACGCCGGCCCGGACACCCCCGCCATCCGTGGCGCCGACCCGGCCGTCGTCCTGGTGCCCGGCGTGGGCATGTTCAGCTTCGGCGCCAACAAGCAGACCGCCCGGGTCGCCGGGGAGTTCTACGTCAACGCCATCAACGTCATGCGCGGCGCCGAGTCGGTGTCGGCGTACGCGCCGATCGACGAGGCCGAGAAGTTCCGGATCGAATACTGGGCCCTGGAGGAGGCGAAGCTGCAGCGCATGCCGAAGCCGAAGGCCCTCGCCACGCGGATCGCGTTCGTCACCGGCGGTGGCTCCGGTATCGGCAGGGCGATCGCCCTCCGGCTCGCCGCCGAGGGCGCCTGCGTCGTGGTCGCCGACCGCGACCCGCAGTCGGCCGCAGCCGTCGCCGCAGAGATCGGCAGCACCGATGTGGCGATCGCCGTCGCCGCCGACGTCAGCCACGGCGACGCCGTGGCCGATGCCCTGCGCGAGGCGGTGCTCACCTTCGGCGGCGTGGACCTGGTCGTCAACAACGCCGGGCTGTCGCTGTCCAAGTCGCTGGTCGAGACGACCGAGGCCGACTGGGACATCCAGCACGACGTGATGGCCAAGGGCTCCTTCCTGGTCTCCCGGGAGGCCGTGCGGGTGCTGCTGGCACAGGGCATGGGCGGGGACATCGTCTACATCTCCAGCAAGAACTCGCTCTTTGCCGGCCCGAACAACGTGGCCTACGGTTCGGCCAAGGCCGATCAGGCCCACCAGGTCCGGCTGCTCGCCGCCGAACTCGGTGGCCACGGCATCCGCGTCAACGGCGTCAACCCGGACGGGGTGGTCCGCGGCTCGGGCATCTTCGCCGGTGGTTGGGGTGCGAAGCGGGCCGCCGTCTACGGCGTGCCGGAGGAGAAGCTCGGTGAGTTCTACGCCCAACGCACGCTGCTCAAGCGCGAGGTGCTGCCCGAGCACGTCGCCAACGCGGTCCTCGTGCTCACCGGTGGGGAGCTGTCCCACACCACCGGGATGCACATTCCGGTGGACGCCGGCGTCGCCGCGGCCTTCCTGCGCTGAACGCCGTCGACCGAGGATGAGGACGAGATGAGCACCGCCGTGCAGGTCGCCGCCGTCGATGTGGGCGCGTCCAGCGGACGGGTCATGGTTGCCAGCGTCGGCGACGGCAGGCTGGAGCTCGCCGAGGCGCACCGCTTCCGCAACGAGCCGGTGCGGGTGACGGGCACCCTGCACTGGGACGTGCTGGCGCTGCACCGGGGCGTCCTCGACGGTCTGCGCGCCGCCGGCCCGGTCGCCAGCATCGGCGTCGACACCTGGGCCGTCGACTACGGGCTGCTCGACGCGACGGGCGCGCTGCTGGGCAACCCCGTGCACTACCGCGACGGGCGGACCGACGGCGTCGGTGACCGGGTCGCCAAGCAGTTGGGGCAGGAGCGGTTGTACGGCACGACCGGGCTGCAGCACCTGCCGTTCAACACTCTCTACCAGCTCGTCGCCGCCGCCGGCACGCCGCAGCTGGAGATGGCGTACCGGCTGCTGCTGATCCCGGATCTTCTCGCGTACTGGCTCACCGGCGAGATCGGCGCCGAGGTCACCAACGCCTCCACCACCCAGCTGTACGACCTGCGTTCCCGCACCTGGGCCACCGACCTGATGGCCGAGGCGGGGATCCGCAGCGACCTGTTTCCGCCGCTGCGGGAGCCGGGCAGCAGGATCGGCCCGGTCCTGCCCGACCTGGCCCTGCCCGGAGACCCCACGGTGGTGGCGGTGGGGTCACACGACACCGCCTCCGCCGTGGTGGGTGTGCCGGCGGTCGGTGAACACTTCGCCTACATCTCCTGCGGCACCTGGTCCCTCGTCGGGGTCGAGCTCGACGCCCCGGTGCTCACCGAGCAGAGCCGGCTCGCCAACTTCACCAACGAGTCCGGCGTCGACGGCACGATCCGCTTCCTGCGCAACGTGATGGGTCTGTGGCCACTGCAGGAGTCGCTGCGCAGCTGGGGCATCACCGACCTGCCCGCCCTGCTCGGGCAGGCGGCCCGGGAACCAGCGTTCCGCTCCGTCGTGGACCCGGACGACCCGGCGTTCCTGCCACCCGGCGACATGCCCGCACGCATCGCCGAGGCCTGCCGCCGTACCGGTGAGCCGGTGCCGGCAACCCCGGCGGCCACGGTCCGGTGCATCCTCGACAGCCTCGCGCTGGCGCACCGGCGCGCGGTGCGTGCGGCGCAACAGCTCGCCGGCCGGCACGTCGACGCCGTGCACGTCGTCGGCGGCGGCGCCCGCAACGAGCTGCTGTGTCAGCTCACCGCGGACGCCTGTGGGTTACCGGTGCTCGCGGGGCCGGTCGAGGCCACCGCGCTGGGCAACGTCCTCGTGCAGGCCCGTGCCCTCGGCGTGGTCGGCGGCGACCTGGCGGCGCTGCGGGCGGTGCTGCGCGAGACCCAGCAGGTCGTCCGCTACGAACCACGCGCTACCGGGACGACGTGGCGGGCGGCCGCCCGGCGTCTCGGATGGGAGGACTGAGGATGCGAATAGCCCTGTTCGTCACCTGTCTGGCCGACACCCTGTACCCCGAGGCGGCCAAGGCCACCGTGCGGCTGCTGGAACGGCTCGGTCACGAGGTCGTCTTTCCGCGGGACCAGACCTGCTGCGGGCAGATGCACATCAACACCGGCTATCCGGACGACGCGCTGCGGCTGGTACGCCGGCACGTGCGCACCTTCGCACCGTACGACGTGGTGGTCGCCCCCTCCGGCTCGTGCGTCGGTTCGGTCCGGCACCAGCACGCGGTGGTGGCCCGCAGGGCCGGGGACGAGCGTCTGGCCAGTCGCGCCGAGGACGTCGCCGGCCGCACGTACGAGCTGTCGGAGTTGCTCGTCGACGTGCTCGGGGTCACCGACGTCGGTGCCTTCTATCCGCACCGGGTGACCTACCACCCGACCTGCCACTCGCTGCGGATGATCCGGGTGGGGGACAAGCCGCTGCGGCTGCTGCGTCAGGTCCGCGGACTGGACCTGGTGGAGCTGCCGCAGGCCGAGGAGTGCTGCGGCTTCGGCGGCACGTTCGCCCTGAAGAACGCGGACACCTCGACGGCGATGCTGGCCGACAAGATGCGTCACGTGCTGGCCACCCGGGCGGACGTCTGCACCGCCGGGGACGCCTCCTGTCTGATGCACATCGGTGGTGGGCTGGCCCGCCTGCGGGCCGGGGTACGGACGGTGCACCTCGCGGAGATCCTGGCCAGCACCGAGTCCACCGGCATCCCGCTCGAAGGGGCGCAGCGGCAGGCCGACGGGGTGACGGCGTGACCCGGACCTTCCTCGGCATGCCCGCCACGGCGCCGCGTGGTGTCGGAAACCTCCGCGGTGACGAGCCCTTTCCGGTGGCGGCACGTCGCGGCCTCGCCGACGCCCAGCTGCGCCGCAACCTGGGCCACGCCACCGCGACGATCCGCGCCAAGTCGGCGGCGGTCATCGATGAGGTCCCCGACTGGCAGGAACTGCGCGAGGCCGGGCGGGCCATCAAGGCCGACACGATGGCCCGCCTGCCCGAGCTGCTCGACCAGCTGGAGAGGGCGGTCACCGCCGCGGGCGGCACCGTGCACTGGGCCGCCGACGCCGTCGAGGCCAACCGGATCGTCACCGACCTGGTCAGGGCCACCGGCAGCGACCGGGTCATGAAGGTCAAGTCGATGGCCACCCAGGAGATCGGCCTGAACGAGGCGCTGGAGGCGGCTGGCATCGAGCCGGTGGAGACCGACCTCGCCGAGCTGATCGTCCAGCTCGGGCGGGACAAGCCCAGCCACATCCTGGTACCCGCGATCCACCGTAACCGGGCGGAGATCCGCGAGATCTTCCTGCGCGAGATGCCCGGTGTCGACCCGGCGCTGACCGACGAACCCGCGATCCTGGCGGCCGCGGCCCGCCGCCACCTACGGCGAACGTTCCTCAGCACCCGGGTCGCGGTCTCCGGGGCGAACTTCGCGGTGGCCGAGACCGGCACCCTCGCGGTGGTCGAGTCCGAGGGCAACGGTCGGATGTGCCTCACCCTGCCGGACACCCTGATCACGGTCATGGGCATCGAGAAGGTCATCCCCACCTGGGCCGACCTCGAGGTGTTCCTGCAACTGCTGCCCCGGGCCTCCACCGGTGAGCGGATGAACCCGTACACCTCGATGTGGACCGGTGTGACGCGCGGCGACGGACCACAGGACTTCCACCTCGTGCTGGTGGACAACGGCCGCAGCGCGGTTCTCGCCGACGAGGTCGGCCGTCAGGCGCTGCACTGCATCCGCTGCTCGGCCTGTCTCAACGTCTGTCCCGTCTACGAGCGCACCGGTGGGCACGCCTACGGCTCGGTCTACCCCGGGCCCATCGGCGCCGTGCTGTCCCCGCAGCTGACCGGCGTGGAGGACAACGCCTCCCTGCCGTACGCCTCCTCGCTCTGCGGCGCGTGCTTCGACGCCTGCCCCGTGAAGATCGACATCCCGTCGATCCTCGTGCACCTCCGCGCCGAACACGTGACGGCGTACCGCGACGAGCATCGCCTGCCGAGCGCCGAGGCGGTCGGCATGGCGGCAGCCGCGTACACCATGGACCATCGGCCCCTGTACGAGGCCGCGCAGCGCGCCTCGCGGGCCAGCCGCCTCGCCGGCCGGCGCGGACGCGGTCTGCCGCCGCCGTTGTCCGGCTGGACCGTCGGCCGCGACCTGCCGCAGCCGCCGCCGCAGACATTCCGTGAATGGTGGGCGCAACGATGACCTCCCGTGAGTTGATCCTCGGCCGTGTCCGGGCGGCTCTGGGCGCCACGCCGTCCGCCCCCGGTACGGTGCCGCGCGACTACCGGCCCGCCGGCGGCGCCGTGGACCTCGACGTGCTGGTGCACCGGCTCAGCGACTACCGGGCCACCGTGCACCGGTGCACCGACGGTGAGGTGGCGCAGGTCGTCGACGCGATCCTCGGTGGTGGACGCGTCGTGGTGCCGCCCGGGCTGCCCCGGCACTGGCTGCCGGACACCGTCGACGTGCTGACCGACGACAACCTGCCGAGGGACCGGATCGCCGCGGCCGACGGGGTGCTCACCGCTGCGGCGGTCGCCGTAGCCGAGACCGGAACGGTCATCCTCGACGCCTCCGCCGACCAGGGGCGGCGGGTTCTCACGCTTCTGCCCGACGTGCACATCTGCGTGCTGCGCACCGATCAGGTGGTCGCGGGGGTTCCGGACGCCCTCACGCGCCTCGACCCGCACCGGCCGCTCACCTGGATCAGCGGGCCGTCCGCCACCAGCGACATCGAGCTCAACCGCGTCGAGGGCGTGCACGGCCCCCGGCACCTGCACGTGGTGCTCGTGCCCGGCTGACCCCGCGCCGGCCAGCGGCCGGTACGGGTGCGTGCGGCGTTACAGCCCGGCCTGCGCGGTGAACGTCTGCCGCAGGTAGCCCTTGGGCCTGGACCCCACGGTCGACCCGACGACCTCGCCCCGGCGGAACACCAGGAGCGTCGGCAGGGACATGACGGCGTAGCGACGGGTGACCGTCGGGTTGTCGTCGGAGTTGAGCTTGGCCACGACCATCTGGTCGCCGAACTCCCGGGCCAGCTCGGCGAGGCTCTTCTCGATGGCCTTGCAGGGCGGGCACCACTCGGCCCAGAAGTCGACCACGACGGGCCGGTCGCTGGCCAGCACCAGATCGTCGAACGTGTCGTCGGTGACGGTGACTAGCGAACCGGTCTCCGTTTGGGGCATGTTTCCTCCCGGTGTGCGATGGCGTGACTGAGCTGAGTGTGTAGCTGCTGGCGTACCGCGCCGAGCCGGTCGATCACGGCGTCGACCTCGACGAGCTTGCGTCGCAGCACCAGCACCGAATCCGGGCAGACGTCGCCGGACGCGTTGCCGGCCCGCAGACAGGCGACGAACGGGCGGACGTCGTCGAGGCCGAAGCCGACGTCGAGCAGAGCCCGGATCTCACGGACGACCCGAAGCTCCGCATCGTCGTAGATCCGGTAGCCGTTGGCGGAGCGCTGGGCGCGTACCAACCCGTGCTCCTCGTAGTAGCGCAGGGCGCGCGTACTCGTGCCGGCTCGCTCAGCCAACTCGCCGATCAGCATCCGACCCCCTCCATCAGCCCGTCGCGACCACGCTAAACCTTGTCGCCGGCGTGAAGGCAAGGCGTCCGCGTCGTCACGACCCGCCGCACCCGGCCGCCGTGGTTCCGGACGGCCGACGCGCCGTCTGTCCGGCGGTGACACGGCGGCGGAAACGGTAGCGTCGGCGGGCACGCGTGCACGGCGCGCCGTCCCGGGTCCTGCCGTGCCTGACCTCCCGAGCCACGAGACGAGGAGTGCCCGGATGAACTGGACGCTGGAAGTGGTGATCGTGCCGGTCTCCGACGTGGACCGCGCCAAGGAGTTCTATGCCGACCGGCTCGGCTTCGTCGTGGACCACGACACCGTGATCAGCGACGACGCACGGCTGGTGCAGTTGACCCCGCCGGGCTCCGGCTGCTCCGTCGTGATCGGCCGTGGGGCGGTGCCGGACATGCCGCCAGGCTCGCTCAAGGGGCTGCAGCTGGTGGTGCCCGACCTGCGGAAGGCGCGGGCGGAGCTGGTGGATCGGGGCGTCGAGGTCAGCGAGATCCAGGTGGTGGGGGTCAATCCCCGGCCGGTGCCGGATCCGCTGGACAACGTCGGGTTCGTCTTCTTCTCGGACCCGGACGGCAACGCCTGGGCGGTGCAGCAGATCTCAAGCCGGGCCTGAGCCGTTGTGGCCGGTGAGCGCATCGAGTAGATTTCCCCGTACGCCGTCGAGCCGAGAGGAGGTCAGAACAATGTCCGATGTTCTGCGCCCCCTCCGCGCTCCGGCGTTTGCGCGGATCTGATCCGGGGCGTTCGCTTTCCGGAGGATCAATCCATGACTGACCTGGTCATCCGTCCGCTCGTCGCGGGCGAGGAAAACCTGTTCGACTCCCTGCCCGATCCGCTGCCGCAACTGCGCCAGATCGGTTACGCCGACGGGATCGCCGGCGGCGGTTACCGTCCCGAGAACACCTGGGTCGCCCTCCGCGCAGGCCGTGTGGTCGGTCGGGCGGCCTGGGCTCTCCCGCCGGGCGCCGTCGGTGCGCCCTGGCTGGAGCGGTTCGACCTGGACGCCGAGCCGGAGGTGGGTGCCGCGCTGCTGCGCGCCGCCCACGAAGCGTTCGGCGGTCCTGGTCTCTACCACGCGGCCATGCCGGCGCACTGGCGGCGCCGGCCGGAGGTGCTGGCCGTCATGCGGGCGCCGATGGCGGCGGCCCGGCTCGCCGGGCTGGTCGAGCGCGGGGAGCGGGTCAGATGCTCCTGGACGGGCACGCCGCTGCCGGCCACCCCCGGCCGGTACGGCCTGCGCCCGGCCGCCGACCTGGCGGAGATCAACGCCCTGGTCGCCCGGATCGCCGAGCCGGACGTGCTGACCGGCGCGGAGACGGCGCTGGCGGTCGCGGGCGTCGACCTGGCCACCGATCCACTGGCGTGGTTGGGCGGTCCGGCCGACGACTGGCGGATCGCGGTGGACGACGGCGAACCGGTCGGTCTGGTCGGAACGGCCGGGGACGCCTGCTATCCGCTCCTGGCCTACCTCGGCGTGCTCGACGAGGCCGTTCGTCCCGAACTGGTGGCCGAGGCGGTCCGGATGCTGGCCGCCGGGGGTGCCCGGGAGGTGATCGCCGACGTCGACGCCCACCGGGTGGCGGTGGTGGCGGAGCTGGAACGGACGGGTTTCCGGCAGTTGCGCTGCCGGGTCATCTTCGGCCCGGTGGCCGCCGCGCCGTCCGACCCGGTCGGCGCGCCCGGTCCGGTCGCCGTCGCGGATCGCCAGGTCTGATCGAGCGGATGCCCGCGGCCACGACCCGGTGGAAACGGGTACGTGGCCGCGGGCACGACCGGTCAGCCGCTGACGACCTCGCTGGGCGGAACGGCGCCGTTGAACACCGGCGGAGCGTAACCGGCCGGCTTGTCGCCGATGCCCAGGCCGGGGCTCACCACCCAGGACTGGTACTGCGGGGTGAACATCACGTGGGGCATTCCGACGTGCGGCGCGCTGGCCTGCTCGAGCCGGCGACGGGCGTCCGCCGGGATCTCGAAGTCGAGCGCGGCGAGGTTGCTGTCCAACTGCTCGGGGCTGCTCGCTCCGACGATCACCGATGCGACGGCGGGTTGGGTGGCCACCCAGTTGATGGCCACCTGGGCCATGCTGCGCCCCAGGTCGGCGGCCACACTCTCGAGCGCCTCGATCACCTGCCAGTCCCGCGGGTTGATCTCCCGCCCCGGGGCGTCCGGATTGGTCAGCCGGCCGGCACCGCTCATGCCGTCCCCGGTCCGTCGGTACTTGCCGGTGAGGAGCCCGCCGCTGACCGGGCTCCACGCGGTCAGGCCCATCCCCAGGGACTGGCCCATCGGTACGAACTCCGCCTCGATGTCGCGAAAGACCAGGGAGTACGGAAGCTGCAACGTGACCATCGGCGCCAGGGCGTGGGCCTCGGCGTAGCTCTGCGCCCGGGCCGCGTACCAGGCCGGCACGTCGGAGAGCCCGGCGTACCGGATCTTGCCGACGCGTACCAGGTCGTCGAAGGTCTGCACGACCTCCTCGACCGGGGTGATCCGGTCCCAGGTGTGCAGCAGGTACAGGTCGATGTAGTCGGTGCCGAGCCGGCGCAGCGAAGCGTCCAGAGCCCGGATGATGTGCTTGCGACCGTTGCCGCTGGCGTTCGGGTCGCTCGGGTCGATGGTGTTGGTGAACTTGCTGGTGAGCACGAGCCGATCCCGGACACCGGCCCGGTCGATGAGGCGGCCGAGGATCCGCTCGCTCTCGCCGGCGGTGTAGAAGTCCGCCGTGTCGATGAGGTTCCCGCCCGCCTCCACGTACCGCCGGAAGATCGGCTCCGCCTCTTCCTCGGTCTTGCCGTACGCGGCGTGGAACCCGTCGACGCCGAAGTTCATCGTGCCCAGGGCCAGCCGGCTCACCCGCAGGCCGGACCGCCCGAGCAGGTAGTAGTCGTTCACCGTGCGTCCTTCCTCTTTCCTCGTCGGGCCCGGAGCGGGCCGCGTGGATCAGACCTTTGCTCGGCAAAAATGGACCTGCAAGTCCAAAGGACGAGCTAGGGTTGGGCTGGCAGGTCCAGACGCACGGCGGGTGACGGAGGTCCCATGACACGCTCGTTGACCCGCAAGGGCGAGGCGACCAGGGCCAGGATCGTCGCCGGGGCGGCCACCGAGATCCGTGAGCGGGGTGTCGACGAGGTACGCCTCGAGGACGTGATGGCCCGCACCGGCACCAGCAAGGGCCAGCTCTTCCACTACTTCCCGCAGGGCAAGGACGAGTTGCTGCTCGCGGTGGCCGAGCACGAGGCCGACCAGGTGCTCACCGACCAGGAGCCCATGCTCAGCAACCTCACGTCCTGGCCGGCCTGGCTGGCGTGGCGTGATCGGCTGATCGAGCGCTACCTCGCGCAGGGCGTGCAGTGCCCGCTCAGCAGTCTGCTCGGTCAGACCGGTCGGCGTGCGCCGGGCGCGCAGGCGGTGGTGACCGGCCTCATGTCGCGCTGGCAGGGCGCGATCGCCGAGGGCATCCGGCAGATGCAGTCGACCGGCGACATCGCCCCCGAGGTGGACGCAGACCGCGCCGCCGCCGCCCTGCTGGCCGGCATCCAGGGCGGCGTGCTGCTGCTGCTGTCGACCGGACGGATCGACAATCTCGAGGCGGCCCTCGACCTGACCATCGACTCCCTCCGGGCGGGCGCCCACGCCGTCTGACCGTGTCAGGAGGTGCTCGTCCGGGTGCCATGGCGCCGGGGCGGCCGGTCGGTGTCAGGTCTTTCGGGGCGTACGCCGATTGCCGAACGACTCCATGGTGGTCGCCTTCTTGGCCGGCGCCCTGGTGGCGGTCGTGGTGCGGGCCCGGGCCGGCGCGGCCTTGCGCGCGGGTGCCTTCTTCGCCGCGGCCCTCGTCGCGGGCGCCTTCTTCGGCGGCGCGTTCTTGGCGGCGGCCGCCTTCGCCGTCGGCCTGCGGGTGGGCGTGGCCGTGGTGGCGGAGGTCTCCGTCTTCCGGGCCACGCGCGACGTGGTCGGCGTGGGCTTTCCGCCGGTCGTCTTGGCCGTGCTCGCGCCGGAGGCCCGCTTCGTGGCGGTCGCGACCTTCTTGGCCGCCACCTTCCGGCTCGGCGGAATCGTCTTCGCCTCGGTGCCCTTCGCCGGTCCGGGTGACCTACGCGCCGGGGCGAACGTCCTGCGTGGGCTCATCCTCGCTCCTCCTCGGGTGGTCGCCGGCATCGTCAGCGCTGCCGGATGACGGACGTGGCGGGTCGCCTTGGCCCTATCGGCGGGGTCTTCCCGTGCCTCCGGCCGCCAAACGCCGCACGAGGGGCCGCGTCCGGCACTCCGGACCGACATGGCCAGGTGGGGCAGCCCGCGAACATCGGACTACCCCACCCGTTCGGGACCGTGACATCAGAACCCGAGTACGGCCCGACCCCCGACGACCGGCAGACGCAGTTCGCTGCCGTTCGGCGCGACCCGCAGCTCGGTGCCGCCCAGCGGCAGCAGGGTGTATTCCTGGTCGCTGGAGAAGACGACCACCCCGATCCGGTGGCCCGCCGGGAAGATGTAGTCCTTCGGCTCCAGGGTCCACCGGTAGTCGTACAGCTTGCCCTGTTTCACCGGCTCGGTGCGGGCCGGGCCCTTGCGGTTCTGCGGGTCCATCCAGCCCCGCGTGACCACCGTCGGCGCGGCGGTCGAGCCGTCCGGACCGTAGTCGACCAGGTACGCGGTGAGGTTCGCGTCGGGCTTGTTGTCGATCGCCATCCGCAGCCGCATCTCGGGACGCCCGGAGATACGGACGTTCTGTGTCAGGGCGGGGGAGCGGTAGGCGAGTCGGTTCTCACTCGCCGTGTCCGGATTGGCCACCAGAGCGTCCGGGTGGATGGTCCGTCCCTCGTCGACGAAGCTCTGCTCGACCCTGGCCTTCGGCGACCTACCCGAGGTGAGCGCGCCCGGGGCGGTGGCGTCGGTGGCGGCGAACGTCAGCCCGACCGTACGGGCGGCCGGGTCGGGCCAGTTGGCGTAGGTGGTGTAGGCCCGGTCCTCCCGCTGTAGCACGGCCGTCGGCTCGTCCATGATTCCGTTCTGGACGTTCCACAGCCAGAAGTCGAACCAGCGGTTCTCGGTCTGCTTGTACGTCCACGTCCGGCCGTCCGGCAGGGTCACCGACGCGCTGCTGCCCGGCCCGCCGTGCCCGCCCTGGTGCAGCCAGATCTTGCGTGGTACGTCGCGCCTGGCCAGCTCATCCCACCAGCCGGCGAAGTGCTCGGTCTTCACGTTCCAGTCGTTGAGGCCGTGCACCACGAAGACGCTCGCTCGTACGTTCCGGGCGTCGAGATAGTCGCGATCCCGCCAGAAGTTCGAGTAGTCGCCGGTGACCCGGTCCTGCTTCTCGGTGATCTCGGCGATCTCGTCGGCGCAGCGACCCTCGGCCCGCGCCTGCCCGGCGGTGAACCGGGCCAGGATGTCGAGGTCCTCGCCCTGGAACGTTCCGGGAGCGACGACCAGGCCGTTGGCCCGGTAGTAGTCGTACCAGCTGCTGATCGCGGAGACCGGCACGATGGTCTTGAGTCCCCTGACCCCGGTGGTGGCCACCTGGTTGGGCAGCGTGCCGTTGTAGGAGACGCCGGTCATGCCGACCGCGCCGGTGGTCCAGCCGGCGGTGATCGGGGCGCCGTTGACGTCGTACGCCTTGGCCCGTCCGTTGAGCCAGTCGATCACGGCCTTGGTGCCGAGCGTCTCGGCCTGGTCGCCGCTGGTCGGGCAGCCGTCCGAGTCGCCGGTGCCCACGCTCTGACCGAGCACCACCGCGTACCCCCGCGGCACGTAGTAGTCGTCCAGCGAGCCGGGCAGGTTGGCCTTCGCCGTCGCCCGCTGGGCTTGCCCGTCGGGCGTCCGCAGGCCGGAGCGGTTCGTCGCGCCGTTCTGCGGCAGGTCGTCGACCAGCACGCTCGGGTACGGCACGTCGCCCCAGGTGCCCTTGCGGTACGGACTGTGCTCGAAGATGACCGGCACCTTGAAGCCCTGGGTGGCTGTCTCCCGGGGCCGGGAGATGTCGATCGCCACCCGGTCGCGGCGACCGTCATGGTCGGTGTCCAACGGCGTCTGGACGAACACCCGCTCCTCGATCGCGTCGGCGAGCGAGAACACCGGTTGGGTCATGCCATCGCTGACCACGATGCCGGTCGGTGATGTCGCCGCAGGTGGGGCGGCCGCTGCCACCGGGGCTGCGCTCAGCAGCAGTGCGCCGGACACGCCGACGCCGAGTAGTGCCAAGGGGGTTCGACGCACGCGCGTCTCCCTTCGGTCGGGCCGGCCGCCGGGGCGGCCGGGGGTCGGATCCAAAGATCCATTCGTCGCCATGCTAGGTCGGTACAGGCACTCCCGTCGATCCCTCGGTCGGCAGCGACAGCGGCTGCATCGGCAGGGTCTAGGCTGCGACCGTGCTGAAGGGACTGCTGCTCGACTTCTACGGCACCGTCGTCGAGGACGACGACGCCGTGATGGCCGACATCGCCGAGCAGGTGGCCGCCCGAGCATCGGTGCCCGTATCCGGGCACGCCGTCCTGGCAGCGTGGGCGCGGGAGTTCGAGGCGGTCGCGTCCGGGCCGCGGTTCCGATCGTTGCGGGACAGCGCGATGTCGAGCCTGACGTCGGTGATGGCCGAGGTCGGCTGTGCCGGCGACGCGGCCGCCCTGTGCGCGGCGCAGCTCACCTACTGGCGATCACCGCCGCTGCGCCCGGGCACCCGCGACTTCCTAGCCGGTGTGACCGTGCCGATCTGTCTGGTGTCCGATGTGGACAACGCCGATCTGGAGGCGGCGTTGGCTCATCACGGTCTGGCCTTTCACGCCGTGGTGACCAGTGAGATGGTCGGCGCGTACAAACCGGACCGGGCCATGTTCGACCGAGCGCTCGCCACGCTGGGGCTGACGGCGCACGAGGTCCTACACATCGGCGACTCGCTCACCGCCGATGTGGGCGGGGCACACGCGGCGGGCATCCGCACGGCGTGGGTCAACCGCCGGAAGCAGGCCCCGCCGGCGGACGCGCCGTTCACGTACGAGATCGCCGATCTGTCCGGCCTCGCCGGGATCATCCCTTAGTTCAGCCGGCCGGCGACCGCGCCGGGGCAGGACGGCACCCGGGCGGCCGGCGCCGTCAGCTGCGGGAGCGCGGCAGGCAGTCCTTCTTGTACTTGAGGCCCGAGCCGCACCAGCAGGCGTCGTTGCGCTCGGGCGGCCAGGCAATCCGCGCGGCAGGCCGAGCCGCCAGCTCACGCGCGTAGCCGGCCCGGGTCTCCCGGTCGGACGGATCACCGTCGCGTCGGCCGGCGAACCCGTCCAACCCGGCCACCGTCGCGCTGAGCACACCCAGTCCCACCTGGCCGGTGGCGGCCAGTCGGACCAGTTCCTTCTCCAGCCGGGCCCGGTGCGCATCCCAGTCCGGCCCGTACGTCCCGGTCAGCTCCGCGTGCGCAGCGAGCAGGCGGTCGAACTCGGCTCGGGGCCAGAAGAGCAGGTCCGGCTCACCGCCGTTGCGATCCCCGGCTCGGCGGACGAGTTGCGTTTCCAGCCGATCCGCCAGATCGTCGTGTCGGTCGTGCGGCAGGTTGAGATTCCGGCGTACCCGGTGGCGCTGTTGCAGCAGGAAGAACAGGACCCCGGGTGATTCCGCAGGGCCGACCTCCACCGCCGGCACGGCGGTGATGGCCTGAGTCGACGCTCCGGCGGCGGTGGCGCGCCCGCCGAGCAGGGTGTCGACCGCCTCACTCAGCCATGTCTCGGCGACCGACGAGCGACCAGCGGCGTCGAGCGCCGCGCTCACGTAGGCGGGCGCGTCGGGCTGCACGAGCAGGAACGGGCGTAGCGCCGTCAGCTCGGCCAGCGCGTCGTCCTCCCGGCCGCCGGCCTGGAACAGGGCCCGGGCCCGCAGCGCTCGGGCGAACCCGGCCAGGGGGTCCTCCCCGGACGGGTACGCCGCCAGGGCCCGTTCCGCGTACCGGAGGGCGGCGTCTGGCTTCCCCCTGATCTCGGCGATCTCGGCGGCCAGGGTCAGCGCACCGCCGGCGTCGTCCGGGTCCGCCAACCGGTTCTGCTCCACCGCGTCGGCCAACTCGGCCGCGACACCGAGCGGATCGGCCATCCCGAGTGCCGAGCGGCGGAGTTCGGCGATGTCTGCGCTGGTGAGTACGTCCTTCGTCGGCACGATCTCACGGTACGTCGGGGTGCTCCCGGTGTGCCGGCAGTTCCCGTGTAACGCCGATCTCACGTCGCGGGAAATGACGGCGGCTACCGCAACGCGGTAGCCGCCGTCGGGCCGTCAGGCGTACGGCGTCAGGAAGTCCTTCGGGCGTAGCGCCTTCGCGGTGACCCGGACGTCCCCGATCCAGCCGTAGAAGCCCTGGCCGTACTTGAGGTCGAACGAGGTCGCGCCGATCACGAACGGGAGGCCGAGGGTGGCGATGCCGGTCGACGGCTGGGTGGGATTACGGGCGATCTTCGAGCCGTCGATGTAGACGACGGTCTTCCGGCCGTCGTTCACCACGGCGATGTGTGCCCACCGGCCGGTCGGCAGGGCGTGACTCCACGAGGTCGGGTCGGCGTCCTGCTTGTCGGCGTACACGACGTACTGGAGGAAACGTTCGGAGGAGACGTTGAGGCTGCAGGTGGACTCCAGAGGAGACCAGCCGGTCGTCTTTCCGGCGTCGCCGCTGCGCCCCTCCCAACTCAGGATCCCCATCCAGGCGTGGTCTCCGTCGAACGGATCGGGCAGTTTGATGAACGCCTCAATGGTGTATCCGCTGATGAACTTCATGCTGTTGATCGGCGCGTTGGCGCCGGCCCGCAGGATGGCGCCGCGATCCGGACCCTTGCCGCCGTCGAAGCGGAGGCTGGCGTGTGCCGGCTGCCCGGGGTGGTGCTCGGCCGAGTAGGTCAGCGCCTCGGGCGTGCCCGCCCCGATCCGCTGCACCCTCAAATCGTTGCCGTTTCCGCTGAGGTCCCGTACGACCGTCCCGTCCGCCACCGGCTTGCCGGCCGCACCCGACGAGAGCCCGTACGAGTCGAACCGCCAGTATCCGACCGTGCCGCGCGGCAGCACCGCGACCGGAGGACGGGGCGCGGGCGGCGTCACCGGAGCGAACCCGTGGAACCGCTCGGCGAAGTCGATCTCCATGCTGAACCGGTCGACCGGCCCGGTCAGCTCGATCGTCTCGGCCTCCAGGGGCGTGCGCTTCTCCGGGTCCCGGGCGAGGAACCAGGGCGAGAAGGTCTCGACGTCGATGACGTTGCGCGCCAGGTCGACGTGGTAGAGGCGGATCATCGCCGCGCCACCGTAGTAACGGTCCTGGTAGTTGGTGATGTGCACCTGCACGTCGTTGCCGGCGGCGTTCTTGAGCGTGGTGCGGCCCGGCGGCCAGTAGTGGCCGTTGAGGGTGAGGAAGATCTGATCGTTGTCCCGGATCAGCCGGTCCCAGAGCCGCTGGCCGTTGTCCGAGAGTTGCGCCGCGCCAGCGTCGTCGGCCCAGGCGAGGTCGTGGGTGGTGAGGATGACCGGCAGGGTACGGTGCTCGTTGATCACGCTCTGTGCCCAGGTCAGGCCCTTGTCCGAGATCCGCCAGTCCAGTGCGAGCACCAACCAGTCGCGTCCACCGGCACGCAGCACGTGGTAGCTGTTGTAGCCGTCCGGCGAGGCGCCACCGAAGGTCGGCATCTTGGCGAACCGCTGCGGCCCGAAGGCGCGCAGGTAGACGCTGTCGCCGCGCTGGTCGTCACCGCCACGGATGTCGTGGTTACCGGCCAGGACGCTGTATGGCAGTTTGCCGTCGAGGGTGCGGAACGTCTCGCCGGCGAGCGCGATCTCGTGTTCACTGCCGTGCTCGGTCACGTCACCGAGGTGGGTCATGAACACGATGTTCGCGTCCTTGCGCTCCCGGTTGAGGTAGCGAAAGGTCGCCTTCAACGGCTCCGGGTCGGAGCTGTCCTCGTCGAAGAGATACTGCGTGTCCGGCAGCACCGCGAGCGCGAAGCGCGGGCTCTGCGCGTCGAACGAGCCCGCGGCCGCGGCCGCCGGGGTTGCGGGGCCGCCGAGCATCGCCACGGCGGCGCCGGCTGCGGGTGCCGCCACCATCGCCTGCAGGAGGCTCCGCCGCTCCACGTTTCGTTGGTCGCCGATGTCGGCCATCTGGTCTCCCCACAGGTGATGACGGGTTGAACGACGAACACTGTTCCGGCAGGCAGTGAGCATCCCCCGACGTCGGTCTGAACGGCGTCCGACAGCCAGCCAAAGATCAAATATGGCGAACGTGCTGCTCACGGGCTCGACGCCGGACGTCGAGAGGTTGCGGAAACAGCCAACGACGGCCACCTGCTGTCAACCCGCCGTCGGTATCGTCCGGTCGCCGGTTTCTCGAACAGGCCACCCGGAGGGGGAGCTATGGGCACGGTGGATCGCCGTACATTCCTCAAGGCGATGGGGGTTCCCGCGATCGGCGCGGCGCTTCCGCTGGACCTCAGCAAGGCGCTCGCCATCCCGGCGAACAACCGGACGGGCTCGATCAACGACGTCGAGCACGTCATCATCCTGATGCAGGAGAACCGCTCCTTCGACCACTACTTCGGCACGTTGCGCGGCGTCCGCGGCTTCGGGGACCCACACCCGGTGACGCTGCCGTCCGGCAACGACGTGTGGCACCAGCCGGACGGCGCCGACGAGCTGTTGCCGTTCCGTCCCGAGGTGAAGGATCTCGGCCAGACCTTCCTGCCGGATCCGCCGCACGGCTGGAACGACGGGCACGCCGCCTGGAACGACGGCCGGTTCGACAAGTGGGTGCCGAACAAGGGCGTTCCGGCAATGACCTACCACACCCGCCAGGACCTGCCCTACCACTTCGCGCTCGCCGACGCCTTCACGGTCTGCGACAGCTACCACTGTTCGCTGATGGGGCCGACGGACCCCAACCGCTACCACATGTGGAGCGGCTGGGTCGGCAACGACGGCACGGCGGGTGGTCCGGTCATCACCAACGCGGAGGCGGGCTACGACTGGTCGACGTACCCGGAGCGGCTGGAGCGCAACGGCATCTCCTGGAAGATCTACCAGGACATCGGCACCGGCCTCAACGCCGCCGGTTCCTGGGGCTGGACGAACGACCCGTACATCGGCAACTACGGCGACAACTCGCTGCTCTACTTCCATCAGTACCAGAACGCGCAGCCCGGAACGCCCCTGGCCGACAGGGCCAAGACCGGCACCGAGGTCAGGACCCAGGGCCGTGACCCCGAGTCGCTGCTGGCCGACTTCCGGGCCGACGTCGAGAATGGACGCCTGCCGGAGGTCTCCTGGATCACCGCGCCCGAGGCGTACACCGAGCACCCGAACTGGGAACCTGCCTACGGCTCGTGGTACATCTCCCAGGTCATCGACATCCTCGCCTCGAACCCCGAGGTGTGGAGCAAGATGGCGCTCTTCATCACGTACGACGAGGAGGGCGGCTTCTTCGACCACGTGGTCCCGCCGACGCCCCCGTTGACGCGCGCCCACGGGCAGTCGACCGTACCGACCACCAACGAGATCTTCCCGGGCGACGCCGACCACCCGGCCGGGCCGTACGGCCTCGGCATCCGGGTACCGATGATCATCGTCTCGCCATGGACCCGGGGCGGCTGGGTCAACTCACAGGTGTTCGACCACACCTCGCTGATCAAATTCCTTGAGGCGCGGTTCGGGCACGGCCGGAAGGACCTGGTCGAGTCGAACATCACCCCGTGGCGGCGAGCCGTCGTCGGTGACCTGACCACGGCCTTCGACTTCCGGCACCCCAACCGCTCGCAGCACCCCACCCTGCCGGACACCGACGACTTGAAGCCCGAGGACCTGGTCCGGCACCCCGACGAGGTGCCGGTCCCGCCGGTGGACCAGCGGATCCCGAAGCAGGAGCGCGGAGTACGCCCGGCGCGGGCGATTCCGTACACCCTGCACGCGGACGGTCGTCGCAGCGACGGCTCGTTCCGCATCGACTTCCGCAACTCCGGCGGTGCCGCCGCGGTCTTCCAGGTGCGCCAGGCCGGCAGCGCGGACGCCCCGCGCAGCTACACCGTCGAGCCGGGCAAGCGACTGACGGACACCTGGGCGGTCGAGTCCGACTACGACCTGTCGGTGCACGGGCCGAACGGGTTCTTCCGCCGGTTCACGGGCGGCCGGTCGCACCTCGACGTCACACCCTCATACGACGAGCGGGACTACAAGGTAGCCCTCGCGCTCACGAACCGCGGGTCGAAGCGGGTCGAGGTGACCGTCCGGGACGGGTACAACGCTCGTCCGGTCAAGCTGTCGCTGCGTCCCGGCGAGACCGAACGCGCGACGTGGGCGCTCGCCCGCACCCACGGCTGGTACGACCTGACGCTGCGCGTCGCCGGTGACGCCGACTTCGCGTACCGCTACGCAGGTCACGCCGAGAACGGCAGGGACAGCATCAGCGACCCGGCCCTCGGCGGGCTCGTCTGACCGACGTCGCCGTCACCCGGGCCGTTCTGGCCCGGGTGACGCGGCTCGGTGCCGCGGCGGCGGGTCTGCCCGGTCGGCGGCGAATGCGCCGACGAGCGTGATGACTCACCGGCATCTTGATGCCTCACAGTCATCACGCTCGTCACGGAGTCCTCAACTCGGGCCGGTCAGAACTCCTCGTACACCGCCGGGTCCTGGTCCGCGAGGCGCCCGTCCGGGCGGCCGAGCGCGGTGATGGCCTCGACCTCCGCGTCGGTGAGTTTGATGCCGAAGACGTCCAGGTTCTCGGCCTGCCGCTGCGGGGCGGCGGCCTTGGGCAGTGGGATCACCTGGCGGGTCACGTGCCAGGCGAGGATCGTCTGCGCCGGGCTGACGCCGTGGGCGGCCGCGATCTCCATGATGACCGGATGCTGCTGCAGGTCGTTGCCGCGGCCGAGTGGGCTCCAGGCCTGCACGAGGATCCCGTGTTCCCGGTGGTAGTCGATCGCTTCCTGCTGTGGGAAGTAGGGGTGCACCTCGATCTGGTTGACCACCGGGGCGACCCCGGTCTCGGCCACCAGCCGGTCGATGTGCTCGGGCAGGAAGTTGGAGAGGCCGAGGTGCGTGACCAGGCCACGTTCCCGGGCCTCGATCAGCGCCCGCCACGCCTGGACGTACAGGTCGACCCTGGGGTTCGGCCAGTGGATCAGGTACAGGTCGACCCGGTCGAGGCCGGTGCGGAACACGCTCTCCTCGATCGTGGTCAGCGCCTCGTCGTAGCGGTGGTGCCGCCCCGGCAGTTTCGAGGTGACGACCAGCTCGCCGCGTACGGCGTCCGCCGAACGGGCGGCCCGGCCCACCGCGCCCTCGTTCTCGTAGTTGACCGCGGAGTCGATCAACCGGTAGCCCGCCCGGATCGCCTGCCCGATCGCGTCGACGCCCGCCGAGCCGTTCAGCCGGTACGTGCCGAGCCCGATCGCCGGCAGCGTCGTGCCGTCGCGGGCCGTCAGGTGGGGGATCTCTTGAGTCACCGCAACATCCTGCCTGACAACTGGTCGTCACACCGGGACCAGTGCGGAACGTGTTCATGGAATCACGGTGGATACGGGGTCTTGACGTGCGCGAAACATCGGTCCACCATCTGACAACGTTGTCACGATGACCAAGGCTGACAACGTTGTCACGTCTGGAGGCACAGTGTCCGAGCTATCGCCCGTGTCGCGGCGCACGTTCCTCTCCGCCGGAGCCACGCTGCTCGCGTCCGTCGGGGTGACCGCGGTCCTACCGGACGCCGCGCTCGCCGCCGCGACGCCCGCCACCCCCGGCACGACCGCGAATCCGCAGGCCACCGACCTCGCCCGGTACCGCCCGGTGGCGGTCTCCTCGACCGACTACGCGCCGACCCCCGGGAGGTTCGCCGTGGACGGCCTTCAGCAGATCGGCGTGCGGGGCAGCGGATGGCGGGCCGCCACCGGCGATCCGCAGTGGATCTCGGTGGATCTGCAGGCGCCGTCTCGTATCGAGGCGGTCACCCTGGTCTTCGAAGCCACGCTCGCCGACGGGCCGTTCGACGGTAACTACACCGACACCGACGGCGACGAGATCCTCTCCAGCGCCGCGACGGCGTACCGGATCGAGGTCTCCACCAACGGCCAGGACTGGCGGGCGGTGTACGAGACGACCGAGGGTCAGGGTGGCGTCCAGGCCATCAAGCTGCCGGAGCCGGTCACCGCGCGGTGGATCCGCATGACGTCCACCAAACGCTCGAACGGCAATCCGGTGGGCCTCAACGGCTTCCAGGTCTATGGCAGGTCGCTGGCGGGCCGGCCGGCGGCCGAGGGCTGGACCAGCTGGGAGGGCGGCAACACCGCCTCGGTTCCGGAGCTGCGGGTGGCCGCCGACGGCACTGTCGCGTTGGAGTCCGGCTGGTCGTTGACGATGGACGACTTCGCCGGAACCGCCGACGGCGCCGAGCTGTCCCGCGCTGGCGTCGACGTCCGGTCCTGGCTGCCGGCGACCGTACCCGGCACGGTGCTGGGGACCCTGGTCGAGCAGGGACACCTGCCCGACCCCGTCTCCGGCTTCAACAACCTGCGCATCCCGGAGGCGCTGTCCCGGCACACGTGGTGGTACCGGCGCGCGCTGCGGCTGCCCCGCGACCTGGACGCCTCGGCCGGTCGCCGGATCTGGCTCGAGTTCGACGGCATCAACCACGAGGCCACGGCCTGGGTCAACGGCGTGCAGGTCGGCAGCGTCTCGCACCCGTTCGCCCGCGCGGCCTTCGACATCACCGCCGCCCTGGCCGGCCACCGCGGCGAGCACGTCCTCGCCGTCCGGGTCGACCCGATGCCGCACCCGGGCACCCCCGGCGACAAGGGCACCGACGGGCGTACGTTCCTCCAGTCGGCCCACCACTACCTCGACGCGCCGACCTACCTGGCGGTGTCCGGCTGGGACTGGATGCCCGCAGTCCGGGACCGGGTCACCGGCCTGTGGGACCACGTCCGCCTGCGCAGCACCGGCGCCGTGGTCATCGGCGACCCGCACGTCCAGACCACGCTGCCCGACCTGCCCGGCACCGACACCGCCGAGGTCACCATCCGCGTGCCGGTCCGCAACGCGGCGGCCACCGCCACCACCGTCACCGTGCGCGCCGAGTTCGACAGGGTACGGGTCGAGTCGACGGTGACCGTCCCCGCCGGCGGGAGCACCACTGTCACCTTCGCGCCGGAGCGTTTCCCCGCGTTGCGCCTGCGTAAGCCGCGGCTGTGGTGGCCCAACGGCTACGGCGAGCCGCACCTGTACGACCTCAAGCTCACCGCCACCGTGAAGCGATCGGTCAGTGACCGGCGCGAGCTCCGGTTCGGTGTCCGCCAGTTCGCCTACGACTGGCACCAGCCGATCGTGATCTCGCCGCCCGGCAAGCCCCCGCTGGATTTCGTCGACGGCGCCGCGACCCAGACGGTCCCGTTCGACCGGCAGCACGCGCGGTACGTACGGATCCAGACCGGTCAGCGCGCCACCGGGTGGGGCATCTCGATGTTCTCGCTGTCGGTGGCCGACGGCACCGGCGCAGATCTCGCCCGGGGTCGGGACGCGACCGCGTCGTCATCGGAGAACGACAGCAACGGACCCGGCAGGGTCGTCGACGGCGACGGAAAGACCCGCTGGGCGTCGGCGGCCGAGGACAACCAGTGGATCCAGGTGGACCTCGGCGCGGCGGCCGACTTCGACCGGGTCACGATTGTCTGGGAGCAGGCGTACGCCCTGGACTACCGCGTCCAGGTCTCCACCGACGGGGGCTCCTGGGCCGACGTCACGTCGGTCAGCAACGACACTCCGCTCGGCAGCCGCGCCACCCAGGTCGAGACGTTCGCGAGCCAGACCGCCCGGTATCTGCGCATCCAGACCGGCGCGCGGGTGACGTCGTGGGGGGTGTCGATGTGGGCGCTCTCCGTGCAGCGGCAGGCCGAACCGGGCGTCGACCTGGCCCTGCACGCCACCGCCACCGCCTCGTCGTCCGACGGCGACTCGAACGGCCCGGACCGGGCCGTCGACGGTAACCCCCGGACCCGGTGGTCCTCGCAGTTCGAGGACAACCAGTGGATCCAGGTCGACCTGGGCAAGCCGGTCAGCTTCGACCAGGTCACCCTGGTGTGGGAGCAGGCGTACGCCCGCGACTTCGTCGTCCAGGTCTCGGACGACGGGCAGCGGTGGGCCGACGTGAAGTCGGTGAGCAACGCCGTCACCCAACTCAAGATCAGTGTGAACGGTGTGCCGGTGTTCGCCCGGGGCGGCAACTGGGGCTGGGACGAGCTGCTGCGCCGGGTGCTGCCCGACCGGCTGGCCGACACGGTCGAGATGCACCGCGACATGAACTTCACGATGATCCGCAACTGGCTCGGCAGCAGCAACCGCGAGGAGCTGTACCAGGCCTGCGACGAGCAGGGCATCCTGGTGTGGAACGACTTCTGGCAGGCCGGCCAGTTCCTGCCCAACCCGCCCGGCTACGTGGACATCGCCGCCGACACCATCCGGCGGTTCCGCCACCACCCCAGCATCGTGGTCTGGTGCGGCGCCAACGAGGGCGACCCGCCGCCGATCGTCGACGCCGGTCTCAAGCAGGCCGCCGCCAGCGAGGACCCGGAGATCCTCTACATCCCCAACTCCGCTGGCGGCATCGTGAGCGGCCACGGCCCGTACCACTGGGTGGAGCCGGCGACGTACAACAACAGGAACTCGTACGACACCGGTGCGTTCGGCTTTCACACCGAGATCGGTATGCCGGTGATTCCGGTGGTCGAGAGCATGCGCAACCTCGTCGGCGACGCACCGCAGTGGCCGATCAGTGAGGTGTGGAACTACCACGACTGGTCGACGATCGGTAACCAGCGCGTCGGCACGTACCAGGCCGCGATCGACGCGCGGCTCGGCGAGTCCGACTCGCTCGACGAGTTCGCCACCCGGGCGCAGTTCGTCAACTACGAGAGCCACCGCGCCATGTTCGAGGCGTGGAACGCCAACCTGTGGCAGGACGCCACCGGCCTGCTGCTGTGGATGTCGCACCCCGCGTGGCACAGCACGGTCTGGCAGACCTACGACTACGACCTCGACGTGAACGGTGCCTACTTCGGAGCCCGCAAGGGCTGCGAGCCGCTGCACGTCCAGGCCGACCCCGGCACCTGGCAGGTGCGGGCCGTCAACCACACCGCCGCGGCGCTCAGCGGCGTCACCGTCACGGCCCGGCTCTACGACCTGAACGGCCGGTCGCTGGGTACGCCCCGGCGTCAGCGGGTGGATGTCGCCCGCTCGTCGACGACGGCGGTCTTTGCGCTCGCCGCGCCGGACGGCGTCGGCCTGCACCTGATCCGACTGGAGTTGCGGGACAGCCGGGACCGGCTTCTCGCGGAGAACACCTACTGGCGCTACGACAAGGCCGAGCAGATGCGGGCGCTCAACGACCTGCCGAGCACCCGACTGTCGACGTCGTCCAGCACCGTACGCGTCGTCGACGGCCGGTCCACCCTCACCACGACCGTCCGCAACCAGGGTCGGTCCGTCGCCGCGCTGGTCCGGCTGGCGGTGCGCGACCAGCGCGGTAACCGTGTCCTGCCTGCCCGCTACGACGACAACTACTTCTGGCTCCTGCCCGGAGAGACGCGCGAGGTGCGCATCTCCTGGCCCGCGCGGCCGGGCCTCGACCGCCAGGTCCGGGTGACGGCCCAGGCGTACAACTCGGCAGTCAGCTAGGAGATCCGGTGGGAAGCGCTCCCGCGGGAGTCGCTTCCCACCGGCGGGTGCCGGTGACGCTGCTCAGTACGCTCCTCGAATCGCACATCCGAGGAGCACCCCATGACGTTCACGACCCGACCGACGCTGCAGGGCACCTTCGGCATGGTGTCCTCGACGCACTGGCTCGCCAGCCAGGCCGCCATGGGGATCCTCGAACGTGGCGGTAATGCCTTCGACGCGGCGGTCACCGCCGGGTTCGTGCTGCACGTCGTCGAACCACACCTCAACGGCCCCGGCGGCGAGGTGCCGGCCATCGTGGCGACCGCCCAGGAGCCGGCCCCGAAGGTGCTGTGCGGCCAGGGGCCGGCACCGGCCGGCGCCACCATCGCGCACTTCCGGTCCCTCGGGATGGACCTCATCCCCGGATCCGGGCCACTCGCTGCCGCCGTGCCCGGCGCCGTGGACGCCTGGCTCCTCCTGCTACGTGAGCACGGCACGCTCTCCCTCGACGAGGTGCTGGAACCGGCCATCGGCTACGCCGGCGCCGGCCACCCGCTGGTGGGCCGGGTCGGCGACACCGTGGCGGCCGTACGGTCCCTGTTCGAGGAGCACTGGCCCACCTCCGCGCAGCTCTGGCTGCGCGGCGGCAGGCCACCGGCGGCGGGGGAGATGTTCGCCAATCCGGCGTACGCGCGGACCCTGCGGAGACTCGTCGACGCCGGCCGGTCAGCCGGCACCGACCGGGAGGCGCAGATCGAGGCCGCCCGGCGGGCCTGGAGTACGGGGTTCGTCGCCGAGGCGATCGACCAGTTCAGCAGGCAGCCATTCCGGGACTCCAGCGGGCGTCGGAACGCCGGGCTGGTCACCGGCGCCGACCTGGCCGCCTACTCTGCGAGCTGGGAGGTCCCGACCACGCTCGACTGGCACGGCTACTCGGTGGCCAAGACGGGCTTCTGGGGGCAGGGCCCGGTGCTCCTGCAGACCCTGGCCGCCCTCGACGCGCTCGACGACCCCGGCGCGTACGATCCGGCGACCGCGGCCGGCGTCCACGCCCAGGTCGAGGCGCTCAAGCTCGCCTTCGCCGACCGTGAGGCCTGGTACGGCGACGGCGACGGCGTCCCCGCCGAGGCGCTGCTCTCCAGGGAGTACGCGCGGGAGCGGGCCGCCCTGATCGGCACGGAAGCGTCGACGCGGCTGCGACCGGGGCGTCCGCACGGGTTCGAGCCCCGCCTGCCGGCTCACGTCCAACACGGTGCCGGACGTGGTGCCGCCCCGACGGATCCCACGACGGGGGAGCCGACGGTGCGGTCGGACGGGGTGACCCGCGGTGACACCTGCCACGTCGACGTGGTCGACCGCTGGGGCAACATGATCTCCGCTACGCCGAGTGGCGGCTGGTTGCAGAGTTCGCCCACCATTGCGGAACTGGGTTTTCCGCTGGGCAGCCGGCTGCAGATGTTCTGGCTGGAGGAGGGTCTCGCCTCGTCCCTCGCCCCGGGTCGGCGGCCACGCACCACGCTGAGCCCGACCATGGTGCACCGCGACGGGGTGCCGGTGCTGGCGTGCGGCACCCCCGGCGGCGACCAGCAGGACCAGTGGCAGCTGCCGTTCCTGCTTCGCCACCTCGTCGGCGGTCAGCCGTTGCAGGAGGCCATCGACGCGCCCGCGTGGCACACCCTGGGCCTGCCGGGCTCGTTCTATCCGCGCGACATGGAGCCGGGTGTCCTGGTGGTGGAGGACCGGTTCGGCGACGAGACGCTGGCGGCGCTGCGGGCGTACGGGCACGAGGTGCGACTGTCCGACGCGTGGAGCCTCGGCCGGCTCTGTGCCGTGACCCGTGAGCCGGGCACGGGTGTGCTCGCCGCCGGAGCGAACCCGCGGGGCATGCAGGGCTACGCCTGCGGCCGTTGACGGGCGCCGGCCGGGGACACCCGCAGGTCAGGCGCCGCGGGCGAACAGGGCCAGGCGTACGCGATTGGGGCTGTCGGTCTTGGCCATCAGGCTGGTGATGTGCGTCTTCACCGTGGTGACGCCGATGTGCAGCCGATCGGCGATCTCGGTGTTGGACAACCCCTCGGCCACCAGGTTCAGCACGTCCTGCTCGCGGGCGGTCAGCCCGCGCACCGGCCGGGGTGTCTCGGCGCGGGCGTGCACCGCGCGCTGGACCAGGCGTTGCAGCACCTCCGGGCTGAACGGGCTGTCACCCACGGCGGCCTTACGGATGCCGTCGAGCAGGTCGGCGGGGGGCGCGTCCTTGAGCAGGAACCCGCAGGCGCCGGCGGTCAGGGCGGGATAGAGGTGGTCGTCGTCGCCGAACGTGGTCAGCACCAACACGCGGGTGGCGGGACGCTCGGCGAGGATCCGGGTCGTCGCGGTGATCCCGTCGACGCCGGGCATGCGCAGGTCCATGACGACGACGTCGGGGAGGAGCCGCGCGGCGAGGGAGACCGCGTCGCGGCCGTTCTCGGCCTCGCCGACCACCTCGACGTCGGGCTGGGCGTCGCAGAGCATGCGCAGGCCCGCGCGGATGAGGTGCTGGTCGTCGACCAGCAGGACGCGGATCACGCCCGCTCCGGCGCGGGCGACCCGGCGGGGGCCTGGCGGCTACGGGCAACCGACCCGACCGGCGGGCCGCCGTCGGACGCGGCAGGAACGGCCGGTAGAACTGTGCGTACCCGCCATCCCGTGCCGGTCGGGCCTGCCTCCAACTGCCCTCCGAGGACGTTGACGCGCTCGCGCATGCCGGTGACGCCGTGACCGCCGCCGGACGGCAGCACCGCCGGCACCGCGTCGTTTCCGTTGTCCGAGACCTCCCAGTGGACGGCTCCGCCGCGAACGGCGACCACGAGATGAGCCAGCGCGGACGGCCCGGCGTGTTTGGCCACGTTGGTCAGTGCCTCCTGGGTCAGTCGCAATACGGCCAGGCCCCGTACCGCGTCGAGCGCACCGATGGCCGGATCGATGTCGGCCTCCACGGTGACACCGGCCTGGCGGGCCCGGTCGACCGTCGCACCGAGCGCCGCCGGAAGCGCCGCCGGCTCGATCGCGGTCAGCGCCGCGTCGCCGCGGACCCCGTCGGGGTTGCGAAGGACGGCGACCAGTTGACGCAGCTCTGCCAGAGCGGCGGTCCCCGTGCCGTGCACGTCGTCGAACACCTCGCTCACCCGGGGGTCCAGGTCGGTGAGCACGTGCCGCGCCACACCGACGCGCAGCACCATCGACGCCACGTGATGCGCGACGACATCGTGCAACTCCCGGGCGATGGCGCTGCGCTCGTCGGCGCGCGCCGCGCGGCTCTCCGACTCGTGCTGGCGCTGCTCGGCCGCCGCCCGTTCTTCGGCCTGCCGCGCGAGTTCCCAGTTGGTCCGGATGACGAGACCGAGCAGCAGCGGCACGCCGACCTCCAGGGTCAGCCCGAAGACACCGGAGGCGACGCGGCCGATCGGGTCACCGATCGAGTCGGTCAGATCGACCACGGCCAGCAGCGCGGCGCCCAGCCAGATGGTCCGCGCCCGACGCGTCCGCAGGGTCACCTCGAGCAGCGCCCAGCTGGCGCCAATCTGGTTGATCGTGATGTCGCCGACCAGGCAGATCGCGACCGCCAACAGTGCGGTCTGCACCACCAGGTTGACCACCGGTCGACGGTGGAACACCAGCGCCACGGCGAACGCGACCACCGCGAGGACCCACTGCGTCGCCGTCGGCGCGCGATCGACATGAGGGCCGAAGATCAGGTAACCGAACCCGCTGAGGTCGAGCAGCACCATCCGCACGAGGGTGTCCCGCGTGTCGAACAGTCGTCCCGACCACCTCACGGGAGTCAGCCTAGGCGTTGCGGCTCGGGGGAACGAACCACCGCCGGCCGCGACCACCTGGTCCGGACCCCGAGGTAGGCGGCCAGGCCGAGCGGCCCGAGCAGGATCGTCAGCACCAGCACCGGAGCGATGACCAGCGCCGGCACCCCCCGTTCCCGGCTGTCGAGCCACGCCCACCGTCCCACGAAGAGATCGAACGCGATCATGTGCGCCCAGCCCGCCGTCGCGCCGTCGGCGGTGCCGAGCAGGTCGCGCACGCCGTCCAGAGTCGGCGACGTCACGGCCGGCAGCACCTCGCCGAACGCCGGGATCACCAGCAGGCCGTAGATCACCACGACCGGCAGCACGATCAGCGGCGAGGCGATGATCCGAGCGGTCCACGACCAGTTGGGCAGCAGGATCATCAGTGCCCAGAATGGCGCGGCCACCGCGAACGTCAGCGAAAACAGCGTCGCGGTCATGCGGCCAGCGCCAGTTCCGCGCGGCGTCGGCGAGCCAGCACCAGGCCCGTGGCGGTCGCCGTCGCGACCACCAGAGCCGCGACGGCGACCAGCGTGAGCGCGTCCGGGCGCAGCAGCGGCTGACCGCGCAGAGCCTGCCAGGTCAACAACACCGTGAGTACGCCGTACGCCCCGCCGGCGACGACCACCAGCCGGGCCCGGGTGTGCTCGTCCAGCCGCGTCCCGAGGAACCGGGTCAGCAGGATCGCCAGGATCGGCAGCGCCTGCAACGCGTGCAGCCCCACGAAATGCCCGATCCGCAGGTCCCCGCCGGTGGTGCTCCAGCCGAGCAGCGGCAGACCCGGCCCGCCGTCCGCGACGCCGACACTGTGCGCCCCGCTGATCCCCTCGATCCCCGGGTCCTGCATCGGTAGCGCCATCGGCACCGCCGCCAGCATGCCCAGCAGCGACAGGCCGAGCCCCCACCCAACCGCGCGGGCGGCCACCCGGTCGGGGATCCGCCGGATCAACACCACGATCCCGATGGCGACGTGCGCGAAGAACAGGACCATGATCGCCAGGCCCATCGCCGCGAAGAGGGCGCCGTCCAGGGCCGTGTTGCCGTTGAAGTGGCTGGTCCGCCCGCGCAGCACCTGCCCGACGATCACCACCATCTCGATCAGCGCCATCGCGACGATGACCGTGGCCGCGCGCTCCGCTGCCCGACTGCGGCGCGGCAGCAGGGAGAGCATCCAGGCGATGGTGGTGCCGTACAGCACGAACGACACGGCGAACTTCAACGGCTTGGCCCAGATCGGTGATCCCGTGAGGACGCGGGAGTCGACGACTGTGCCAACGGCCGAGACGACGGCGAGAGCCGCCATCGCGGCGACGAAAATCATCAGTGGACGGTGCCAGGAAGCCGCCCGGCGCAGCGTGATAGCCATGCCTGTAGATACTTCTGGCCGCTCCTCGCTACTGCGTCCGACCGGAAGCCCCGGCCGCGGCCAACGGTCGGAGCGGACCTCCTCCCAGGGTAGGAGGCGAGACGGGTCGGATCTGATCGTCGGCGCTGGCACAATGGCCGGCCTGTCCAGGAGACCGGGGGTGGCGATGACGACCAACGAGGACCGTGTCCGACCGAACGAGACCGCCGTGCCGCTACTGCACTGCGTGTCGCCGGAGGCGACGCTGGCGTTCTGGCGTGCGCTCGGGTTCGAGGTGACCTACGAGCAGATCAAGCCGTACGTCTATCTGGCCTTGCACTTCAGCGGCTTCGACCTGCACTACGGTCACGCGCCGGTCGGCGTGGACCCGTCGGCGGAAGCAACCGGCGGCTGCCTGGTGATGGTCGACGCCGTCGCGCCGTACCACGCGGTGTTCACCGAGGCGATGCGCCGCACCTACGGCAAGGTGCTCGTCAGGGAGCAGCCCCGGATGACCCGCTACCGAGCCGGTGCGTCGCGGTTCAGCATCGTCGACCCGTCGGGCAACACGATCATCTTCATCCAGCGCGACGAGCCGGCGGACCTGGAGTACGGCGGCTCGACGGCGTTGTCAGGGCTGGCCCGGGTGCTCGACAACGCGCGGATCCTGCGTGAGTTCAAGATGGACGACCGGGCGGCGTTCCGGGCGCTCAACTCGGGGCTGCGCCGGCACGGCGACGACGCGCCGACGGTCGAACAGGCGCTGGCGCTCGCCGGGCTGATCGAGCTGTCGGTCGCACTGGGTGAGCCGGAGCGTACCCCCGACTGGGGGAGTCGCCTCCGGGAGCTTCCGCTGACCGCCGAGGAGCGGAAACGGGTGCGGGACGCGGTCGCCGATCCCGCCGTGCTGGAGCCGTGGCTTCCCGACGGGAGCTGATCAGGGCGTCCTTCGGCCGGTCGGGACACCGGCACTCGCGGCGCGCCATGGTCCCGTAGCCTCCCGGCATGGACCTCGATGATCTCCCGCTCGCCGAGTTCGGCTTCCCCGGGCCGCTGCGGGACAGTCTGGTGGCCGCGATCCTCTCCGGTGCGAAGACCTCCACCTCAGGTCTCCTGGTCGGTTACGAGCGCGCGGGCGAGTCGTTGCCCGAGGTCGGCGAGTTGTCCGCGGTGGTGGACTCCGAGGGTCGGCGGGTCGCGGTTATCGAGCTGACCGAGGTGCGGGTGGTCCGGCTGGTCGACGTCGAGCTGGGACATGCCCTCGCCGAGGGTGAGGGTGACGAGTCGGTGGCACAGTGGCGAGCGGGGCACGAGTCGTTCTGGCACAGCCCGGACGTGCGCGCCGAGCTGGGCGATCCCGATTTCACGGTCGACGACGACACGCTGGTGGTCACCAAGCGCTTCCGGCTGGTGGACCTCAGCTGAGCAGCCCTGCTCGCGATTCACCAGTCCAGGACGCCGACGATCTCACCCCCACTCTGCTCGCCGGTCGGTCGGAAGCCCAACGTCAGGTAGAACTTCTCCGGCCCTCCGGCCCGGGGTTCCCAGGTGACATATGCCCGGCTGCCGCCGCGCTCACTGATCTCCGCGCACAGGGCCTCGACAGCGAACCGACCGTAGCCGCTTCCCTGGGCATCGGCTGCGATGTTCAGCCGCCAGAGGCCGGAGCGCCGGTCGTCGGGATGGCGGTCGGGATCCCAGGGTAGGTCGAAGAACCCCATCAGGAAGCCGACGAGCCGGTCGCGGTCGTAGATCAGCCTCGGCCAGGCATGGTCCGGAAAGACGTACGCCTCGGCCAGCGACTTGACCACCGGTGCGACCAGGTCATTCTGATCCGGACGCACGGACAGCGCGAGCGCCGACTCGTAGTTCTTCGGGGTGACCCTCTCCAGTCGCACCGGGAAACCATAGCGAGCACGTGCTCATCTTCCGGAACCGATCAACCGATCCAGGCCACCACCGCCACGCCGACCATTCCGAGTGCCAGAGCCCCTAACATGACGACCAGCACCCGGTGACGCCACCCGTGTCGTGCTGGGTCGTTCGCAGGAGGGCGTGGCCCGGGCCGGTCGGGGCTCCGGGCGATGGCGCTGGCCAGCCGCTCAAGATCTGCGACCTGACCAGCCGCCGTCAATCCCACGGTTTCCTGCGCCTCCGGCAGCGGTGGCGGCGGGGAGACGTCGTGCGTCTCGTACAGAGGCTCGATGCGTGGCGGCAGCCGCCGGAAGCGATCGTTCACCGGACCAGAGTCGCAGACGCAGCCCAGATGCTCCGACAGTCAGCTCCGCCCTGCTGGGGGCAGCGCCGGGGCGCAGCGGTGTCCTAGTCTCGCAGTCATGGGAGCGATCAAGCCGTGGCACCTGTCCATCCTGGCCCTGTGCTGTCTCGTGTCGACGGCGGTGGCGATCGCTGCGGGGATCTGGGCGGTGCGCCGAGGGCGTAACCGCCGCTGAACGTCGCCGTGGTCCGGCTGGGGTCCGTCAACAGCCCGCCACGCGGTCGCCGAATCGGCACGGGGGAGCTGAGCGT
Source organism: Micromonospora sp. 067-2 (assembly GCF_046549295.1). Classification (NCBI taxonomy): domain Bacteria; kingdom Bacillati; phylum Actinomycetota; class Actinomycetes; order Micromonosporales; family Micromonosporaceae; genus Micromonospora; species Micromonospora sp. 067-2. Next base: position 82,053 of record NZ_JAJPWB010000010.1, on the reverse strand, counting down.
GGAGAGCACTTGCTAGAGATTTCTTTCTAAAGCATTCTCTAGGATGTGACCGACGGGATGCCTGAGCGTTCGATCAAGCTCACCGACCCACGAAGCCTGCGGGCATACGCGCATCCGCTGCGGATGCGTCTGATCGGGCTGCTGCGCAGCGACGGCCCGATGACCGCGACCCAGGCTGCCACCCGGCTCGACGACAACGTACCGAACTGCTCGTTCCACCTGCGACAGCTCGCCAGGTACGGGTTCGCCGAACGCGTTCCGGGCGCGGACGGCCGGGAACGGCCGTGGCGGGCCACCGCGCGAAGCACGTCCTGGGACGACGACTCGGACGACCCGGCCATGAAGGCCGCCACGGACCAGTTGAACAGCGTGTTGCTCGCGCTGTTCGTGCAACGCGCGCAGGACTATCTCGCGGTCCGTAGCGACGAGCCTGTCGAATGGCGGGCCGCCGCCGGCTTCGGTGACGCGATGCTCCACGTCACCGCCACTGAGCTGCGCGAACTCACGGAGGAGATCGACGCGCTGCTGGCCCGGTACGACGATCGCGCTGGCGACCCGACGAGACGCCCTGTCGGGTCCCGCCCGGTGCAGATCATCCAGATGGCGGTGCCGCGTGGACCCGTACCACTCGGGGATGAGCAAGCGGGCACGGACCGTGACTGAACCCCTCGTCCTGGCCGACCCGGCACCGCCGCGCCGGCCGCGCATCCCGCGGCTGCTCCAGCAGCGGGCCTTCCGCCGCTACTGGTCCGCGCAGACCGTCTCGCTCTTCGGCGACCAGATCACCATGCTCGCCGTGCCGCTGCTGGCCGTGCTCGCGATCGGTGCCGGGCCTGCCGAGATGGGTTACCTGACCGCCGCCGCACTGCTGCCGAACCTGTTCTTCTCCCTGCCGGCCGGCGCGTGGGTGGACCGGTACCCGCGTCGACGCCAGATAATGATCGTCGCCGACCTTGGCCGGGCGGGCCTCCTGCTCGCCGTGCCGCTGCTGTGGTGGGCGGGCGCACTGAACCTGCCGCTGCTCTGTGGCGTGGTGTTCCTGATCGGGACCCTCTCGGTGTTCTTCGAGGTGGCGCACAGCAGCCTGTTCGTCGCCCTGGTCCGGCGACCCGACTATGTGGACGCCAACAGTCTGATCAACGGCAGCAGAGCCATGTCGTACGTGGCCGGCCCGAGCGTCGGTGGCGTGCTCGTACAGGTGCTCAGCGCTCCGGTCGCACTGGTCGCCGACGTGCTCACCTACGTGGCGTCGGCTGTCCTCCTGACCCGGACGAAGGTCGCCGAGCGTCCCGTACCAAGTGGATCCGGCCTGGGCATGGCCGGTGGCGTACGGTACGTGGCCCGCTCCGCGGTGCTACGGGCGATCCTGCTCGGCACCACCACGCTCAACCTGTTCAACTACATGTTCGCCGCGCTCTTCGTGCTGTACGTGACCACCGAACTGGGCGTCTCCGCCGGCCTGTTGGGCCTGATCATCGGGGCCGGCGCGTTCGGCGGACTACTCGGCGCGGCGATCAGCGGCCCGCTCAGTCGCCGGATGGGCATCGGCCCCGCGCTCATCCTCGGCCTCGTCGTCTTTCCGGCCCCGCTGGTCCTCGTGCCGCTGGCTGAGGGACCTCGGCCGCTGGTGCTCGCCCTGCTGTTCGCCGCCGACTTCGTCTCCGCGCTGGGCGTCATGGTCCTCGACATCGCGGCCGGATCGGTGCAGATCGCGGCCACACCGCAGGAGATGCTCGCCGTCGTCTCCGGCTTCAAACGCGCCGTCAACTACGGCATCCGGCCGATCGGTGCCCTGATCGGCGGGGCACTCGGCGCCGCGATCGGGGTACGTCCCGCCCTCTGGATCGCCAGCCTCGGTGCCCTGCTCGGAGTGTTCTGGGTCGTCTTCTCCCCGGTGAGCACGATGCGGAAGCTGCCCGAGGAGTGATGTCGTTACGACGGGCAGAGGACACCGAGACCGTGCCGTGCCGCCGCTAGCTTCTCGACCGCGGTCCCTGGGCGCTTCAAGGTGTGCCTCTATGTCTGCGGAGGGGGCGGTGCCAGCCAGGCGAGTGGTTGCCCCGCGAGAGCGGCGTCGGCGAGGCGGTGCGCCGAGGCCGTCTTGAGGCCAGCACGCGAGCTGTCGATCCAGCGTTGAACGTTGTCGATGCCCTGGTGGCGGTACTCGACGGCTTGAACGAGGCATTCGAGTTTGTCGGCGTCGCGAGCGACGACGGCCTCCAGCGTGTCCTGGGCTTCGTACTCGTTCACGGCGCCGGCGATGGCGTCGGCGACAGCGGGTGGACACGCGGCAACCTGATCGGCGGTGACAGCGGTGTTTGGCACGGCCGTGAGGTACCGCCGAGCGATGTGCGGGATGTCGGTGATGCGGGACTCTTGGGTGTCGTGCAGGACGCACATCATCGACACTCGGGCGGGGTCCGCGCCTTCCATGGCGGCGAGCATCATCCCGATGAGGGCGGTGCGAAACGAGTGCTCGGCAATGGATTCGGGGTGCTTGACGCCAGCGAACCACCAGCCGGTGCGAGCCGCGCGCTTGAGGACACCGGCTTCGAAGATGAAGTTCATGGCGCCGGTGGCGTCGTCGTGATCGTCGCTCATCTGCCCGTCCCTGTGCCGGTGATTCCTTCGGTGCGCAGGCTGTAGAGGATAGACGTCAGTTCGCGCCGGGACTGCGCCGAGACTGCGTCGCCGTCGAGGAGAGCGGTGCCGCGTTCAACGAGTTTCCGTCCGACCGTGGGGTCTTCAAGCGTGAGGTGACGCCGGGCGGCGAGTAGTGCCCAGGTGTTGTGGATGTTGAGGTCCACGAAGGGGTGGCCGTCATTGAGGCGTTCGACCAGGTGTCGGAGGAGTCGAAAGCCGCGCCACTCCGAGAGGTGTGCCGGCATGAAGGCGCGGTTGGCGAGCACGTAGAGGTGCGTGAAGAAGACGGGGCACTCGGCGTCGATGTGCGGCAGCGTCGGGCCTCGCCCACTAATCCGCCACGAACACTCCAACGCCCGGCAATGTCTCGGTCCTGCCTTTGATCCGTAACACCTGCATGGCGCGATCGATCACCGGCTCTGTCACGCCGTAGTGCTCGATCAACTCTCGTCGACTGGGCAGCTTGGAGCCGGGCGGGAACTCGCCGGTCGCGATCCGTTCGGCGAGGTCGTCGGCTATCTGCTCGTAGCGGTAACGCGGTGGCACGGTGTTCCCCTCGGTTGGCAACACGAGTAGACCACCTACCTCAGCCCTTGACTACCCAACGGTACCTGTGGGAGCTTGGGGAGGAGGTCGGTTCTCCTCGGTTGGCGCTGCGGGCCGCCCTCGTCGGTGTGGATGTCCGAGCGCGTCCCCCGCGTTCGGACATCCACATCCCCTCGATAGACACGGTGCGAGGAGGAAGCCTTGTTCCCTTCGACCCGGCCATTTCGCCGGCACCTGGCCCTGACGGTGGGAGGGGCGGGCCGATGAGGCGCGTCTCTTACGACGAGTACGTGTTGGCGGCTGCGTTGACCCTCGCTCGTCGGCACCGGCCGGTCTGGTCCTGGCGACTCTGGCGACGCGTGTGTCGCTGTGGTGGGGACCTTCCTTGTCGGGTATGGCACCGCATTCCGATCAACCGCGGGCACTGGCCGAGGGGGGAGTAGCGGTGAACGACGGCCAGGAGCAGGGCACCGTCAGCGTGCAGCTGCGTGGGCTATCCGATTGGTGCGGCGACTGCCGGGTCTGGCGGTCACGGCTGGTTCCGTACCCGTGCCGGCAGGTGCAGTGGGCGACCGGCTGGCAGGTCCGGTCGCTCGCGGCGTGGCTGCTCGGTGGTCGACGGTGACCACCCACGGCCCGGTGTTGCCAATCTGGAGCTGCGGCGGATGCGACGCTCCGTGGCCGTGCCCGTCCAGGCGGCGGGAGTTGACCGCGGAGTTCGACCAGGCACCGGTGTCGCTTGCCCTCTACATGGGTGCTCAACTGGTCCGTGCGTCGGCGGACCTGACCTGGGCGCCTGCCGGCCTCCTGCACCGACGCTTCCTCGGCTGGGTGCGGTGAGCATCCTGCGCGCAGGCGATGAGAAGTTCCACTACAGCGACGGGTCGCACAGGTGGATCCCGCCGGACCCCGACTACGACCAGGAGGTCTGGAACGAGCAGGTCCGCCAACACAAGCACGGCCACCTGAGAAACGAGCGCCCGAAGGTACGCATCAAACGACTGATCTGATGGGAACTGCGCCGTCGCATACTCCACGCCGCTCACCATCTGGTGCGGCGCCTACGGCATCGCCAGCAGAGCTACTGGGATGTTTTCCGGGGCGGCGCAGCCGCGCATGATCATGGCCATGTGGCTGGCCTTCGTCGGCGGGATCCGCGAGACTGCGCGGTATGCGTGAGCGTTCCCGCCGGTGGTCGTGGGTTGCGGTCCTCGCCATCGGGCTGATCCTTTACCTGGCTGTGCTGCGGACCCTCGTCCGTACGCAGAATCCGAACTTCGTGCCGGCTCTGATCCTGCTCGGGGCGACCCTGGTCCCCCTGACGTTCCTGACGTTCGCGCAAGCCCGGACCGGGCGGTGGCAGGTGCCGGCGTCGGTGCTGGTGGCGTCGGCGTTCTTCGGCGGCGTGATCGGTACGGTGGTCGCCGGGACACTGGAGTACGACACTCTTCGCGGCCTCGGCGCCCTGCCCATGCTCTTCGTGGCGCTGATCGAGGAGTCGGCGAAGCTGATCGTGCCGGTGGTGCTGCTGTTCACGGCCGTCGCCCAGCACCGCCGCCGGGTGCCCTCCGACGGGCTGATCATCGGGGTGGCCGCTGGGATGGGCTTCGCCGCGCTGGAGACGATGGGCTACGCCTTCACCGCTCTGTTGAGTTCGCAGGGCAACATCGGTGCGGTCGAGCAGACGCTCTTCGTCCGTGGCCTGACCGCGCCCGCCGGTCACACCGCCTGGACCGGGCTCACCGCCGGCGCGCTGTGGGCGCTGTTGGCGAGCCCGAGCGTCGGACGCCTGTTCGGTTTCCTCGGCACGTTCGCGGGTGTCGTCGTGCTGCACACCCTCTGGGACACGTTCTCCGGTTCGCTGGTCTTCGTCGTCCTGGCGATCATCAGCATCGGTTGGCTGTTCTGGGAGCTGCACCGCTACAAAACCTTCAGCGATCACGCCATCGGCCGGCTCCAGCCGAGCTGACGACCGCGGGGCGACCCCGCCGAAGCATGGCTCTTGTGATCCGCTGCGAACCGGCTGACAGCTCATCTAATGTCAGGCTGTTCGTATTTTGTCGCTTTGGGTGGGGAAGGTGCGACGATGGGGGTGCGCCGCTGGGTCGAAAGCTGGCCGCTCTACCGTCAGCTCACCGGCACCGACCCGCTCGGTCGGGGTGCCGCGGCGCAGTCCGCTCGAACGGCTGGGTTGACCGCGCGCACCGAGACGGCCGATTCGGTGGCGCGTTCGGTGTGTCCGTACTGCGCGGTGGGTTGTGGTCAGCGGGTGTTCGTCACCGACGGGCAGGTCAGTCAGATCGAGGGTGATCCGGACAGCCCGATCTCGCGGGGTCGGCTCTGTCCGAAGGGTTCGGCCAGCAAGAGCCTGGTGACCAGTCCGCTGCGCCAGACGAAGGTCCGCTACCGCCGGCCGTACTCGACGCAGTGGGAGGACCTCGATCTCGACACGGCGATGAACATGATCGCCGACCGGGTGTTGGCGGCCCGGGAGGAGACGTGGGAGGACGTCGACGCGCAGGGTCGGCCGCTGAACCGGACGCTGGGTATCTCCAGTCTGGGTGGGGCGACGCTGGACAACGAGGAGAACTACCTCATCAAGAAGTTGTTCACCGCGATGGGGGCTCTCCAGATCGAGAACCAGGCGCGTATTTGACACTCCGCCACCGTCCCCGGTCTGGGGGCCAGCTTCGGTCGTGGCGGCGCCACCCAGTATCAGCAGGACCTCGCTCACTCCGACGTGATCGTGATTCAGGGTTCGAACATGGCCGAGGCGCACCCGGTGGGTTTCCAATGGGTGATGGAGGCCAAGCGGCGCGGTGCGAAGGTGTTCCACGTCGACCCGCGGTTCACCCGCACCAGCGCCGTCGCGGACTCGTACCTGCCGATCAGGGCGGGCACGGACATCGCCTTGCTGGGTGGGGTGGTGCGCTACATCCTGGACAACGAGCTGGACTTCCGGGAGTACGTGATCGCCTACACCAACGCCGCGGCGATCCTGAGCGAGGACTACCGCGACACCGAGGACCTGCACGGTCTGTTCTCCGGCTTCCAGGAGGACAACGCCAGCTACGACCCGAGTTCCTGGCGGTACGCGGGGGAGAGCCAGCACGCCACGCCCCGCGACACCGAGACGCAGCGGGAGACCGCGGCGGGGCTGGAGCACGAGTCGCACGGCGCACCGGTCGGCGGCCAGACCGAACGTGACGAGACGTTGCAGCATCCGCGCTGCGTCTACCAGATTCTCAAGCGGCACTTCGCCCGCTACACGCCGGAGATGGTCGAGCGGGTCTGCGGCATAGCGCCGGAGAAGTTCCTCGAGCTGTGCGAGGCGTGGACACAGAACTCCGGCCGGGAACGCACCGGCATGCTCGTCTATTCGGTGGGTTGGACGCAGCACACCGTGGGCGTGCAGTACATCCGCGTCGGCGCGATCATCCAACTGTTGCTGGGCAACGTGGGTCGTCCCGGTGGTGGGGTGATGGCCCTGCGCGGGCACGCCAGCATCCAGGGCTCCACCGACATCCCGACGTTGTTCAACCTGCTGCCGGGTTACCTGCCGATGCCGCACCACGCCGACCATCCGACGTTCGACGAGTGGGTGGACAGCATCCGGCACCCGGGGCAGAAGGGTTTCTGGGGCGACGCCCGCACCTACGGGGTGAACCTGCTCAAGGCGTACTGGGGGGACGCGGCGACGGCGGAGAACGACTACTGCTACGGGTACCTGCCGCGGATGACCGGGGATCACGGGACGTACCAGCAGGTGCTGAACATGATCGACGGCAGGATCAAGGGGTACTTCCTGCTGGGGCAGAACCCTGCGGTCGGTTCGGCGCACGGCCGGGCGCAGCGCCTCGGGATGGCCAACCTGGACTGGCTGGTCGTCCGGGACCTGTTTCTGGTCGAGAGCGCGACGTTCTGGCGCAACGGCCCGGAGACCGAGACCGGTGAGATCGTTCCGGAGGAGTGCCGTACCGAGGTGTTCTTCCTGCCGGCGGCCTCGCACGTGGAGAAGGAGGGCAGCTTCACCCAGACGCAGCGTCTGTTGCAGTGGCGGGAGAAGGCCGTCGAGCCGCCGGGCGACGCCCGTTCCGAGCTGTGGTTCTTCTACCACCTGGGCCGCATCGTCCGGGAACGCCTGGCGTCCTCGACCCAGCCCCGAGACCGGGCCCTGCTCGACCTCACCTGGGACTACCCGACGCACGGCCCGAACGCGGAGCCGAGCGCCGAGGCCGTGCTCTACGAGATCAACGGCTATGACGTGGCCAGCGGCCGGCCGCTGTCGACGTTCACCGAGATGAAGGACGACGGCTCCACCGCCGGCGGCTGCTGGATCTACACCGGCGTGTACGCCGACGGCGTCAACCAGGCGGCCCGGCGCAAGCCCGGCGCCGAGCAGTCCTCGGTGGCCCCGGAGTGGGGTTGGGCCTGGCCGGCGAACCGGCGGATCCTCTACAACCGTGCCTCCGCCGACCCGGACGGGCGGCCGTGGAGTGAGCGCAAACGCTACGTCTGGTGGGACCCCGAGAAGGCCGAGTGGACCGGCTACGACGTGCCGGACTTCGAAAAGACCAAACCACCGTCGTACCGGCCGCCGGAGGACGCCTCGGGCGTGGCGGGCATCGCCGGTGACGATCCGTTCATCCTCCAGGGCGACGGCAAGGGCTGGTTGTACGCGCCCACCGGCATCCTGGACGGGCCGTTGCCCACCCACTACGAACCGGTCGAGTCGCCGGTGCGCAACCCGCTCTACCGGCAGCAGGCCAACCCGACCCGCAAGGTCTACACCCACCCGATCAACACGCTCAACCCGAGCCCGCCCGAGCCGCACAGCGGGGTGTTTCCGTACGTCTTCACCGTCAGCCGTCTCACCGAGCACCACACGGCCGGCGGGATGAGTCGGACCGTGCCGCAGCTCGCCGAGCTGCAACCGGAGATGTTCGTCGAGGTGTCCCCGGAGTTGGCGGCCGAACGCGGGCTCCACCACCTGGGGTGGGCGCACGTGGTCAGCACCCGCGCGGCCATCGAGGCGAGGGTGCTGGTGACCGACCGGCTCACTCCGTTGCGGGTGGACGGTCGGATCATCCATCAGGTGTGGCTGCCGTACCACTTCGGGTTCGAGGGTCTGGTGACCGGTGATTCGGCCAACGACCTGTTCGGCATCAGCCTCGACCCGAACGTCCTGATCCAGGAGAGCAAGGTCGGCACCTGCGACGTCCGGCCCGGCCGGCGCCCGAGAGGACAGCAACTGCTGGACCTCGTCGCCGACTACCGGCGGCGGTCGGGAGATCTCAGGCCGCTCTATCCGCCACGAGTCACGACCGACGTCGCCGACAGCGGCCCCGACCAGGAGGTCTGACCGATGCCCCACGCCAACAGCCTGTCCGGCCCGCTCGACCCGGCATCCGACGCCGGCTATGTCGATGCCCCTCCCCGGATGGGCTTCTTCACCGACACGAGCGTCTGCATCGGCTGCAAGGCCTGCGAGGTGGCCTGCAAGGAGTGGAACGGGGTCCCCGGCTCCGGCCTGGACCTGCTGGGTATGTCGTACGACAACACGGGCGCGCTGACCGCGAACTCGTGGCGGCACGTCGCGTTCGTCGAGCAACCCCGTCCGGTTGGTGGGGCGAGCCCGGCGTTTCACGGCACTCCGGACGGGCCGTCGGTCAGCCCGGCCACGGCAGCGGTCGCCGCGCACACCAGCACCGACACCGGAACGTTTCCGGGTCTGCCGACCGGGTCGCCTTCCGCGGCCGCCCGGATGGCCGCCGGGCCGGAGTTCCTCGGGATGCCGGGGGCGCAGCCGCCGGGTCGGGGGACCGGTGTGCAGGGGCGTGGTGATTTTCGGTGGTTGATGATGTCGGATGTGTGTAAGCACTGCACGCATGCGGCGTGTCTAGATGTGTGTCCGACGGGGTCGTTGTTCCGGACGGAGTTCGGCACGGTGGTGGTGCAGGAGGACATCTGCAACGGGTGTGGTTACTGCGTTTCGGCGTGTCCGTACGGGGTGATCGATCAGCGCAGTGGTGATGGTCGGGTGTGGAAGTGCACGTTGTGTTATGACCGGTTGGGTGCGGGGATGACGCCGGCGTGTGCGCAGGCGTGTCCGACGGAGTCGATCCAGTATGGGCCGGTGGAGGAGTTGCGGGAGCGGGCGGCGGCGCGGGTGGCGGCGTTGCATGGGCGGGGGGTGCCCGAGGCGCGGTTGTATGGGCATGACCCGCATGACGGGGTGGGTGGTGACGGGGCGTTCTTCCTGTTGTTGGACGAGCCTGAGGTGTATGGTCTGCCGCCGGATCCGGTGGTGACCACCCGGGATCTGCCGGCGATGTGGAAACGCGCCGGCCTCGCGGCGCTGGCCATGGCGGCGGCAACCGTCGCCGCGTTCGTCGGTGGGCGGCCATGAACGACGGGCAGCGCCACCGCACGTCCGGCCGGGGCGGTGAGCAGCTCACGGTGCCGCCGGCCGACTTCACGTCCTACTACGGCAGGCCCATTCTCAAGCCGCCGGTGTGGAAGCACGACATCGCCGGCTACCTGTTCACCGGTGGCCTCGCCGCCGGGGGTGCGCTGATCGGCGCGGGCGCCCAACTGACCGGGCGGTCGGGCCTGCGCAGAGTGGGACGCTGGACGGCGCTCGGCGCAGTGGCCGCCAGCGCGTACCTCCTGGTCCACGACCTCGGACGGCCGAACCGGTTCCACCACATGCTCCGGGTCGCCAAGCCGACCTCGCCGATGTCGGTCGGCACCTGGATCCTCACCGCGTTCGGGCCGCTGGCCGGCGTGGCCGCGGCCGCCGAACTCGCACGGCTGCTTCCACGGCACGGCGCGCTCGGCGTCGCCCGCCGGATCGCACCGCCGATCGGCGACATCGCCGGCCTGGCCGCCGCGGCGACCGCGCCGGCGCTGGCCACGTACACCGGCGTTCTGCTCGCCGACACGGCCGTGCCGTCCTGGCACGACGCCTACCCGTCGCTGCCGTTCATCTTCGCCGGCAGCGCGCTCGCCGCCGCCTGCGGCGTCGGACTGGTCGCGGCGCCGGCCGCGCAGAGCGCTCCACTACGGCGACTCGCCCTGGCCGCGGCGGCTCTCGAGGTCGTCGGCGGCCGGCGGCTGGAGCGGCTGAGCGTGACCGGTGAGCCCTACCGGTACGGCCGCAGCGGCCGCCTGGTCACGGCGGGACGAGCCCTGCTCGCGGTGGGCACCGCCGCGGCGCTGGTCAGCCGTCGCAGCCGGCTCCTGTCGGCCATCTCCGGCGCGGCCCTCGTGGCATCGTCGGTCGCGACCCGGTTCGGTGTCTTCGAGGCGGGTGTGGCGTCGGCCCGCGACCCGAGGTACACGGTCGTGCCACAACGGGCGCGGCTCGCGGCCCGACCGTGACCCGAAGCGGGTCACCGCGCCGACGGGCGTGCACGGTCATCACCGCTTCCCCACCGAGGTCCTGCCGAAGGAACGCCCGAGCTGGCGCACCTCGTCCTCCAACTGGCCGACCATCTCCTGGCCGCCGAGTCGACCGACCAACGCGTCCGCGAGGCCGCTCAGCATCACCGGGCGCAGAGCCTGCACCACGGCGAGCGAGCGTGGCACGTACACCTTGCGTTTGCGGCCCTCGACGCCGCGCAGCAGGGCGTCGGCGCACTGCTCGACGGACACGACACTGGACAGCGGCCTCGGTAGCCGGCGCAACGTGTCGCGGAACGACGCCAGGTCGTCGCGGATGTCGCGGACCAGGTCCGTGTCGGTCCAGATCGGGTGCGCGGTCCCCACGGTGACACCGCGTGCGCGCGTCTCCAGGCGTAGCACGTTGGCGAACTGCTCCACGCCCGCCTTGGACGCGCTGTAGGCGGCCATGCCCGGCATCGCCGTGAAGGCCGCGGCCGACGAGACGACCAGGACGTGGCCGCGCGCGGCGGTGACCTGCGGCAGCGTCGCGCTGACCGTGCGGATCGCGCCGCAGAGGTTCACCTCGACGGTACGCACCAACGCCTCGACCGGCCCCACGGCGACGGTGCCGAGACTCGCGATGCCGGCGTTGGCCACGACCACGTCGATGCCGCCGTAGCGCGCCACCGTGGACGCCACGGCCGCGTCCAGGCCGGCCTGGTCGGTGACGTCGCACTCGTACCAGTGGGCGTCGAGGTCGGCGCCGAGCCGCTCGAGCAGCTCGCCTTCCAGGCCCACCAGGGCTACCCGCGCCCCGCGGGCGACGGCCGCACGGGCCATCTGTGCCCCGATGCCACGGGCCGCGCCGGTGATGAACAGAGTCCTGCCCGCCAGGTCGAACCGCATCATTCCTCCGAAGGCTCGTTCGCCGACGGCCAGGGCGGATCGCCCACGCCGGTGATCCGTACGCCGCCCCACGGGTCGATCTCGGCCAGTCGGGCGAGCCGGGTTCGGTCGGCGATCCGCAGCTGCACGTCACGCCGGCCCGAGCGCAGCAGGTGGGCCACCTGCGGCTCGGGCTCGATGCGTCCGCCCCAGTGGTAGCGGCCGTCGACCGGCTCCCACCGTCCGGCGAGGTGCACCCGGACCGAGGTGCCCTCGACGACCGCCGGCCCGTGATAGCTCACGGCACGATCCGCTCGTGGGCGCGGGTGAGCTGGCGCGGCAGGTCGGCGCTGGCGCGTACCCCCTCGATGCCGCTCCACAGCAGCGCGGTCAGGTAGTCGGTGAGGGCCGCCCGGCTGATCGGCTGGCCGTGGGTGGTCCACCACTCACCGACCGCCTGCACGAAGCCCACCAGGCCGTACGCCCACGGCTCGGCGGGACCGGCGTCCAGGCCCAACGAGCGCAGCCGGTCGCCGATCACCCGGGCCAGCCCGGCGGCCACCTGACGGCTGGTGCCGGCGACGACCTGGTGGATGCCGGGGTCACCGGACTGGTGCGCGAGGAACTGGTAGAGCCTCGGCTCAGACTCGATCACCCCGAGGTACGCGTCGATCGTCGCCTCGACCAGGTCGCGCTCCTCACGGACCTGCTCGATGGCCGGCGCGATGGTGTCGACCATCCGGGCCGCCACCACCTCGCTGACCGCGACCCAGAGCTGCGACTTGTCGGCGAAGTAGCGGTAGAGGACCGGCTTGCTGACGCCCGCGGCGGCGGCCACCTGGTCCATGTCGGCCTCCGGCCCGTGCCGCAGCAACGCCTGCACGGCGGCCTCGACGAGCTGGTGTCGCCGTTGCTCCCGATGGCCGGCCCAGCGGTCCCGCCGGCCGTTGCCCCCCGGCTTGCGGCCGTCGGCGGGGGGCGGGGCCGGGGAGTCCGATCCATTGACATCGTTGAGCGGCGATTGCATGCTACTACTCGTAACAGTTACCGGACGTCACGTCAATATGGAGGGGTCATGGAGGCGACACGGGCGCGATCCGAGCAGGCGGCGGTCGCCGAGCGACTGCTCACGTCCTCAGTGCGGAGCAGCTACGACCCGACCATCGACATCGACTGGGACGCCCCGCACACCCCCGGCGCCTACTGGCTTCCACCGCGCCGCAGCAGCCTCTACGGCACCGCGCTGTGGGAGCAGCTCGGCGAGGAGCAGCGCGTCGAGCTCACCAAGCACGAGGTGGCCAGCGCGGCCAGCGCCGGTGTGTGGTTCGAGACGATCCTCATGCAGCTGCTGATCCGGGAGTACTACGACTCCGACCCGACCAGTCGCCAGGCCCAGTACGCCCTGACCGAGGTCGCCGACGAGTGCCGGCACTCCATCATGTTCGGTCGGCTCATCGAGGCCCTGGGCTGCCCGGTCTATCGGGCCAGCACCAGGGACCACCTGCTCGGGCGATTCCTCAAGACCACCGCGAGTGGCCCCCGGATGTACGCCGCGATCCTCATCGCCGAGGAGATCCTCGACTCGTTCCAGCGCGAGATCATGGCGGACGAGTCACTGCAGCCGCTCATCCGGATGGTCTCGCGTATCCACGTGGTGGAGGAGGCGCGACACGTCCGGTTCGCCCGCGAGGAGTTGGCCGAACAGGTCGCGGCCGCCGGCCCGCTGGGCATGGCGTACGCCCGGCTGTTGGTGGGCCGTGCCGCTCACACGATCGCCAACCGGCTCGTCCATCCGGACGTGTACGAGGCGGTGGGCATCCCGCCGGCGGTCGGCCGGGCCGCCGCCCGCGCCAACCCGCACTGGCAGGCCACCCTGCGCTGGTCGGCGGCGCGGGTGCATGCCCATCTGGCGGGCGTCGGCCTGGTGGGCGGGCCGGGTCGTCTGCTGTGGACGCGCGCTGGGCTGATCTGACACATCGTGCCGGGCGACCCGCCTCATGGGCTCAGGCCGTCAGGCCCGCCCGATTCGTGGCTCCTGCCGATCGGTCAGCCGTAACCCGACACCCCGTACCGCCTCGATCGTGGCACCGGTGCCGAGATCCCGCAGTTTGCGCCGCAGGCGCTTCACCAGGGACTGGATGTCCGCCCTGGCCCCGCGCCCCTCGTCCCGCCAGACCGACCGGTGCAGCTCGGCGTAGCTCCAGACCCGGAGCGGCTGGGTGGTGAGGCAGGTCAGCAGGTCGCGCTCCAGCCGGGTCAGGTCGACCTCGCGATCGCCACAACGGGCGGTGGACCGGGCCGAGTCGATGACCAGGGCGGGCTCGTTCGCGGCGGCGCGTTCAGGCGTCCGGGTCAGCTGGCGTGGAGCGGCGATCAGCCGGCGCAGCTCATCGAGGTCGGCCACCAGCAGCAGCGGCGCGATGCCGTCGAGGCGCTCCGCGAGCCGGATGCGCTCGGTCGGCGACGGGGTCACGGCGATCAGGAGCGGGAACGGCTCCTCGGCCGGATCAGCCCCGTCCAGCGTCGCTTCGTCGTCCTCGGCCACAGCACCGCCCGGGATCGAAGGGCGTCCCTGCCCTCATCTTGTCACCGCATTGACAATGATTGGCAGGCAAGCCGCCCAGCCTGACAACCGTTAGCGACAAGTTGCTCACGGCAAGTTCTTGATCGTCCTTTCTTCTCGATCATATTGTCCATTCGGGCAACCGGCGTGACCCGCGCGGTGCATGGGGGGGCATGGAAGGGGGTTCGCTCCGGCGAGCCTCCTGAACCCTTGCATGGCCCACTTGATCCTGGGTCGTTCTGAGGGAGGCAGCACCGATGTTCAGACGTCCACAATGGCGGCGCACAGCCAGATCACTGGTGAGCGCCGGCGCGGCGATGATCCTCGCCGCGACATGCCTGGCCAGTGTCGGCTCGGCCGCGCAGGCCGCGCCGGGCGGCGGGATGGGGGCGGGCGCCCCGGCGGGCGAGAAGATCCGACCGGAGCTCGCGAAGCAGTTCCAGGCCAAGAACGAAGGGGACTTCTGGATCCGGTTCGGGGCCCGGGCGGACCTGAGCAAGGCCAGTGCCATCAAGGACTGGACCAAGCGTGGCGCGGCCGTCGCGGACACCCTGCGCAAGACCGCCGCCGAGAGCCAGGGCAAGATCCGGGCCGAACTCGACGGCTCGGGTGCGAAATACCAGACCTTCTGGGCGACCAACGCCATCAAGGTGAGCAGTGGCTCCCTGGCGATGGCCCAGAAGTTCGCGGGCCACCCGGAGGTCGAGGGCCTCTACGCCCCGGTCGCCTACAAGATCCCCGAGCTGACCAAGGGCACCGACGAGAAGACGGCGAACGCCCTGGAGTGGGGCATCGCGAACATCAACGCCGACGACGTCTGGTCCCAGTACGGCGTCACCGGTGAGGGCGTCACCGTCGCGAGCATCGACTCCGGCGTGCAGTTCGACCACCCGGCGTTGGTCAACTCCTACCGCGGCAACAACGGCAACGGCACGTTCGACCACAACTACAACTGGTTCGACGCCGCCGGGACCTGCCCCACCGCGCCGTGTGACGGCGACGGCCACGGTACGCACACGATGGGCACCATGGCCGGCTCCGACGGCGCGAACCAGATCGGTGTCGCGCCCGGGGTCAAGTGGATCGCGGCGAACGGCTGCTGCCCCAGCGACGCGGCTCTGGTCACCTCCGGTCAGTGGATGCTGGAGCCGTTGGACCTCAACGGCCAGAACCCGGACGCCAGCAAGCGGCCGAACATCATCAACAACTCGTGGGGCACCATCAATCCGTCCAACGAGCCCTTCATGGAAGATGTGACGCTGGCCTGGACGGCGTCGGGAATCTTCGGGGTGTGGTCCAACGGCAACAGCGGGCCAGCCTGTCAGACCAGTGGCTCGCCGGGCAGCCTGGTCAGCAACTACTCGGCCGGCGCGTACGACATCAACAACACCATCGCCGGCTTCTCCGCCCGGGGTGCCGGGCAGAACGGCGAGATCAAGCCAAACATCTCGGCACCCGGTGTGAACGTCCGGTCGAGTGTTCCGGGCAACGCCTACGCCAGCTACAGCGGCACCTCGATGGCAGCGCCGCACCTGGCGGGTGCGATCGCTCTGCTCTACTCGGCGGCCCCGTCGCTGGTCGGTGACGTCAACGCGACCCGCGCGCTGCTCAACGGTGCCGCCGTCGACAAGGCCGACGACCAGTGCGGTGGCACCCCGGCGGACAACAACGTCTACGGCGAAGGCCGACTGGACGCCCTCGCGCTGCTCAACGCCGCTCCGACCGGCGACACCGGCACCCTCGCCGGCACGGTCACCGACGCGGCCACCGGCGCCCCGATCGCCGGTGCGACCCTGACCCTCACCGGCCCGACCACACGCGAGGTGACCACCGGGCCCGACGGCAAATTCTCGACCACGCTTCCGACCGGTGACTACCAGGTCGCCGTGGCGGCGTTCGGCTACGCCAGCACGACGAAGCCGGCGACGGTCACCGACGGCGCGACCACGACGCTCAACGTGGCACTGGCGGCGGTGCCGAGCGTCAACGTCACCGGATCGGTCACCGACGGCTCCGGCCACGGCTGGCCGCTGTACGCGAAGGTGACCGTGCAGGGTGTCCCGGGCGTCTACGACTACACCACACCGGCCAACGGCCGTTACAGCATCAAGCTGCCGGCCGGCCAGACGTACACCCTGAGGTACGAGTCGCAGTACCCGGGCTACGAGATCGTGACCAAGGAGGTCGTGGTCGGCTCGGGCAACGTCACCGCCAACGTCGCGGTGCCGGTCAACACCACCACCTGCACGACGGCTCCCGGATACACGACCGGTTCCGACGGAGAGTACGAGACCTTCGACGGCACCACCGTGCCGGCCGGTTGGTCCGTGGTGGACAACAAGGGCAGCGGCCAGGTCTGGAAGTTCACCGACGACGGCAGCCGTGGCAACCTGACCGGCGGCAGCGGCAACTTCGCGGTGATCGACAGCGACGACTACGGTGCGGGTGGGCAACAGGACACCTCGCTGGTCAGCCCGGTGGTCAACCTGACCGCCGTCACCGCCCCGGTCATCCGGTTCAACCAGGACTTCAACCAGTTGTCCGAGGACACCGCCGACGTCGACCTCAGCATCGACGGGGGCGCCACCTGGGAGAACGTGCTCCGGCAGGAGACGGACGTCCGGGGGCCGAAGGTCACCGAGATCCCGATCCCGCAGGCCGCCGGCAAGGCGCAGGTCCAGGTCCGGTTCCACTTCTACGAGGGCTCGTACGACTGGTGGTGGGAGGTCGACAACGTCCTGATCGGCAGCCAGGTCACCTGCGTGCCGGTCGACGGCGGCCTGGTCGTCGGCAACGTCCGCGACAAGAACGACAACAGCTACGTCAACGGGGCGACCGTCACCAGCGACGACCGGCCCGCCGAGAAGGCCGTCACCGTGGCGACCCCGGACGACCCGGGTCTGCCGGACGGCTTCTACTGGCTGTTCTCGTCGCTGACCGACACGCACCCGTTCACCGCGAAGGCCGGCAACTACGTCAGCCAGACCAAGCAGGTCGACGTCCAGGCGGACTGGGCGACCACCGCCAACTTCCAACTCGCGGCCGGCCGGCTGTCGGTGACCCCGACCCAGCTGAGCGCGACGGTCCAGATGCCCAACGGCAAGGCCACCAGGACGTTCACGGTGACCAACACCGGCGGCGCGCCGGTCGAGGTCGAGTTCAGTGAGCGCGACAACGGGTTCGAGATCCTCCGGGCGGACGGCTCCCGGGTGAGCAGGCAGCAGGTGCTCGGGGCCACCGGCGCACCGGAGCAGCGGCTCACCGTTGCGACGTCGTTCGCCGCCAGGGCGTCCGGCAAGGCGGCGTCGGCGACCCCCGCGGCGGCCGGCCCGCAGGCCGCACCGTGGACGGACATCACCGACTACCCGACCAACATCATGGACAACCGGGTGGTGAGCCTGAACGGCAAGGTCTACTCGATCGGCGGCGGTGACGGGACCGCCTCCACCGCGAAGAACTACGCCTACGACACGGTGGCGCAGACCTGGACGGCGATCGCCGATCTTCCCGGCGCCCGCAACGCCCTGACGGTGGGCGTCGTGGACGGGAAGATAATCGCGACCGGCGGCTGGGGGGCCAGCGGCCCCGACGCCGCCACCTGGTCGTACGACCCGGCAGCCAACACCTGGACGACGCTGGCCGCCAACCCGGCACCGCGAGCGGCGGCCGCGCAGGCGGTCGTCGACGGCAAGCTGTACGCCGTCGGTGGCTGCACCACGGCCGCCTGTACGCCGATGTCGAACAGCGTGGTCCGGTACGACCCGGCCAGCAACGCCTGGGAGACGCTCGCCAACTACCCGAAGTCGGTGGCCTTCGCCTCCTGCGGGGGGATCGACGGCACGGTCTACTGCACCGGCGGCAACGACGGCGCCGCCGCGCAGAAGGTCAGCTACGCCTTCGACCCGGGCGCCAACACCTGGACCGCCATCGCCGACGCGCCGGTCGACAACTGGGCCAGCTCGTTCGCGGTCGCCAGCGGCAAGCTGCTCGTCGTCGGTGGTTCCCAGGGTGGGGCCATCAGCAACGCCGGCTTCGCCTACGACCCGGCCACCAGCTCGTGGTCCAACCTGCCGAACGCCAACACCGCGCGGTACCGCGGAGGCGCGGCCTGCGGCTTCTACAAGATCGGTGGTTCGTCCGGCAGCTTCAACGCCGCGCCGGACAGCGAGGTGCTGCCCGGGTTCGAGGGCTGCGCCGAGGCGGCCGCCGATGTCAGCTGGTTGACGATCGACAAGTCGGCCGTCACCCTCGCGCCGGGTCAGAAGGTCACGGTCACCGTCGGGTTGACGGCGAACGTCGACCAGCCGGGCACCTACTTCGGCTCGATCGGGATCAAGGAGAACACCCCGTACACGGTGGCGCCGGTGGCGGTGACCATGACCGCGACGCCTCCGAAGACCTGGGGCAAGCTGCTGGGCACGGTGACCGGGACCAGCTGCCAGGGCGCCACCTCGCCGATCACCGGCGCGCTGGTCCAGGTCGACTCGTGGGCGATGTCGTGGACCTTCACGACCGACGCCCAGGGCAAGTACGCCTACTGGGTGGACCGTCGGAACAACCCACTCACCCTGATCGTCGCCAAGGACGGCTGGAAGCCGCAGACCCGTCAGACGAGGATCAACGCCACCACGCCGACCGTGGAGGACTTCACGTTGTCTCCCGTCCGGTGCTGACGTCGCAGCGGTAACACGAACAGATCCGGCCCGTCTGGTCACCTGACCAGGCGGGCCGGCTCGGTTTCGCCGGCGCTGGGCCGGCGCGACACGATCCCGGGGGACGCTGCGGCCGCGGTGCCTGCCGGGCCGGCGTCGGCGGTCAGACGGAGGCGAGCCGGAAACCGACGCCGCGCACAGCGTGGATCGTCGCCGCCGCGTTCAACCGGGCAAGTTTGCGGCGTACCCGGCGGATGACGGAGTGCATGTCGGAGCCCCGACCGAGATGCCTGTTGCCCCAGACCTCGAGGTGCAGGCGCTCGTAGGTCCAGACCTGCCCGGGCGCGTCGACCAGGCAGAGCAGGACGTCGTGTTCCAGCCGGGTCAGGTCGATCTCCTGGTCGCGCCACCGCAGCACCCTGCGGTCGGAATCGACGGCCAGGTCCGGTGGCGGAGGCGGGTGCTCGCCCTGCGCCGCCTCGACGATCACCGCCGGGGCGTCGGGCGTCGCCGGAACGACGGGAGGCATCTCGACCACCCCGAGGAACTCCCGTGCCTGCTCGACACTCGAGACGATCAGGAAGGCGTCGCTCCCGCCGAGCAGCCGCGCCAGTTGCCGGCGTTGCGCCGGCGAGGACGCGATGCCGATGACCAAGGAGGCGACCGGAATCCCCTGCATGTCCCCAACCCCTTCCGGTTCCCCACATCACTCCGGATGGTTTCTTCGCAGTGTCGGCCGAGACATCGACCGATCAGTGTCCTGACCCTAGTGCTGACTTCGTGCCGGCAGGGTAAAACATCGTTGCAGGTGAGCAGATGAATGACCGTTCACGCTGCGTACGCCGCCCGAGTCGGCTTCGTCGTTTTCGCCGGGAATCCGCTCGGTGGGTCCAGCGGAAGTTGTGACAGAACGAAGACAGTCCGCGGACGGTGCCCGGATCTGGCGAGCCGAGCATGGTCGGCATGTCCTCGCTGCCACACCCGCGCGCGACCGCCCCCCTCGGCCGGGTTCTGCTCGGTGCGGCCCTGGGTCATCTGCTCGCCCTGGGCCTCACCTGCGCCGTGTTCGTACGGACCTACCCCGGCCAGTGGCTGGACGGCCTGCTCCTGCCGCGCGCCGAGCGGGGCGGAGGGTACGAGCAGCAGACCGACCTGGTGGGTCCGTCCAAGACCGTGCTGGCCGTCTTCGGCAGCCCCGTGCTCCTGGCCGTCCTACTCGGCGCGGTGGTGCTGGTGGGTCTGCTGAACCGGCGGCTGCTGGCGGGGGTGGTGGGCGTCGGCATGGTGCTGTCCGCGGTCGTGGTGGCCGGGGCGATGAAGTCGGCGCTTTCCCGTCCGGAGTTTCCGATCGAGAGTTCAACCACCCACAACAGCTTTCCCAGCGGTCATGTCGCGGTGGCGACGGCCCTGCTGCTGGCGTTCATGCTGGTCCTGCCCCGCTGGGGTCGACGATGGCTGGCGGTGCCGGGCGGCATGGCTGTCTCGGTGATCGCCGCCGCCACCATGATCGCCGGCTGGCACCGGTTCAGCGACGCGCTCGGTGGTGTCCTCGTGGGTGTGGTGCTGTTCTGCCTCGCCGCCGCCGGGCTCGGAGGTTGGCGTCGGGACTCCGATCGGATCGACGGCACCGTTGCCGACAGCGGCACCGTCTGGCGCAGGCTGACCGAGGGAGTGGTCGGGCTGGTCGTCCTGGTCTGGGCGCTTCTGGTGGTCGGGCCGGGTCTGGTGGCATCCGTGCAGCGGGGCACGCTCGTCGCCGTGGTGGCGGCGGCCGGGTTGACGATGCTGTCGGTGGTGTCGGTCGTCTTCCTGGTGCGGTCGGCGGATTTCGTGGGCCCGCTCCGGAGACAGGAACCCCGGACATCGACAAAAAGCGAATCTAATTCATGATGCGATACTTGGCGACATGTCCCAGGTCCTGCTGATCGAAGATCACCAGACGGTACGCGACGGACTGCAGCTGGCGCTGACGCGGCAGGGCCACACGGTCGATGCCGTCGCGACCGGTGAGCAGGGGCTGGAACGACTCCGGACCGCCTCGTCGGACGTCGTGATCCTCGATCTCATGCTGCCCGGGATGGACGGGTTCGAGGTCTGTCGCCGGATTCGGCGGCTCGGCGACCTGCCGATCATCATGCTGACCGCCCGCAACGACGACATGGACGTGGTGGCGGGCCTGGAGGCCGGCGCCGACGACTACGTGGTCAAGCCGGTGCAGGCCCGGGTGCTGGAGGCGCGCATCCGGGCGGTGCTCCGGCGGACCGCCGGCGAGTCTCGGCGTGCCGGCGGCGAGCGGTCCGGCGCGGAGCAGCACGGTGCCCTGACCATCGACCGGGCGGCGCTGGTGGTCAGCAAGGAGGGGCTGCCGGTCAGTCTCGCCCCGACGGAGCTGCGCCTGCTGCTCGAACTCTCGCACACTCCGGGACAGGTGTTGAGCCGGCAGCAGCTGCTGTCGGCCGTGTGGGAGCACGAGTACCTGGGCGACTCGCGGCTGGTGGACGCCTGCGTGCAGCGGGTACGTGCCAAGATCGAGGACGACTCCGCGGCACCGGTCTTCATCCAGACGGTGCGCGGTTTCGGGTACCGGTTCGGGCCGCTGTGACGCTGTGGCGCTGGGCCGGCGGCCAGGCCTCGAGCCTGCGGGTGCGCCTGCTGCTGGCCTTCGCGCTGCTGGGCGTGATCACCACCGCCGCGGTGGCCAGCGGAAGTTACTTCCAGGCTCGGACGGTGATCCTCCAGCAGGCGCAGGACGCAGCCGTGGCGGCGCTGACCGATCAGCTCGCGGAGGTCTACCCGATACGCCAGCTCCCGCCGACTCAGGACGAGCTCGAGACACTGGCCCAGCGTCTCACCGACCGCGAGGGTTACGCCGTGGTCTTCTACCGTGACATGCGGGCGCAGAGCGGCCTCACCGCCGAGCCTCTGACCCCGGAGCTGCGGCAGGCGGTGTCCAGTGGCGTCATCGCCTGGCAACGCGTGACGCGCGACGGTGAACCCATGCTGCTCATCGGGACCCAGCTGACGCTCGACGGGCCCGACGGTGTGTCCCTGCCGTCCGGGCTGGAGGTCTACGCGGTGCGCAGCCTCGCCTCCGAACAGCAGAGCATCGACCGGCTCGCCACCCTGGCGTGGCTGACCGGTGGGCTGTCCCTGGTCCTCGCCGTCCTGCTGGCCCTCCTGGCCGCCCGGGGCGTGCTGCGACCCGTACGCGAGCTGGGCCGGGCGGCGCGGCGGCTCGGCGAGGGCGACCTGACCACCCGGCTGACGGTGCGGGGCGCCGACGAACTGGCCGACGTGGCGCGGACCTTCAACGACACCGCCGGGACGATCGAGCGGCAGGTCGGTGAGCTCCGGCGGATGGAGGCCGACGCCCGACGTTTCGTGGCCGACGTGTCCCACGAACTGCGTACGCCGTTGGCCGCGATGACGGCGGTCACCGACGTGCTGGACGAGGAGGCCGCCCTGCTGCCCGGAGATGCCGGCCGGGCCGCCCGGCTCGTCAGCCAGGAGACGCAGAGCCTCACCCAGCTCGTCAACGACCTCATCGAGGTCAGCAGGTTCGACTCCGGCACGGCGCGGCTCGCCCTCGACGACGTCGACGTGGCCGCGGCGGTGACGGCCACCCTGCGGATCAGATGCTGGACGGACCGGGTGCGGGCGGAACTGCCGCCCGGAGTCATCGCCCGGCTGGACCCCCGCCGGCTGGACGTCATGGTGGCCAACCTCGTCGGCAACGCCTTCCGGCACGGCACCGAGCCGGTGTCCGTACGTCTGCGCGCCGAACCGGACTGGATCAGCATCGAGGTCCGTGACCAGGGGCCGGGACTGGACCCGGAGGTGCTGCCGCACGTCTTCGGCCGCTTCTACAAGGCAGACACCGCGCGGACCCGCTCCGAGGGCAGCGGTCTGGGCCTCGCCATCGCCTGGGAGAACGCCCGCCTGCACCGGCACGCCGGGCAGCCGGGCAGTCTCGTCGCGGGCAACGACCCGACCGGCGGGGCGGTGTTCACACTGCGCCTGCCCCGGGTGGCGGCGGAGACGGCGAACACCGGAGCCGTACGGTGACGGCGCGTCGGGCGGCCCGGGCCCTGCTCGTCGGCGGGCTCCTGCTCGCGTTGCTCGTGGCGGGCTGCGGGGTCCGACCCAGCGACGTCATCACCGGCCGTCCCGCGACGGCCGGCCCGTCCGAGGGCATCGGGCTCTACCTGCTCCGGTACGGGCAACTCGTGCTGGTCATCACCCCGATCGACCCGGCAACCCCGCCCGAGAAGACGCTCGGTTGGCTGGCGGCGGGTCCGGACGACGAGATGCGCCGGCAGGGGCTCACCAGCGAGGTGCCGGAGGGGGTCATCCCGGCGTCACCGGTGACGGTGACGGCCGACCGGTCCGGCCTCACCGTGACGATGACGGGTCCGGTGCTGCCGTTGTCGGCAGCCGCGGCCGACCAGATCGCCTGCACCCTGGCCGATGCCGCGGCGCGCACCGACCTGGCGGACACCTTCGCTTCGGTCACCATCGCCGGGCCTGACGGCGCCCGCCCGCCACGGGTCTGTCCGGTCGTGAAGTGACCGGAGCGGGAGGCGGTCACACCAGGTCGACCGCCCGGGCCGGCCGGGGCAGCCCGCCGGAGCGCACCCAGCCCTGATCGGCGAGCGCACCGGCGATCAGGATGTCGAGCAGCTCGGCGAACCCGAGCCCGGCCTGCCGCCAGATCTGGGGGAACTGTGACGCGGTCGTGAACCCGGGGAAGGTGTTGACCTCGTTCACGATGGGCTCCGTGGACCCCTGTGCGGGCAGGAAGAAGTCGACCCGGAGCAGCCCTCTGCAGTCGAGGGCGTGAAAGGCGCGGATCGCGCGGTCCTGGAGCATCTCGGTCGTGGCCGGGTCGAGCGGGGCGGGGATCTGAAAGTCCGCACCGCCGTCGTACTTGGCGTCGTAGTCGAAGAAACCCGCCCCGGTCACCCGGATCTCCAGGGGTGGGCCGGCCTGCACCCGGCCGTCGGGATACTGGAGGACGGCCACATCGATCTCCCGTCCCCGCGCCCCCTGCTCGACCAGCACCTTCGGGTCGACCTCCCGGGCCTGCTCCAGTGCGGCCGGAAGTGTCGCCCAGTCGGTCACCTTGACGACGCCGAGGCTGGAGCCGGCCCGCGCGGGCTTGACGAAGACCGGCAGACCCAGCCGTTGCCGGTCGGCCGGGGACAGGTCCTCGCCGGGACGCAGGGTCGCCCCGGGGCTGACCCGCAGGCCCTCCGCGGCGAGGAGTCTCTTGGTGACGCCCTTGTCCATGCCGGCCGCGCTGGCGAAGACGCCGTTGCCGACGTACGGCACGCCCAGCCACTCCAGCAGCGACGCCACGGTGCCGTCCTCGCCGTACGGGCCGTGCAAGGCGGGAAACACCACATCCTGTACGCGCAGGACGCGCAGCGCCTGGGGCAGTGGCATCGGGCGGCCGTTGACGTGCCACTGGCCGTTGCGGTCGATCAGCACCTCGGTGACCTGGTAACGGCCGCCGTCCAGCCCGGCGATGATGCTCGCCGCCGAGCGGAGGGACACCTCGTGTTCGCCGCTCTGCCCGCCGTACAGCACCGCCAGTTGGATAGTCATGACACGTCCGTCCTCTCGTGGAGATAATCGCGGGCCACCCGGGCCCCGATGCCGGTCAGGATCTCGTGCGGGTTGGTGCCGGCCCACCGGGCCCACTCGGCGACCGTCGGTTGGCCGGGGTCGCCGCCGTCCGGGCCGAACAGCACGACGGGGTCGCCGATCGCCACGGGAAGGTCGCCGGCGTCGACCACGCACTGGTCCATGGCGATGCGCCCGAGGATCGGGCAGCGCCGGCCGCCGAGCCACACCTCGGCGCGGCCCTCGACGGCGCGGGTCAGGCCGTCGGCGTAGCCGAGCGGCAGCAGGGCCAGCGTGGTCGGCGCCGGGGTCACGTACCCGGGTCCGTAGGAGACGCCCGTGCCCGCCGGCACCCGCTTGACGTTGACGACGGTCGTGCGCAGGGTCATCGCGGCGCGCAGCCCGAACCGGTTCGGCCCGGTCGCGCCGAACGGGTCCACGCCGTACAGGGCGAGCCCGATCCGGCAGAGGTCGAAGCGGGTCCGGGGCGCCGTCAGCGCGGCCGCCGAGTTGGCCAGGTGGACCAGGTCGGGGTCGAGACCGGCGGAACGGGCGCAGCGCAACGCCTCCTCGAAGGTGGCCACCTGCCGGGCCAGCCCGGGGGTGCCCGGTACGTCGGCGTCGGCCAGATGGGACCAGAGCGCCCGCACCCGGATCCCGCCCTCCCGCTCGTACTTCCGGGCCCAGGCGACCAGTTCGGGCCAGTCGTCCCCGCCGGCCCCGTTGCGGGACAACCCGGTGTCGGCCTTGAGCTGCACCATCGCGGGTACGCCGAGCCGATGGGCCGCGTCGACGACGGCGCGCAGGTGCGTGGTCGTCGACACGCCGACGTCGATGTCGGCGCCGATCAGCCCGGCGAAGTCGTCGTCCGGGCGGTGCAGCCAGCTCAGCGTGGGCGCGGTGATGCCGGCGCTGCGCAGCGCCAGCGCCTCGGACGCCGAGGTCACCCCCAACCACCGGGCCCCGGCGCGCAGCGCGGCCCGGGCGACCATCACCGCGCCGTGGCCGAACCCGTCGGCCTTCACCACCGCCATCACGTCGGTGCCGGTGAGCGACGTGATCGTCCGGACGTTGCTGGCGACCGCTCCCAGGTCGACCACCGCCTCGGCCAACGCGCTCACCCGTTCGCCTCCACCCGGCGCAGGAGCGGCAACGAGTGGCGCTGGCGCAACCGCACGCGCGTCGCGGCGGGTCCGCGCACGGCGGGCCGGGAGTCGGTGGAGGTCGGCTGTCGGGTCACTCAGCAGAAGGTGTCAGCCGGATATCCGCGCCTGATCCTCGGATTGTCATGATCCGGTAATGGAAGTCGTCGGACCACGCGGAGGCGGAAGCACTCCCGCGGCGGCGCGGACCACTAGGCTCGGCTGCGGAGGTGTCCGCAATGAAGCTCGGGCTGCACTACTGGAGTTTCTCGATCCCGGCCGACACGGCCGCGATCGCGCCCACCCTGGCCGAGGCGGCCACCATCGCCGAGCAGGCCGGCGTCGCCTCCTTCACGGTGATGGACCACTTCTTCCAGATGGAGGCGGTGGCCGCGGCCGAGGAGCCGATGCTGGAGGCGTACACCGCGTTGGGCTTCGTCGCGGCGAAGACGCGGCGGATGACGCTGGGCGTGCTGGTCACCGGCGTGATGTACCGGTATCCGGGGCTGCTCGCCAAGACCGTGACCACCCTCGACGTCCTCTCCGGCGGCCGGGCCCGGCTCGGGATCGGCGCCTCGTGGTACGAGCGGGAGCAGCGCGGCCTGGGCGTGCCCGTGGTGCCGGTGGCCGAGCGGTTCGAGCGGCTGGAGGAGACGCTGCGCATCTGCCTGCAGATGTGGAGCGACGACGACGGGCCGTTCGACGGTCGCCACTACCAGCTCACCGAGACGATCAACTCGCCCCGGCCGTTGAGCCGTCCGCGTCCGCCGATCATGATCGGTGGCGGCGGCGAGAAGAAGACGCTGCTGCTGGTGGCCCGGTACGCCGACGCCTGCAACCTGTTCGGGACGAGCGCCGGCACCGGCGAGGTGGCGCGCAAGCTGGAGGTGCTGCGCGGGCACTGCGCCAGCGAGGGCCGCGACTACGACACCATCGAGAAGACGGTGGTCGCGCACCGGCCGCCGCTGGTCGACGTCGACGCGTTCCTCGCCGAGGTCACCGAGTACGCCGCGCTCGGTGTCACGGAGGTGCAGGTCACACCGGATCGGCATCCGGTGGAGTTCGCCCAGCGGCTCGGCGACGAGGTGCTGCCCCGGCTGGCCGACATCGGTTGACAGCCAGGCAGGGGCTGCCCTCCGCGGTGAACGGAGGACAGCCCCTGTCGAGGTGACGCCTCAGGCGACCGTGGCGGGGAACCGTTCCCACACCCGGTGGGCGGCCATCAGCTGCCGCACCGCGGTCAGGGCCTCGGCACCGGAGTCGGCCGTCACGACGCCGGGAGTGCCGTTCACCCCGGTCTTCTCCAGCACGGTGACGCCGGCGCCCCAGGCGCCGATCGTCTTGGCGTGCCGCCAGCTCTCCTCGACGAGGAGCAGCACGCGGGGATCCACCGCCGCCGCCTGCCTCTTGCCCGCCTTGCCGTCGCGGGCGGGGAGGGCGTCCGGCGCGGGTGCCGGAGCCCCGGCCAGCAACACGGCGTCGACCTCGACCGACCGACCGGTGGCGAAGGTCCGCTGCACCGGCATGTCTCCCACCAGGCCACCGTGCGGGGCGATCAGCAGCGGCACCATGCCCGCCTCGAAGACGGCCCGCCGCACCTCGTCGACGCCATCGAGGTCGCCGTCGGGGTCGACCACGATCCCGATCGTGCGACCGTCGGTCGGCCACTCCCTGCCGACCTGCGACAGCGCCGGGCTGGGCTCGACGTCGGCCAACGGCACGGTCGGCTGCGGAGCGGGCAGACCCAGACCGGTGGCGACCTGCTCGCACAGCACCGGGTCGATGTTGGCGAGGCTCTGCAGCTGACGCTCCTTGATCGCCTGGTGGTAGCACTTGCCGAGTTCGAAGGTGTAGGAGCGGATGATGTGCTCCTTCTCGACCGGCGACATGCTCGACCAGAACAGACGTACCTGGCTGAAGTGGTCGTCGAAAGAGGCCGGGTTCGCCCGCACCTTGGGTGCCTCCGCCACCGTCACCGGCACGTCGAGGAACGCGTGCTCCTTGTCACCCGCCGGGAAGGGGTTGCCACCGTCGAGCGAGTTCGGCCGGTACGGCGCCACCCCCGCGTACACGGCGTGCTGGTGGAAGCCGTCGCGGAGCATGTCGTTCACCGGCGCGTGCGGACGGTTGATCGGGATCTGCGAGAAGTTGGGTCCGCCCAGGCGGGTGAGCTGCGTGTCGACGTACGAGAACAGCCGGCCCTGAAGCAGCGGGTCGTTCGTGACGTCGATGCCGGGCGGGAGGTGGCCGAGGTGGAAGGCGACCTGCTCGGTCTCGGCGAAGAAGTTCGTCGGCGTCCGGTTGAGGGTCAGCCGCCCGATGGGCTGCACCTCGGCCAGCTCCTCCGGCACGATCTTGGTCGGATCCAGCAGGTCGATCCCGGCGAAGGTCTCCTCGGGAGTGTCGGGGAAGACCTGGATGCCGAGCTCCCACTCCGGGTACGCGCCGGCCTCGATCGCGTCGTAGAGATCCCGACGGTGGAAGTCCGGGTCGAAGCCGCTGAGCATCTGCGCCTCCTCCCAGGTCAGGGAGTGCACGCCCAGCTTGGGCTTCCAGTGGAACTTGACCAGCGCCGTCTCCCCGGCCTCGTTGGCGAGGCGGAAGGTGTGGACGCCGAAGCCCTCCATCGTCCGGTACGACCGGGGAATGCCACGGTCGGACATGTTCCAGATCGTGTGGTGCTGCGCCTCGGTGTGCAGGGAGACGAAGTCCCAGAAGGTGTCGTGAGCGCTCTGTGCCTGTGGGATCTCACGGTCCGGATGTGGCTTCGCGGCGTGGATGATGTCCGGGAACTTGATGGCGTCCTGGATGAAGAAGACCGGCATGTTGTTGCCGACCAGGTCGAACGTGCCCTCGTCGGTGTAGAACTTCGTCGCGAAGCCGCGGGTGTCTCGGACCGTGTCGGCCGAACCGCGCGAGCCGAGAACGGTGGAGAAGCGTACGAAGACCTCCGTCTCGCGCCCCTTCTTGAGGAAACCGGCGCGGGTGACCCGCTCCGCGGTTCCGTAGGCGGTGAACACGCCGTGCGCGCCGGCGCCGCGCGCGTGCACCACCCGCTCCGGAATGCGCTCGTGGTCGAAGTGGGTGATCTTCTCGCGCAGGTGGTGGTCCTGCAGGAGGGTCGGACCGCGTGAACCGGCCTTGAGCGAGTGGTCGGTGTCGCGCAGCCGCGCCCCCTGCGAGGTGGTGAGGAACGCGCCCTGCTGACCCTTGGCGGTCGCCGGCACGCCGGTTTCCGCGCCGGTCGGCGTACGCGTCTGCGGAGCCCCCTGTTCGCCCCTCGGCGGCAACGGGTCACGCGGCGTCGTCGGCTCCTCGACCGTCGGCGTGGCGCTGCCCGGTGCGCCGGGAACGTCTGGCGTCAGGGCGTCGGCGATCTTCTTCGAGGCTGTCTTCACGGCGCTCTTGGCCGCCTTGGCGGGCTTGCTGGAATTCACTGAACGAACCCTCCATGGAGCGTTTTGCGAGCAGGCCCAGAAAGTCCTACCCCTGCTCAGAGGGCCAAAACACCACGGATGGCCGGTCAGTCGGCCGTGCAGCGCGAGACATCGAAGGTCTTGACGCCGTACCCGAGAAACGTACACTGCGAGTGTAAATTACACCCGCCACGGCAGAGGGATGGGTGAATGGAGCTCGGCCTCGCACTGCACCACATCGGCGTACGCTTCGGCGGCCTCACCGCCCTCGACGACGTCTCGCTGGGGGTGGCACCCAACCGGGTGGTGGGCGTGATCGGGCCCAACGGCGCCGGCAAGACCACGGTGTTCAACGTGATCTGCGGCTTCGTCTCGCCGGGAACGGGTTCGCTCACCCTCGACGGCACGCCGCTGCGGCCACGGCCGCACCGCCTGACGCGCCTCGGCATCGCCCGGACCCTGCAGGGGACCGGGCTCTTCGCCGGGCTCTCCGTGCTGGAGAACGTGATGACCGGCGCCTCGCACACCGCACGGGCCGGCTTCGTCCCGGCGCTGCTCGGCCTGCCCGGCAGTGATCGCGACGAGCGGCGGCTGCGCCAGCACGCGTTGGGCATCCTGGACGACCTGGGCATCGCCGGGCATGCCGACGCCGCGCCGACCACGCTGCCCTTCGCCGTACGCCAAAGGGTCGCCCTGGCCCGCGCGCTGGCCGCCCGGCCCCGGCTGCTCCTGCTGGACGAGCCGGCCGGCGGCCTCGGCGGCGACGACGTAGCCGAGCTGGCAGAGCTGATCCGGCAGCTGCCCCGACGCGACGACGACCCCTGCGCGGTGCTTCTGGTGGAGCACCACATGGATCTGGTGATGGCGGTCTGCGACGAGATCGTGGTCCTCGACTTCGGCCGGGTCATCGCCGCCGGCACACCGGACGAGATCCGCGACGACCCGGCGGTCACCGACGCCTATCTCGGGGCCGCCGTCGGCGAGGATGTCTCATGAGTGCGCAGGACCTGCTCGTGGTGCGTGGACTGGTCGCCGGTTACGGTGCCGCGCCCGTGCTGCAGGCCATCGACCTCACCGTTGCGGCCGGCACCATCGCCGCGGTCGTCGGCGCGAACGGCGCCGGCAAGACCACCCTGCTGCGCGCGCTGTCCGGCATGATCCGCCCGGTGGCCGGGCAGGTGCTCCTGGACGGGGACGACCTGCGCGGCACCCCGGTGGAGCAACTCGTCCGGCGCGGCATGGCGCACGTGCCGGAGGGGCGGGGCGTGATCAACGAGCTCACCGTCGACGAGAACCTGCGGCTCGGCGGGCTGTGGCGGCGTGACCGGGCCGACGCCAGGCGTGCTCTCGACGAGGTCTACGAGCTCTTCGAGCCGCTGGCGCGGCGCCGCCGGCACCTCGGTCACCAGCTCTCCGGCGGGGAGCGGCAGATGCTCGCCCTCGGCCGGGCGTTGGTCGGCCGACCCCGACTGCTGCTGCTCGACGAGCCGTCGCTCGGGCTGGCGCCGCGGGTGGTTGCACGGACCATGGCCCTGCTCCGGCACCTGCGTGACCGAACCGGCCTGACCGTGCTGCTGGTCGAGCAGAACGTCCGGGGCGCACTCGCCGTCGCCGACCAGGGCGTGGTGATGGCCCTCGGCCGGGTGGTGATCGCCGCCCCGGCCGCCACGCTCCGCGACGACGTCGACCTGCGGCACGCGTACCTCGGTTTCTGACCACCACCTCGTCTGCAGAAGGGAGGACCGAGTGGACCGGTTCCTCTTTCTCACCGCCGACGGCCTGTCCCGGGGTGCCGTGTACGCCGCCTTCGCGCTCGCCCTGGTGCTCATCTGGCGGGCGGCGCGGGTCGTCAACTTCGCCCAGGGGGCGATGGCCGTCGCCGCCGCGTACGTCGCCTACACCGTGTCCGCGGCGACCGGCTCGTACTGGCTGGGCTTCGTGGTGGCGATCGGCACCGGGCTGCTGCTCGGTGCGGTGGTGGACCGTGCCGTGATGAGTTTCGTCGACCACACCTCGCCGCTCAACCCGGTGATCGTGGCGCTCGGGCTGGTGCTGCTGATCCAGGCCGTCCTGGGCATGGTGTACGGCAGCGAGTTCCGACCCGCCGAGGCGCCCTTCAGCCGGTCCGCCCTCACGGTGGGCGGGGTCGCGGTGCTCTCACCGTACGACCTGTTCGTCTTCGCGACGATCGGGGTGGTGGTCAGCGGGCTGGCCTGGATCTTCGCCCGGACCCCGGTCGGGTTGCGGATGCGGGCGGCGGCCTTCGCGCCCGAGGTGTCCCGGCTGCTCGGGGTCAACGTCGGCGGCATGCTGACCCTGGGCTGGGCGCTCGCCTCGGGCGTGGGCGCGCTGGCAGCCATGCTGGTCATCCCCACCGAGCTCGGATTGCATCCGCACGCGATGGACCTGGTCTTCGTCTCGGCGTTCACCGCGGCGGTGGTCGGCGGGTTGGACAGCCCACCCGGGGCGGTGGTCGGAGGGCTGGTGGTGGGTCTGCTGCTCTCCTACGTCAGTGGTTACGCCGGCAGCGACCTCACCCCGCTGGCGGTGCTGGTGCTACTGCTGGCGGTGCTGCTGGTCCGGCCCGGCGGGCTGTTCGCCCCGGTCGCGGCGAGGCGGGTGTGAGCGCCACCGGGGCGGTCCTGCCGCCCAGGCAGCAGCTGGCCGGCGCCGGTGACCGTCCGACCGGACGGCGGAGCGGTTCGACGCTGCTGCGGCACCTCGCCGTCGCGCTGGCCGCCGGGTTGCTGCTGGTCGGGGTCAGCTACGCCGTCGAGCCGTTCCGCAACTTCCAGCTCGCGACCGTGGCGGCGTACCTCTGCGCCACCGCCGGACTGACCGTCCTCACCGGTCTCAACGGGCAGCTCTCGCTCGGGCACGGCGCGTTGATGGCGACCGGGGCGTACACGGTGGCCTTCTGTCAGAACGCGTTCGCCGACCGGGGGATGACCGGCGGCTGGCTGCTGCCGCTGTCGCTGGGCGCGGCGGTGCTCAGCACGGTCGGCCTCGGCGCGGTGGTCGGTGTGGCGGCGGCGCGGCTGCGTGGCCCCTACCTGGCCGGCGTCACCCTCGCCGTGGCTGTCGTCGTGCCGGCCCTGGCCGTCACGTTCGACGGCGTCTTCAAGGGGGAGCAGGGGCTGTCGGTCGCGGTGGCGCCGCCGCCGCTGTCGCTCGGGCCGTACTTCCCCTACGAGCGGTGGCAGCTCTGGCTTGCGGGCGCGGCAACCCTGCTCGCCCTGCTGCTGCTGGCCAACCTGATCCGCAGCCGGTACGGGCGTAATTTCCGGGCGGTCCGCGACGACGAGGTGGCCGCCCGCCTGGCCGGCATCCACGTGGCCCGTACCCAGGTGCTCGCGTTCGTGGTCAGCGCCGCGACGGCCGGGCTCGGCGGTGCCCTGCTCGCGGTGCTGGCGCAGAGCGTCTCGCCGGGGGCGTTCTCGCTCACCCTGTCGCTCTACCTGTTGATGGCCGTGGTGATCGGCGGTCTCGGTCGCCTCAGCGGTGCGCTGTGGGGGGCCGTCCTGCTGGTCGCCCTGCCCGATCTCACCCACTCCGCGACCGAGTTGCTGACCCTGTCGCCCGCCGTGGCGCAGCGGCTGGAGGGCAACCTCCCGCTGGCGATCTTCGGTAGCACGCTGATCGTCGTCATGATCGCCGCACCCGGCGGCGTGCAGGGTCTGCTGTCGCGGCTCGGTCGGGCGCTGCTGGCCCGGTGGCCGGCACGTCGATCCTGAGCTGTCCCTGTCCGGCCTCGGCCGGGCGCGCCACCACCACGGAAGTTGGAGAAAGAACCGGACCGAGAAAGGTCGGTGTTTCCGATGCACCGTACGGCACGACGCGGTCTCGCGATCGCCAGCACCATAGCCCTGCTGATCAGCGCCGCCGGTTGCAGCGGCGACGACGGTTCTCCTACCGGCGGGGGATCGGTGCCGGGCGTGACCGACACCGAGATCGTCGTCGGCACCCACATGCCGCTCACCGGGCCGGCCTCCGCCGGCTACTCCAAGATCGCCCCGGCGACGAAGGCGTACTTCGACTTCGTCAACGCCAACGGTGGCGTACACGGACGCAAGATCACCTACAAGATCATGGACGACGGCTACAACCCGGCGAACACCCAGCAGGTGGTGCGCCAACTCGTCCTGCAGGACAGGGTCTTCGCCATCCTCAACGGCCTCGGTACGCCGACGCACACCGGCGTGCTCGACTTCCTCAAGACCAACCGGGTGCCCGACCTCTTCGTCGCCTCCGGCAGCCGCAACTGGGACCAGCCCGACAAGTATCCCGGCACGTTCGGTTTCAACCCGGACTACACGGTCGAGGGCAAGATCCTGGCCAGCTACGCGAAGTCGAGCCTGGCCGGTCAGAAGGTCTGCTTCCTCGGCCAGGACGACGACTTCGGCCGGGACAGCCTGGCCGGCGTCGAGAAGGTGCTCGGCGCAACGGCCGTGGCGGTCAAGCAGACGTACGTCACCAGCAACACCAACGTGGCGCCGCAGATCGGCGCGTTCAAGGCCGCCGGCTGCCAGGTGGTCGTGCTCGCCACCGTGCCCGGCTTCACGGCGCTGTCCATCGGCACCGCCGCGCGGCTGGGCTTCAAGCCACAGTGGCTGGTCTCCAACGTCGGCGCCGACCATCCCACCCTGTCCAAGCAGCTCGGTGCCGCCGCCCCCCTGCTGGAGGGCGTGGTCGGCACCAACTACCTGCCGATGCAGAACGACACCTCGAACCCGTGGATCCAGCTCTTCATGAAGGTCAACAAGTCGCACAACGGGGACGCGCCGTTCGATGGCAACATCGTCTACGGCATGTCGGTCGGGTACCTGTTCGTGCAGGTGCTGTTGGGCGCCGGTAGGGATCTCACCCGGGAGAAGGTGCTCCAGACGGTGCAGAAGGGCGGCTTCCAGGGCCCCGGGCTGGTTCCGCTGCGCTTCTCCGCCACCGACCACTCCGGCTACGGCGGGCAGCGGTTGAGTCGGGTCAGCGGGGGAGTGCAGAGCTACTTCGGGCCGACGTACGAGACCGACGAGGCGGACGGGCCGGTCAACGAGTACGCGGCCACCCCGGTGGCGCCGCCGGCGAACGGGGTGCCGACCGTCTCCTAGTATCTGCACTGTGAATGCCTACTCGGATCGGGCTGTCAGGGGGCGGATGGACGGGGTCACGGTCCCGGGCCGGGTCGACGGGCGGACCGCCCGAGCCGAGCGCACCCGCGCGGCAATCGTCGAGGCCCACCTCGCGCTCATCTCCGAGGGCGACCTCCGGCCGACCGGGGACCGCATCGCGGAGCGGGCCGGCATCTCGTTGCGCACGCTCTGGACCAACTTCAAGGACATGGAGACCCTCTTCGAGGCCAGCGGCGCGGAGGTGCTTCGCCAGCAGGACGCCGTCCACCGGCCGATCTCGACCGGGCTGCCGCTGGCGAAGCGCGTCGACGCGTACTGCCGGCAGCGGGCCCGGCTACTCCAGCTCATCGCGCCGTCGGCGCGGGCCGCGCAGATGCGCGAGCCGGTCTCCGACCAGTTGCACCGCAACCGGCTCACGCACATCGCCCGGGTGCGCGACGAGGTCGAGGAGCTCTTCGCCGCCGAGTTGGCGCAGGCCGGGTGGGGGCGCGAGCAGTTGGTCAACGCGCTGGTGGCGGCCAGCATGTGGCCGGCCTGGTCGATGCTGCGCGACGGGTTGGGGCTGGGCGTCGACCAGGCCCGCGCGGTGATGGCCCGGACGGTGGGCGCGCTGCTGGCCGAGGTGCCGGTCGACTGAGGCCGGTTTGCTGCATCAACAGTGCAGCTAGTCGTGCCCCCGGTACGTCGGGGTGACGATGGTTGCCCCCGGAGTCTTGACAATCGAGAGTGCTCGATTGAGGCTGGCATGGTCTCGCGAGCCGCGGTCACGGTCGGGTGAAGGGCAGTCCTCGACCTGGTCACCGTCATGGCGTTCGTGATGCTGGCCGCTGCCGCGCTCACCCACCCGGGGATCCATCGGTCGAGCAGCCGCAGCAGCCTGTGTTCACCACCAGAGCTGGAGTCACACGATGAGAAACGCGCACTGGAGGGCGGCATCGAGAGCCGCGTTCGCGCTGACCGGGGTGGCTGTCCTCGCCGCCGGTACGGCGATGCTCCTGGCAACTCCCGCCGCCGCCGGCAGCACACTCGGCGCGTCCGCGGCCGAGCGGGGTCGGTATGTCGGCACGGCGGTGGCCGCGAACAAGCTCGCCGACAGCGACTACACCACGATCCTGAACCGTGAGTTCACCTCGGTCACGCCCGAGAACGAGATGAAGATCGACGCGACCGAGCCGCAGCAGGGTCAGTTCAGTTACGGCGCGGCGGATCGGATCGTCGACCACGCCCGCAGCAGGGGGATGAGCGTACGCGGTCACACCCTGCCTGGCACTCGCAGCAGCCGGGCTGGATGCAGAACATGGCCGG
Source organism: Micromonospora sp. 067-2 (assembly GCF_046549295.1). NCBI lineage: Bacteria > Bacillati > Actinomycetota > Actinomycetes > Micromonosporales > Micromonosporaceae > Micromonospora > Micromonospora sp. 067-2. Next base: position 46,764 of record NZ_JAJPWB010000010.1, on the reverse strand, counting down.
CGCCGCGCTGCGGCAGGCGATGCTCCACCACGTCACGCAGGTGGTGACCCACTTCCGGGGTCAGGTCGTGGCGTGGGACGTGGTGAACGAGGCGTTCGCCGACGGAGGCGCCGGCGCGCGGCGCGACTCCAATCTCCAACGCACCGGCAACGACTGGATCGAGGCGGCGTTCCGGGCCGCCCGTGCCGCCGATCCCGGCGCGAAGCTCTGCTACAACGACTACAACACCGACGACTGGTCGCACGCCAAGACCCAGGCCGTGTACGCGCTGGTGCGGGACTTCAGGCAGCGCGGCGTGCCCATCGACTGCGTCGGTTTCCAGTCGCATTTCAACAGCGGTTCGCCCTACCCGGGCAACTACCGCACCACCCTGTCCAGCTTCGCGGCGCTCGGCGTCGACGTGCAGATCACGGAGCTGGACATCGAGGGGGCGTCGGCGACCACGTACCGCAGCGTGGTCCAGGACTGCCTCGCCGTGCCCCGCTGCAACGGCCTCACCGTCTGGGGCATCCGGGACAGCGACTCGTGGCGCGCCCCGCAGAACCCGTTGCTGTTCACCGGTGGCGGTGCCAGGAAGCCGGCGTACGACGCGGTGCTCGCCGCGCTCAACAACGGAACGACCCCACCGCCCGCGACCACACCACCGCCTTCCACGACTCCGCCTTCCACGACTCCGCCTCCCGGGTCCGGTGGTTGCGCCGCCACCGTGTCGGTGAACCAGTGGACGGGCGGCTTCGTGGCGACGGTGCGGGTGACGGCCGGATCGTCGGCCCTCACCGCCTGGGCGGTGACGATCACGTTGCCGGTGGGCGCGACGGTCACCAACGCCTGGAACGCCAACCGCAGCGGTGACACCGGCGCCACACGCTGGACGAACGTGGCCCACAACGGTCGGGTCGGCGCGGGCCAGTCCACCGAGTTCGGCTTCCAGGCCACCGGCAGCGCCACCGGCCTCAGCCCGACCTGTACGGCGGGCTGAGCTAACCGTCGATGCGAGTGATGTTGCGGATCTTGTTGGAGGCGTCCAGGGCGGCCACCTTGTACGCCTCCGCCAACGTCGGGTAGTTGAACACCGCGTCGACCAGGTAGTCGATCGTGCCACCGCAGCCGATCACCGCCTGGCCGATGTGGACGATCTCGGTGGCCGCGGTGCCGAACACGTGCACGCCGAGCAGCCGACCGTCGTCGGGGGAGACGAGCAGCTTCAACATGCCGTACGAGTCACCCACGATCTGACCGCGGGCCAGCTCGCGGTAGCGGGCGATGCCCACCTCGAACGGCGTCGAGGTGTCGGTGAGTTGGGCCTCGGTCTGCCCGACGAAGCTGATCTCCGGGATCGTGTAGATGCCGATCGGCTGCAGGCCGTGCATCTCCCGGATCGGTTCGCCGCAGGCGTGCTGCGCGGCCAGCCGGCCCTGCTCCATCGACGTGGACGCGAGCGCCGGGAAGCCGATCACGTCACCGACGGCATAGATGTTGTCCACCGGGGTGCGGTAGTTGGCGTCGACGGCGATCCGGCCGCGCCGGTCCGCCTCCAGCCCGGCCGCCTCCAGGGCCAGGTCGTCGGTCTGACCCTGCCGGCCGGCCGAGTACATGACGGTGTCGGCGACGATCTTCTTGCCGCTCCGCAGGATGCACAGCGCCGCCGTCTGGTGTTTCTCGACGGCGGCGACCTCCTCGCCGAAGCGGAACGCCACGGACAGGTCACGCAGGTGGTACTTGAGCGACTCGACGACCTCGTCGTCGCAGAAATCGAGCATCCGGTCGCGGCGCTCCACCACCGTCACCTTGGTGCCGAGCGCGGCGAACATCGACGCGTACTCCATGCCGATCACGCCGGCGCCGACCACCACCATGCTGCGGGGTACGGCCTGGAGGTTGATGACGCCGTCGGAGTCCACGATGGTGCGGTCGTCGAAGTCGACGCTGTCCGGGCGGGCCGGGCGGGTGCCGGCGGCGATGACCATCTTGTCGAACGTCACCCTGGACTCCCGCCCGGAGCCGCTGTCCACCCAGATCGTGTGCGCGTCGGCGAACCGGCCGGTGCCGGTGATCATCGCGACCCGGTTGCGGGCCAGTTGGTTGCGGATGACGTCGGTCTGCCGCGTGATCACATGCTGGGTTCGGGCGGCCAGGTCGCTGACCGTGATCTCGTCCTTGACCCGGTAGCTGCTGCCGTAGAGGTCCCGCTGACTCAGCCCGGTCAGATAGAGCACGGCCTCGCGCAGAGTCTTGGAGGGGACGGTGCCGGTGTTGATGCACACCCCACCGATCATGTCGCGGCGGTCCACGATGCCGACCCGCCTGCCGAGCTTGGCGGCGGCGATCGCGGCCTTCTGACCGCTGGGTCCAGAACCCAGCACCAACAGGTCGTAGTCATACACGTTCGTCAGCCTCGCGGAATGTCGCGACGTGCGCCAGACCTGGAGGGCCGCGACCTAGCCGAGTAGGCGGCGTTCCCAGGCCCAGGCGGCGATCTCGACGCGGTTGCGGGCACTCAGCTTCATCTGCACGCTGGCCAGGTGGGTCTTGACCGTGCCGACAGCGATGAAGAGCCGGGCCGCGATCTCGGCATTGGTGAGGCCCCGGGCGACGAGCCGCACGACGTCGAGTTCCCGCGGCGACAGCCCGGCGTCGTCCCGCGCCGCCACGGGCGAGCTGAGGTGTTCCAACAGCCGTACCGTGATGGACGGGCTGATCAGCGCGTCGCCGGAGACGGCCGCGCGGACCGCCTCGACCAGTAACGCCGGGCCGGAGTCCTTGAGCAGGAAACCGCAGGCGCCGTTGGAGAGCGCGGTGTGCACGTACTCGTCGAGATCGAAGGTGGTCACCACGACCACCCGGAACGGATCGGCGACGCCCGGCCCGGCGAGCAGCCGCAGCGCCTCGAGGCCGTCGAGGCGGGGCATCCGGATGTCCAGCAGCAGCACGTCCGGACGCAGCCGACGGGCCAGTTCGACGGCCACCACCCCGTCGGCGGCCTCGCCGACCACCTCCATGTCCGCCTGCGCCCCGATGATCATGCCGAAGCCGGTCCGGACCATCGCCTGGTCGTCGGCGATCAGAACCCGGATCATCGCCCGACCACCACGCGCAGCGGAAGTGCCGCGTCGAGCACCCAGCCGCCGGCGACGCCAGGCCCGGCGGTGATCGTGCCGCCGAGGGCGCGTACCCGCTCGGTGAGGCCGATCAGACCGAAGCCGTGCCCCCGGCCCGGCGCGGTGCGCCCGGACGCGCCGTCGTCGGCCACCCGGACCAGCAACCAGTCCGGCGTACGCCGCACGGCCACGTTCACCGACCGGGCATCCGGCGCGTGCTGGCGGGTGTTGGTCAGGCCCTCCATCACCACCCGGTACGCCGACGTCGAGACCTCCACCGGCAGCCCGTCCAGGTCGCCGTCGACGTCCAGTCGTGCCGGCGCGCGCGCCGTGCCGTTGAACCCCGTCAGCAGCGGCTCCAGCTCGGTCACACCGGCCAGCGGGGCCAGCGGCGCGTCCGGCGGGGCATCCGGGTTCCGCAGGATCCCCACCATCCGTCGCATCGAGGCCATCGTCTCCGCGCCGGCCCGCTCGATCTGCTCCAGGGCGACGATCACCCGACGCGGGTCCTGCTCGGCGACGAACCGGGCGCCCTGCGCCTGCACCACGATGCCGGTCACGTGGTGGGCGATGAAGTCGTGCAGGTCACGGGCGAACTCGGCGCGCTGCTCGGCCCGGACCAGCGCGATCGCCCGCTCCCGACCAGCGGCCATGATCCGCAGGTAGAGCCCCACCCCGGCGGCGCCGGCCGCGGCGAGCACCTGGAGAAGGCCGAAGATCACGAGCAGGCTGTCGGTGCCGGCACGCAGCGGCATCGTGGCGACCGCGAGCCCGGCGGCCACCGCCGCCCACGGGGCGAGCCGGGGCGCTCCCCAGCGGGTGACCACGAAGACCACCCCGATCAGCCCGGCCGACTCGGCGAGCCCCCAGCTGCCCCCGACCCAGTAGTCGTCGATGCCGAGGACCAGGAACGCCACGGTCACGACCAGTGAGGCGGACGCGAGCACCAACGCGGCCAGCGGCAGCAGGCGCGACCCGAGCCGGTGCACCGGCAGCCAGAGCGGCACCGTCGCCACCGCCAACCCCATCCGCACCAGCAGGAGCAGGAGAGCCGCCATGCTCTCGGGTGCGCCGAACCGCAGATCGAAGAGGGCGAGCAGGCCAATGGCCACCAGCCCGGCGGCCTGGGCCAGGCGTACCCACCAACGTCGAAGATCCGGCGCGCTCATGATGACCCAGCGTAGCCAGGCGGGCGGAGGTGGCAGATCGGCCGAAAGGCAGACCCCTCACCGTCGAGACCCGACGCGGGGCGGATGTGCCCACCCGCTGCGGGCGGCGAGGCTTCCCGGGCCACATCGCAGCGAACTGGAGGAACGATGACAACCCACGCCCCGCCGGGAACCAGCCACGCCGCGGTCGCCGCGGTCGATCTGGAGAAGGTGTACGGCAGCGGGGACACCGCCGTCCGCGCCCTGGACGGGGTCTCGGTCAGCTTCGGCCGGGCCGAGTTCACCGCGATCATGGGCGCATCCGGGTCCGGCAAGTCGACCCTGATGCACTGCCTCGCCGGCCTGGACACGGCCACCTCGGGCCGGGTGATCCTCGGGGGGACCGAGCTCACCGGGCGGTCCGACCGGACGCTGACCCGCGTACGCCGGGACCGGGTCGGGTTCGTCTTCCAGTCGTTCAACCTGCTACCGCAGCTCACCGCCGCGCAGAACATCACCCTGCCACTGGATCTCGCCGGCCGGCAGCCCGACACCGACCTGCTCGCGCACCTGGTCGACGTGCTGGGTCTCGGCCAGCGACTCGGTCACCGGCCCGGCGAGCTCTCCGGTGGCCAGCAGCAGCGGGTGGCGCTGGCCCGGGCGCTGGTGTCGCGTCCCGAGGTGGTCTTCGCCGACGAGCCGACCGGCAACCTCGACTCCCGCTCCGGTGCGGAGGTGCTCACCATCCTGCGCGACTCGGTACGCGACCTCGGCCAGACGGTGGTCATGGTCACCCACGACCCGATCGCCGCCGCGTACGCCGACCGGGTGGTGCTGCTCGCCGACGGCCGGGTCGCCGGCGAGATCGACGAGCCGAACCAGGTGTCGATCACCGAAGCGCTGCGCGAACTGGCGGCCGGCGCATGAGGGCGACAGTGCTGCGTACCCAGGTGAGCGCGGCGGCGCGACGCCCCGGCCGGCTGATCCTGACCGGCCTGGCCATCCTGGTCGCGTCGTTCGTCGTCTTCGGCACCGTCCTGGCGCGGGAGATCACCGTACGGACCGCGGTGGACAACCTCAGCGGCACCCCCGCGGCAACCGACCTGGTGATCGGCGATCAGCAACGGCCACCGCCCGGCGGAGCGGCGTTGCCCCGCGTCCGCGCGGTGCCGGGCGTCGCCGAGGCGGTCGGCCGGCTGACCGTCGGGGTGTCCCTCGGCGAGGGGTACCTGAACCTCCGGGCCGACCCGGGAACCGGCCCGCTGGCCACCGTCCGGCTGCGTGCCGGCAGCTATCCCGACGGCCCCGGCGAGATCGCGGTCACCCCGCGCACCGCCGAGCGGCTGGGTCTTCGGATCGGCACCGTGACCAGCGGGAAGGGCGGTGGGCTGACCACACCCGCCCGGCTCACCGTCACGGGCCTGGTCGACACCCCGACGGACGGAGGCATCGACGCGTACGCCCCGGACAGCGTCGTGACCGCGTGGGGCGGTTCGGCCGGGTTGGAGTGGATCGACGTCCGGGTGGCCCCCGGCGCGTCGGCGGAGAAGGTGCGGGAGCGGGTGGCCGCGACTCTGCCGGCCGACGTGGCGATCCGTACCGGCGAGGAGGTCCGCCGGGCCGAGGCCGACGCGCAAGCCGAGCAGGTCGGGCGATTGTTCGCCCTGGTCGGCATGTTCGTCGCGGTCGCGGTCATCGCCGCGGCGTTGGTGGTCACCTCGACCTTCCGCATCGTCTTCGCCCAGCGGATGCGGCAGCTGGCACTGCTTCGGGCGGTCGGCGCGAGCCGGGGCGCGCTGACGGGCGCGCTGATCGCCGAGGGCGCCCTGACCGGGCTGGTCGCCGGCGTCGTCGGGGTCGCCGCCGCCCTCACGGCCGGATACGCCCTCCCGGCGATCCTGCGTGCCACCGGAACGGCGGTCTCGTCGCCGGGTCTGCCACTGGCGGCGGCGGTCGCGGTGGTGCTCGGTGCCGTCGTCCTCACCGTGCTGGCGGTTCTGGCGCCGGCCTTCTCCGCCGCCGGGGTCTCTCCGCTGGAGGCGCTGCGGGCGGCGAGCGTTCTCGCCGCCCGGCGCGGCATCGGGATGCCACGTCTGGTGTCCGGGCTGCTCCTGGGCGTCGGCGCGACACTGGCGGGCGGCGCCACGTTCAGCCGGCTGCCGACGCCACAACAGGAGGTCTACGACCCGGTGCCCGGGTTGCTCCTGCTGGTCGGGTCCGGCGCGCTGGCGTTCTGCGCGCTGGTGGCCCTCGGACCGCTGCTGGTGCGCCCGGTCCTGTCCATTGTGGGCTGGCCGCTGCGCCAGTTCGGGCCGCTCGGGCGGCTGGCGGTCGGGGGAGTCGGAGGAACGCCGCGTCGCGCCGCCGCCATCTCCGTCGTGGTCGCGCTCGGCGTGACCCTGATCTCCGGGGTGGTGATCGGCGGCGCGTCGATGCGGATCCTCGCCGACCGCGAGATGGCCCTGTCCGCCCCGGCCGACTTCGAGGTCACCGCCGGCAACGGTGCAGCGCTGCCGGCCGCCGTCGTGACGCGGGCCGAGGCCGCCCGCGGGGCGCTGACCCGCGTGGTGCCGTACCGCCGGGTCGACGACGTCACGCTGCTACGCGGCGGCGACCGGCTGGGCAGCGCCGAGTCCGGTTACCCTGCGCTCGACCTCGACCTGCGGGCGTTGCCGACCACCGAGGACCTGGACGTGGCGCAGGGCACGCTGGCCGACCGTGGCCCCGGCCGCATCGTGCTCGGCAGCTGGGTCGCCCGCGACGCCGGTCTGCGGGCCGGCGACGCCGTCACCATCGGCCTGGCCGGAAAGACCGTCGGCGTACGGGTGGCCGCTGTCCTGCCCGACCACGCTCCGCTGTACGCGGGCATCCTCACCGACCGCGCCGACCTCGACCGGCTCGGTGCGCCGGCGACGTACAGCGGTCTGCTGGCCAATGCGGCCGGCCCCGGTGAGGGTGGCCGCACCGCCGGCGTGCAGGCGCTGCGGCAGGCGATCGGCGGCAGTGACGGTGTGGGCCTCACGGTGCTCGCCGACGAGCGGGACCGCAACGGCGCGGTGTTGGACAGCCTGCTCCTGATCGCCGTCGGCCTGGTCGGCCTGACCGTGCTGATCGCGGTGGTCGGGGTGGGGTCCACGACCGCGCTGTCGGTGGTGGAGCGGGTACGCGAGTCCGGGCTGCTCCGGGCGGTCGGCCTGTCCCGACCCGGACTGCGCGGCATGCTCACCGTCGAGGCGGGCCTCTACGGGGTGATCGGTGCGACGATCGGCCTGCTGCTCGGCGTTCCGTACGCCTGGTTGGCGGTTCAGGTCCTCGGGCTCAACGCGCCGCTGACCCTTCCGGTGCTGCCGCTGGCGGGGCTCTTCGCGGCGCTGGTCGTGCTGACCGCGCTGGCGGGGGTGCTGCCGGCCCGGCGGGCGTCCCGGGTCAGCCCGGTGCAGGCGTTGGGGATCGAGGGCTGAGCCTACGGGCCGAGGTCGGAACGCGCCGCCGCCGTCGTTAAACCGACGGCGAATCGTCGGTGCCTCCGGTTAGTCTTCCTCCGCGCGTTTCCCCTCGGCGCGTCGCGCCCGCGCCTGGTCGGCGCGGCACCGCCACCACCGCTCACCAAACGCCGGCTCAACCGACCTCAGGAGAGTTTGTGACCCAGCAATCTGTCGCGACATCGGACAAGCTCGACGCCGCGGTGCTCAAGGTGGCGGGCGTCGTCGTTCTCGGCGCGATCATGTCGATCCTCGACGTGACGGTGGTCAGCGTGGCGCTGCCCAGGTTCCAGATCGAGTTCGACGCGTCGTACGCCCGGGTGGCGTGGACGATGACCGCCTACACCCTCGCGTTGGCCACGGTGATCCCGCTCAGCGGGTGGGCGGCTGACCGGTTCGGCACCAAACGCCTCTACATGGTGGCGCTGGCCCTGTTCACGATCGGGTCCGGGCTCTGTGCCACCGCCGACTCGATCGGTGAGCTGATCGGTTACCGCGTCCTGCAGGGCCTCGGCGGCGGCATGCTCATGCCGCTGGGTATGACCATCATGACCCGGGCGGCCGGTCCGCACCGGATCGGCCGCCTGATGGCGGTCCTCGGCATCCCGATGCTGCTCGGGCCGATCGGTGGCCCGATCCTCGGCGGCTGGCTGATCGACACCGCGAGCTGGCACTGGATCTTCCTGATCAACCTGCCGATCGGTGTCGTCGCCCTGGTCTACGCACAACTGGCGTTGCCGAAGGACGCGCCCGAGCCGTCGGAGTCGTTCGACTTCCTCGGCATGCTGATGCTGTCACCGGGGCTCGCCCTCTTCCTCTACGGCGTCTCCTCGCTGCCGGAGGCGGGCACCTTCACCGAGGCGAAGGTGTGGGCTCCCATGCTGGTGGGCGCCGCGCTGGTGGTGGCGTTCGTGCTCTACTCCTTCAAGCCCCGCCATCCGCTGCTCGACCTGCGGCTGTTCGCCAACCGCAACCTGGCCATCGCCTCGGCGACGCTCTTCGTCTTCATCATCGCGTTCATGGGCGCCGGCCTGCTGTTCCCGAGTTACTTCCTCCAGGTGCGCGGCGAGACGACGCTGGCGGCCGGTCTGTTGATGGCGCCGCAGGGCATCGGCGCGATGATCACCATGCCGATCGCCGGCACGCTTGCCGACCGGGTGCCCATCGGTCGTACCGTTCCGTTCGCGCTGGCGCTCATCGTCGCCGGGTTCTTCAGCTTCACCCAGGTCGACCCGCAGACCTCGTACTGGCTGCTGGGGGGCTCGCTGTTCGTGATGGGCCTGGGCATGGGCGGCACGATGATGCCGATCATGACGTCGGCGCTGCGGACGTTGCAGGCCAGCGACGTCGCTCGCGGCTCGACGCTGGTCAACATCCTGCAGCAGATCGGCGGGTCGATCGGCGCCGCGGTGATGTCGGTGATCCTCACCAACGAGCTGAACGGCTCCCGTCCGGTTCCGGGCCTGGTGGGTCCGAACGGCGAACCGGCCACCGAGGCCGGGCTGGCCATCGCCGCCCAGCAGAACCCACAACTCGCCCAGCAGGTCGAGCCGTCGCTCATCGAACGGGGGCTCGCCTTCGCCGCGTCCTCGTTCGGCACCACGTTCTGGGTGGCGTTCGCCCTGGTGCTGGCCACGTTCATTCCGGCCGCCCTGCTGCCGCGCCGACGTCAGCCGGCGCAGTCGGGCGACGACCGACCGGCCGAGCTGGCCACGGCAGCCGCCGTCGTGCACTGAGCGGCGCGTCCGCCGCGCTCAGCGCCCGTCGTGGTGCTGAGCGCGGCGGTCCGTCGACCGGCGGGGCGTCAGCGCAGCGGACCGTCCCCGGGCCCGTCGGGGTCGTCGATCACGTGGACCGCGGCCTCCTCCGCACTGGCGGCGCCGGCGTCGATCCCGGCGTCCCACGCCACGGCTTCGGCGTCCTCGTCCTCGCCGACGCCCTCGTCGTAGGCGACCAGGCGGCCCGCGCGCGCCTCGCGCTCGTACCCCCGCCGGGTCAGCTCGTCCTCGTCGTCGCCGCCCTCGGCGTACGGGTCGACGTCCGGTTCCTCCTGAGCGAGGTACTGATCCAGCGACTCGCCCGCGCGCTCCTCGGCGGGAGTGGTGCCGAACCGGTTGGCGCCCGTCCAGTGATCCTCGGCGATGATCCCGGTGTCCAGAGGGTCACCGACGCGGTCGTCGTCCAGGGTGTCCGAGGCGTCCAGGACCCCGTCGTCCTCCGCCACGTTCCACTCATCAACGGAATCGATCCGCTCGGTCTGGCTCACAGCGGTCTTCCCTTCGTCACGGTGCAGCGATTGTCCAGCCTAGGACCGTACACCGCAGCCGAGGGAGGATGCGGGCATGGACATCGAGCCCGCGCCCCAGCTGGCGTTCCCCCGCGCCACCCTGCGTCAGCGCTGGGAGGATCTCACCTTCCTGCACTGGGCCGTCGCACCGGAACTCGTCGCGCCGCTGCTGCCCACCGGCACCCGCCCCGACACTCTGAACGGCGTGAGCCACGTCGGTCTGATCGGCTTCCGGATGGTCGGGCTGGGCCTCGGCCGGGGCCCCGGTGTGCCGTACTTCGGCACCTTCTGGGAGACCAACGTCCGGCTCTATTCCGTCGACGACACCGGCCGGCGGGCCGTGGTGTTCCGGTCGCTCGACGCGTCCCGGCTGGTCCCGGTGCTGGTCGCCCGGGCGACGCTGCGCCTGCCGTACCTGTGGTCGTCGATGCGCCTGGACCGCGACGGCGACCGGCGCACCTATCGGTGCCGGCGCCGGTGGCCCGGCCCTGCCGGTACGACGAGCCGGATGTCGGTCCGGGTGGGGGAGCGGATCGCCGATCCGACACCGCTGGAGCACTTCGTCACGGCCCGCTGGGGGCTGCACACCCGGGCGTACGGCCGCACGCTGCACCTGCCGAACTGGCATCCGCGCTGGCCGCTGCACCGGGCCGAGCTGCTGCATCTGGACGATGAGCTGGTCACCGCCGCCGGGCTGCCGGCGCCGGCCGAGCCGCCGGTCAGCGTGCTGTACTCCCCCGGTGTTCCGGTCCGGTTCGGTTCGCCGGTCACCGTGGGCCGGCCCGGCTGACCGGGTTGGCCGGTCTGGTCGGGCCGGACGGCGGCTCCCGGGCCTCAGTAGCGGCCACCCTCCGGCGTGGGCAGGGCGTCGAGGTCGGCCAGGTCCTCGGCGCTGAGCTGTACGTCACCGGCGGCGATGTTGTCCACCAGGTACCGGGGGGTCTTGGTGCCGGGGATCGGGACGACGTGCCGGCCCTGGGCCACCACCCAGGCCAGCGCGACCTGCGCGGGGCTGAGGCCGGCCCGGTCGGCGACCTCGCGGACCCGGGCGACGATGGCGAGGTTGGCGCGCAGCGCGTCCTGCTGGAATCGCGGCAGGCCGCGTCGGAAGTCGTCGGTTGGCAGGTCGTCGAACGAGGTGAACCGGCCGGTCAGAAAGCCTCGGCCCAGCGGGGAGAACGGCAGAAAGGCGATGCCCTGCGTGGCGCAGTACGGCAGCACCTCGGTCAACGGGTCGCGTGTCCACAGCGACAGCTCGGACTGCACCGACGCCACCGGGTGGACCGCCTGGGCGCGCACGATCTGGGCCACCGTCACCTCGGACAGGCCGAGCTGCCGGGCCTTGCCCGCCTCCACGACCTCCGCCATCGCACCCCAGGACTCCTCGATCGGCACCTCGGGGTCGACGCGGTGCAGCTGGTAGAGGTCGACGTGGTCGGTGCCGAGCCGGCGCAGGCTGTCGTCGATCGACGCGCGGATGTGCTCCGGGCGGCCGTTGTTGCGGATGGTCGGTGAGTTGCCGGCACCGCCGGTGGGGGAGGTGACCACCAGCCCGACCTTGCTGGCCAGGACGGCGCGCTCCCGGTGGCCGCCGCCCAGCGCCCGGCCGACCAGTTCCTCGTTGGTGTACGGCCCGTACACGTCGGAGGTGTCGAGGAGGGTGGCGCCCAGGTCCAGGGCCTGTCGGATGACCGAGATCGAGGTGTCGTCGTCCCGGGGGCCGGTGATGTCGTATCCGTGGCTCATGCCCATGCACCCGAGGCCGATGACGCCGACCTCGGGGCCCGCACTGCCCAGCGTGGTGGTTCGCATGCCCCCCACGCTACGACCGGCACGGGTGTCCCGCGAGGGCGGCCGACCCGGCGCGGGTGGGTCGTCGGAGCACCGGGCGTTACTTAGGTCTTGACCTAAGCAAGAAGGGACGGGTGCGCACCTACCGGCTCGCACCCCAGCCGCTCGAACATCTGGACACCTGGCTCGCCGTGCAGCGTGCGCGGTGGACCCAGCGCCTCGACCAACTCGACTCGCTTCTCCACGACCTGAAGGAGCAACAGCGATGACCTACACCACGAACCCCGAGCTCGACCTCGTCCTTGAGCGCACCGTCGACGTGGCGCCCGAGCTGGTCTGGCGGGCCTGGACCACGCCCGAGCTGCTTCTGCAGTGGTTCACGCCGAAGCCCTGGTCGACCACCGCCTGCGAGATCGACCTGCAGCCCGGTGGCCGGTTCGACACCACCATGCGCTCGCCGGAGGGTGCGGAGCATCCGAACAGGGCTGCATCCTGGCGGTTGAGGAGGGCAGGACGCTGATCTTCACCTCCAGCCTGAGCCACGGCTTCCGCCCACAGATCGCCGGGGACGGCTTCCCGTTCACCGCGGTCATCCGGATCGAGCCGGACGGTGCCGGCACGAGGTACACGGCCATCGCGATGCACGCGGAGGCGTCGACGAGGAAGTCACACGCCGAGATGGGCGTCCACGAGGGCTGGGGCGCCGCGCTGGACCAGCTCGTGGACCTGATGAAGGCTCACTGACCGATGGTCGTTCCGGGCGCTGGCCGCGCACGCGGTCTGCTCGAAAACTTTTCCGGCGCAGGTGTCGAGGGCGGTGATGCCGGGTTCGACCACAGGACGAGAGCCGGCTTTGCCGGGCTGACGGAGACCGAGGAGCAGATCGATGACGAAGGTGACGACCGGAGCGACGATGTCGTTGGACGGCTACATCGCGGACCCGTCCCACGGTGGCTTCGACTACCTGTTCCAGTGGTACGGCAACGGCGAGGTCGAGACGGCGACGGCCACTCCCGGGATGACCCTGCGCACCTCCGCCGCGAGCGCCCGGCATCTGCGCGACCTCAACGAGCGGACCGGGGCGCTGGTCGTCGGCCGGCGACTCTTCGACATGACCAACGGGTGGGGCGGCAGGCATCCGATGGACGTGCCCGTCGTGGTGGTGACCCACAGTGTCCCGGACGGTTGGGACGCGGAAAACGCCTCGTTCGTCTTCGTCACCGACGGCATCGAGAGCGCCATCGACCGAGCGAAGGCACTTGCCGGTGACAAGGAGGTCGGCGTCAACGGCGGCACGATCGCGGCCCAGGTCATCGAAGCCGGCCTGCTCGACGAGGTGCACGTCGACCTCGTCCCGGTGCTGCTCGGTGCCGGCATCCCGCTCTTCGTCGACCTGAAGATCGCGCCGCTGCAGCTTGACGGGCCCATCAGCGTCGTCGAGGGCAGCGGGGTCACCCACCTGGCCTACCGGGTACGCCCAGCAGTCTGACCACCTCGGGGCCGGCCTGGACCGGGCCGGCCCCGATCCCCGGCCGGCGGGTGGCCCGAGCTTGCGGACCATAGCCGGCGATCGATATGGTGCGCGAAGGCGCCGCCCCGCCTGAGTCCATCACTGTCGATCGACCGAAGCGGGTTCAGCATGCGCACACTGAGACTTGTCACGGCCCTGGCCGTCGCCGGCCTGCTCGCCGGTGCGGTGGCGGTCACCGCCACACCGGCCAGCGCGGCGAGAGCGGTCTTCTCCGTGACCAACAACTGGGGCAGCGGCTATCAGGGCCAGGTCACCGTCACCAACAACACGTCCGTAGAGACCACCGGCTGGCGGGTCGAGTTCGACCTGCCATCCTCCTCGACCGTCAGCCAGTCGTGGAACGCGCAACAGGCGACCGCCGGCAGTCACTACACCTTCACCAACGTGTCCTGGAACGGCACCCTGGCTGCCGGCGCCTCGACGTCGTTCGGCTTCATCGTCGCCGGCTCCGGCACCCCGGTGAACTGCACGGTCAACGGCTCGTCCTGCGGCGGCGGGACGCCGCCCACGCCCACCCCGACCACTCCGACACCCAGACCGACCCCGACCCCGACCCCGACCCCGACCCCGACCCCGACTCCGACGCCGCCGCCGCCGCCGGCCTCCGGCACCCCCGTCGAGCGGCACGGGCAGCTGCGGGTCTGCGGCACCACCATGTGTGACAAGAACGGCGCGCGGGTGCAGCTGCGCGGCGTCAGCAGCATGTGGCTCAACTGGGAGAGCGCCCCCTACGCGGAGAACCTCTCGGCGCTGACCTGGATGCGGGACAACTGGAACCTCCAGGTGATCCGGGCGGCGATGGGCGTGGAACCGGCCGGCGCGTACCTCAGCGATCCGGCCAGGGCGCGCGGGCAGGTGGAGACCATCATCAACAACGCCGTCCGCGCCGGCGTGTACGTGATCGTCGACTGGCACGCGCACGAGGCGCAGAACAACCAGGCCCAGGCGGTGGCGTTCTTCGGCGATCTGGCCCGGCGCTACGGCAACCTGCCCAACGTGATCTGGGAGACCTGGAACGAGCCCTTGCAGTACAGCTGGACCGGCGTCATCAAGCCGTACCACCAGGCGGTGCTCTCCGCGATCCGCGCCGCCGACCCGGACAACATCGTCGTGCTCGGCACCCCGACCTGGTCACAGGGCGTGGACGCCGCGGCGGCCAGCCCGGTCTCCGGCACCAACCTGATGTACACCCTGCACTTCTACTCGTGCTCGCACGGCGCGTGGCTGCGGACCAGGGGTGACGCCGCGATGCGGGCCGGGCTGGCGCTGTTCGTCACGGAGTGGGGAGCGAGCAACGCCGACGGCGGTCTCGACGGCCAGGCCTGCCTGCCCGAGGCACAGGCCTGGATCGACTGGATGAAGGCGAACGGCATCTCCTGGACGGCCTGGAAGCTGGACGTCGGCAACGACACCACCAACCTGCTCAGCCGGGGGGCGCCGGTGACCGGAGGTTGGACCAACTACCTGCACGGCCACGCGCCGTTCGTGGTGGCGAACATGAGGTGACCCGGGGACGCGGGCCCAGCTCCGACCGGGGCCGGGCCCGCGCGGGCGCCCACGTCGAGGCGTGCCGGTCGTGGTCGTCGGCGACGCGTTATCCTGCGCCGGTGGAGGTCACGACGGACGGCGAGCGCCTGGCCGCCGACCTGGACCGCTGGCTGGCCGACCTGACCTTCAACGACCTGGACGCCGACGCGGTCACGATGCGTGTCATCGACTCGGTGGTGCGGTGGGCCGAGACCCAGGGTTGGCGGGTCTACCGGCGGGCGCCCAGCGTGGTGCCGTTGCCACCGCCGCTGGAGCAGCGGCACTCGGTCCTCGACGTGGCGTGCGCCCGCCCCGACGGCCCGCCGGTGGTGCTGGAGATCGACCACACCGATCGGGCGCGGACGGTGCAGAAGCTCCGGGCAGAGGCGGACGCCGGCCGGATTCCGATCTGGGTGCGGTGGGGCACCGGACGATTCGCCGCGCCACCACCGCCGGTGCGGATGGTGACGGTCGAGGTGACCAGGCGCGCCGGGCCGGCGGGGCGCGGACGGCTGCACAGCCGCACCGGCGACCGCCCCGCGCCGGCGCACTCGCTGGGTGGCGGCACGGCGGCCGCGCAGGCGCTGCCGATCCCGCTGACCGACCCGGAGCAGCCGACCTGACCGACGCGCCCCCGGTGCGGGGTAAGGGCACCTGAAGCGAATCGTCAGCGGGACCGTACTTCGACGAGGAGGCCGCTGCCCTCGCCGGTGCCTGGTCGAGCATGGACCAGAAAGCCCCGAGCGCTGGCGGGGCGTACTGTTCGCACCCCGGTGGATCGAAGTTCGTCGTCGGCGGTCATGGCGTGCGGGCGATTTACCGGGTAGAAACATGCCAACCCCTGCGCCGGCCCCGACCGCCGCCCGGAGGGATCAGAGAGCGCTCTCGCCGCACGGCTGCGCCGGAGCAGGTTCCGGCCAGTGGAGAGGACGAACCGCATGACAACCCAGTCCCGACGGGTACGCCGGCGATCCGGTCGCACCCTCCTTCTCGCCCTGGCGCTGACCACCTGCGTCACGATGACCAGCACCGCCGCCAGCGCCGGACGGCCGACGCATCGCGGGCCGGACTTCGGGCCCAACGTCACGATCTTCGACCCGGCCATGCCGGTCAGCCAGATCCAGCAGACGCTCGACGCCGCGAACGCCGCACAGGTCGACAACGAGATGGGCACCGCACGGCACGCCTACCTGTTCAAGCCCGGCACGTACGGCACGGCGGAGCAACCGTTGCAGGCGAAGGTCGGCTACTACACCGAGGTCTCCGGTCTGGGCGCCTCGCCAACCGACGTCACCGTCAACGGCAAGCTGGAGGTCTACAACCGCTGCCTGGCCGACGGCGGCACCGGCAACTGCCTCGCGCTTGTCAACTTCTGGCGCACCCTGTCCAACCTCTCGCTCACCATCGACGCGGCGGGCCAGGACGGCTGCCGGTCGTCGGCGAACTTCTGGGCGGTGTCCCAGGCGGTGTCGATGCGTCGGCTCGACATCAGCGGCGGCGGGCTGTCGCTGATGGACTACTGCACCGCCGGCCCCCAGTTCGCCAGCGGCGGCTTCATCGCCGACTCGCGACTGCCGGCCACCACCAACGGGTCGCAGCAGCAGTGGTTGACCCGCAACAGTGAGATCGCCGGCTGGTCCAACGCGGTGTGGAACCAGGTCTTCGCGGGTGTCGAGGGCGCACCGGACGACGCGGCGTTCCCCGACCCGGCCTACACCACCCTGGAGACCACCCCGCTGAGCCGGGAGAAGCCGTACCTCTTCGTCGACGGCAGGGGTGGCTACAACGTACGGGTGCCCGCCGCGCAGCGCGGCAGCCGGGGCGTCTCGTGGGCCGACGGCCTCACGCCGGGGCGGACGATTCCGATCCGCGACTTCTTCATCGCGAAGCCGTCCGACCCGGTACGCGTCATCAACAGCCAACTCGCGCGCGGCAAGCACCTGCTGCTCACCCCGGGCACATACGACATCGCGCGCAGCATCGAGGTCCGGCGTGCCAACACGGTGGTGCTCGGCATCGGGCACGCCACCCTCACCGCGGGGAACGGCGCCATCCCGCTGGACGTCGCCGGCGTTCCCGGCGTCATCGTCGCCGGCGTCACGATCGACGCCGGTCCGGTCGAGTCGCCGGTGCTGCTACGGGTCGGTCGGCAGCACGGGCACAACGCCAGCAGCGCCGCCAATCCGACCACGCTGTCCGACGTGTACTTCCGGGTCGGCGGCCCGCACATCGGCCGGGCGGACACGGCACTGGAGGTCAACAGCGACAACGTGCTCATCGACCACACCTGGGTGTGGCGCGGCGACCACGGCGTCGAGGGTTTCACCGAGGGCGTCAACGGCGACACGGATCGCTGGCGCACCAACACCGGTCGCTACGGTGCCGTCATCAACGGCGACCACGTGACGGCCACCGGCCTGTTCGTCGAGCACTTCCAGCGGTACAACACGGTCTGGAACGGCGAGCACGGCACGACGATCCTCTACCAGAACGAGCTGCCGTACGACCCGCCGACGCAGGCGGACTGGAACAACGGCACGGTCGAGGGGTGGGCCGGCTACAAGGTCGGCGACCGGGTGCGCCACCACAGCCTCTACGGCGGTGGGGTGTACGTCTTCAACCAGAACAACCCGTCGATCCACACCGAGAACGGCTTCGAGGTCCCGAACAGGCCGGGCGTGCGGCTGCACCACATCATGACCGTCAACCTCAGTGCCGGCACGATCGACCATGTGGTCAACGGCGTCGGCGCGGCGGCCGACACGACGAAGATCGGGCTTCCGGTCTACGTCGCGCAGTACCCGCTGCCGTAGGACTGGTGGCGTTTCCGGCGGGGCCGCGGGCACTGGTGCCCGCGGCCCCGCCGGACGTGCACCGTCACCGAGTCGGGTAATTAGTAGCTTCTTCTTGAAAGTCCGTTTTATAGGCTTTAGATGAGTTAGCGTTTCCCCGGCAGCCCTGTGCCGCAACGGGTCGACCGACCCGTCGTTGCGAGGAGATTCCGACGTGGACCTTCCAGATCGTGCCGTCGCCGCCGACCTGCCGGCGGACCGCACGCCCCGGCGCGTCCTGGTGACCGGAGGCGCCGGCTTCATCGGCGGCCACGTGGTGGCTCGACTGATGCTGATGGGTAGCCAGGTCCGGGTGCTCGACAACTTCTCGACCGGACGGATGGAGAACCTCACCGACGCCGTCTGCGGCGGATTGACCGAGTCGGACGTGCTGGTCGGCGACATCCGTACGCCCGAGGGGGTGGAGGTCATCCACCAGTGGCAGCCGGACGTGGTGGTGCATCTCGCCGCCCAGCCCAGCGTCTCCGCGGCTGGTCGTGCCCCGTTGTACGACGCCGACGTGAACATGTTCGGCACCGTCAACGTTCTCGAGGCCTGTGTCAGTGGTGGGGTGCGCCTGGTCGTCGACGCCGCCGGCAGCGCCATCTTCGGCAACGTCGCGCCGGACGAGTTGCCGGTGGGGGAGACCCACCCGATGGCGCCGGTGGGTCCGTACGGGATCAGCAAGGCCGCCGCCGTCCATTACCTGGACTGGTACGCCCGCGAGCGCGGTCTGGCGTACACCTCGATGGTGTTCGGCAACGTCTACGGGCCTCGGGATGCCGGCGGCGGCGACTGTGGCGTGGTGTCCCTGATGGCCGACGGGCTGCTCGACGGGCGTCCGGTGACCATCTACGACGACGGCGCCCAGACCCGCGACTTCATCCACGTCAGTGACGTGGCCGAGGCGGTGGCCATCGCCAGTCACCACGACGGGGTGGGGATGGTCAACATAGCCTCGGGCCGGCAGACGGCCGTCAACGAGGTGTACCGCGCCGTCCAGGAGGCGGTCGGTGTCGCGGACGCACCCCGCTACGAACCACTGCCGTGGCCGGGCGAGGTCCGCAACATGGCGCTCGACACCAGGAAGGCCCGCGAGGTGCTGGGGTGGCAGCCGGCGATCGGCTTCGTCGAGGGTGTCCGGATGACCGTGCGGGACGCCCGTCGCCGGAAGGCCGGCCCGCGCATCCTGCCGCCGATGCGGGATGCCGACCGGGTGATGAGCAGCCGTTAGCGGCCGGGGCCGAGGGAGCGGCATTTTTCGCGCGACCACTCGTCTCCTGCCGGCCGGCTGGCAATTAATTTCATCGATCAGTCGTACTCTTGCGGCGTGGCATTCGCTACTGCCACGATGACCGTCAATGCCTTCCGTCCCGAAGGAGTGGTCGTCATGGCGGTCTCCCGCCGTAGGTTCGTCTCGTCGGTGGTGGCGGGGTCCGCCCTCGCCGCCGCCTCCACCACCGAGCTGCTCACCGCCCTCACCGGCCCGGCCTCCGCGGCCAGTCCTGCGGGGGACGTGGTGGGCAAGGTGACGGTCGGCTACCAGGGCTGGTTCAGCTGCCCTGGCGACTCCGCACCCATCGGCGGCTGGTGGCACTGGAGCCGCGAACGGTTCCAGCCGCCCTCGCCCGCCAACACCACGATCGTGTCCTGGCCGGACATGCGCGAGTACACGCGCAGCTACCCGACCGCCTATCCCAACCTGGGCAACGGCTCGCCGGCCACCCTCTTCTCCTCCTACGACCAGCAGACGGTGGACACCCACTTCCGGTGGATGCAGGAGCACGGCTGCGACACGGCCGCCCTGCAGCGGTTCAACCCGACGGGCGACGAGGGGCCGACCCGCGACGCGATGACGCAGAAGGTGCGCTCCGCCGCCGAACGCTTCGGCCGCAAGTTCTACGTCATGTACGACGTCACCGACTGGTTGGGCATGCAGTCGGAGATCAAGACCGACTGGACGACGAAGATGTCCGCGTACACCGCCTCCAGCGCGTACGCCCGACAGAACGGCAGGCCGGTGGTCTGCATCTGGGGCTTCGGCTTCGCCGAACCCAGCAGGCCCTTCGCGCCGGCGCCCTGCCTGGAGGTCGTCAACTGGTTCAAGGCGCAGGGCTGTTACGTCATCGGTGGCGTTCCCACCTGGTGGCGCCAGGGCATCGAGGACTCCCGCCCCGGCTTCCTCGACGTCTACCACGCGTTCAACATGATCTCGCCGTGGATGGTCTACCGGACCACCACCCTGGAGGGGCTCGACTCGTACTACAACAACGTCAACATCGCGGACCTGGCCGACTGTGTGGCGCGGGGCATCGACTACCAACCCTGCGTGATGCCCGGTGACCTCGCCGGGGGGCACCGCCGGCACGGCGACTTCTACTGGCGGCACATCTACAACATGGTGCGGCTCGGCTCGCAGGGCCTCTACGTCTCGATGTTCGACGAGTACAACGAGGGCAACCAGATCGCCAAGACCTCCGAGACGCAGGCCACCACCCCGGCCGGCGCGAACATCCGGGCGCTGGACGAGGACGGCGTGGCCTGCTCCGCCGACTACTACCTGCGGATCACCGCCGACGGCGGCCGGATGCTCAAGGGACAGTTGGCGCTCACCCCCGTCCGTCCCACGCCACCGATGACCGGCACCCCGCCCCCGGCCGGCGGAAACCTGGCCGCCGGCCGGCCCACCTCGGCGAGCAGCCAGGGTGGCGGGTTCCCGGCCGGCAACGCGGTCGACTCGAACGTCGGCAGCTACTGGGAGAGCGACAACGGCGCCTTTCCGCAGTGGTGGCAGGTCGACCTCGGTGCCAGCTACCAGGTCACTCGACTGGTGGTGCGGCTGCCATCCGGCTGGGGGACCCGCACCCAGACCATCACCGTGCAGGGCAGCGTCGACGGTGCCTCGTTCACGACCATCACCCCGGCCGCCGGGTTCACCTTCGACCCGGCCACCGGCAACACCGTCACTCGTACGCTGCCGACCACCGCCGCCCGCCACATCCGGCTGAGCTTCAGCGGCAACACCGGCTGGCCGGCCGCGCAACTCGCCCAGGTCGAGGTGTACGCCGGCACCACCGCACCGGACAACCCGCCGACCGCGCCGAGCGGCCTCACGGTGACCGGACGGACCGCGACCAGCGTGTCACTGGCGTGGGCGGCGTCGACCGACGACACCGGGGTGACCGGTTACCAGGTGCGTCAGGGCGGCACGGTGGTCGCCACCGTCGCCGGCACCACGGCAACCGTCAGCGGGCTCAGCCCGTCCACCGCGTACACCTTCACCGTCACCGCGCGCGATGCCGGGGGCAACACCTCCCCGGCGTCCAACACCGTCTCGGTCACCACGGACGCCCCGGCCAACGCGGACCTCGCCCGGGGACGGCCCACCACGGAGAGCAGCCACGTCCAGAGCTACGCGTCGGGCAACCTGGTCGACGGTGACCCGAACAGCTACTGGGAGAGCGCCAACAGTGCGTTCCCGCAGTGGGTACAGGTCGACCTCGGCGCCTCGCGCACGGTCGGGCGGGTGGTGCTCAGGCTGCCCCCGGCCGCCGCCTGGGCCACCCGGACGCAGACGCTCGCCGTGCAGGGCAGCGCCGACGGGGGCAGTTTCGCCACGGTGGTCGCCTCGGCGGGACGCACCTTCGACCCGTCCACCGGCAACCAGGTGACCCTCACCTTCACCGCCGCGCAGACCCGCTACCTACGGATCACCGTCACCGGCAACACCGGGTGGCCGGCCGGGCAACTGTCGACCCTGGAGGTCTACCAGAGCTGACCGACGGTCGGGCGGCCGCCGGACGCCGACCGGCGGCCGCCCACCCCAGGCGTCCACCCGGTCGGCGTACGCCCCGGTCAACTGCGACGGGTTTCGAGCACGTGCAGCACCTCGCGAAGGTGGTCGGCGAGCTCCCTGCTGCCGGCGTCGCCGAGTTGGTCGGCGACGAACGACTGCGCGTCGACCCCCGCGACCACGGCGGAGTCGATGACGTCCAGGCCGGCCTCGGTGAGCTGTGCGAAGACGCCCCGCTTGTCGGTGGGGTGCGGGACCCGCTCAACCAGGCCGGCCCGGACCAGCCGATCGAGCCGCCCGGTCATTCCGCCTGTCGTGATCATCATCGAACGCGCCAGATCGGTCGGGGCCAGGCGGTGGGGAGCACCGGCCCGTCGCAGTGTCGCCAGCACGTCGAACTCGGCGCGTGAGATGCCGTGCTTGCCGTACGCCCGCTCCAGGCGATCGCCCATGAGCCCGGCCAGCCGGTAGATGCGCCCGAAGATCTCCATCGACCGCGTGTCGAGGTCGGGCATCTCGCGGGCCCACTGGTCGACGATCACGTCGACGTCGTCGGGGCGTCCGGTCGGCTTCGCGGCGGGGGTTGTCGTGGCCATGGGGCTAGTCTACCTTGAAGGTCGCTTAGCAGTAAGTTACCTCTAAGGAGATGTCATGTCAGACCGGGCTTCTCGCCGCTGGCTCCTGGGTGGCACCACGGTGAGATCGAGCGCGGCATGACACGTCTCCGCGTGACCCTCCTCGCCGCCGTCGCGCCCATCACCTGGGGCACCACCTACTCGGTCACCACCCTGTTCCTGCCGCCGGACCGCCCCATGACGGCCGCACTGCTGCGCGCGCTCCCCGCGGCACTCGTGCTGCTGGCCCTCGCGCCCGGCCGCCCCACCGGTCGGTGGTGGCTCCGACTGGCCGTCCTCGGCGTACTCAACATCGGAGCGTTCTTCCCGCTGCTGTTCGTGGCTGCCTATCGGCTGCCAGGCGGGCTGGCGGCGGTCGTCGGGTCGCTGCAACCGCTCATCGTGTCCGGCGTGATGTTCGTCCTCGGCTGGGGTCGTACACCGCGAACCCAGCTCCTCTGGGCGCTGACCGCGGTTGCCGGCGTCACCCTCACGGTGCTCGGCGCAGACGCGCACGTCGACGGTCTGGGCATCGCGGCGGCGCTCGCCGGCACGTCGGTGATGGGTGTCGGCATCGTGCTGACCAGGCGGTGGGGCAAACCGCCGGACATGAGTGGGCTCACCGCGACCGCGTGGCAACTGCTGATCGGGTGCGTCCTCATCGCCGCACTGGTGCCGCTGGTCGACACCGGCAGCTTCGTGGTGACCAGCCGGATGCTCGTCGGCTGCGCCTGGTTGAGCCTGGTCGGCACCGCGCTGGCGTACTCCGTGTGGTTCCTCGGTGCCCGCGAGCTGCCCTCGACGAACCTGTCGCTGCTCGGCGTCCTGAGCCCGGTGACCGCGGCCCTCGCCGGCCTGGCCCTGCTCGGCGAGGTCTTCACACCCCTGCAGACCGCCGGCTTCGTCCTGGCGTTGCTCGGCGCGATCGCCGGCCAACGCATCGACCTGACCTCGCTGCTGCGTCCCCGTCGTGCCCTGCGAGGCCCCGAACTCCTGAGCAGGAGGTGACGGAAACCATGGGCACCCGTCAGCTACGCCGGTTGTTCCATCCGGCGTACGTCGTCGGCGGGGTGGATGGTGCGGACCGGGTCGGGCACCGGCCCCCGCCGTCGCCACTCGCGCGGATAGCCGAGCGAGACCTCCTCGAAACGCACGCCGTCGTGGAACGTCGTGCGGGGAATGTGCAGGTGCCCGTAGACCATGGTGGCCGCGCCGAAGCGCAGGTGCCAGTCCCGGGTGCGGACGGTGCCGCACCACTGGGCGAACTGCGGGTACCACAGGACGTCGGTGGGTTCGCGCACCAACGGGTAGTGGTTGACCAGCACGGTCGGCAGGGTCGGGTCCCGCTCGGCCAGCCGGCGTTCGGTCTCGACGACCCGGGCCTCGCACCACGCCTCACGGCTCGGGTACGGATCGGGGTGCAGCAGCGCCTCGTCGGTGCACACCACGCCGGCCTCGTACGCCAGCTTCAGCGACTGCTCCTTGGTGTGCGCCTCGGGAACCCGGAACGTGTAGTCGTAGAGCACGAAGAGCGGGGCGATCGTGGCCGGCCCGCCGTCGCCGTCCCACACCGGGTACGGGTCCTCCGGGGTGACGACCCCCAACCGGCGGCACAGTCGTACCAGCTCGCGGTAGCGCTCCTCACCGCGTAGCTGCACCGGATCGTCGGGCGGCGTCCACAGCTCGTGGTTGCCCGGCGCCCAGACCACCTGCGCGAAGCGGCTGCTGAGCAGCGTGAGCGCCCACTCGATGTCGGCGAAGCGCTCGGCCACGTCGCCGGCGACGAGCAGCCAGTCACCGTCGTTGTCGGGGTGCAGCTCCCGCACGAACGAGCGGTTCTCGGGATAGCCGATGTGCAGGTCGCTGACGGCCCGTAGCCGGGGTGGAAGGCTCACGCCCCGAGGCTAGGCCGGCGCGGTCGGGTCGGGACACCCCTGTCCGGCCGGTGTCGCGGTGCACCCGGCGACCGGCTCAATCAGCAGAACCAGCCATCCTGCACCCAGCCGCGCCGGTTGATGTGACCGTAGGCGAAGCCGTAGACGTAGCCGCCGCTGCCGGGACCCTCGACGAGGAATGTCTGGCCCTGGTAGAGCGTGCCCATCCAGGCCCCGTTGGGCTGGGTGCGGACGAACAGGTCGCTCGCGCACACCGTCTCCCGCTGGCCGATCGTGCCGTTGGCGGCCTGTGCCGGGGCCGGTGCGGCGAGCATCGCGGCGATGATCCCGGCCAGCAGGCTGGCCGCAGCGCGGGTGACACCGCGACTCACCACGAGTCGTACCCGCCGATGCATTCGGCCCGGAGGTAGCCCCAGTCGTTCGGACCGAAGTCGAACGAGGCCGCCCATCCGTTGTAGACCGGGTGTGCACCTGGCGTGTGGCCGATCCTGTTGCCGTAGCCGAGCGTGCGCTTCAGCCCGGTGGGCCCGCCGGCGGAGTCGTAGTTGGCGTAGAAGCTGGAGCTCTGACAGACCACGATAGCGTGCCGGGGCACCACTGGGTCGGCGTGGGCCGGCGTGGCGCCCAGGGCGGCAGTGGCCGCTCCGATGGCTAACGCGGCGACCCCCGTGCGGATCCGTCGAGGCATGCCCACCTCCCGTGTGCCGAAACTTTCTACCGGCGAACCTAGCATCGCCGTTGATAAATGTCGATGAATGTCGGCGACCGGGTTTCGGTACGGCATATCCCGCAGTGAGGCGGGAATGCGCGCGGCGACCTGCCACGGAGCCCGACTTCCGACTTCAGGAGACGACATGCCCTTCATCACCGTGGGGACGGAGAACTCCGCACCCATCGACCTGTACTACGAGGACCACGGGGCCGGCAAGCCGGTCGTGCTGATCCACGGCTTCCCCTTCAACGGGGCGACCTGGGAGAAGGAGACCAACGCGCTGCTCAACGCCGGATACCGGACGATCACCTACGATCGGCGCGGCTTCGGCAACTCCGCCCAGCCGGCGTTCGGGTACGACTACGACACCTTCGCGGCCGACCTCGACGTGCTGATGACCGAGTTGGACCTGCGCGACGCGACCCTGGTGGGTCACTCGATGGGCACCGGTGAGGTGGTCCGCTACCTGGCCAACTACGGCTCGCAGCGAGTGAGCCGGGCGGTGCTGCTCAGCCCGCTGGAACCCATGCTGGGCAAGGCCAAGGACAACCCCGAGGGCGTCGACACGAATCTCTTCAAGGGCTTCCAGCAGGCGATCATCAAGGACCGCTTCGCCTACCTGACCCAGTTCTGCGACACGTTCTTCAACTACAGCGAGAACAAGGGGAAGCTGGTCAGCGAAGAGGCGTACCGGGCGCACTGGCAGATCGGAGCGATGGCCTCCGGCAGGGCCACCCACAACTGTGTGGACGCCTGGCTGGAGGACTTCCGGGGCAACCTGCCGAAGATCGACGTGCCGGTCCTGATCGTGCAGGGCGACAAGGACAACGTGCTGCCGTACCCGGTGACCGGTCAGCGGCTCGCGCCGATGATGCCGACCGCCCAGCTCGTCACGCTCAAGGGTGCCCCGCACGGTATTCCGTGGACGCACGCCGACGAGGTCAACAAGGCGATCATGGACTTCATGAAGCAACCGGCGAAGGCTCGCGCCTGACCGGCGCCGGATCGGATCGGAGGCCGGTGCGGCACGAACACGGCGACACCTGGCCCGCTCTGGGCCGGGTGTCGCCGTGCGTCGGGCCCGGCGCTCGGCTGGCCGGCTGGTCAGGCCCGGATCAGCGTGACCAGCCCCGCCGCGACCAGCACGCCGGCCCAGAGCCGGTCGACGTTGAACCACGCCCGACGCAGCACCCCGACCCCGAACACCTGATAGACCAGCATCGCCACGACCAGGGCCGTCCCGAGCATGGCGACGGTGTGCACCCCGGCCGCGGCCAACCCTGGCAGCGCGCCCACCGGCGCGGCGGCCAGGTGCCCGGAGTGGCCCGTGGGCACCGGTTCGGCGACCAGCACCGGCAGCAGCATCAGCCCGGCGCCGTGCGCCGACGACATGAGGAACGACCAGCCGGCGAGCTGCGCCGCCGACAGCCGCATCCCCGCCCAGCGGAAGTGCCGCTCGGAGAGCAGCCGCCACAGCCCGAAGCCGACCAGCAGTACGCCGCCGACCACCGCCAGGGCGGTGCTCGCCGTCACCGACCGGGTGGCGGTGACCAACGCGGCGATGATCGCCACCGAGGCGAGATGCCCCGCCGCGATCGGCGGCAACGCGCGGAGCAGGGCCGAGCGGCTGCGCTCCTGCAGCCCACGGGCCACCGCGAACAGCCAGCCCATGGCCGGGTTGAGGCCGTGGAACGCGCCGAGCGCGGCGAGCGTCGCCCAGGTGCCGACGGTCACGGAAAGCAGTACGAGTCGGAGGAGGCGTCCCCGCCCTGCAACCGGGTCTGGTGCACCCGCAGGCCCCGGAACTCCTCCCCGTGCGGAAAGAACCTCTCATCGGGGGTGAGCCCACCGGCGTCCACGTCGACGTCCAGCTTGGCCAGCCAGGCACCGACCCCGTCGGGATAGAACTGGTCGTCCCACGCGCCGTAGAGCGAGTTGCTGACGTAGACCCGCCGGCCGTCCCGGCTCACCTCCACCATCTGCGGGCCGCCGGCCAGCGCCTCGTCCGGCGCCGACGGGTGTGCCGCGCGACGGACGATCCCGCCGAGGTGCACCGAGCCCGTCTGCACCGGGTGCAGTGGGTCACTGACGTCGTACTGGCGTAGCTCTCCGGTGCCCCAGCAGGAGACGTAGAGGAACCGGTCGTCGACCGACAGGTCGATGTCGGTCACCAGCGGCGGCACCGCTCCGAACGGCTTGAGCAGGTCGGGCAGGTCGGCCGGATCCGCCGGCTCGGCCGGGATGTCGATCACCTTGGTGACCGCCCAGGCGTCACCGTCGCGGTGCCAGAGCCAGACCGAGGCGGACAGGTCCTCCACACTGATCACCACCCCGACGAACCCGTACGACTTCGTCGGGTCGTGCGCCGGGCGCAGCTCCAGCGGCATCTGATATTGATCGCCCAGGTCGACCCGCTGCACGTGCCGACGTTTCGCGAGGTCCCAGAAGTGGATGGCGTGGCCGTAGCGCTTTCCCAGCAGCAGCTCGCCGACGATGCCGTCCTCGATCATCGACGGGGTGCCCCACTCGCTGGTGACCAGCACGTCCTGGGTGAGGTGCCACCACAGGTCGTACGCCAGGAACTGCGGGCCCCGGTCGGCCTCCCACGCCCCGCGCACCTCGAACGTGGTGTGGTCCAGGATGGCGATGCCCCCGGGCCCCTCGGCGCCGTCCGCGCCACCGAGCGCGGAGAGGTAGATGCCGTCCGGGCCACAGTGCACGGTGTGCGGACGGGAGTAACCGGCCCGCTTGGCCAGCTCCTCCGGGCCGATCACCTTGACGACCTGCGGTTGGCGCGGATCGGGCTTCGTGTCGAGGACGTGGATCCGTGACGAGCGCAGGCCGGGCACGATCAGGTAGCGCCGCTCGACGTGCGGGTGTGGAGCGGTCGGGCAGAGCGCGCTGCTGCACGCGTTCCAGCCGAAGTGGTGCAGCTCGTCGCCCAGGTGCGGCAGGTCGGTCCACCCGACGACCCGACCGTAGTCGGGGGAGTCGGGGTCGGTGTCCAGCACCACGATGGCGTCCGGACGGCTGGCCGTACGGTCGAATGCCGCCACGTAGGCCAGCTTCTCGGCCGGCGCGGTCCCCGCCTCGCGGGCAGAGGGGTAGAAGGTGGGATCGGGGGTCCAGCGGGTCATCGGGGGTCTCCGCTCGTCAGATGGTGGGAACGCCGAGTCGGTCGAGCAGGTGGCGACGCAGCGCGCCGAAGGCGGGCTCGTCCGGGGTACGGGTGGGTGCGAGGTCGACGGGCAGGTCCGCGGCGATGCGACCGGCGTCGAGGAGCAGGATCCGGTCGGCGAGGAGCAGCGCCTCCTCCACGTCGTGGGTGACCAGCAGCGCCGCGAACCCGTGCTCGGCACGTAGTCGGCGTAGCAGCACCTGCATCCGCAGCCGGGTCAGCGCGTCCAGGGCGCCGAACGGCTCGTCGAGCAGCAGCAGGTCGGGCTCGCGGACCAGGGCGCGCGCGACGGCCACCCGCTGTGCCTGCCCGCCGGACAGCTCGGCCGGCCAGGCCCGGTGCCGGTCGGCCAGCCCGACCTCGGCCAGCGCCCGCTGGATGCGCCCCGCGGTGCCGGGACCGGACAGCCCGAGCCCGACGTTGGCGGCCACCCGCTTCCAGGGCAGCAACCGGTGTTCCTGGAAGACCACGGCGGCGGTGCCGTGCACGACGGTCTCGCCGTCGGCCTCGCCGTCCAGGCCGGCCAGAATCCGCAGGAGGGTGCTCTTGCCCGAACCGCTGCCGCCCAGCAGAGCCACCACCTCGCCTCGCGCGATGGTCAGATCGACCCCGGCCAGCACGACCGTCGGCCCGAATGCCCGGTGCACCGCGTGGGCGGTCAGCACCGGCCCCGTGCTGGTCAGGTGGCCCGCAGTCCGCGACGCCATGTCAACATCCTCCTCTCCAGGACGCGCAACGCGAGGTCGGATATCAGCCCGAGCAGCGCGTAGACGAGCAGGCCGAGCACCACCACATCGGTCTGGCTGAACTCCCGCGCCTCCATCATCAGGAAGCCGATCCCGGTCTGGGCGTTGACCTGCTCGCCGACGACGAGGCTGAGCCAGGCCGCCCCGATCGCCAGTCGCAGGCCGAGGAACAGCGCCGGCAGCGCGCCGGGCAGCACGACGTGACGCAGTCGGGCGGCCTGCCCGAGCCCGCAGGTGCGGGCCGCCTCCACCAACCGCTCGTCGATGTCCCGGATGCCGGCGTAGGTGTTGAAGTAGATGGGAAAGAACGACCCGAGTGCCACCAGGCTGATCTTGAGCGGTTCGCCGATGCCGACCCAGATGATCAGCAACGGGACCAGGCCGAGGTGGGGCAGCATCCGGGCCATCTGCACCGGTGGATCGACCAGATCGTCGCCGAGCCGCAACAACCCCGCCACGGTGCCCAGGATCAGCGCCAGGACGCCGCCGATGAGCAGCCCCGCGCCGGCGCGGGTGAGCGAGTCGACCAGGTGGACGGCGAGCGTCCCGTCGCGCGCCAGCCGCCAACCGGCGGCGAGCACGTCGCTGGGCGCGGGCAGCTTCTCCGGCGGCAGCAACCCGGTGCGGGCGGCCAGTTCCCAGCCCAGCACCAACCCGACCGGGCTGGCCAGGCGCCGCCACCGTCGGGCCGGCCCCTGACGCCGCGACACGGCCGGCGCGACGGCCTCGGCGTCGGCAGGGGCCTGGACGAGAGTGGTACGGCTCACTGGAAGACCTCACTGAACCGGCCATCCACCCGGGACCTGATGTCGACCGGACCGGGGATGAGGCCCAGGGCGATGAAGCTGTCGGTGATCGCCTGCAGTTCGTCGCCGATCGCCGGAGTGACCGGGGCGAGGGGCCGGGCACTGCGGGTGAGGGCACGGCTGGTGACGTCCTCCGGGATCTTCAACTCCGGTGCCAACGTGCGGGTCCGATCCTCGGGGTGCGCGATGCCCCAGTCGGTCACCTCGCGGTACCGCTGGAGGAACGTCCGGATCTCGCCCGACCGCTTGTCGACCGCGTCGGGAGCGGCCAGGACGTACTCGCGGTTGCTGGCCAGGCCGGTCGCGTCGGCGAGCACCTGGACACCCGGCTGCTCGGCCAGGGCGAAGTACGGATCCCAGATCACCCAGGCGTCGATTTGCCCGCTGTCGAACGCCGGCCGCCCCTCGGCGGGTTTGAGGTACTTCACCTCGATGTCCTTCAACGTCATCCGGTTCGCCTCGAGCAACCGGACCAGCAGCCAGTGCACGTTGGAGCCCTTGTTGAGCGCGACGGTCTTGCCCTTCAGGTCGGCGAAGCTCCGGTAGCCGCGATCGGCCTTGACCAGCACCGCCTCACCCTGTGGAATCGGCACCGAGGTGCCGATGATGGAGAACGGGATCTTGCCGGCCGCGGCGAAGACGGGCGGGGCCTCGCCGACCTGCCCGATGTCGATGGACCCGGCCTTGAGCGCCTCGGTCAGCGCCGGGCCGCTCTCGAACAGCGACCACTCGACACCCGGTGTGGCGCCACGTGCCTTGACCAGACTCAACCCTCCGAAGCGCTGGTAGCCGATCCGGAGCTTTGCCGTCTCGCCTCCGGCGTCGGCGGATCCGCCGCAGGCGCTCACCCCCGCCGTGGCGAGCAGGGCCACGGTCGCGAGGGCGGCTGTCAGAAGGCGACGACGGTACGGCGGACGGCTCGTCAAGGGGGTGCGCATGGGAACTCCTCGGGGTCGCACAGCTGTGCCGATCGCATCGACCGGCGTGAGCGGTGACAGGTAGCCTACTAACCCGATAGGTTTTATGGGTAGGCTGTCGGCGGGATCGTCCCACCCCTCAGGAGGTGCCCGCCTAGCCGCGTGCGCCGCCGCACCTGCTCCCGCCGCGCTCTGGAGGAAAGAACCGAGATGACCCTGACCTTCCACTGGTTCCTGCCGACCAACGGCGACAGCCGGGACATCGTCGGCGGCGGACACGGCGTGCCGACCGGTGCCGCCGGAGGCGCCCGCCCGGCCAGCGTGGCCTACCTGGGGCAGATCGCCCGCACCGCCGAGCAGCTCGGCTTCGTCGGGGCGCTCACCCCGACCGGCGCCTGGTGCGAGGACGCCTGGTTGAGCACCGCCATGCTCACCGAGGTGACCGAACGTCTCAAGTTCCTGGTCGCCTTCCGACCCGGGTTGGTCGCGCCCACCCTGGCCGCCCAGATGGCCTCGACCTTCCAGCGGCTCTCCCGGGGCCGTCTGCTGCTCAACGTGGTCACCGGCGGCGAGTCGCAGGAGCAGCGGGCCTACGGCGACTTCCTGGACAAGGACGCCCGGTACGCGCGGGCCGACGAGTTCCTGCACGTCGTACGCGCGCTGTGGCGCGGCGAGACGGTCGACCACGCCGGCCCCCACGTACGCGTCGAACAGGCGCGGCTGCACCGCCTGCCCGACCCGGCCCCGCCGGTGTACTTCGGTGGCTCATCCGCGGCCGCCCTGCCGGTGGCGGTGCGGCACAGCGACGTCTACCTCACCTGGGGCGAGCCGCCCGCCCAGGTGGCCGACAAGCTGGACCGGGTCCGAGCGCTGGCCGCGGACGCCGGGCGTGAGCTGCGCTTCGGCATCCGACTGCACGTCATCGCCCGGGACACCGCCGAAGAGGCCTGGACGCAGGCCCGCCGCCTGCTCAACGGCATCGCCGAGGCCGACATCCGGGCGGTGCAGGACGGCCTGCGCCGCAGCGAGTCCGAGGGCCAGCGCCGGATGCTCGACCTGCACGGCGGCTCCCGCGACAGCCTGGAGGTGTCACCCAACCTCTGGGCGGGGGTCGGCCTGGTCCGTGGCGGGGCCGGCACCGCCCTGGTGGGCAGCCACAGCGAGGTCGCCGACCGGATCGCCGAATACCACGCACTCGGCATCGACGAGTTCATCCTCTCCGGCTATCCCCACCTGGAGGAGGCGTACTGGTTCGGTGAGGGCGTACTGCCGATCCTGGGCGCCCGCGGGCTGTGGCGGCACCCCGACGGGCAGGCGGAGGCGGCGGAACACGTCGACATCCCGTTCGCCGGGTCGCCGGCACCCCGCCCGGCAGCGGAGCCCGCCGCGGCCCGCTGACCGGAGGCCGCCCGCCGGGACGGCCGTCACGGCTGACCGGGTCGGCCGGCCAGCCGCCGGCCGACCCTCCGCGCGGCGAGACTCACCGCGACACTGCCGGCCGCCATCCCGGCCAGCACCAGGACCGCCCCGACGGGCCACAATCCGCTGTCGTCGGCCGACGCGGCCCGCCACGACCAGGCCACCGTGAAGGCCACCGTCATCACCGGCGCCACCAGCCACGGGCTCAGTCGCGTACCGGCGAGGGCGGCGAGCAGCGCGAGTGTCAGCACGCAGCCGATCACCTGCCACGGCTCGTACGGGCCGCTGGTCGCGCCGGTTTCCTCCTCGACCGTGTAGTGGGTGTCCCGTCCCAGCCACAGCAACCACACCCCGACCGTGGCCGCCGCCAGGAACAGAGCACCGAGCAGTGCGTGCGTACCCCTTGTCGCCGTCATCCAGCGATCATTCCTCGCTTGTCGCCGTAGGGAAATGAGCACCGGTACCCGACTCGACCACGGGCGCCGGTCAGGGCTGGACGCGGGCGAGGAAGTCGCGGGCCAACCGCACCACCTCGTCGAGGTGCGTCTCGAGCAGCCAGTGGCCGCCGTCGAGCAGGTGCAGGTCGGCGTCGGGCAGATCCCGCAGGTAGGCGCGTGCCGCGCCCGCCGGCATGTAGCCGTCGTGTGGCCCCCAGACGATCAACGTGGGCGGCCGGTGGGTGCGCAGGTACTCCTGCTGCCGGCCGAACCAGGCGACCGTGCTGCCCTGGTCGGCGAGCAGGCGCAGCCAGGCGTCCCGACGACTCCGATCCGCGACCAGCGCCCCGGAGAGCCGCCACAGGTCCGGGCTCACCCGGTCGGCCAGCCGGTCCGGCAGGTCGCCCAGGAACTCGCGTCGGAAGCCCTCCTCGGTGATCGCGGCCGCCAGTTGCGCCCGGCCCTCCTCGGTCGGATCGCGCCAGAACCGCTTGAGCGGCTCGTACCTGGGCCCGTGCTGGTCCGGGTAGATGTCACCGTTCTGGATGATCAGACCGGCGACCCGCTGTGGCGCGGCCATCGCCAGGCGCAATCCGAGGTGGCTGCCGTAGTCCTGCAGATAGATCACATAGCGGGTCAGCCCCAACACCTCGGTGAACCGACGCAGTAGCTCGGCGTGCGCGTCGAAGGTGTAGGCGAACCGGCCGGGATCGGGCGTGTCGCTGTAGCCGAAGCCCGGGTAGTCGGGTGCGACGCCCCGCCACCTGTCGGCCAGCGCGGGCAGCAGGTGGCGGAACTGGAACGACGACGACGGGTAGCCGTGCGGCAGGAGCACCACGGGCGCGTCGTCGGCGCCGGCCTCCCGGTAGAAGATCGTGATGCCGTCGACCTCGACCGTCCGGTGCCGCACAGCGTGCTCGGTCATGGCCCCTCCTGGCCGGCTGCGGGGTGGCCGGACCCCTCGACCGTGCCAGAAGCGGCGCGGGATCGTGGCGGAATCTGACCGGCCGTGCCGCCCGGTCGGGCCGCCGGCGCGGGGCCGGTCGAGTCGCGGACGACCAGCAGGTGCCCGGTGGCGCGACGCCGGGGGCGCGCCGAGCGGGGTTTGAGCGCGAGGGTGAGCGCCGTCCGGCCCATCTCCGCCATCGGCAGCCGGATGGTGGTGAGGCTGGGCGCGAGGTCGGCCGCCACGGAGACGTCGTCGAAGCCGACGACGGACATCCGCTCGGGCACCGCGACGCGGCGCGACCGCAGCGTCGACAGCACTCCGATGGCCATCGCGTCGTTGAGCGCGATGATCGCCGTCGTTTCCGGGTGCTCGTTCAGGATCTGCTCGGTGGCCGCCCGGCCACCGCCGCGGGTGAAGTCGCTGTGCACGACGGCGAGGTCGGCGGGGGAGAGTCCGCGTTGCCGCAGCGCCGAGGACACGCCGGCGAGCCGGTCGGCGACCGTGGTGAGACCGGCGCTGCCCGCGGCCACCGCGATCCGCCGGTGACCGAGATCGATCAGGTGTTGGGCGAGGGCCCGGCCGCCGGCCTCATTGTCCGGCAGGACGGCGTCGACGCCGAGCGTGTGCCGTCCGATGGCGGCGACCCGCCCGCCGTGGTCCTGGAACGCGGCCAGTTCGTCGTGGGCCTCGGCCTCCACCCGGGGGTCGCCGTAGCCGGAGCCGCCGATCAGGATGATGCCGACCCGCTGGGCGATGAGGTGGCGTAGTTGTTGCAGCTCGTAGTCCGGGTCCCGACCGGACTGGGAGATCTGCACCAGCAGCCCCCGCCCGGAGGCGACCTGGATGACCCCGCTGGCGATCTCGGAGAAGTAGGGGTCGTCGACCTGGTGGACGATCAGCCCGACGGTGGAGCTGGCGCCGCTGGCGAGGGTGCGGGCGTACGGGTTGGCGACGTACCCCAGCTCGCGGGCGATCCGACGAACCCGGTCGGCGACCTCGGCGCTGACCCCGTCGCGGCCGGCGAGGGCGCGGGAGGCGGTCGCCAGCGAGACGTCGGCGCGGACCGCCACATCCACGAGGCGGGGTCGCTGGCCGGCCCTGGGCATTCCACCTCCCAAAGACATCCATGTCACCCGATCTATTGCCAGTGACGATCGTCGAAGCCTAGGGTACGTAAGCGCTTACGTAAGCGCTTACGTGGTCGGCACCGGCTTGCCGCGAAACGAGGTGAACGCGATGTCCAGGGCCAGCAGAGCCGCCGTCGCCACGGTCTCCCTCCTGGCGGTCGGCGCGCTGACAGGTGCGGAGGCGCCACCGGCACAGGCGGAGCGGAACCGATCGTCCGATGTCCACCCGGCCCTGCGAGCGCACCTGGTCGCGGCGTACGACTTCGACCACCCGGTGCCGGGCGACTCCGCGCTGGAGCGCGACCGGGGCCGCTCCGGCACCGAGATCGAGCTGATCAACGGCGGCCCCGCCATGCGGGTGCCGGACCACGCCTACCGGGGCAGCGGCCGGGCGCTGCAGACCCGGCAGGTCGAGCCGGCGGTTTCCGGCAACGACGACTGGAAGGCCGGCACCTGGTCGGCCAGCGGGGTGCGCACGCTGCGCGCATTCAACGCCACCGCGGGCACCACCGTGATGGGCTGGTTCAAGCTGCAGATGGACAGCCCGCTGCCCAACTCCACCACCGCCGACCCGAACGACCGGTTCAACGCCATCGGCCTGGCCGGGGTGCTGACCGGCGACTCCGACGGCCACGGTGTGCGGGCGTTGCTGGAGCTGATCGACGTCAACGGTGAGCTGCGTCTGGTCGCGCTCGGCCGGCGGCTCGACGGCGGCAACTCGCAGACGTTCGCCGCGAGCCAGGACTGGCGGGACCTGCTGCCGGCGGGAGAGTGGGTGCACCTCGCCGCCACCTTCGACTTCGCCACCGGCGCCCTCGCCCTCTACCGCGACGGCGAACCGGTGGACGGCTTCTACACCCGTACCGACGATCCGTGGCTCGTGTCGGGGCCCGGCCCGCACGTGACCACGGCCTCCGACCCGCGTGGCATCAAGATCGGCGGAAGCTTCCCCCAGGACACCCGCGAACAGAACCCGTGCGACTGCCGCATGGACGGCCTGATGTTCCTCGACAGCGTGGTCTCCGCGAGCGACGTGCGGAGGCAGTACCGCCACCTGGCCCGCTGACCACCCTCGGCACTCCTCCCACCGAGAAGGAGACACGCGTGCTCACCCTCCACGACCCCGCCCGCGGTATCCGCAGATCCGTGCTGACGGCCGGTCTCACCGCCGTCGTACTGGTCCTGTCCACGCTGCTCGCGACACCCGCCCACGCCGCCGACGCGGTCTACGACCCGGTGCCCGAGATGCCGATCCAGTCGCGGCTCGGGCTGGTCCTCAACGAGTACGCCAGCTTCCCGCAGTCGAGCCCCACCCCGGCGCCGACCGATCAGCGGCTTCTGCGTACGGCCCGGATCAACACCATCATGGAGCTGCCGGACGGCTCCGGCCGGCGGGCCGTACCCGACCTGAACGGCAACCTCTACCTGGTCGAGGGCGGGGTGCCGCACGTCTACCTCGACGTGGCGGCGACCTTCGCGCCGCAGTTCTTCTCCGGCCGCGGCCTGGGCCAGGGCTTCGGGTACGTCGCCTTCCACCCGGAGTTCGGCGCCAACGGGCGGTTCTACACCATCCACACCGAGTTGGCGTCGACGACGACCACCCCGCCGGACTACGCACAGCCCGGCACGATCTACCACGGCGTCATCACCGAGTGGACGGCCACCGATCCGGCCGCGGACACGTTCGCGGGCACCCGGCGGGAGGTGCTGCGGATCGGCTTCGGCGGCCAGGTGCACGGCATCCAGGAGATCAACTTCAATCCCACCGCGAAGCGCCACGACCGCGACTACGGCCTGCTGTACCTCGCGGTCGGCGACGGCGGCCTGGGTGTGCGCACCACCGACCCGCAGAACCTGGGCCTGCCGCACGGCAAGCTGCTGCGCATCGATCCCCGGGGCACCACCTCCCCCAACGGGCGCTACGGCATTCCCGCCTCGAACCCGTTCACCGGCCGGGCCGGCGCGCTCGGTGAGATCTACGCCCTGGGCTTCCGCGACCCGCACCGCTTCAGCTGGGACCGGGCCACCGGCCGGATGTTCCTCGGACACATCGGTGAACACGCCGTCGAGGCGATCTACGAGGTCCGCGCCGGTGACAACTTCGGCTGGAGCGAGCGCGAGGGGTCCTTCGTCTTCGACAAGGCGTCCACGAACCCCTGCGACCGGCTGTTCCCGCTGCCCGCCGACGACGACCGGTACGGATACACGTATCCGGTCGCCGCGTACGACCACGACCCGGCCGCGGACTGGAACTGCACGGCGGACGTGGGCGTCGCGGTGGCCGGCGGGTTCGTCTACCGGGGACGCGCCGTGCCCGCGCTGCGCGGGAAGTACGTCTTCGGTGACCTGGTCGACGGCCGGGTCCTCTACACCGAGGCCAACGAGATGCGTCGCGGCAGAGCTCTGGCTCCGATCCACCAGCTCGCCCTGTTCGACGCCGCGGGCGGTCCGGTCCGGATGCGCGACCTCTCCGGGCCCGGCGCCCCCGGTGACCCCAACCGCGTCGACCTGCGCTTCGGCACCGACGCCGCGGGCGAGCTCTACCTGCTCGCCAAGGCCAACGGGAAGATCTGGAAGGTCACCGGCACCCGGGAGTTCGCCAGCGACGACGTCGGGCACACCACGCTGCGTCGCACCGCCGGCGCCTCGAACTGGGCGCCGGTCACCCCGGCGAAGTGGCAGTTCACCCGCGACCAGGTCATCCTGGCCGAGGCCGGGGTCAGCCGTCCCGGGCCACGCCGACCCTTCGAGTACGCCGTACTGACCGCCGGCCCGGCATGGTCGTCGGTGGAGGTCGAGGCACGGGTACGGCTCGACACACCGGTGGAGGTCAGCAACCGCGACGTGATCGTCGTCTTCGGCTGGCGCTCGGACACCGAGTTCTACTACGCCCATCTCTCGACCGACAACACGATCTACCCGCACAACGGCATCTTCAAGGTCAACAATGCGGACCGGGAACGCATCGACCACCAGTGGAACGGCCGTTCGCGCGGCGCCAATCCGGCGATCACCGATGCCGACTGGCACCGCGTCCGCGTCGTGCACCTGCCGGCCACCGGCGAGATCGCGGTGTACGTCGACGGGCGCAGGGACCCGCTGATGACCGCGAAGGACACCACCTTCGGATCCGGGCGGGTGGGTTTCGGCTCCTTCGACAACGTGGGCCGACTGCGGAACCTGACCGTCACCGGCACGCCGGCCTGACCCGTTCGCGGTGGGGAGGGCGGCGCCGTGCCGCCGTCCCCACCGTTGCGGCCGCTGCACCGCGCGGCGGTCGGGTCCGCCGAGCCGGCCCGGAGGGTGCCGTCCGGTTCGTAGAATCCCTGCCATGCCGCGGATCGTCGAGTTGCTGGCCTCGCCCGTGCACCGCTTCCTGGGCCGGCCCGCCGACGGGCCGGCGCCCGCGCCGCCCGGTGAGCTGGTCGACGTCGTCCGGATCCGGGCCGGCCTCGGCATCGTCGGCGACCGCTACTTCGGCCAGGCGGCACACCGCGACGCCAGCGTGACGGTGATCGCCCAGGAGTCACTACCACCCGGTGTCGGCCTGGCGGAGGTGCGGCGCAACGTCCTCACCACCGGCATCGCGGTGGACGAGCTGATCGGCACGGTGCTGACTCTGGACTCCGGCGACGGCCCGGTCAGCCTGCGGGTGAACCGGGCGGCTCGACCATGCGCGTGGATGGACGTGACGGTCGGCCCGGGGGCGTGGAAGGCGCTGCGCACGACGGGCGGCATCCGCTGCACGCCGCTCACCGACGGCAGCCTGCGTGTCGGCCCGCTCGAGGTCGTCGTCGAGCGGGCGCCGACGTCGTAGCCGGACGGCACCCCATCCAGGAGTTCCGAGCCGCGGGCCGGCGGGCAGGTCAGACCGGGCTGATGTGTGCGGCGAGCACCCGCCAGCCGTGTGCGTCGTCGTGGACCCAGGTCCGGGTGTAGCGCAGGCGCCGCGCGAACGGCGCCCCGTCGAACACCCCGGCCACCCGGCCCAGGAAGAACGTCACCCCGGTCGAACCGACGACGAGCAGGTCCAGTTCCTCCTCCACCAGCTCCTCGACGACCGAGGTCCGGTCCCGGTGCGCGGTCAGGTCGTCCCGCTTGGTGTGCTTGCCGCCGTCCGGGCCGATGGCGATCAGCTGGTCGACGAGCAGCTGGTCGAGAGCGGCGACGTCGCCGGCCCGCTGCGCGGCCTGCAGGGTCCGCTCGGCATCGAACAGTTCCGCCTCACGTTCGCTGTCCGGCATGGGTGCCGTCCTCCTGATCGGGATCCCTCCGGCGACCGCCACCGGACTGTCCGCATTGTGGCAGCCGGCGTGGCCCCGACGGGTGCGGATCGGCCCGGTGACCGGTCCCCGTCGGGCGCGGGTCGCACCCGCGCCACGTCGCGTCGAGCGGGCGCGTCGCGCCGATGCGGCGGCGGTTGATGGCGGTCGGCCGGTGGCTAGGCTGCTGGCATGGCAGACCAGGGCGGGCACACCGCCGGGGCGGTGCGCCCGGTCGAGGCGGTCGCGCGGGAGATCCTGGCGGTCGTCCCGGCGGGCTGCACGTGGCTGCTGCCGGTGCCCGACGACGGCCGACCGGTCGCGGACTTCCGGATCGCCGCCACCAGCGGCCCGGGTCACGACATCCACGCCCGGGGGATCGACCGGCTCGGCGGGCGGCTCAGCGAGCTCTACCCGAGCATGGTCGACGGTCCGCTCTGGCGGATGTACCACGACGTGTTGGCCACCGGGTCGCCCGGCCGGCTGGCCGACTTCCGGTACGCGGAGAAGCGCTCCGGCGTCGTCGCCGACTCGCTGTTCGACGTGCACGTGCACCGGGTGCTCGGTGGCCTGCTGGTCACCTGGGAACGGCTCGACGAGGACCAGCGTCGGCTGGAGCGCACCGAGCTGTTGGGCAGTCTCGGCTGGGCCGAACACGAGCTGGCCACCGGGGTCAGTCAGTGGTCACCCGGGATGTACCGGATCTTCGAGCGCGACCCGGCGCTCGGCCCCCTGTCCCGAGCCGAGCAGGCCGCCGCGCTGCTTCCCGACGACCACCTGCTGAGCGAGGCGGCCTGGCAGACGCTGGACAGCGGTTCGTCCTCGGACGTGACGGTCCGGTTCCAGGCGGCGGGCTCGGTGAAGTACCTGCGGATCCTCTCCGACGTCTCCCGGGACGCCGACGGCGCGCCGCTGAAGATCCATGCCGTGGTGCAGGACGTGACGGCCCGGGTGGACTCGCGAACCGCCATCGAACAACTCAACGACCAACTGCGGACCAGGGAGATGACGGCGCTGGCCGAGCACCGGCTGGCCGGGCAGTTGCAGAACCTCATCCAACCGGTGCCCCGTGAGCCGTTTCCACTCGCCGGCCTGGAGGCGATGGTCAACTACCTGCCGGCGGAGAGCGCGACTCGGGTCGGCGGGGACTGGTACCACGCGCAGACCCTGCCGGACGGGCAGGTCGTGCTCGCCGTCGGCGACGTGGCCGGTCACGGGTTGGACGCCGCCAGCGGGATGGCCCACCTGCGCTTCGCGCTGGTGGCCTGGCTCTCGATCGGCATCCGTGACCCGGCGGTGCTGCTCGGGCACCTCAACCGGCTCAGCGGTCAGCTCGCGATCACCGGGACCGCGGTGATCGCGGTCTACGACCCAGCTGCCCGGGTGCTCCGCTGGGGACGCGCCGGGCACATGGCGCCGCTGCTGTCCCGCAACGGCGAGACCGGCCCGCTCGACCACCCGCCGGGCCTGCTGCTGGGCGCCTCCGCCGACTCGGCGTACCCCGTGCTCACCCCGCGACTGCGCCCCGACGACCTGGTGCTCTTCTACACCGACGGGCTGGTGGAGCGGCGTACGCCCGACGACGACCTGCTGGAACAGGTGCGGACGACGCTCTCCGCGCTCTCCGCCGCGCCGGGGGAGCAGACCCTCGGCCGGCTGCGGGGCCTGCTGCACCACCCCAGCCCGGACGACGACACCTGCACCCTGGCGGTGCGTGTGCTGCCCTGAGCCGCCCGGCTCACAGGCCGAGCCGGATGCGCACCACGGTCCCCTCCGGCCGGCTGAGCACCGCGACCTCGTCGCAGATCCGCTCGACGATCGCCAGCCCTCGACCCCGTACGGCGTCGGCTGCCGGCATGTCCCGGCCGAACGTTCGTGCCGGCCCCTGGTCGACGACGTCGCAGAACAACTGGTCCGCCTCGGCCCACAGCCGGACCTGACCGCCGCCGGTGGTGTGCTGCAACGTGTTGGTGGCCAACTCGCTCACCGCCAGCGCCAGCAGCTCCACCCGGTGCGGAGCAAGGCCCTGTGCCAGGGCCTGGGTAGAGACGAAGCCGCGCAGCTCCCGTAGATCGGTCGCCACCTCGTACGCCATGGTGTCCTCGACGCGGTCGGCCATCAGCCCGCCAGCCGCGGATCGTCGGCGGGTGCACGCAGCAGGTTGCCGACGCCGGTGACCTCCAGCACGGCGGCGACCGGCCCGCCGGCGTTGACCACGTACAACCGTCGGCCGTCGGCGCGGGCGCGGTGGTGGGCGGTCACGAGGCTGTGCAGGCCGCTGGAGTCGAGAAACAGCAGCCCGCCCACGTCGACCGTCACCACCGCGGCGTCGCCTGTCGCCGCGGTCAGCACGGTGGTCAGCTCGTCCCGGACGGCCAGGTCGCACTCGCCGGTCAGCGTGACCACGATCTGGCCTCCAGCGGTGGATGTCCGGGCTTCGAAGTGCGCCATCGGGCAGCAGCACCCTTTCTCGTGACGACAGCCGTTGCCGGCACATCATGTCACCCGCCGCCCGGTCGACCATGCCGTCCGTTCGGCGGCGATCGGGACCGTGCCGATCTGATCCGACAGCCGCTCGCCCGGCGGCGTCCGGGTGCCGGCGGGCACCGGACGGAAGCCGGTCAGATCTTGATGACGATCCGACCAATCCGCGGGTCCGACCGCGCCGAATCATCGGTACAAGCACCACTGCGGTGTCCCCAACCAGAGGAGTTCGAATGAACCGGCGTCTGTTCGCCACCGTTGGCGCGATCGCCATCCTGACCCTCGCCGCTGGCTGCGGCGATGGTGACACCGACACCACCGCCAGCGGCGGGACCAGTGCCAGTGCCTCGGCCGACGCGCCGATGCCGTCGGCGTCCCCGTCGATGTCGATGACGAGCGCCCAGTTCGGCCCGGGCTGCGCGGCCGTGCCGACCGACCCGACCAACGCGGGCAGCTTCGAGGCCATGGCGAAGGTGCCGGTTGCCACCGCCGCCTCCGGCAACCCGCTGCTGTCGACCCTGGTCACCGCCGTGAAGAAGGCCAACCTGGTCGACTCGCTCAACGGTGCGCAGGGCGTGACGGTGTTCGCGCCGACCAACGACGCGTTCGCCAAGCTGCCGAAGGCTGACCTGGACAAGGTGCTCGCCGACGACGCCCTGCTGAAGAAGGTCCTCACCCACCACGTGGTGAAGACCCAGCTCTCTCCGGACACTCTGGCGGGCGCGCACGAGACCCTGCTGGGTGACCAGGTCACGGTGGCCGGCAGCGGAAGCTCGTTCACGGTCGACGGCAACTCGATGGTGGTCTGTGGGAACGTCTCCACCGCCAACGCCACGGTGTACATCGTGGACACCGTGCTGATGCCGAAGAGCTGATCCATGTCCACCAGGACCACGCCCCGGCCGGTCGATGACCGGCCGGGGCGGCCCCCCGTCGCGCACCCCCGCCGCGTCGGCGCCCTCGTCGGCGTGCTCACCGCCGCGGTCACCCTGGGCGTCGCCCACCTGGTCGCCGCCCTCACCGACCCGGTGGGGGATCCGGTGCTCGCCGTCGGCGGCGCCGCCATCGACCTGGCACCCCAGTCGGTCAAGGCGTTCGCCATCCGTACCTTCGGCACCAACGACAAGCTCGTTCTGCTCAGCGGCGTACTCGCGGTCCTGGTGCTGGTCGCGGTCGGGCTCGGCCTCGTCGCGGCCCGGCGGACCCGGGTCGGCCTGGCCGGTCTCGCCGGGCTGGGCGCCGTCGGCCTCGCCGCCGTGTTGGCCCGCCCCGCCGCGACAGTGGTGGACGCTGTTCCCGCCCTCGTCG
The DNA here is from genome assembly GCF_046549295.1 of Micromonospora sp. 067-2. Taxonomy (NCBI): domain Bacteria; kingdom Bacillati; phylum Actinomycetota; class Actinomycetes; order Micromonosporales; family Micromonosporaceae; genus Micromonospora; species Micromonospora sp. 067-2. The sequence continues at coordinate 4,422 of NZ_JAJPWB010000010.1, read as the reverse complement.
GCGTCGCCGCCGGCGTCGGCACCCTGCTGGCGCTGCTGCGCGGCGCCCGACCCGGGCCGACCGCCGGGGCCGGTCGGCCCCGGTTGCTCAACCGACGGCAGTTCCTCACCACCGCCGGAGCGGCCACCATCACCGCCGCGGCGACGACCACCGTGGGCCAGGCCGTCGGCGGAAGCCGGGCCGCCGGCACCCGCTCCCGGGCGACGGTACGCGTACCACCGCCGGCCCTGCCGGCACCGCCGCTGCCGCCCGACGTGGCGGTGCCGGGAGGCGTCCCGTTCATCACCGCCAACCGCGACTTCTACCGGGTGGACACCGCGCTCAGCGTTCCGCAGATCGACGTCGACACCTGGCGTCTGCGGCTCGGCGGCGCCGTCGAGCGGCCCCGCACCTGGAGCTTCGACGACCTGCTCGCCCGCGACCTGATCGAGCGCGACATCACCCTGAACTGCGTGTCCAACGAGGTGGGCGGTCCCTACATCGGCACCGCCCGGTGGACCGGCGTGCCGCTCGCCCCGCTGCTGCGGGAGGCCGGGGTGCGGCCGGGGCAGGACCAACTTCTCAGCCGCTCGACCGACGGCATGACCATCGGCACGCCGCTGACCGCGATCATGGATGGCCGCGACGCCATGCTGGTGGTCGCCATGAACGGTGAGCCGCTGCCGGTGGAGCACGGCTTTCCGGTCCGGATGCTCGTACCCGGCCTGTACGGCTACGTCGGAGCCTGCAAGTGGCTCACCGAGCTGCGGGTGACCACCTTCGACGAGGTGGACCCGTACTGGGTGCAGCGCGGATGGGCCGCCGACGCGCCGGTGAAGACCGCCTCGCGCATCGACACCCCGAAACCGTTCGCGCGGCGCCCCGCCGGCCCGATGATGATCGCCGGAGTGGCCTGGGCGCAGCGCCGCGGCATCAGCGCCGTCGAGGTGCAGGTCGACGACGAGGCCTGGCAGCCGGCCCGGCTCGCCGCGGGCCCGTCGGCGGATCTGTGGCGGCAGTGGACCTACCGGTGGGACGCCCGACCGGGCAGCCACACCGTCCGCGTCCGCGCCACCGACGGCACCGGGGCGGTGCAGGCCGAGGCCCGGTCAACGCCCTTCCCGAACGGAGCGACCGGCTGGCACAACGTCACCATCACGGTCACCTGAGCTCGCCCTGGTCGTAGGCGATCGACCCGCTCAGCTCGCGCCACCGCGCGTCGGACGCCGCGAGGGCCTCGGCTGCCGCGGCGGCGACCGTCACCGCGTCTGCGCCGAGCAGCAACCGGGCGGGCGGATCGTCGACCCGGGTGATCCGGATGATCGCCTGGGCGGCCCGGACGGGATCACCCGGCTGGCTGCCGTTGGCCTGTTCCATCCGCTGCACGACCGGCTCGATCACCGGCCGGTACGGCTCGCTGATCGGGAGCATGCGCATCGAGGACCCTGCCCAGTCGGTCCGCAGACCACCCGGCTCGACGGTGGTGACCCGGATCCCGAAGGGCGCGATCTCCTTGGCGAGGACCTCCGAGAAGCCGCCGACCGCCCACTTGGCGGACTGGTAGGCACTCAGCCCGGTGCTGCCGACCCGACCACCGACGCTGGAGATCTGGACGATGTGCCCGTGCCGCTGCTCCCGCATCGCCGGCAGCGCGGCCCGGGTCAGGTTGACCACTCCGAAGAAGTTGGCCTCGATCTGGGCCCGGAAGGCGTCCTCCGGCATGTCTTCGATCGCGGCGATGTCGGCGTACCCGGCGTTGTTGACGAGGATGTCCAGGCTTCCGAACGCCTCCACCGCACCCCGCGCCGCGGCGCGGGCGGCCGTGGCATCGGTGACGTCGAGGGCGACCGTCCGGATCCGGTCGCCGTACCGCTCGGTGAGGTCGGCGAGCTGCGCCGGGTTGCGAGCGGTGGCGACCAGGTGGTCCCCGTCGGCCAGCACGGCCTCGGCGAGGCAGCGACCGAGACCTCGGGAACTGCCGGTGATGAGCCAGACTCGTGGCACGTCGTCTCCTCCCGCCGATCGGATCGGACGGCCGCTACGGGCGGATGGCCAGGGCGCCGATCAGGTTGTCGCGCAGCGTGAACCGGTAGCGCAGCTCGATCGGGCTGCCGGGAAAGCTGCCCGACACCCGGGTGAGGACCAGGTACGAGTCGCCCGCCTGCGGCGTGACCCCCACCGGCTCGGCGGTGTACGAGTAGGCCGCCGTGGTTCGCTGCCGCCAGGCGCGGATGGCGGCCCGTCCCTCGTGCAGCCGATCCTCGTCGGCGACGCTCGCCGTGTCCGCGAAGCAGGCGACGAAGGCGTCGAGGTCGCCCTCGTCGACGGCCCGAAAGTATCGCTCGATCACGTCGGGCAGGTCGACCGCCATCTGCTCCTCCTGCCGCACGGGCCGCCGTCGGGCAGCCGCCGATTTCCCGTCCGCCCCACCGTACGAGAGGCGGCCAGTGCCTCGCGGACCATCGGGAGAACCTCTCCGGTCGGCCCAGCGGTCAGGGTTTGCCGTCGGTGCGCCCGGGTAGCCATGCGTCTCCGGATCGGGAGGGGCGAGGGCATGGCCGAACTGGCGTTCGTCGACAAGGTTGCCGCACGAGCGGGAGTCCCGCCGGAGCAGGCGCGCCCGCTGACCGAGGCCGTACTGCGCACTCTCACCGAGCGGCTCAGCGGTGGTGAGGCGGCCGAGCTGGCTCCCCATCTGGCTCCCGAGTTGAGCCCGCTGCTGGTCAAGGCGGCCGAGCCGCCGGAGGCGTTCGGCTATGACGAGTTCATGCGGCGGGTCGCCGACCGCGCCGGGACCGATCGACCCACCGCGGAGCGGGGCGTCCGGGCCGTACTCCAGACGATGCACCGGGTGGTGGGGCACCGGGAGCTTGAGGATGTGCTGTCCCAGCTACCGGCGGACCTGCGGGCGCTGGCCCAGCCGCTGCCGCACGGCCCCTGACCGGCCGCCACGCCGCCTGCCCGCCACGCAGCCTTGCCGTCTGCCCGCCACGCGCCCTGCCCGCCTCGCCGCGCGGGAAGGGGGGCGGCGATTGTCAGTGCCCTGTGCAAGGCTGCTACGCGACACTGGCGATGCAGACCGAGGGGCGCAGCATGAGCACAAAGGCTGGCGGGACGTTCGACCTCACGTCGTTCGAGCCGGAGGTGATCGACGAAGGCCCGGGCGCGGCGCTCGGCCGAGTACGGATCACCAAGACCTTCCAGGGCGGCCTGGTCGGCACCAGCACGGTGCACATGCTCTCGGCCGCTGATACCGAGGGCGCTCCCGCCGCCTATGTGGCGGTGGAGCGTTTCACGGGCGAGCTCGACGGTCGGAAGGGCTCCTTCGTCCTCCAGCACAGCGCACCGGGTAGCCACGGTGAGCGGCTCGCGATCCGCGTCGTCCTGGGCACGGGCTCCGACGACCTCGTGGGGATCAGCGGGTCCTTCGAGATCATCCAGTCCGAGGACGGCAGCCACTCCTACCTCCTGGACTACACGCTGGGCTGACGACGTCCCGCCGGTGCCGGGGGAGTGGCCTGACCGGTTGCCGGTCAGACCACCCCCCACATCTGGCGTCAGGCAGCTACCCGCTGATCACCCACTTCTGGTGGGCGCCGCCCGCGTACGTGCCGAGCTGGATCTGGGTGCCGTTGGCGGTGCCGGCGCCGGCGGCCTCCAGGACCTTACCCGACTGCGGGTTGAGGATGGAGCCGTTGGCCTGTGGCTGCCAGATCTGCGCGCCACTGCCGTTGCAGGTCCAGAGCTGGACCTTCGTGCCGTTGGCGGTGCCGCCGTTGTCCACGTCGAGGCACTTGCCCAGCGCCCGGTAGGTGTCGCCGACCCGGCTCCAGTTCTGCGCGCCGGTGCCGTTGCAGGTCCAGAGTTGGATCTTCGTGCCGTCCGCGGTGCCGGAGTTGCTGACGTCCACGCACTTGCCGCCGATGCCGGTGATGGCTCCGCTGGTCGGCGGCGGGGTGCTGCCGGGGATGGCGTTGAGGGTGTACCAGGCCTCGGTGCTCCACAGCGACTGGCCGCTCTCGGAGGTGAAGGGGCGCGGCGAGCGCAGGTACACCACGCGTCCCGCCTTACGCCCGTCAACGGCGAGGGTGACCTTCTTCCGGTCGGCCGAGAGGGTGGCCGAGGTGACGGTCAACGTCTCCTCGTCGACCTTCGGGCCGCCGTAGCTGGCGGTCGGCACGTACCGCCACTGCTTGACCTTGTAGTGCGCGGCCAGGTTGGCGGCGGTGTCCGCCGAGACCGGTTGGGTGTACTCGACCTCGAAGCCGCCGGCGGTGGCCCGCATGGCCTGCATCTCGAACGTCGTGGTGCTGTTCGGGGTGAGTTTCTGCAGCCCGTATGTCAGTTTGCCGTCCTGGCCCCAGTTGCCGCCGGCGCCGAGGCCGCCGACGTAGATGGCGCCGTCGGGGCCGATGTTGACCTCCGAGATGCCGGCTTCGAGGC
>NZ_JAJPWB010000009.1:0-382049 GCF_046549295.1 Micromonospora sp. 067-2 | reverse complement strand
GTGCGGGAAGCTGTCGCGAGAACGCCGGCGATCCATGCGACCTGCTCAGGCGTTCCGGGGGATGTAACCCAGGCGGCCCGGCCGGTGTTCCCGGCGGCTGCCCCGCACCAGGGCTCCGAGGCCACGGTGCGCTGCCAGGTATAACGACCCCGCCCGGCCCACGATTCCACCCCCACGGTGACGCCGACCACGGGACATCCCTATCGAAACCGGACACGCACACCCCGGCTCGCGTCCCGAACCGGACACCACCGCCCATCGGGGCGGACGGGGACACACCAAGATCCGCCCACCATCGGGGAGACCGCTGCCTCACCAGACGACGAGGCAGCAACATCCCTGACACTGCCTAGATGGGCGGTGTGGGGTCAGGCGGGGTGGGTGGGCTTTGCGTCGTCGGCGGCTTGGGCATGCCGCTCGAGCAGTCGCTGCCGGATCTCCTCCGGTGTGTACGCGCGTCGGCGCCGCTCGGCCCGCGCGATGACCACGCCGGAGGCCGCGACCCCGGCGAGGCCGGCCAGCCCGAGGACCTTCCACCACCGCATCCGTTGCCGCATCGGCCTAGGGTAGACCCTCATGAGCATCAGCCTGGATGAGGCCGTCGAGTTGACCCGCACCGGCGACGTATGGGTATTCCGGGGCCGCAGCGTGCCGGACCGGGCGATCCAGTTCACCACCAACAGCCCGGTCAACCACGTGGGCATGGCAGTGGTGCTGGACGACATGCCGCCGCTGATGTGGCACGCGGAGCTGGGCAGGTCGCTGCCGGATCTGTGGTCGGGGACCCACCAGCGCGGGGTGCAACTGCACGACCTGCGGGACGCGGTGTGCGTCTGGGCCAACCGGTACGGCCAGCGGGCCTGGTTGCGGCAGCTCGACCCACCGGCGGACGGAGAGATGGAGCGGGCGGTGCTGCGGACGGTCGCCCGGTTGGACGGCACGCCGTTCCCGTCCACCGCCCAGTTGGCGTGGCGCTGGGTGCGGGGTCGGGTGCCGGCGCTGCCGCGTCCCGGTCGGCCCGCGCCGTCGGCGACCCCGGGCAGGACGTCGACGGCACGGGACCGGGCGCTGGAGACGGCGTACTGCGCCGAGGTGGTGGCGGTGACCTACGAGGCGATGGGGTTGCTGCCCGCCGGCCGGCGACCGAACTGGTACGACCCGGGGCGGTTCTGGAGCGGTGACGACCTCGGTCTGGCCGATGGTGCCGGGCTGGGTGCGGAGATCGAGGTCGTGGTGCCGCCGCGTTGAGGTGTGGTCGGGCGGGGGCGGTGTCCTCTGTGGGCGTGGCACCGGACGGCCCGACCCCGGGCCGTCCACGAGGACCGGCCGTTTTCCGGTTCCGGCCGGCCGGTCGGTCGGATCCGCACCCGGCCGATTCCCGGTCTGGCGTGCGCTGGCTACGCTGGCGCGGCAGTGGGGACGAGGGGAGACCTGATGGCGATGCGGCCGGACAGTGCGGCAGGTGCGCCCACGGCTTCTCGGGTGCTGGCCTCGGTGCCGTGGATCGTGGTGTTGCTCGGCGTGTGCGCGCTGGTGGTGCTGCTGGTGGTCGCGCTGCTGTCGTTCCGTAGCCGGGAGCGGAAAGGCGTGCCGGAGGCCGGGCCGCCGGTGTTCCTGCCGACGGTGCCGGCGGTCGCGCCGTCCGATGTGGGGCCGTCGCCGGGTGCGGAGCGGCGTGCGGCGTCGCCGCGCCCGTCGCGCGGCAGCCGGGCGCCGTCGCCGCGGGTGACCGCCAGCTCGCCGGCACCGCGGCGGCCGAGCGCCTCGGCGGTTGCGGCCGCGCCGCTGGTTGCGGTTGACGACACGGTCACCGCCCTGTACCAGGTCGGTACGGATGGCAGGGACGGGACCGCGGCGATTCTGTCGATCGCCAACGGGTCGAGTCAGTCGGTGGACTGGCGGGTGGAGTTGACGTTCGACGACGACATGCGTGAGCTGCGAGTCAGTGACGACGACGCGGGTATTTCGCTGTCGTCGCGCGGGGACGGCGAGTTCGTGCTGCGCGGTACCAGTTCGCTGGATCCGGGCGACAATCGGACGCTGCGCTTGCGGGTCGGCTGGGGCGACTCGGCACGGCGGCCGGTCCGGTGCACGATCAACGGGGTGGACTGCCGGCTCGGGTGACCCGATGCGGTCGACGGGCTGCGCTGCGTGGGGTTCCGATCAGGACGGTCACCGGCGGGGCGCCCGCTTCCGCAAGGATGCTGCTTTGTTGCGACTGTGTTTGCAAGGTATTGCAGAATGTTTCGGCAAGGGTTAGCGTGCGGCCAATCAGCGACCAGAGGAAGGCGTCGATGAAACCCCCGCCGATACCGCGCACCGCCCTGCTGGCCCTCGTCTCTCTGCTCACCCTCACGCTCGCCGGCACTCCGGTCGCCCTGCACCAGGTCGGCGCCGCGGCGGCGAACCCCCGATCGTCCGGCACCGACACGCTGGCCGTCGCCGGCGCGGCCCAGTGGCGCGACGAGCCCACCGCCGAGGCGCTGCTGAAGGCGGGCAGTGACACCGCCCGCGCCGAGCAGTTCTACTTCGTCCTGCCGGACCGGTTCGCCAACGGCGACCCGCGCAACGACTCCGGCGGCCTCGCCGGTGACCGGCTGCGTACCGGGCTCGACCCGACCGACAAGGGCTTCTACCACGGCGGGGACCTCAAGGGCGTCATCGACAAGCTCGACTACATCCAGGGCATGGGCACCACGGCCATCTGGCTCGCCCCGATCTTCAAGAATCGGCCGGTGCAGGGCGCCGGCAACGACATCTCGGCCGGTTACCACGGCTACTGGATCACCGACTTCACCCAGGTCGACCCGCACTTCGGCACGAACGAGGAGATGAAGCGGCTGGTCACGCTCGCCCACCAGCGTGGCATCAAGATCTACCTCGATGTGATCGTCAACCACACCGCCGACGTCATCAAGTATGCCGAGAACACGTACGCCTACGTGGACAAGGCCACCTCGCCGTACACCGACGCGCAGGGGCGGGCCTTCGAGGACCGTAACTACGCCGACGGGACTCGGGCCTTCCCGGCGGTGAACCAGGAGTCCTTTCCGTACACTCCGACGTTCTCCCAGCCCGGAGACGCCACGGTCAAGGTCCCGGCCTGGCTGAACGACGCCACCATGTACCACAACCGGGGCGACTCCACCTTCGCCGGCGAGAACAGCGAGTACGGCGACTTCTTCGGCCTCGACGACCTGTGGACCGAGCGTCCCGAGGTGGTGCGGGGGTTGACCAAGGCGTACGGGGACTGGATCGGCGCGACCGGCGTCGACGGTTTCCGGCTGGATACCGTCAAGCACGTCAACATGGACTTCTGGCCGCAGTTCAGCCGGGGCATCGAGCGGGCCGCCGAGAAGGCCGGCAAGAAGGACTTCTTCATGTTCGGCGAGGTCTACAGCGCCGACCCGGAGATCAGTTCCGCCTACGTCCGGCGGGGCGGCCTACCGGCCACCCTCGACTTCGCCTTCCAGGAGGCCGCACGCGGCTACACCACCGGTGCCGGCTCGGCGAAGGCCCTCGCTGACGTGTACGCCCGCGACGACCTCTACGCCGCACGGGACACCGACGCCGGTCGGCTGACGACCTTCCTCGGCAACCACGACATGGGTCGGATCGGCTCGTTCATCGCCGGCGGCGGCACCGACACCGCGAGTCACCTGCGCCGCGACCAGTTGGCCCACCAGCTAATGTTCCTGACCCGGGGTCAGCCGGTGGTCTACTCCGGCGACGAGCAGGGCTTCACCGGACCCGGCGGCGACAAGGACGCCCGGCAGGACATGTTCGCGTCGTCGGTCCCCGACTACCTCGACGACGACCTGCTCGGCACCGACCGCACCCACGCCAGTGACCAGTTCGACCCCACCCACCCGCTGTACCGGACGATCGCCGAGTTGGGCCGGCTGCGGCAGGCGCACCCTGGGTTGCGCGACGGCGTGCAGGTCACCCGGTACGCCGCCGACGGTCCCGGGGTCTTCGCCGTCTCGCGGGTCGCGGCAGCCGACCGCACCGAGTACCTGGTGGCGGTGAACAACGCCGAGACCGCGCAGACTGTCACCGTGGACACCTGGTCGGCCGGCGCCACCTTCACCGGCATCTACGGCGGCGCAGGAAGTGCCGGCGAACAGGCCGGCGGCGCATGCTGCGCCGGAGCGCCCCCGGCCCGTTCGGCGGGCGCCGACGGGAAACTGGCGCTGACCGTGCCGCCGTTGTCGGCGCTGGTGTACCGAGCCGGCACCCCCGTCGCGCAGCCAACCGGAAAACCCACGATCACCATCACCACCCCTGCCCCGGGCGCGCTGGTGGCCACCCGCGCCGCCGTCACCGCCCAGGTGACCGGTGACCCGCTGGCCACCGTCACCGTCGCGGCCCGGGTCGCCGGCGGCCGGTGGACGTTGCTGGGCAGCGCCGACCACGCGCCGTACACCGTGCAGCACGACCTGACCGGGCTGGCCGGCGGCACCCGGGTGGAGTACAAGGCGGTGGTCCGCGACGGGCGGGGCCGCACCGCGACCGCCCGGTCCGCCGCGATCGTGGGAACCCCCGCGCAGGGCGCGTCCCGGGAGTGGGCGGTGGTGCACTACCAGCGACCGGCGGGCGGGTACGACGACTGGGGGCTGTACGCCTGGGGTGACATCGACCCGGCGTACGTCACCGAGTGGCCGAAGGGGCAGCCGTTCGCCGGCGAGGACTCGTACGGCCGGTTCGCCTGGGTGAAGCTGAAGCCGGGCGCGACGTCGGTGAGCTTCCTGGTCGTCGACAGGGCCGGCACCAAGGACGTCGCCGCGGACCGCAGCATCGACGTCACGTCCACCGGCGAGATCTGGCTCAAGCAGGGCGATCCGGCGATCTATCCGACCCGCCAGGCGGCCACCGGAGAACCAGCCCCGCCGGTCGAGGAGGGCACCGCGGTCGTCCACTACCGGCGGGCCGACGGCAACTACGACGGCTGGGGTCTGCACCTGTGGGACGGGGCGGCCAACCCGACGGAATGGTCCTCACCGCTCAAGCCGACCTCCGTCGACGCGTTCGGGGCGGTGTTCCGGGTGCCGCTGGCCGCCGGGGCCACTGGGCTGAACTACATCATCCACAACGGCGACACCAAGGACCTGCCGGACGACCAGAGGCTCGACGTCGCCAGCGCGGGCCGGGAGGTGTGGCTGCTCGCCGCCACACCGGGTCGGCTGCTGCCGTCGACCAGCACGGGCGCCGGGAGGGACACCGACATCACCAAGCAGAAGGCGCAGTGGATCGACCGGTCCACGGTGGCCTGGCAGACCGGACCCACCGATGGCCGCCGGTACGCGTTGGTCGCCGCGCCGACCGGCGGGGTGAGCGTGGCCGACGGGGAGCTGACCGGGACGTACACCACGGTGCCGCTGCGGGCGCAGCGCAACGGGCTCACCGAGGCCCAGCGCGCGGCGTTCCCGCACCTGTGGGCGTACCGCAGCTTCACGCTCGATCGCGCGGACCTGGCCGGGGTGCCGGCGGCGCTGCGTGGGCAGCTCCTGGTCACCGAGCGCGACGCCGAGGGTGCCCTGCTCGCCGCCACCGGCGTGCAGATCCCCGGCGTGCTCGACGACGTGTACGCGCGGGCCGCCGACGCGACCCTCGGGCCGACCTTCGCCGGCCGCACGCCACGTCTCGCGCTGTGGGCGCCGACCGCCCGGTCGGTGGCACTGCAACTGTTCGACACACCGACCGCGCAGCCGGCGACGGTGCCGATGCGCCGCGACGACCGCACCGGTGTCTGGTCGGTGCGCGGCAACCGGGCCTGGACCGGGAAGTACTACCGCTACCAGGTGCAGGCATGGCAGCCCGCGGCGCAGCGGATGGTCACCGCCTCGGTGACCGACCCGTACTCGGTGGCCCTGGCGGCGGACTCCAGCCACAGCCAGCTGGTCGACCTGGGCGACCCGGCGCTGGCACCGCCGGGCTGGCGGACGCTGCGCAAGCCGGCACCGGTGCCGGCGGCGAAGGCGCAGGTCTCCGAGCTGTCGGTGCGGGACTTCTCGATCGCCGACGACACCGTGCCGGCGTCCCGGCGGGGCACCTACCTCGCCTTCACCGACCCGACAACCGCCGGCATGACGCACCTGAGGCAGCTCGCCGACGCCGGGGTCACCCACCTGCACCTGTTGCCGGCATTCGACTTCGCCACGATCCCGGAGAAGCGGGCCGACCAGCGCCAGCCGGCCTGCGACCTGGCGAAGCTGCCACCGGACTCCGAGGAGCAGCAGCGGTGCGTGGCGGCGGTCGCCGAGGCCGACGGCTACAACTGGGGGTACGACCCGCTGCACTACACCGTGCCGGAGGGCGGCTACGCGGTCGATCCGGCCGGCGCGGCGCGCACCACCGAGTTCCGGCGGATGGTCGCCGGGGTGAACGACGCCGGCCTGCGGGTCGTTCTGGACGTGGTCTACAACCACACCTCGGCGGCCGGCGTCGAGGACACGTCGGTGCTCGACCAGGTGGTGCCCGGCTACTACCAACGGCTGCTGGAGGACGGCACGGTCGCCAACTCCACCTGCTGTGCCAACACCGCGCCGGAACACACCATGATGGGCAAGCTGGTCGTCGACTCGCTGGTCACCTGGGCCAAGCAGTACAGGGTGGACGGTTTCCGGTTCGACCTGATGGGCCACCATCCGAAGGCGAACATCCTGGCCGTCCGCAGGGCGCTGGACAAGCTGACCGTCGCCCGCGACGGGGTCGACGGCAGGGCGATCCTGCTCTACGGCGAGGGCTGGAACTTCGGCGAGGTCGCGGGCGGCGCCCGGTTCGTGCAGGCCACCCAGGCCAACATGGCCGGCACCGGAATCGGTACGTTCAACGACCGGCTGCGCGACGCGGTGCGCGGCGGCGGCCCGTTCGACGCCAACCCCCGGGCGCAGGGCTTCGCCTCGGGGCTGTACACCGACCCGAACGGTGATCCGGTGAACGGGTCGGCGGCCGAGCAGAAGGCCCGGCTGCTGCACGCCCACGACCTGATCAAGGTGGGGCTCACCGGCAACCTGCGCGGGTACCGGTTCACCGACTCCGCGGGACGGCAGGTCACCGGCGCGCAGGTGGACTACAACGGCTCGCCGGCCGGCTACACCGCCGCGCCGGGGGAGGCGGTCACCTACGTCGACGCGCACGACAACGAGATCCTGTACGACGCGTTGGCGTACAAGCTGCCGCAGGCCACCACGGCCGTCGACCGCTCCCGGATGCAGGTGCTGGCGCTGGGCACGGTGGTGCTGGGGCAGGGCACCGGGTTCGTCACCGCCGGCACCGAGCGGTTGCGGTCGAAGTCGCTGGACCGCAACTCGTACAACTCCGGTGACTGGTTCAACCAGATCCGCTGGGACTGTGCCAGCGGCAACGGGTTCGGCGCCGGCCTGCCGCCGGCCCAGGCCAACCAGGACAAGTGGTCGTACGCGAAGCCGCTGCTGGCGGACCCGGCGCTGGTGCCGGACTGCGCGGCGATCGACACCACGAACGCCCGGTACGCCGAGCTGCTGCGCATTCGGGCGTCCTCGCCGGTGTTCGGCCTGAGCACCGCCGAGCAGGTGCAGCGGCGGGTGACGTTCCCGCTCTCGGGTGCCACGGAGACACCCGGTGTGCTGACCATGTCACTGGACGCCCGGGGGCTGGGCGGACGGTGGACGTCGGTGACCGTCGTCTTCAACAGCACGCCGGCGACGGCGCAGCAGACACTGGCCGGTCTGCGCGGTGCGGACGTGGCTCTGCACCCGGTGCTGGTGGACTCGGCCGATCCGGTGCTGCGGACGGCGTCGTTCGACCGGGGAGCCGGCACCTTCACGGTGCCGGCGCGCAGCGTGGCGGTCTTCGTCCAGCGTTGAGGAGGAACGGCGGACCGGCCCCCTCCCGCTGGTGCGGGAGGGGGCCGGTCCCTGTCTCGACCCGTCGTGCCGCCGGTGGCGGCCGTACGTCACGCGACGGTGATCAGCCGAAGCAGTTCGGCGGGATGACCGGGCTGCCGAGGCAGTTGGTCGGCCGGTTGCCGGTGACCGCCGACCTCTGGTCGATGGTCACACCGGAGTTGTTGGTGTAGATGCCGCCCGGAGGCAGGGTGGAGAAGTTGTACGCCACCTTCGACTCGTCCAGGACGACCTGGCCATCGTCGTTGAAGATGCCGCCGGCGACGCTCACCGGGCCGACCGCCCGGTTGCCGTGGACCTCGGTCCTGCGCAGCACGGTGATGCTGTCCTCGTTGAACACGCCGGCGCCGAAGAAGGCGGCGACGTTGTCCTTGATCGCGCTGTCCTCGACCGTGGCCCGGCTGTCGAAGGCAACCGCGAGGCCGCCGCCGACGCCGATGGTGCTGTTCCGCTCGACCTCGACGCAGTAGAGGTTCAGCGTGCTGTCGGCCGCCGCGATGCCGCCGCCGGCGACCAGCGCGGTGTTGTTGTTGACCTTCGAGTCCTTGACCGTGGTGTTGCCCCCGATGTCGAGGAGGCCGCCGCCGAAGCCGAGCGTCTCGTTGTCGCTGATCTCGGACTTCTCGACCCACACCGCGCCGCCGTCGACGTCGTCGGTGAAGATGTCCGCGGCGCCGTTGGAGATGCCGGCACCGCCGATGCCCGCCTCGTTGTTCTTGATCTTGGTCTCGTACACCTTCAGCACGCCGGCGTTGAAGATGCCGCCGCCGAAGAAGAAGGCGGTGTTCTCGGTCACGCTGCTCTTGCTGATCTCGGTGGTGCCGAAGTTGGCCACTCCACCACCGTTGCCACCGGACTGGTTGCGAACGATCTCGGTGTCCTCGATGGTGGCGGTGCCGCCCGGCTGCACCAGGATGCCCGCGCCGTCGTTGAAGCCCGGCGTCTCGACCAGCGTCGAGACACCACCCTTGGGCGTCGCCGCCTTGGGCGTCGCCTTCGGCGTTGCCTTCAACGCGGTCCGCGGCGTGTTCGCCGCCACCTTGCCGGCCTTGGTCGCGGCCGCCGTGGATTCGACCGAGGTCGAGTACGCCGACCAGACCGCTGCCGGCGTCGGCGCCGTCAGGGTGTTGAGCGTCTGGCCACCCTTGATGGTCAGGCCCTTGAGTGTCAGGCGCCCACCGGGGCCGACGTTGAGGATCCGGAAGTAGGCGGCGGTGGCGTCCCGGACGATCTCGGTGTCGTGACCCTCGAGGGTGATGTCCTGCTGGATCACCGGCAGGCCGTTGCCGAGAAAGTCGTTCCGAGTCAGGTTGTAGGTGCACTTGTCCGCGAGCTTCAGCGTCGCGCCGTAGTTCTGGTTGGCGTAGACGATGGCCTGGATCAGCTTGTCGGTCTGGCAGGGCACCTCCTTCGTCCGATCGTCGTGGTCCTTCTTGCCGTCGTCCTTGCCGTCCTTCTTGTCCTTGTGATCCTTGTTGTCCTTGTCCTTGTCCTTGTCCTTGTCGGAGTCGTGCCGGTCGCGGTCCTCGTCGCTGCGGTCCACGTCCTGGTCGTCGCTCAGGCTGACCTGGGCGGTGGCCCACTTGAGGCCATCGGAGCCGACAGCACCCGCGCCGGTGGCGACACCGACCGTGGCCAGGCTGACCACGCCGGTCAACCCGGCCACGCCACTGACGAGCCACAGCTTGCGGCGGCGCTTCGCCCTCGCAGCCGGCTCAGCGGCTTCATGGTTGGTTAGGTAGTTGGACATCGGAGCTCTCTGCCCTCTCCTCGTGCCAGACAGGGGCGCATCGCCTCAGGCGGGCGTCCCCGCTACAAATCGGTTGTAGCCTCCAAAAATGACCGTATGGGAAGGTTCTTCGTCTCGTGGTCGTATCCGAGAGAACCCCGCATTCGGTACATTCTTCGAACATCGGGACGGTCAGTACCGGACGGCGCGGACCCGGCGAGGACGCTCGGGCGGGGAGGGTGGCCTCAGAACCGAGGTAACGGAACAGCCCCTCCGTGCCGGTCGAAACGGCGCGCAGGGGCCTCCTGTGTCATCTGGGCAAGGGCGTTCGATCGTGGCCAGTCATCGCTGAGCCCGCCGGGCAGCGGCCTCAGACCACGCTGTTCCTACCCGGTTCGTGGTGCTGCCCCCTGCCACCGGAGGTGGCAGGGGGCAGCGTTCCGTCTGGCTGTCTCCTCAGCGCTCACGCACTCAGTTGAAGCAGTCCTCGACGGTGTTGGCGCAGTTGGTCGGGTCGTTGTTGGTGATGGTGGAGTCGTCGTCGAGCTTGACCCTGCCATCGTTGTTGAAGACGCCACCAGCGATCTTGTGGTGCTCGTCGCCGTTGTCGGCCTTGTTCTTGGTGATCCTGGTGTCGGTCAGGGTGACCCTGCCCTCGTTGTTGTAGACGCCGCCGCCGTTCTTGCCGGCGAAGTTCTCCTTGACCTTGCTGTCGCGCAGGACCAGGGAGGCCTCGTCGTCGTCGTTGTGCTTGTCCTTCGACCAGTTGCTCGAGGAGGACGACCCGTCCTTCTCGTCGTCGATGGGCTTGCCGTTGAAGACGCCGCCACCGAAGCGACCGGCGCTGTTCTCGAGGATCTCGCTGTTGGTCACGGTGGCCGTGCCGCGGGTCTCCTCGTTCTTGTCCTTGTCCTTGCCCTTGTCGCGGTCGGAGTGGCTGCGCTCGTCGCTGCTCACGTTGTAGATGCCGCCGCCGTCCTTGTGGGCCTTGTTCTTCTCGATCTTGCTGTCCCGGACCGTCAGTACGGTGTCGACGGCGTAGATGCCGCCGCCGTTCTTGCCTGCCACGTTGCTCTTGACGAAGCTCCAGCAGACCTCGACGAAGCCTCCGTTGCTGAACAGGCCACCGCCGTTGTACTTGGCGGTGTTGTTCTCGATGTAGGTCTTGTCGATGGTGACGGTGCCGGAGTTGCTGTCTTCCTCGTGGCGGCCGTCGCCCTTGCCGTACCCGTGTTCCTTCTTCTTGTCCCGGTCGCCGTGACCGTTGCTGATGCCGCCGCCGTTCTTGCCGGCGGTGTTGTTGGTGATCCGGGACTCGCCGCCCTTGCCGTCCTGTGAACCGGAAACCTTCAGGACGCCGGCGTTGAAGATCGCGCCGCCGTCCTTGCCGGCGTGGTTGTTGTCCAGCGTGCTGCTCTCGACGTCGAGCCGGCCGAAGTTGGCGATCGCGCCGCCGTTGTTCTCGGCGCTGTTCAGGTAGAAGTTGGCGTGCGAGAGACGGGCCTGGCCACCGCGTTCGACCAGCAGGCCACCGCCGTCGCCCTCGTACTCCCGGTCGCCCTTGTAGTCCCGGTCCTTGCTGTCCCGGTCCTTCTTGTCCCGGTCCTTCTTGTCCCGGTCCTTGCCGTCCCAGTCCTTCTTGTCCTGGTCCTTCTTGTCCTTGTCCTTCTTGTCCTTGTCCTTCTTGTCCTTGTCCTGGTCCTTGCTGCCCCAGCCGCTGTCGTCCTGGTCCTTGCTGCCCCAGCCGCTGCCGGGCTGGTCTTCGCTACCCCAGCCGCTGCCGGGCTGGTCTTCGCTGCCCCAGCCGCTGTCGTCCTTGTCCTTGCCGCCCCAGCCGCTGTCGTCCTTGTCCTTGCCGCCCCAGCCGTTGTCGGGCTGGTCCTTGTCGTCCTTGCCTTCGTGGTCGTTCTTGCGGTCGTCGTCCCGCTTGTCGCCCCAGCGCTCCTTCTCGTCGCCGGCCGCGCCGTTACGGATCTCGACGTCCTTGAGGGTCAGGTCGCCACCGTCACCGACCCGGAAGATTCGGAAGCCGTCCCGCGACTCCCGCTTGATCTTCGCGCCGTTGCCCTCGATCTTGATCTCCTGCCGGATCGTCGGCAGGCCCGCGTCGGACTTCCTGTCGTACTCGCCCAGCTCGTACTCGCAGTCCTTGGCAAGCCTCAACGTGCCGCCGTCGTCACGGTTGGCCAGGTCGATCGCCTCGATCAACTCGTCGTCGTCGCAATCGACGTCTCGCACCCGGTCCTTGTCGTCTCGGTCCCGATGCTCCTGGCCTTTGTCTCCGTCTTTGCCGCCCTTGTTGTCTTTGTAGTCCTTGTTGTCCTTGTTGTCCTTGTCGTCCTTGGGCTTGTCCTTGCCGTCGTCGCTGACCAACTGGCTGGTTGACCACTTGACGTCGGCCAGCCGGTGCGCGCCGGTCACGCCGGTGGTGGCGTAGGCGACGCCCGTGAAGCCGACCGCCCCCGTCAGGCCGACGACACCGGTGGCGAGCCAGAGCCGGCGCCGGCTGAACGGGGATTTCGTGCCGCGAACCGCGTCGTTGTTACGAAGGTTGTTGGACATCGCAGCCCTCTGCCCTCTCCTAGTACAGATGAGGTCGCATCGCTATGGCGAGGCAGCCTCCGCTACAAATCGGTTGTAGCTGCCAAATCACACCGTATAAGAGAGTTATTCACTATGAGGGCTTATCTGAATAAACCCCACGTTAAGCGCCCGTGAGTGCGGACGGTGGGGGAGTGCGGATGTCGAAGGCCGCTTCAGGCACGACCGGGGCGAGGAACGAGACGCGGCGTAAAGCCGACGACGGGACGCCACAACGCCGACGCAGGCAGAGAGCACGCGGCACGGGCGCAGCGGAGTGATTGGTGCTGATCAGGCAGATGCCACCCGGTGTACGCCGAGCCTGGCCGATCGGGCGGAAGCGGGCACAGGACGGCGGGCCCCACCCGGTGTCCTGTCGACGAGATGCGTCGCAGAACGCCGGGTGGGGCCCGCCGTTGCCGTACGTGCGGGGGTCAGCCCGGCAGACGCGGACCGGCCTCGCGCTGCTCGCCCAGCCAGGTCTCCACCTCGTCGGAGGTGCGCGGGAGCCCGGCCGACAGGTTCACCGCGCCGGTCGCGGTGACCAGCACGTCGTCCTCGATCCGAACGCCGACGCCGCGCAGTTCGGCGGGGACCAGTTCGTCCTCCGGCTGGAAGTACAGCCCCGGCTCGACGGTGAGCACGTAGCCCTCGCCCAGCGTGCCGTCCTTGTAGTTCTCCTTGCGGGCGTTGGAACAGTCGTGCACGTCGATGCCGAGCATGTGGCCGAAGCCGTGCAGCGTCCACCGCCGGTAGACCGACGACTTCTCGTCCATCGCCTCGTCCACGCTCACCGGCAGCAGGCCCAGCTCGGCGAGACCCTCGGCGAGCACGCGCATGCAGGTCAGGTGGACGTCCTTGAACGGCACGCCGGGCCGGATGGCCTCGATGCCGGCCTGCTGCGAGGCGTACACGATGTCGTAGACCTGGCGCTGCAGGGCGGTGAACCGGCCGCTCACCGGCAGCACCCGCGTCACGTCGGCGGTGTAGAGGTTGCGCCCCTCGACGCCCATGTCCATCAGCAGCAGGTCGCCCGGTCGGGTCGCGCCGTGGTTGTGCACCCAGTGCAGGATCGTGGCGTGCTCGCCGGCGCCGACGATCGAGCCGTACCCGACGTCGTTGCCGTCGTGCCGGGCGCGCAGCGCGAAGATGCCCTCGAGCAACCGCTCCGAGACCGCCCGGTCGGCGGGCAGGATCCGGGCGACGTCCTCGAAGCCGCGCACGGTGGCGTCGATCGCGTCCTGGAGTTGGCCGATCTCCCACTCGTCCTTGACGAGCTTCTGCTCCGAGACGGCGCTCGCCAGCTCCCGGTCGCGGGGCGGCTGACCCTCGGCGCGGACCCCGTCGTACGGGCGGACGGCCGCGTCCACGTCGGCGTCGAAGCCGCGCAGCACCCGGGTCCGTCCCGGCGCCAGGTCGGCGAGCGTCGCCTCCAGGCCGGTCAGGTCGGCGGTCGGCAGGCCCAACTCGGTGGACTTCTCGCTGAGCGTGTGCCGCCGGCCCACCCACAGCTCGCCGTGGCGGCTGCGGAAGAACTCGTCGGTCTCCCGGGACGACCGGGGCCGCATGTACAGGGTGGCGTCGTGCCCCGAACCGTTCGGACGCAGCACCAGGACGCTGTCCGGGTCGTGGTCGCCGGTCAGGTAGGCGAAGTCACTGCCCGGCCGGAACGGGTAGGCGGTGTCGTTGGCCCGGACCTTCTCGGAGCCGGTCGGGATCACCAGCGTCTCGTCGGGGAAGGCGGCCGAGAGCGCGGCCCGGCGCTTGGCGTAGTTGGGGGCCTCCGGCCGGGACGCGACCGGGAGCGCGGTGTCCCGCCAGCCCTGCCGCATGAAGGACAGGAACGCCTCCGGAAAATCCGGATCATGCGATTCGGTGCCGTCCGTCGGCGTACCGTCGGTGCGTTCCTCGGTCATTGCGCCGCTCCCTCCGTGACATTGCTGGTCCCGACGGTACCGCGCGCCACGTTCGTCGAGACGCCGGCCGGGAGCGCTCCGGATCAACCCACGGCTGCGACGGGCCGACGGCACGCGTGGGAAGATGACCACCATGTGCGGACTCCTGGCCTTCTTCAGCGCGAACGGCAACGCCGCCGCGCACCGCGACCACATCGCCGGAGCGTTGGAATGCCTGCACCACCGCGGCCCCGACGAGACAGGGGTCGAGGTGGTCGGCGACGCCTCCGGCCGGTACGCGGACGGAGTGTTCGCCCACAAGCGGCTCGCCATCATCGACGTCGCGTCGAGCCACGAGCCGCTGCCCTACGCGAACGGCCGTTACCTGCTCACCTTCAACGGTGAGATCTACAACTACATCGAGTTGCGCGACGAGCTGGTCCGGAACTTCGGCGCCCAGTTCGCCACGGCCGGTGACGGCGAGGTGATCGTCGCCGGCTACCACTTCTGGGGCGAGCAGGTGCTCACCCGGCTGCGCGGCATGTTCGCCTTCGTGATCTGGGACCGGCAGGAACGGCGCGCCTTCGGTGCCCGCGACTACTTCGGCATCAAGCCCATGCACTACCTGGAGACCGCCGACGGGCTCTACCTGGCCTCGGAGAAGAAGGCGCTGCTGCCGTTCGCGCACAGCAACTACCAGGGCGACGCGGGCGTCGACGCGGCCAACCTGAGCCACTACCTGACCCTGCAGTACGTGCCGGAGCCCGGCACGCTGCACAAGGGCATCAACCGGATCGGCTCGGGGGAGTACCTGACCTGGACCCCGGGCGGGCGCATCGACGTGCGCCGCTGGTACCGGCCGGTGTTCCGGCCGGCGCCGGTCGACGACGAGCAGAAGCTCTACCACGAGATCCGGGAGACGCTGCGGGAGAGCGTCCGCATGCACATGCGCTCCGACGTGCCGGTGGGCTCGTTCCTGTCCAGTGGCATCGACTCCACGGCGGTGGTCGCGCTGGCCCGGGAGTTCAACCCGAACATCCTCACGTTCACCGTCGGCTACGACGTACCGGGATATTCGGAGATCGACGTCGCGCAGGAGTCGGCCCGGCACCTCGACGTCACCACCATCCCCACCAAGATCGGTCCGCAGGACATGATCGACGCGTTGCCGAAGATCGTCTGGCACCTGGACGACCCGGTGGCCGACCCGGCGCTGGTGCCGCTGTACTTCGTGGCCAAGAAGGCCGCCGAACACGTCACCGTGGTGCTCTCCGGTGAGGGTGCCGACGAGTTCTTCGGCGGTTACACGATCTACCGCGAGCCGCTATCGCTGGGCACCGTCAACGGCCTGCCCGGCGGGGTGCAGAAGGGGCTGCGCGCGGTCTCCAAGGCGATCCCGCAGGGGGTCAAGGGCAAGAGCTTCCTGGAGCGTGGCACCACCCCCATCGAGGAGCGGTACTACGGCAACGCCCGGATGTTCACCGAGGAGGAGAAGCAGCACCTGATGCGGCGCTACGACCCCTCGGTGCGCTACACCGACGTGACCGCGCCGATCTACGCCGAGTGCACCGAGCTGGACGACGTCACCAAGATGCAGTACGTCGACCTCTACACCTGGCTGCGGGGGGACATCCTGGTCAAGGCCGACCGGATCTCGATGTCGCACTCGTTGGAGGTGCGGGTGCCGTTTCTCGACCGCGAGGTGTTCGACGTCGCGGCGAAGATCCCGGTCGATCTCAAGCTGCCGCCGCGCTCGGATGCCACCAAGTACGCGATGCGCCAGGCGTTGCAGGGCGTCGTCCCTCCGGCCATCGTCAACCGCAAGAAGCTGGGCTTCCCGACGCCCACCCGGGTCTGGCTGCGCGGCGAGATGTACGAGTGGGCGCGACACGTCTTGAGCACCTCCGGTGCCGGCGACCTGCTCGACCTGTCGTACGCCCTGCGGCTGCTCGACGAGCACAAGCGGGAGGAGGCCGACCACTCCCGCAAGGTGTGGACGGTCCTGATCTTCTGCATCTGGCACGCCATCTTCGTCGCCAAGACGCTCGACCCGGGCATCCAGCGCAACCAGTCCGCCCTGCTCACCAAGCCGGTCGTGGGCTCCATGGTCCGCTGATCCCGGTGCCACCCTTCTGATCAACAGGCTTGCGTCACCGGAACTGCTCCGGATGACGCAAGCCTGTTGCCACCTTCAGGGGGCCGGTCAGCGGCGGGCGCAGGCCACCGTGGGGAGGGTGTTGGTGCCCGTGGTGCTGGCCAGGAAGCCGAAGGTCGTGGTGCCCTCCGGTGCGACCGTGCCGTTGTAGGAGACGTTGGTCGCCGTCACCGACGACCCGGACGTGCTCTGGGTGGCGTTCCAGATCTGGCCGATCGTCTGCCCGCTGGGCCAGGTCCAGCTGGCGGTCCAGCCGGCGAACGGCGTACTTCCGTGGTTCATGATCATCACCTCGCCCTGGAAGCCGCCCTGCCAGGCGCCCACCACCTTGTAGACGGCCATGCAGTCACCGCCCGGCGGCGGCGGGTTGGTCGGCGTGGGGGTCGGGGTGGGCGTCGTCGGGGTGGGCGTCGGGGTCGTCGGGGTGGGCCGCGGGGTCGACGGAGTCGGTGTCGGTGGCGGTGTGCCACCCGGGCCGACCCCGGTCACCTGGCCGTTGCCGCCGTCGAAGGTGACGTCGGAGCAGCCGAAGAAGTTCTCCTGGGAGTCCGAGCGCACCCAGCGGGAGTAGATGACGTGCCGGCCGTTCTTGCCCGACGGCAGGTTCCCACTGAAGTAGTAGTGCCCCTCGTTGGTGCCCACCGCGCCGTTCTGCGGCGGGTTGGTGACCGTGAGGAACGGCTGCGCCTCCAGGTCGGCCCAGGCCAGCGGCCGGTTCGGGCTCCAGCTGTCCCGGGTCACGTAGAAGGAGAACGTGCCCGGGTGGTGAGCCCAGTTGCTGTATCGGAAATCCAGTCGTGCCCCGCTGGTGAGATGGGTCAGTGGCCAGTCGGTGCGGGCCAGGTCGTAGCCACTGAAACCGGGGTTGCCGCCGCTGCACAGCTGCCCGTCGGGGATGAAACCCACGGTCCGCCCGCCGGCGTCGGAGCGCAGCACGCTGAACCAGTTGTAGAGGGAGTTCGGCCCGCTCTGCCCGACGGCGGCGGCGCAGGCGGGGTTGTTGGGCCTGATCTGGCCGTTCTGGCTCAGCCCGTCCTTCCAGCAGAGATAGGTCCGGCTGCCCGGCGTCATCGCGGCGCCGTGCGCGGCGGCCGGATCCGGGCCGGAGGCCAGGGCCACGGCGCCCAGGGCGAGGGTCACGGCCGCAGTGAGCAGGGCGGCCGTACGGGAACGGTTCACGGGTTCTCCTGCCTCGCGGGGCGCGCCGCCCGAGCCGCCCCGCCACAGTCGGTGGGGTTGTGGCCGGTCGCCCCGCTGCCACGAGCGGGTACGACGGTCACGGCGACGTGCCTCGGCGGGAATCGGCCAGGGGACACGCGCCGTCGACGGTCCTGTCGTGGACCGGCGCCCTCGCGTCACCTGAAACCCGGCAACCGGCGGCGCGACAGCCCTCGCACCGCCCGGTAGGCGTCATCCCACCACGCCACCCGGCCACGGCGCAATAGCCAACCCTCGATGTCTCGCGTCGACGCCGGGCCACCACCGGGTAGGACCTCGCGCGACTTCCACCACTCAGACCCAGCTGTCGAAAAAGGTCATATCCTGGCATAAGTGGCTTTCGCGGAACGGG
Source organism: Micromonospora sp. 067-2 (assembly GCF_046549295.1). NCBI lineage: Bacteria > Bacillati > Actinomycetota > Actinomycetes > Micromonosporales > Micromonosporaceae > Micromonospora > Micromonospora sp. 067-2. The sequence goes on along the minus strand of NZ_JAJPWB010000009.1, from coordinate 364,234 downwards.
AGAGGGCAGCGCGTGCCGGACGTGTTCGACGAGGTGCACCGACGCTGCCGGGCCGGCGAGACCGTCGCCCTGGCCACCGTCGTGGACACCTGGCGGTCCGCGCCGCAGCCGCCCGGTGCCACCATGCTGGTCGCGGCCGACGGCACCGTGACCGGCAGCGTCTCCGGTGGCTGCGTGGAGGCGGACCTCTACGAACGCGCCCGCCGCGTGCTCGACACCGGCACACCCGAGCTGACCCGTTACGGCGTCAGCGACGACGACGCGTACGCCGTGGGCCTGACCTGCGGCGGGGTGCTCGACGTGTTCGTGGAGAGGATCGGACCCGGCGCCCTCGCCGAGCTGGACGCGGTCGCCGCGGCGCGTCGGGCCGGCCGGCCGGCGGTGGTGGTCACCTGCGTGGCGGCCGACGCCGGCGACCCGCCCGGCGAGGTGCCGGCCGACCCGGCGGGACGGCTCGGCCGGCGGCTGGTGCTCACCGGCAATCGGGTGACCGGCTCGCTCGGCGCTGACCGGCTGAACGCCGCCGCCACCGCCGATGCCCTCGGAATGCTCGCCGTCGGGCACAGCGGCATGCTCCGGTACGGCTATTGCGGGCAGCGCCGGGGCGTCGGCCTGAGCCTGTTCGTGGCCGCCCACGCGACCCCGCCCCGGATGATCGTCTTCGGGGCGATCGACTTCGCCGCCGCGGTGGCCCGGATCGGCGCGTTCCTCGGCTACCGGGTGACCGTGTGCGACGCTCGGCCGGTCTTCGCGACCGCCGGTCGCTTTCCCGAGGCGGACGAGGTGGTGGTGCAGTGGCCGCACCGCTACCTGCGCGCGGAGGTGGACGCCGGCCGGGTCGACGGACGGACCGCCGTCTGTGTGCTGACCCACGACCCGAGGTTCGACGTGCCACTGCTGGAGGTGGCACTGCGCCACCGGCTGGCGTACGTCGGCGCGATGGGGTCACGACGCACCCACGACGAACGCCACAAGCGACTGCGTGAGGCGGGGCTCAGCGCCGAGCAGCTGGCCCGGCTCGCCTCGCCGATCGGGCTGGACCTCGGCGGACGTACTCCGGAGGAGACCGCGGTGAGCGTCGCCGCCCAGATCGTCGCCGGCCGCTGGGGCGGGACGGGCCACCCGCTGGCCGCACTGACCGGGCCGATCCACCACCCGGCTTAGCGGACCGTTCGACCCGGACCGCGGCCTTCGGCGCCCGCCGGGCCGCGCTCTGTGCCAGCCTGGTGCCACGCCCGACCCGCCGCAGCGCGGGGCGGGACGGGCGACCACGACGGAAGGACTCCGATGGGATACGCGGCGGTGCTCGGCGAGGCGCTGGTCGACCTGCTCGACACCGAGCGCGACGGCGAGCGGATGTACCGGCAGGCCATCGGCGGCGGACCGCTCAACGTGGCCGTCGGGGTGACCCGGCTCGGCGGCGCGGCGCAGTTCGTCGGGTCGCTCGGCGACGACGTGCTGGCCGGCCGGATCCGCGCCTTCCTGACCGCCCTCGACGTCGGGCTCCACGGTGCGATCGTGGTGCCGGCGCCGACCTCGCTCGCGGTGGTCACCTTCGCCGGGGCCGAACCGGACTTCCGCTTCTACGGCGAGCCGCCCTCCTACGGCCTGCTCGGCCCCGACGATCTGGACCTGGCGCTGATGGAGGGCGCCGACGTGCTCTACTGCGGGTCGGTCGTGCTGCTCCAGCCCGCCACGCTGGCCGCCGCCCGGCGCGCCTGGTCCCTCGCCACCGGGTTGCGGGTCTTCGACCCGAACGTGCGTCCCCGACTGCTGGACGGCCCGGCGGCGCTGGCCGGCCTGCGGGAGGTGGTGGCCGAGTTCGCCGCCGGCGCGCACCTGGTCAAGCTGAGCGCCGCCGACGCCGAGCTGCTGTATCCACGCGAGCCGGTCGAGGGGGTGGCCGCGTACCTGCGTGAGCTGGGCGCCGCGACGGTGGTGGTCACGATCGGCGCGGCCGGCGCGGTGCTCGCCGCCGCCGGCGCCGATCCGGTACGCGTGCCGGCGCCCACGGTGAACGCGGTGGACGCCACCGGCGCCGGCGACTCGGTGATGGCCGCGTTGATCGCCGACCTGCTCCTCGACGGCGAACCGGTCGACCCGGCGGGCTGGGTCGAGCGGGTGGCGTTCGCGCTACGGGTGGCCGGCCTGGTCTGCGAGTCCCCTGGTGGTGCCACCGCCATGCCCACCCGCGCCGACGTGCTGCGCCGCTTCGGCGATCAGGCGACGCCGTCGAGTTCGACGTAGCCACGTCGGGCGGCCACCAGGGCGGCCCGGGCGCCGAACGGCGCCTCGGCGGCGACCCGCTCCGGTGGTGCGCTGCCGGTGTGCGCGGCCCGGATCAGCCAGGCCAGCCTCGCCAGCTCGGCGTGCTGGGCGCGGACGAAGTCGACGTCCACCGGGTCGCCGTGACCCGGCACCACCACCGTGCGCGCGGTGGTCAGCCGGAGCAGGTCCGCGACGGCGTCCGGCCACTGCAGGGGGTACGAGTCCTCGAAGGCTGGCGGGCCGCTCTGCTCCACCAGGTCCCCGGCGACCAGCACGTCCGCGTCCGGTACGTGCACCACGAGGTCGGCGTCGGTGTGACCCCTCCCGGGGTGACGCAGCAGCACCCGCCGGCCGCCCACGTCGAGCACCGTCTCGGTGTGCACCGTGTGTGTCGGCGCGAGCAGTGGGGTGTCGGCCAGTTCGGCCGCGAGCGCCGGATGCCCCTCGCGCAGTTCCTCGTACGCCTCCCGGCGCAGCCGCTCGGGCTGGTCGCGCAGGGCGGCGGCGGCCAGCTGGTGCGCGTACACCGGGCGGGGCGGGTCGCCGGCGAGGACGGCGTTGCCGAAACAGTGGTCGTAGTGGTGGTGGGTGTTGACCAGGGTCAGCGGAGCGTCGGTGACCGCCCGGACGGCGGCGGCCAGCTCGCCGGCCTGACCGGCGGAGGAGAGGGTGTCCACCAGGAGCGCCTCGCCGTCGCCGACGACGAGGGTGACGTTGACCCGCAGCAGCGGCTCACGTCCCACGTGTACCCGGTCGGCGACCTCGACGAAATCGATGGTCATGACGTCCGCCCGGCGCGGTCGACGAAGCGTTGCCGATCCACCAGGACCCGGTCCACCCGACCCCGGGCCACCGTCGCGTTGCCGTCACTCACGGTGACCTCGAACGACAGTCGGCGGCCGTCGACGGCCGTCAGCCGGGCCTGCGCCCGGACCGTTCCGCCCACCACGGTCGGCGCCAGGTGCTCCAGCTCCACCCGGGTCCCCACGGTCGTCGACCCGGACGGCACCGCGGCCGCCGTCGCCGCGACCGTCGCCGCCTCGGCCAGCGCCACCACCCGGGGAGTGCCCAGGACCGGTACGTCACCGGAACCGACCGCCTGGGCGGTGTCCGCGTCCGTGACGGTCAACTCGACCTGGGCGCTCAGACCCGGCGCGAGGGCCGGCTCGGGCTGCTCCTGCATGGTCGTCAGCCTAGGTGCTCGCCGAGCCCGGGAACCACGCGCCCGCCGATCCCGCCGCACCCGCCGGAGGTGGCCGCCGTCCACCTGCGGACGGCCTTCCCGGATGGTCGCCGTCGGTCGATGCCGTACCCGTCGTTAACCTTGACCGCGATGGCCGTCGTGACTGACCCCCAGCCCCCCGCCCGGACCGACCCGCCCGCGTCCCCGGACGGGGGCCGTCGGCGCATCGTCGCCATGACGATCTGGGCGGTCGCCTTCGTGGCCGCCTGGCTGGGCATCGGGCTGCCCACCGACCCCGCGTACGCCTTCGTCTGGATCTGGGCGGGGACCATCGCCTGGAACAGCGACCGGCCGTGGCGCAGTCACCTGCGCTTCGCCCGGGACTGGGTGCCGGTCGTGCTGCTGCTGGCCGTGTACAACCTCTCCAGGGGGCTTGCCGACAACGGGGCCACCCCGCACGCCATGGAACTGATCGTCGCCGACCGGTTCCTGTTCGGCTGGGCCACCGGCGGCGAGGTGCCCACCATCTGGTTGCAGCAGCACCTCTACCACCCGCAGGTGCAGTGGTGGGACATCGCGGCGAGCTGGGTGTACTTCTCGCACTTCGTGGTGGCGTTGACCGCCGCCGCGGTGCTCTGGCTGCGTGACCGGCACCGCTGGGCGGCGTACATGCGGCGCTGGGGTTTCCTCTGCGCCGCCGGCCTGGCCACCTACTTCCTCTACCCGGCCGCCCCGCCCTGGTGGGCGGCGCAGAACGGGCTGCTTCCCGACGTCGTCCGGATCTCCACCCGGGGCTGGAAGGCGTTCGGCATGCACGGCGCCGGCAACGTGCTCAACGCCGGCCAGATCGCCTCGAACCCGGTCGCCGCGATGCCGTCGCTGCACAGCGGGTGGGCGCTGTTCGTGGTGCTGTTCTTCCTGCACACCACCCGCCGCCGCTGGTGGCCGCTGCTGCTCGCGTACCCGCTGGCGATGACCTTCACCCTGGTCTACTCGGGTGAGCACTACGTGGTCGACGTGTTCGTCGGCTGGGCGTACGTGGGAATGACCTTCCTGGTGGTCGGCCTGGCCGAGCGCGCCTGGACGGCGGCGAAGGCCCGCCCCCCGGCCACCCCCCCACCGCCGGACACCACCCCGGACCCCGTCGATCATGAGGTTGTTGCGCCGACACGCCGGGGTGAGCGGCAATAACTTCATGATCACCCGGAGATAGGTCGGGGTGGATCAGCGGGACAGTCGGGCGGCGTGCGCCCGGGCGGTCAGCTCGGCCGCCAGTGCCCACGCCTCCGCGAGATCCCGGTCCAGGGCCGCCGCGCCCGACCCGCCGGCCGTGTCGGCGTGCACGGAGGCCAGGCCCAGCCGGCGCTGCACCGGCCCCTGCACCACCCGCACGCTCTGGATCCGGGCGTACGGCACGATCGCCACCTGCCGGGTGAGCAGCCCGGACCGGGTGGCGAAGACCCGCTCGAACAGGCCGGCGCCGAGCGCGCCACGACCCAGCGGGTGCAGCCAGCGGGTCCGCGGCGGCGGCGGGCTCAGCGCCAGCGCGTCGAGGCGTACGCCCGGCAGGACCTCGGCGACGATCATCGTGGCGGTCGGCAGGTCACCGACCGGCAGCAGCCGGTCCGGACGGTTGCGGTCGTCGGCCTCCGCGGCGGAGAACCCGGCCACCTCCAGCCGCAGCCGCAGCCAGCCGTTGACCCGCCAGAGCAGCGGCCAGGTGGCCCCCACGGTCTGCACCCGGTCCAGTGGCACGGTCTGCGCGCGGGTCTCCAGCAGGCCGTTGTGCACCCGCAGCGTGCCGTCGTCGCGGGCCAGCCGGAAGTTCCAGTCGTCGAGGACCCGGCGGATCGGTTGCAGCAGCACGCCCGCCATCGCGGTCAGCGTGCTCGCCACCGCGACGAACGACCACGACCCGGCGGTGAGGAACTGCACCACGACGAACGCCAGGCCGAACGGAAGCAGGAACGCCTGCGGGGTGAGCAACTGGCTGACCAGCAGGTGTCGGTTGCGTACCGCGTGCAGTGGCCGACCCGACGCGACCGGCGGGGGCGTCGCGTCGGCGACCGCGGCGGGCGTCGGAAAGCCCGGCGTGGGCGGCTGCGGCGCCCGCCCGGCCAGCGCCAGCAGCCGCTCGCGCAACCGGGCCGCGTCGGCCACCCCGAGGTACGCCAGCGGCGCCTCGGTCTTGCCCCCGCCGACCACCTCCAACCGCAGCTCGGCCAGGCCGCTGAGCTGGGCGAGTAGCGGCCGGACCACCTCCACGGCCTGCAACCGCTCCAGCGGGATGGCCCGGGTACGTCGCCAGAGCAGCCCCTCGTAGACCCGCAGTTCCCGGCCCACCACGTGATAGCCGGTGTTGTACCAGCTGATCACCGACAGCGCGGTCGCGCCGAGCGCCAGCACCGCCACCATGGCGGCGAACCAGCCGAACCCGACCCGGGACAGCGTCGACCAGGACAGCCCGGCGATCACCACGACCAGCGACTTGGCCCCGTGCAGCAGAGGGCTGAGCGGGTGCAGTCGCTGTCGTGGTTCGCCGCCGTCGTCGGTCGGCGGTACCGGCGACGGATCGGGCATCCCCGGCGCGGCGGTGCCGCCGGGCGGTGCGGTGCCGCCGGGCGGTGCAATGCCGTCCGGCCGCGCGGTGCCGTCCGGTGGCGGAGCCGCGTACGGTCCGGCGTGGCCGGGCGGCAGGGGCGGCCGGGTGTCCGGGTCGGCGGGACCCTCGCTCATCGGGCCGGACCCCGCCGGCGCCGGCACGGTCGGACGCTCACAGCCCCTCCGCCCGGTCCTCGCCGAGCGCGGTGAGCCGGTCACGCAGCCGGGACGCCTCCTGCGGGCGCAGCCCGGGCACCCGGGCGTCGCTCGCGGCGGCCGCCGTGTGCAACTGCACGGTGGCCAGGTGGAAGGCGCGCTCCAACGGGCCGGCGCTGACGTCGACGAACTGCATGCGGGAGTACGGGACGATGGAGAGCCGCCGGACCAGCAGCCCGTGCCGGACGAGCAGGTCGTCGGCGCGCTCGGCGTACCCCCAGGCGTGCACCGCGCGGACGACGGCGATGGCGCGCCACGCGCCGAGCACCAGCACGACGGCGAGGGCGAGCCCGAACAGCCAGTGACCGCTGAATGCCCAGCCGACCGCCGTCACCGCCAGCCCGACAGCGACCGTGATCGCCAACCGGATGAGCTCCACCCAGATCAGGTCGGAGGAGATCGGCCGCCATTCGACGGTGTCCGGCCACGGCTCCAGGGGCCCCGGACCGGCCGGCGCGCCGGACAACCGCTCGCTGCGCTCGCTCACAGGTCGAGGGTAGGCGATCCGGGCACCGGTGTGACGGCACGCAGGAAGCCGCGTGCGTCCAGGAAGTCGCCGAGGCTGCCCCGGTGCGCGTCGCAGGCCAGCCAGGTCTTGCGCCGCTCGGCGTCGTGCAGGCGCGGATTGTTCCACTCCAAGGCCCAGACGGCGGGAGCGCGGCAGCCCCGGGCCGAGCAGATCAGGGTCTGGTCGGCGGGGAAGGGGGTGCTCATCCCGGCCAGTCTAGGGCGGCGGGACGGAGGGCTTGAGCGCCGGGCGGCCACGGGGGGAGCCGCCCGGCGACGGGGTGAATCGTACACGCGGCTGGCCGGTCCGTGTCCACCCGTGACGGGCGATTCGGCTGCCGGGGACGGCGCGGCGAAAATCGGCTTCTCCCCACCTCGCCACTCAGGAAGGCGTGCGAGTCTTGATACCGCACCAGCCGCGACGACCCGACGAACGCTGTGGAGGACCGGTGGCCCAGCCGACCACGCCCGAAGCCCCGACGCCGAACGGGGTCGCTCCGGAGAAACCCGAGCCGGTGACCACACCCGCGCAGGACGCCACCCTGCTCGAGCGGGCGCTGTTCGAGATCAAACGGGTCATCGTCGGGCAGGACCGGATGGTGGAGCGCATGTTCGTGGCGCTGCTCGCCCGCGGTCACTGCCTGCTCGAAGGGGTGCCCGGAGTGGCCAAGACCCTGGCGGTGGAGACCCTCGCCAAGGTCGTCGGTGGGTCCTTCGCCCGGGTGCAGTTCACCCCGGACCTGGTGCCGTCCGACATCATGGGCACCCGGATCTACCGGCAGTCCAGCGAGAAGTTCGACGTCGAGCTGGGCCCGGTCTTCGTCAACTTCCTGCTCGCCGACGAGATCAACCGAGCGCCGGCCAAGGTGCAGTCGGCGCTGCTCGAGGTGATGAGCGAGCGGCAGGTGTCCATCGGCGGGGAGAGCCACCGGGTGCCCGAACCGTTCCTGGTGATGGCCACCCAGAACCCGATCGAGCAGGAGGGCGTCTACCCGCTGCCGGAGGCGCAGCGGGACCGCTTCCTCATGAAGATCGTGGTGGGCTACCCGACCGACGCCGAGGAGCGGGAGATCGTCTACCGGATGGGTGTCGCCGCGCCGGAGCCGAAGGCGGTCTTCGACACCCCGGACCTGATCGCCCTGCAGCGCAAGGCGGACCAGGTCTTCGTGCACAACGCGTTGGTGGACTACGCCGTCCGACTGGTGCTGGCCACCCGGGCCCCGGCCGAACACGGCATGCCGGACGTCGCCCAGCTGATCCAGTACGGGGCCAGTCCGCGCGCCTCGCTCGGCCTGGTCCGGGCCACGCGGGCGCTGGCGCTGCTGCGCGGGCGGGACTACGCGCTGCCGCAGGACGTACAGGACATCGCGCCGGACATCCTGCGGCACCGGCTGGTGCTCAGCTATGACGCGCTCGCCGACGACGTGCCGGCCGACCACATCGTGCACCGGGTGATGTCCACCATCCCGCTTCCGGCGGTCGCACCCCGGCAGCAGGCCTCCCCGTCACCGACGGCACCGTCGCCGATCGCCCCGCCGCCGGGCGCAGGTTGGCCCGGGCAGCGCCCGTGACCTCATCCACCCCTCGACCCGCCCCTCTCGCCGATCGCAGCGAGGCCGTGCTGTCCCGGCTCCAGTTGCTGGTCACCCGCAAACTCGACGGCATGCTCCAGGGCGACTACGCCGGCCTGCTGCCCGGGCCGGGCAGCGAGGCCGGTGAGTCGCGCGAGTACCGCCCCGGCGACGACGTCCGCCGGATGGACTGGCCGGTCACCGCGCGGACCACGACACCGCACGTGCGGCGTACGGTCGCCGACCGGGAGTTGGAGACCTGGCTGGCGTTGGACCTCTCGGCCAGCCTGGACTTCGGCACCGGCCAGTGGCTCAAGCGGGAGGTGGTGGTGGCCGCGGCGGCCGCCATCACCCACCTGACCGTGCGCGGCGGCAACCGGATCGGCGCGGTGATCGGCACCGGCGGCGGCGTGCCCGCACCGACCCGGCGTTGGCGGGCCCGGCCGCCGGCGCCCGGGCCCGGGGTGCTCACCCGGCTGCCGGCCCGCTCCGGTCGCAAGGAGGCGCAGGGTCTGCTGCGCGCCATCGCCGGCACCCCGATCCAGCCCGGTCGGGGTGACCTGGGCGCCCTGGTCGAGATGCTCAACCGGCCGCCGCGACGGCGCGGGGTGGCCGTGGTGGTCTCGGACTTCCTCGCACCCGCCGAGCAGTGGTCGCGGCCGATGCGCAAGCTGCGGGTCCGGCACGACGTGCTGGCGATCGAGGTCGTCGACCCGCGCGAGCTGGAACTGCCCGACGTGGGCGTGTTGCCGGTGGTCGACCCGGAGAGCGGCGAGCTGCACGAGGTGCAGACCGCCGACCCGCGGCTGCGGCAGCGCTACGCCGAGGCGGCCGCCGCCCAGCGGGCCGTCATCGGCGCCGCGCTGCGCGGCGCCGGCGCGGCCCACCTTCGTCTGCGTACGGACCGAGACTGGCTGCTGGACATGGTGCGTTTCGTGGCCGCGCAGCGGCACGCGCGCACCAGGGGGACGACACGATGATCCGTTTTCTGCAACCGTGGTGGCTGCTGGCCGTGCTGCCGGTGCTCGCCCTCGCCGCGTTCTACGTCTGGCGGCAGCTGCACCGCCGGGCGTACGCGATGCGGTTCACCAACGTGGACCTGCTGCGCACCGTGGCACCCAGGGGCCTGGGCTGGCGCCGGCACGTCCCGGCGACGGCTTTCCTGCTCTGCCTGCTGGTGCTGGCCACAGCGCTGGCCCGGCCGGCGGTGGACACCAGGGAGCCGCTGGAGCGGGCCACGGTGATGCTCGCCATCGACGTGTCGCTGTCCATGCAGGCCGACGACGTGGCGCCGAACCGGCTGGAGGCGGCCCAGGAGGCGGCCAAGCAGTTCGTCGGCGAGCTGCCGGAGAGCTACAACCTGGGCCTCGTCTCGTTCGCCAAGGCGGCCAACGTGCTGGTGCCGCCGGGCAAGGACCGGTCGGCGGTGACCAGTGCGATCGACGGGCTGGTGCTGGCCGAGGCGACCGCGACCGGCGAGGCGGTGTTCACCTGCCTGGAGGCGATCCGATCGGTGCCGGCCGACGGCGCGGCGGGCATCCCGCCGGCTCGGATCGTGCTGCTCTCCGACGGGTTCCGCACCTCGGGCCGGTCGGTGGAGGAGGCGGCGGCCGCCGCGCAGGCGGCCAACGTGCCGGTCTCTACCATCGCGTTCGGCACCGACACGGGCCAGGTCGACATCGGTGGTCAGCTCCAGCGGGTGCCGGTGGACCGGCTCGCGTTGGCCGACCTGGCCGAGACCACCGAGGGCTACTTCTACGAGGCGGCCTCGGTGAGTGAGCTGAAGAAGGTCTACCAGGACATGGGCAGCTCGATCGGGTTCCGCACCGAGCCCCGCGAGGTGACCCAGTGGTACGCCGGTGTGGCGTTGCTGCTGGCCCTCTGCGCCGGCGCGCTCAGCCTGCTCTGGACGTCCCGAATGCTGTGAGCCTGGCTCAGCCGGGCAGGCTGATGACCGGCAGGTCGCCCTCGGGGCCATACCGGTGGCGGACGGCCTCGGCGACGTAAGCCGAGGCGTTGGGCTGCTGCTCCAGCATCTCGGCCACGTCCAATGGGACGGAGACCGTCACACGGCGCTTTGTCGTACGGGAAAGGCTGCATCCGTAGGGCAGGCGTGGTCAGCAACGCGACAAGTCGCGTCGAGGTTGGCGGCGGTCAGTGACCGCCGCCGGCCAGTACGAAGACGACGGCCACCCAGAGGGCGGCGAGGGTGAACCCCAGGGGGGCGACGTAGCGGCTCATGGACGGCTCCGGTGGCGGCTGAACGGTCCGCGTGCGGGGGCGGGACCGCAGCGGGTGGGGACGCGCACACGAAGTCGTGACCGGGCAGCTCCCGGCGACCGCCCGGGATCGGGCGGCGCGGCACACACAGCTCGACCAGGGCCGAAGCGGTGGGGGAGCGGAGCGGGGTCAGCTCACCAGGCTGAGTCGTGGCTCAGCGGGGCTGACCATCGGCCCGGCCACGACTGGGAGGATCGCTATCTCGCACAGCGATCACCTCCTGCAGGTCGGGCGGGCCGGAACGTCGATGATCGTACACCTGTGGTGTCCGCGGGACGCACTCGGCCGACCGGACGGCGACCTCTCCACCACCCGGCCGGCGCCGCCAGCTCAGGTGACCCGCCGGCTGGCCCGTCCGTACGACCGTGACCAGCACCGCGGTGAGCAGCGGCAGCCAGCAGCAGCGCGTCAGCACCCATCCCACGCCGTCCGGCACGGTGTGCAACCCCGGCAGGGCCACCCCGGTGCGGGCGGTGAGCGCCGTCACCGCGACCAGCAACGGCTGGTGCCACAGATAGATCCGGACCGCTGAACGGTTCACCTCGCTCACCGCCCGGCCCGGCAGCGGCAGGGACAGCAGCCGTTCCAGCGCGGGCCGAGCGAGCAGCCCCAGCCCGACCTGGGTGACCGCCAGCGCCACCGCGAACAGCGACGGCGGGTTCAGGTTGGAGATCCCGTCCCCGGGCACCCCGACCGCGCTCACCGGATAGCCCGCCGCCACCAACGCCGCCAGCGCGGCGACTCCGCCGCCCGCGAGTGTTCCCGCCGCCCGTCGGCCGTCCATCCGTCCGTCGGCGTGCGCCACGCCCAGCAGGTACGGCACCGACCAGGCCGCCACCACGGTCACCGGCGGCAGGTCCGCGCCGGCCGGCAGCAGGCGGACGGCCAGGTCGGCCGCCGCGACCACAGCCACCGCCGGTGCGACGCACCGTGCCACCCCCCAGCGGCGTACGGCGGCGCGCAGCGGGCCGGTCACCGCGACCAGGAACACCAGCGGCACCAGGAACCACAACGGACTGACCGCGAGCCGCAGCGCGACGGCGAGCGTGTCGTCCGGGGTGCCGGCGACGGTGGCGGCGAGCAGCACGGCGGCGCCCACGCCCAACAGCGCCACCGTGGGCAGCAGCAGGCGGCGCAGCCGACGGGCCAACCAACGGCCCGGGCCGCCACGGTGGCGGGACAGCGAACGGGTGGAGCCGAACCCGGCGGTGAAGAAGAACAATCCGAGCGTCTGCAACACCCACGTCACCGGGGCCAGGCCGGGCAGCGCGCTCAGCGGGCTGGCCTGGTGCAGACCACCGTCACCGGTCAGCACCAGGCCGGTGACCAGCCAGTGCCCCAGCACCACCCCACCGATGGCGTACGCCCGCAGCGCGTCGACGGCGCGGTCCCGGCTCATCGGGCGTCGCCGACCCGCTCGGCGTCGCCGCTGCCCAGCACGACGGCCGCCACCGCGTCCAGGGTGGCGCTGCCCGGCACCAGATAGTCGTCGTGCCCCGCCACCCCGGTCACCGGCAGTGGCCGGGCGCCGAACGCCGGATCGCCGGGGCGACGGCCGAACCCGAGGCCGAGCAGTCGCACCGGCGGCAACCGACGGATCCAATCGGCCGACGTCTCGGCCGCCCAGAACCGCCGGCTGCCGGGCAGGTCGTCGGCGCGCTGCACCCCGGCGCCGACGCCGCCGAGACTGACCACGTCGGTGACCTGGGCCGGAGCATCCGAGGCCGCCAGGGCCACCACCAGCGCCCCGTAGCTGTGTCCGACCAGCGTGATCGTCGCGGCCGGGCGTCGCGCGGCCAGCTCCCGCAGCAGCACGGCCAGCGCGGCGGCGCCGTGCCGGGCGCTCGCACCGCCGGCCGCGGTGAGCACCCCGTCGGGCGGGTCGTAGCCGAGCCAGGCCAGCACCGCCACCCGAGCTGCCGGGTCGGCCGCCCGCGACACCCGGTACAGCTGCTCGGCCTGCACGGCCGGCGCCCGGCGAGCCACCCCGCCCAGCCCCCGGTCGAAGTCGGCCAGCGTGCTGCCCACCCCCGGCACCAGCACCGCGATGCGGTCCGCGTCGGCCAGGTCGCCGAGCACCTCGACCGCGCGGCCGTCGCCACGAGGATCGAACAACAGGAACCGGCGCCCGCCCGCAGCCCAGTCCGCGTACGGCGGACCGGCCGCCAGCATCGCCGTCGCCATGACCGGGTACGCCTCGACGAACCCGGCCGCCGCAACCGGCTCTGGCCGGGTCGGCAGGACCAGATTCACGCCGAGCAGCGCGGCCACCGCCCAACGGCTGGCACCTCGTCGTCGCATCACGTTCTCCCTCCGGAATGTCGTCCGGAGGAGAGTGCGCGGGTGGGCGGTGCTCGGTCGTCGCTCCGGGGAGCCGTTCCCGGGCTGGCTCCACGGAGCTACTCGCCGGCGGCGACCAGACCCGTCTCGTACGCCAACACGACGGCTTGGGCACGGTCGCGCAGACCCAGCTTGCCCAGGATCCGCCCGACGTGCGTCTTCACGGTCTGCTCGGCCACCACCAGGTCGGCCGCGATCTCCGCGTTGTTGCGGCCCCGGGCGATCAGCCGCAGCACCTCGGTCTCCCGGGGTGTGAGCGCGGTCAGGGTGGTGGGGCGGGGCCGACGCCGGTCCGGGCGGGCCGCGAACTCGGCGATCAGCCGGCGGGTGACCGCCGGGGCGAGCAGCGCGTCGCCGGCCGCCACCACCCGCACCGCCTGGACCAGGTCGGCCGCCGGGGCGTCCTTGAGCAGGAAGCCGCTGGCCCCGGCGCGCAGCGCCTCGTACACGTAGTCGTCCAGGTCGAAGGTGGTCAGGATGAGCACCCGGGGGCGCTGCGTCGACCGGTCGCCGAGCAGTTTGCGGGTGGCGGCCAGCCCGTCCAGCACCGGCATCCGCACGTCCATCAGCACCACGTCCGGGTCGAGTCGGCGGGCGGCGGCGACGGCCTGCGCGCCGTCGGCCGCGTCACCCACCACGAGCAGGTCCGGCTGGGCGGCGAGCAGCGCACCGAAGCCCTGCCGGACCATCGCCTGGTCGTCGGCGATCAACACCTTGATCATGCGTCCTCGCCCTTAGCCTCGTACGGCAACTCGGCCGCCACCGCGTAACCCCCGTCGGGCAGCGGCCCGGCGGTGAACGTACCGCCCAGTGAGGTGGCCCGTTCCCGCATCCCGGTCACCCCGTGTCCGGCGCCGGCCTCGACACCCGGCCGGGAGCCCGCCTCGGCGGGAGGCGCGTTCTGTACGCGTACCTCGAGGGCGGACCGACCGGCGCGGACGGTGACCCGCACCGCGGCGCCGGCCGCGTGTCGGGCCGCGTTGGCCAGCCCCTCCTGCACGATGCGGTACGCGGCCAGCCCGATCGGCGCGGGCACCCGCTCGTCCTGCGACAACTCGGCGTCCAGCGTCACCGGCAGTCCGGCCCGGCCGGCCGCGTCCACCATCGCACCCAGATCGGCGAGGTCAGGTTGTGGCGCCGTCTGCGGGCCGGTCGACTCGCTGCGCAGCACCCCCAGCAGCCGCCGCATGTCGGTCAGCGCGTCCCGGGCCGAGCCGGCGATCGCGACGAACTCCGTGGCCACCGGCGCCGGAACGTCGCTGAGCCGGTACGGCGCGGTCTCCGCCTGCACGGCGATCAGCGACATGTGGTGCGCCACCACGTCGTGCAGCTCGCGGGCGATCCGGGTGCGTTCCTCCAGCACCGCGCGGCGCTCCTTCTCCCGCTCACTCAGCTCGGTCTGCGCAGCGAGGGCCCGGCGGGACAGCCGGTTGCGGCGGACCAGGTCGCCGAGGATCGCCATCGCGCCGAGCAGCGCCAGCACGGCGGCCCGATTCTCGGCGCGGACCAGCGTCAGCACCGGCACCGCGGTGATCGTCACCAGCCACACCAGCACCGGCCGGTCCACCCGCGCGACGACCACCGCCACCACCGCGACCGACCCGAGCGCCAGCGGCGGGGTCCACGGCCAGGGCTCGTCGGCCGGCGCGTTGAACGTGCACACCAGCAGCGCCAGCACGGTCAGCCGCCAGGCCAGCAGCGGGCGTCGGGGCAGCACCAGCAGCGGCGCCACGGTCATCACCGCGAACAGCACACCGACCGCCGCCGGCAGACCCCTGTCGTTCTCCACGGCCAGGGTGATCGAGAACAGGCCGAGTGCCGCGAGCAGCCCGGCCGGTGCCGCGTGCGGGGCCAACCGGGGCCAGCGGGCCAGCAGCGGCCGACCGGGTGGGGCGTCCGGGCCCAGCAGGGTCTGCCGCAGGGCCATGACGATCGGTTGCCGGCTCACCACCGGGAGGCTACGGGTCGACACCCCGCAGCGCGTGCCACCAGGGGTTGATCCCGGTGTCGTACCCCAGTGTGACGCGACTCCCGTTAGCGCTTACCTGCCGGTAACGCCTAGGCTCCGACGCGTCCGTGCTGAGCATTCGCAAGGGGGAACCGTGGCCCGTACCGTGCTGGTGACCGGGGGCAACCGGGGAATCGGCCTGGCCATCGCGCAGGCCTTCGCCAAGCAGGGCGACCGGGTGGCGATCACCCATCGCAGCGGCGAGGCCCCCGACGGGCTGTTCGGGGTACGCGCCGACGTCACCGACGCCGCGTCGATCGACGCCGCGTTCACCGCCGTGGAGGCCGAGCTGGGCCCGGTCGAGGTGCTGGTCGCGAACGCCGGAGTCACCGACGACACACTGCTGCTGCGGATGACCGAGGAGCAGTTCACCGGTGTGGTCGACACCAACCTCGCCGGCGCGTTCCGGGTCGCCAAGCGGGCCTCCGGCAAGATGCTCCGGGCCAGGTGGGGCCGCATGATCTTCATCTCCTCGGTGGTCGGCCTCTCCGGGGGCGCCGGTCAGGTCAACTACGCCGCCAGCAAGGCCGGTCTGGTCGGGGTGGCCCGCTCGATCACCCGCGAGCTGGGCGGCCGCAACATCACCGCGAACGTGGTGGCGCCCGGCTTCATCGACACGGACATGACCGCCGGCCTTCCCGAGGACCGCAAGGCGGAGATCCGCAAGTCCATCCCGGCCGGCCGGATGGCCACCCCGGACGAGGTCGCCGCCGTGGTCACCTGGCTCGCCGGGGACACCGCCGGGTACGTCTCCGGCGCGGTCATCCCGGTCGACGGTGGTCTCGGCATGGGCCACTGACCCTTTTTTGAGTACGGAGGAAAACTGCGATGTCCGGACTGCTCGCCGGTAAGCGGCTGCTCGTCACCGGTGTCCTCACCGACGCCTCGATCGCCTTCTCGGTGGCGAAGATCGCCCAGGAGAACGGCGCGCAGGTCGTGCTGACCGGCTTCGGGCGGCTCTCCCTCGTCGAGCGGATCGCCAAGCGGCTGCCCGAGCCGGCGCCGGTCATCGAGGTGGACGTGACCAACCCGGAGCACCTGGCCGGCCTCGCCGACCGGGTCCGCGAACACGTCGACTCACTCGACGGTGTCGTGCACTCGATCGGCTTCGCGCCGCAGAGCTGCCTCGGCGGCGGCTTCCTCGACGCCCCCTGGGAGGACGTGGCCACCGCGCTGCACGTCTCCACGTACTCGTACAAGTCGCTGGCCATGGCGGCCCTGCCGTTGATGTCCGCCGGCGGTGCGGTGGTCGGCCTGACCTTCGACGCGACCAAGGCGTGGCCGGTCTACGACTGGATGGGCGTCGCCAAGGCCGGCCTGGAGTCCGCGTCCCGCTACCTGGCCCTGCACCTGGGCAAGCAGGGCATCCGCAGCAACCTGGTCGCCGCCGGGCCGCTGCGCACCATCGCCGCCAAGTCGATCCCCGGCTTCGACCAGTTCGAGGACGCCTGGACCGAGCGGGCCCCGCTGGGCTGGAGCCTCACCGACCAGGAGCCCGCCGCCCGGGCCTGCCTGGCGCTGCTGTCCGACTGGTTCCCGGCCACCACCGGCGAGATCGTGCACGTCGACGGCGGCTACCACGCCATCGGCGCCTGACGTTCCCCGACGACGCCCCCGACCGCCGTCCGCGTGACCCACGCGTCCGGACCAGGGGGCGTCGCCGGGGCGTCCCGGCCCACCGGCAAGAATGACCCCATGTCGTACGACGCGGTGGTGCTGGTGTCCTTCGGCGGGCCGGAGCGGCCCGAGGACGTGATGCCGTTTCTGCAGAACGTGACCCGGGGCCGGGGCGTGCCGCCCGAGCGGCTGACCGAGGTCGCCGAGCACTACCAGCACTTCGGCGGGGTGTCCCCGATCAACCAGCAGTGCCGCGACCTGCTGGCCGCCGTTCGTCAGGACTTCGCCGCCAACGGCCTCGACCTGCCCGTCTACTGGGGCAACCGCAACTGGGATCCGCTGCTCGCCGACACCGTGACCCAGATGCGCGACGACGGTGTCACCCGGGCGCTGGCCTTCGTCACCAGCGCGTACGGCGGCTACTCGTCCTGCCGGCAGTACCAGGAGGACATCGCCGCCGCCCGCGCGGCGGTCGGCCCGGACGCTCCGGTGATCGAGAAGCTGCGCCAGTTCTGGGACCATCCCGGGTTCGTCGAGCCGCACGCCGATGCCGTGCGGGCCGCGCTCGGTCAACTCGACCCGGCCAGGCGGGACACCACCCGCCTGATCTTCACCGCCCACTCCATCCCCTCCTCGATGGCGGCGAACGCCGGCCCGCACGGCGGCCGGTACGAGGCGCAGCTGCACGAGGCAGCCCGGCTGGTGGCCGCGGCCGTGGCCCCCGACCTGCCGTACGACCTGGTCTGGCAGAGCCGCTCCGGCCCGCCGCAGGTGCCGTGGCTGGAACCGGACATCAACGACCACCTGGCAGCGGTCGCGCAGCGCGGCACCACCAGCGTGGTGGTCAGCCCGATCGGGTTCGTCTCCGACCACCTGGAAGTCGTGTGGGACCTGGACACCGAGGCGCTGGAGACGGCCGAACAACTCGGCCTGGACTTCGTCCGGGCGGGCACCCCGGGCACCGATCCCCGCTTCGTGACCATGGTCCGTGAGCTGGTCACCGAGCGGGTCGACCCGGACGGCGTGCAGCTGCGCCGCCGCCTGGGCGAGCTGCCCATGTGGGACACCTGCCCCACCGTCTGCTGCGTGCCCGCCCGCCGCCCGACACTCCCCGGGAGCACCGATGCATGACCGCAAGCCCGTGCAGAGCTGGTTGACCGACATGGACGGCGTGCTCGTGCACGAGGGTCAGCCGGTGCCCGGCGCACCGGAGTTCATCCAACGGATGCGCGCCTCCGGCAAGCCGTTCCTGGTGCTGACCAACAACTCGATCTACACCCCGCGTGACCTGACGGCCCGGCTGAGCCGGATGGGTCTGGACGTACCGGAGGAGTCGATCTGGTCGTCCGCGCTGGCCACCGGCCAGTTCCTCGCCGACCAGCGGCCGGGTGGCACCGCGTACGTCATCGGGGAGGCCGGGCTGACCACGGCGCTGCACGCCGTGGGGTACGTGCTCACCGACTTCGCACCGGACTACGTGGTGCTCGGGGAGACCCGCACCTACAGCTTCGAGGCGATCACCAAGGCGGTCCGGCTGATCAACGACGGCGCGCGGTTCATCTGCACGAACCCCGACGTGACCGGCCCGTCCGTGGAGGGCGCGCTGCCCGCCGCCGGGTCGGTCGCCGCCATGATCTCCAAGGCGACCGGGGTCGAGCCGTACTTCGTCGGCAAACCCAACCCGATGATGATGCGCTCGGCGCTGAACACCATCAACGCGCACTCGGAGAGCACCGCGATGATCGGCGACCGGATGGACACCGACATCCTGTGTGGGCTGGAGGCCGGGCTGGAGACCATCCTGGTGCTCACCGGGATCAGCAGCCGCACCGAGGCCGAGCGCTACCCGTACCGCCCGTCCCGGATCATCAACTCGGTCGCCGACCTGCTCGACGAGATCTGACCCCGGCCGGCGGCCGGTAGCCGTTGGCCGCGTCGGCCGAGATCGTGCTCGATCCAGGAATTAGTGGCGTCCGCTCCGGCCTGAGGCCACTAGTCCCCGGATCGAGCACGATCTTGCGCGTTCGTGGGTCTGGGCGGCGGGATGTGGCAGGGCTGCGGTCAGGGGCGTAGCGGGGCGTTGCAGGCGGCCACCAGCGCCTGCCGGCAGGCCGTGGTGAGCGGGCGGAGCGCGGCGTCGCGCTGTTGCGCCTCGTGGTTGTTGATGGCGCCACCGGGCGCGGCGTGCCCGGCCAGGGCGAGCACCCGGTCGAGCACCGCGGCGCGGGCGAACAGCCGACGGGAGCGTGGATCGAAGCCGGGTGGCAAGTCCGTGGCGCCGTCCGGGCGTCGTAGTGCGGCAAGCGCGCCAGCCAGCTCGGGCCGCCACTGGGCGACGTCCAGGCGGCTCAACGCGGCGGTGGTCTCGGCCAGCGCGGCGGCGAGCTCGGCCTCCGCCTCGGCGGCGCCGGGCAGCGAGAGCGAGGCGGCCGGGGCGTTGGCCGGCAACGGGTAGACCCGCCAGAGCACCGTCTCGAAGCAGTCCCCGGAGCCGGAGGTGTGCGTTCGTACCTGCGGGATCAGCCCGAGCCCGCCGGCCACCACGGCCTCGCCCGTGACCAGCGCCGTCCCCGCGAAGTCGCCGGGGCCGGGCAGCCCCCGGGGGTCGCCCGGCGCGGGCAGCACCAGGCGGATCTCGTCCGGCGAGAGCTTGGCCAGGGTGGGCAGCGCCGCGGACAGCGGGACGTCGGTCCAGGTGCCGGGGGCGTCCGCCACGAGGTGCTCCTCGTCGCCGGCGATGGCGTCGGCGACCTCGTCGTAGGGCACCAACCCGGCGCGCCACGCGCGCACCCAGGCGACGAACCGGCTCGACCGGCGCGGCGTGAGTGTGGCCGCGCCCGTTGCGGGGGTGGACATGCCGAAAGGGTACGTGGTCACGACCGGCCCTGTCTCGACTGCCGCTCCGGCCGCCCGGCCTGCCCCGAACTGCTCCTTTCGCCCTGATAATCACCTCCGATGGGGTGGGGGCCGCGGGCGGTGTGTCGAGATCGTCGCCGGGTGCGGCGGGGGTTAGCGTGATCGACATGGCGGGGCGATACGGCGAGGACGTGTTGGCGGGAGACTGGCGGCGACGAAAGGTCACCCCCGAGGTGGACGCCGAACCGGATCTCGTGGTCGAGGACGCCGACTCCGGGTTCTGCGGCGCGGTCGTGGGTTTCGAGTCCGGCGCGGTCGTGCTGGAGGACCGGCACGGCAAACGGCGCAACTTCCCGCTCCTGCCGGCGGCGTTCCTGCTCGACGGTCGCCCGGTGACGCTGCGCCGCCCGACCCGCGCGCCGGTGCCGGCCGCCCGTCGGCGTACCGCGTCCGGTTCGGTGGCGGTGGACAACGTCCGCGCCCAGGTGGCCAAGGCCAGCCGGATCTGGGTGGAGGGCATCCACGATGCGGCGCTGGTCGAACGGGTCTGGGGTGACGACCTGCGCATCGAGGGTGTGGTCGTGGAGCCGCTGGACGGCATCGACGCCCTCGACGCGGAGGTCCGCGACTTCACTCCCGGGCCGACCCGGCGGCTCGGTGTGCTCGTCGACCACCTGGTGCCGGGCAGCAAGGAGAGCCGCATCGTGGCCCGGGTCACCTCGCCGTACGTGCTGGTGACCGGGCATCCGTACGTGGACGTCTGGCAGGCGGTCAAGCCGTCGGCGCTGGGCATCGCCGTCTGGCCGGTGGTGCCGCCGGGGCGGCCGTGGAAGGAGGGCGTCTGCGCCGCGCTCGGAGTGGCCGAGCCGGCCGACATGTGGCGGCTCATCCTGTCCCGGGTGGACAGCTTCGCCGACGTGGAGACTCCCTTGATCAACGCCATGGAACGCCTGATCGACTTCGTCACCGAGCCGGCCTGACCCGCCGAGCCGGCCTGCTCGGTGAAACTGCGCAGATGTGGGCGGCGTGGGTCAGAAGTCCTGGTCAGGGGTGCGGGTGTGGACGAAGGTGGCGATGTCCAGCGCGATCGCCCGGCCCTGCTCGTCGCGCAGGACGGTGAGGATCTCGCCATTCTCTCCGCCTGCGCGGCCTCGCCAGCGGTCCGGTCCCTCGGCGACGAAACGCAGGTCCGGCGCACCGACCCGGCCGGCGCGCAGCTCTCCGGCGGCGTCCACGAACACCTCGATCTCGATGCCCATCCACCACCAGCGGCCGGTCAGCTCGGCCAGCTCGGCGGGCGGCGCGGCGGTGGCCGGCCGCCACGGGGTGACCGGCGCGGGTTCGGCATCCAGCACCAGGGTGAGCAGTTGCCGGCTGAGAGCGCCGATGTGCCCGGTGCGGAGGCCGTACGAGTTGGCGAAGCCGACCACGGCGGTGCGGGTGGGCCGGTGTACGGCCAGTGCGGCGACGTAGCCGGGCATCGAGCCGCCGTGCCCGACGTACACCCGGTTGCCTTCCCGGAAGAGCTCCAGCCCGAGGCCGTGCCCGTGGGTCCAGGAATCGAGATCGCTGATCACCACGGGCGAGCACATCTCGGTCAGTGTCTCGGCCGCGAGTACGGCGGGGTCCGGGTCGGCCAGGAACGCCGCCCACCGGCCCAGGTCCCCGATCGTCGACCAGAGCTGCCCGGCGGGGGCCATCGCCCCGGTGTCGGTGCGGGGCTCCTCGCGCAGCGTGTCGTGCCACGGGTGGACGACGTAACCGCGGGCGAACGGTTCGGTGGCCGCGTACGTGGTGCGGCGCATTCCCAGCGGGGTGAGGATCCGTGCGCCGAGCAGGTCGGCCCAGGGCGTCCCGGTGAGCTGCTCGACGACCCCGCCGAGCAGCCCGTACGCCAGGTTGGAGTAGTGGTAGGTGGTGTGCGGCGGGTAGGCGATCTTGCCCGCGCTGAGCCCGGCGAGCAGGGTGTCCAGGTCGACGCCGGCGGCCCGCTCCCACCAGTCGCCCTCGGGTTCGCGCTGGATGCCGCTGGCGTGCGCGAGCAGTTGCCGCAGCGTGAGCGAGCCGACGCCGGTGCCCGGCAGGTGGCGCTCCAACGGATCGTGCAGCGTCAGCCGACCGGCGTCGCGCAACTGCATGATCAGCGCGGCGGTCATCGTCTTGCTGATCGATCCGAGCCGGTACTGCAGGTCGACGTCCGGGCGGGGGTGCTCGCCGGCGCAGGCCAGATGCGCCAGCGCGCCGTCGCGGACCACGCCCATCACCAGCGACGGTGCGCGGCCGTCGAGCTGCGCCTGGGCGACCTGACTGTCGACCTGTCGGGCGGTCTCGGGCAGCAGGGTCAACGGGATCTCCTCGCTCGTCGGCTCGGGCCGGGGCCGTCGGCGCGCGGTGTTTTCGGCGGCCGTGGTGGGTGTCGCCGAGCCTACTGATCATCGCGGGGCGGCCGCGCGTGCATTTGCGTGTCACGATCGGGGGGTGGACGCCGTGGTGTGGATCGTGTTGGGTGTGGTGCTGGCGGTCGCCGAGATCTTCACGACGACGCTTTTCCTGGTCATGTTCGCGGCCGGCGCGTTCGCCGCTGCCGGTGCCGCCGCTCTGGGCGCGCCGACCTCGGTGCAGGCGCTGGTCTTCGCGGTGGTGTCGGCGTTGAGTCTGGTGGTGGTCCGGCCGGTCATCCGGCGGCACCGTCGCTCCGCGGTGGAGAGCGGTGAGCAGGCGTTCGGCGTGGAGGCGATCGAGGGCTCCACGGCGCTGGTGCTCGAGCGGGTGGACGCCGACCACGGTCTCGTCAAGATCGACGGTGAGCTGTGGAGCGCCCGGCCGTACGACACGACGCAGACGTTCGAGCCTGGTCAACGGGTTCGGGTGATAAGAGTCCGGGGCGCGACCGCCCTGGTCTGGCAGGACGAGGTTTCTTCCGCCGGCGAGTTGCCGGAAGCGAGAGGGTGAACGGGATGACGGTCATAGGCGTGCTGGTGCTCGCGGTGGCGTTGATCGCCGTGGTGACGCTGGCCAAGGCGGTGCGGATCGTGCCGCAGCAACGCCAGGACGTGGTGGAACGGCTCGGAAAGTACAAGCGGACTCTCAGCCCCGGCCTCAACCTGCTGGTGCCCTTCATCGACGCGGTCCGCACCAAGGTCGACATGCGGGAGCAGGTCGTCAGCTTCCCGCCGCAGCCGGTGATCACCTCGGACAACCTGGTGGTCTCGATCGACACGGTTCTCTACTTCAAGGTGGTCGACTCGGTCCGGGCGACGTACGAGATCTCCAGCTTCCTCCAGGCCATCGAGCAGCTCACCGTCACCACGCTGCGTAACGTCATCGGCTCGCTGGACCTGGAGCGGGCACTGACCAGCCGGGACGAGATCAACCGGCACCTCTCCGGCGTGCTGGACGAGACCACCGGTCGCTGGGGCATCAAGGTGACCCGGGTGGAGATCAAGGCGATCGAGCCGCCGGCCAGCATCCGCGACTCGATGGAGAAGCAGATGCGCGCCGAGCGGGACCGTCGCGCGGCGATCCTCACCGCCGAGGGCCACAAGCAGTCGGTGATCCTCACCGCCGAGGGTGACAAGCAGTCCGCGGTGCTGCGGGCCGACGGTGACCGGCAGGCCCGGATCCTGCAGGCCGAGGGTCAGGCCAAGGCGATCCGGACGGTCTTCGACGCGATCCACCAGGCGAACCCGAGCCAGAAGGTGCTCGCCTACCAGTACCTGCAGGCCCTGCCGCAGATCGCCCAGGGCAGCGCCAACAAGGTGTGGATCATCCCGGCCGAGCTGACCAAGGCCCTGGAGGGGATGGGTGGCGCGCTCGGCGGGCTGAGCCAGATGGTGGGAGATCTTCCCGCGCCGGAGGCGGCCGAGCACGCGAGCCAGGTCGAGCGCGAGGCCGCGGAGGCCGCCCAGGCCGCCGCGGCCGCGGCCCAGCAGATCCACGACGAGGTACGCGTCGTCGAGGCGCAGGCCACCGGCGCCAAGGGGCCGCAGGGGCTGCCCGCGCCGGAGCCGGTCTCCCCGACCAGCCTGGTCGCGGACCCGACCGACGAGCGCGAGCGCGGCTGATCCCGTACACCGGCCGTTCGGCCGGATAAATGCGAGAAAGACTCATGGGGCGCTCCGAGGCCTGCCACGATCGGTCCTAGGACGGGTGGTGACCAGGCAATCGGGGCGCCCCGGCGCGTCGGAGCACCACTCGCGGACGAGCGAGGTGACGCATGAAGGATCCGGCGAACAGTGTGTGGTCCTCGGCCCCGGTGCCCGGCGCGCACGACCCGGCCGGCCCGCTGGGTTCCCGGAGCACCGGCGGTGGGTTCGGCGTACTGCCGTTCGTGGGCGAACCGACCCCGGCCGGGCCGGCGACGAACGCCAGTTGGGCCTGGTCGGTGCGCCGGTTCGCGCGCGCGGCGGTGTGGCTGCTGCCGGCGTACGCCATCCTCTACGGCGTGGTGGCGATGGCCAGCGACGGCGGGGTGGGCAACGACCCGTATCCGGCCGACGGCCGGGCGGCGTACCTCATCGGTTGGGTGGCCGCGGTCTGGCTCGGCCTGCTAGCACTGCTGGCCCTCACCGGGCTGCTCGCCGCGACCCGCAGCCGCCGGGTTGCCGCCGCCGGGCTGCTGGTCAGCATCGCCGGGACCGTCCTGATGCTGCCCTTCGCCGGGCTCGCCGAGCAGACGCCGGTCTTCGGCACCACCGCGCGTTCGCTGGTCCTGGCCGGCGCCACCTTCTACAGCGTGGGCTGGTTCCTGACCGGCTGGGCGGTGGCCCGCTCGGGCGCGTTCAGCCTGGGAGACGGGATCATGCTGATCATCGCTGCCCCGCTGCTCGGCCTGGGGGGCGCGCTGATCGGCTCGCTGCAGACGTTCGGCGCGATCTTCGTACTGATCGCCGGCATCGGCATCGGCTACCGCTCCGGCCGCCTGATGCCCCGCGAAACCGCAAGGGACGCCGCCAGCGCCAGCCTCTCCACCCCAACCCCCTGACAAAAGCCCCCGGCAGCCCCCGCCCGCGCCGCGCCCCGCCCCCACCCGGTGATCATGAAGTTATTGCCCTCGATGTCGGCGAGTCGTGGCAATAACTTCATGATCAACAGGGGTGGGGCGGGGTGGGTGGGTGGGGGTTGGTGGGGACTTGCTGGTGGGGGGCCGTGAAGTTGCTGACAATCTGCCTGCGGCACTGGTCGGTTGGCGGCTTTCGTGGCAATCCTGGGAGGCATGGCCGCCCAACGCTCGCCGCTGTCGCGGCTGTTCACCGTGCTGCTCGCTGGCTTGCTGGCCGGGCTTGCCCTGGCAGTCGCCGCGCTGCCGGGCAATCTGCTAGTCGGGTTCGCTGCCCGCTCCGCGCTCGGGTCGTACGCCGCGTTGCCCGCCTCGCTGCGTACCCCGGCCACCCCGCAGCGGTCCTACCTGTACGCCAATGACGGCAAGACGCTGATCACGACGTTCTACGACGTGAACCGCACCGACGTGCCGCTGGCGGAGATCGCCCCGGTGATGCGGCAGGCGATCGTGGCGGCCGAGGACCGGCGGTTCTACGCGCACGGCGGCGCGGACCTGCGCGGCCTGGGCCGTGCCGTGGTGGCCAACGTCAAGGGCGGCGGCACCGAGCAGGGCGGCTCGACGCTGACCATGCAGTACGTCCGGAACGTCCTCAAGACGGACCCCGCCCGCACCGACGAGGAGCGGGCCGCCGCCACCGATCCCACCGTCGGTCGGAAGATCCAGGAAATCAAGTACGCGGGTGCGCTCGAGCAGAGCCTCGGCAAGGACGAGATCCTCAACCGGTACCTGAACATCGCCTACTTCGGCTCCGGCGCGTACGGGATCGCGGCGGCCAGCCAACGCTACTTCGGCAAGCTCCCGGCGCAGCTGACCCTCGGTGAGTCGGCCATGCTCGCCGGCCTGGTGCAGTCTCCTGACGCGTACAGCCCGATCGACGGCAGCAAGGACGACGCGCTGGCCCGACGCTCGTACGTGCTGGACTCGATGGTCGCCACCGGGGCGATCACCGCCGCGCAGGCCGTGCAGGCGAAGGCCGAGCCGTTGACCCTGCACCCCACCGTGCAGCCCAACGGCTGCACCGCCGTGACCCAGGGTCATGACGACTGGGGCTACTTCTGCGACTACCTGCGCCAGTGGTGGCTGACCCAGCCGGCGTTCGGTGCCACGGTGGCCGAGCGCGAGCAGGCCCTGCGCGCGGGCGGCTACACCGTGGTCACCTCACTGGATCCGAAGATCCAGGCCACCGCGCAGCAGCAGGCCGCCAAGGTCTACTCGTACGACAACAAGCGTGCCCTGCCGATCGCGGCCGTGCAGCCGGGCACCGGTCAGGTGCTGGCGATGGCGGTCAACCGGCACTACAGCCTCGCCGACAATCCCGCCGGGCAGGCCAACTACCCGAACACCGTCAACCCGCTGATCTCCGGCGGAGCCAGCGTCAACGGCTACCAGGCCGGCTCGACGTTCAAGCTGTTCACCATGCTCGCCGCGCTGGAGTCCGGGCGTACCCTCTCGACCGGCTTCGACGCCCCCGCCAAGCTGCCCACCCGCTTTGTCGAGCAGGGTCCGGGCACCTGTGACGGCCACTGGTGCCCGGCCAACGACAACCCGGACTGGATGGACGGATACCGGATGATGTGGGACGGCTTCGGCCGTTCGGTGAACACCTACTTCGTCTGGCTGGCCGAGCAGGTCGGCCAGGACAAGGTGGTGGAGATGGCACAGCGGCTCGGCATCACCTTCCGGGCCAGGTCGGACGCGGACTTCGCCAAGGACGACGCCGCCAACTGGGGTTCGTTCACTCTCGGCGTGGCCGCCACCACCCCGCTGGACCTGGCCAACGCGTACGCGACGGTGGCCGCCGAGGGCACCTACTGCACGCCGGTGCCCGTGGTGTCGGTGACGGCGGCGAACGGCGCGAAGGTGCCGGTGGGGCAGCCGTCCTGCAAGCGGGTGCTCGACGCCGACGTGGCCCGCGCCGCGACCGACGCCGCGCGCTGCCCGGTCGGCCAGCAGTCGGCCTACGGGCAGTGCAACGGTGGCACCGCGACCAGTGTCACGAACATCCTCGACGGCCGCCCGGTGGCCGGCAAGACGGGCAGTTCGGAGCAGAACTCCACCGAGACGTTCGTCGGATTCACCCCGCAGGTCGCGGTCGCCGGTATCGCCGTCAACCCGGACGACCCGGCCGACTCGGTGGGCTCCGCGGTGCAGGCCAAGGTGATCGACGCGGTCGCCCGGGTCATCGCCACCGCGGTCAAGGGGCAGCCGGAGAAGACGTTCGTCGCGCCCAGCCGCGAACTGGCCGGCGACCCCCGCCGCCCGGTCGAGCGCGCCCCCGTCGTTCCGGACCGACCGCAGAACCGCGACAACGACCGTCGCTCCCTGCTCGAACGCTGGCTGGACGACCACCGCGGCTGACCCGAATTCCGCCATACGCCGTCGATCGAGGACGGGACCGGGGGTCAGCGCTCGCGGCGGCGGGGACGGAAACTGCTGATCGTGGCGGGCAGACCGCGCCGCACGATGCCGGCCCAGTCGGTGTCGCCGCGCAGCACCGCCGCCGCTGTCTTGCGCGCCTGGTCGAGGGTGAAGTGCGGCGGCAGCATCAGCTCCGCCGGGTCCACCAGTGCGTTGATCACCGTCGGCCGGTCGGCGGTGAGCGCACGCTCCCACACGCCCGGTACCTGGTCCGGAGCGTCGACCAACTCGCCGTGCAGCCCGAGCACCTGCGCCCACTGGTGGTAGGCGATGTCCGGTAGTTGCTGACTGTCCGGGAACATCGGCGTTCCCTCGCTGGAGCGCTGCTCCCAGCTGACGAACGCCAGGTCCCGGTTGTTGAGCACCAGCACCACGAACCGCGGGTCGGCCCAGCTCCGCCAGTACTTGGCCACGGTGATCAGCTCGTTGACCCCGTTCATCTGCATCGCACCGTCGCCGATCAGCGCGACCAGCGGCCGGTCCGGGTGGGAGAACTTGGCGCCCAGCGCGTACGGCATGGCACCGCCCATGGACAGCAACGTTCCGGAGAGGCTGGCCAGCATCCCGGGACGTACCTGAACGTGCCGGGCGTACCAGGCGGTCGCGGTGCCGCAGTCCACGGCGAGCATCGCGTCGTCGGGCAACCGCTCGCTGAGCGTACTGAACAGCAGTTGCGGGTTGACCGGGTCGGCGGTCTGCTCGGCCAGCTCGCGTTGGGCGCGCCGCCAGGCCGAGGTGTCCTCGGCGATCTTCTCCCGCCAGGCGGTCGGGCCGGGCCCGGGACCCAGCTCGTGCAGCAACGCGCGCAGCGTGGGCGCGGCGTCGCCGGTCAGGTTGACCTCGGTCGGATAGCGCAGCCCGAGCTGCGTGCCGTCCAGGTCGATCTGCACCGCGCGGGCCTGCCCCTCCTCCGGATAGAAGTCCGAGTACGGCATGTTGCTGCCGACGATCAGCAGCCGGTCGCAGCCGTCCATCAACTGCCAGCTCGGGCGGGTGCCGAGCAGCCCGATCGCCCCCGTCACCCACGGCTCACGGTGGTCGACGACGGTGAAGCCGAGAAGCGCGGTGGCCACCCCGGCGCCGAGCCGGTGGGCGATCTCGCGTACCTCGTCCCGCGCGCCGAGCGCGCCCTGGCCCACCAGCATCGCCACCCGCTGCCCGCCGCGCAGCACCTCGGCGGCCCGGCGCACGTCCGCCTCCGGCGGCGCCGTCGGCGTGCTGCTCGGCACGTTGCTGGTGTGGTAGTAGCCGTGCGCGTGCGGCGGGTTCGGGACGGCCGGTTCGTCCTGCAGGTCCGCGGGGAGGATCAGGGCGGTGACGGTACGCCGCGCCAGCGCCGTACGGCACGCCCGGTCGACCAGGTGACGGACCTGGGACGGGTGGTCGAGCTGGGCCAGGAACGCGGCGGCCACGTCCTTGTAGAGGGCGAGCAGGTCGACCTCCTGGTAGTAGCCGCCGCCTTCGGCGGTCACCGCGGTGTGCCCCACCAGGGCGATCACCGGCTGGTGGTCGAGCTTGGCGTCGTACAGCCCGTTGAGCAGGTGGATGGCACCCGGCCCGCTGGTCACCAGCGCGCAGCCCAGCGGGCCGCCGCCGTACTTGACGTGCGCCGAGGCGGCGAAGCCGGCGGTCTCCTCGTGCCGCACCTGGACGAACTGGGCCCGTTCGTCGGTGCGTTGCAGCGCGGAGGTGATGCCGTTGATGCCGTCGCCGGGGTAGCCGTAGTAGCGGTGCACGCCCCAACTGGCCAGGCGGGCGACGATGTGATCCGCGACGGTCGCGTGCCGGGGCAGTTTGGGCGATCCATCCGGTGCCGTGCGGCCTGTGCTCACCTGTCTGCTGCCTTCCGTCGGGTCCGCTTTCATCACCGGCCATTCCCGTCCCGTACGGTGCGAAACACCACCGCCGGTGCGGGCTGGACCGGCAACGCCGGCACCGGTCGGCCGTCCGGCAGAATCGTCGGGTGCCCGTGCATGAGATCACCGACCCCGAGGACGACCGGATCGCCGACTACCGCGCGCTCACCGACGTCGAGCTGCGCACCCGCTGGGAGCCGCCGCACGGCCTGTTCATCGCCGAGGGCGAGCTGGTGCTGCGCAGGGCACTTCGCGCCGGCTACCCCGCCCGGTCGTACCTGGTCGACGCCAAACGCATCGACCAGCTCGCCGACCTGGACACCGGCGACGCACCGGTCTACGCGGCGACGCAGGACGTGCTGCAACGGGCCACCGGCTTCCACGTACACCGAGGGGTGTTGGCGTCGTTCCACCGCCGGCCGCTGCCGACGGCGGCCGAGGTGCTCGCCGCCGCGCGCCGGGTGGTGATCCTGGAGGACGTCAACAACCACACCAACCTCGGCGCCGTCTTCCGGGGTGCCGCCGCGCTCGGCGTCGACGCGGTGCTGCTCTCACCGACCTGCGCCGATCCGCTGTACCGGCGCAGTGTGCGGGTCAGCATGGGGGAGGTCTTCGCGGTGCCGTACGCCAAGCTCGAGCGCTGGCCGGCGGGCCTGGACCAGGTGAAGGAGGCCGGCTTCACCGTGCTGGCGTTGACGCCGGCGGCGGACGCGTTGCCGATCCAGCGGCTCTCCCCGGACCAGCGGGCCCGGGCGGCGTTGCTGTTCGGTGCCGAGGGGCCCGGGCTGACCGGGGTGGCGCAGGGCGCCAGCGACGTGCGGGTGCGGCTCCCGATGCGGCGTGGAGTGGACTCGCTGAACGTGGCGGCCGCCGCGGCGGTGGCGTTCTGGGAACTGGGGCGCGACGACCCGCTGTGAGGCGTCCGACTGATCCGGATGGCCGGCCACCCGGCGGCCGGCCGTGGATGTCGGATTCCGGCGTCACTGACGGTAGCGTGGCGGCCGTGTTCCCTACCGTCCGTGAGGTCCTCGCCCTGGACCCGGTCCGCCACGGCGCGCCGCGCGTGGTCGCCGGAGACGCCGGGCTGGACCGGCCGGTCCGCTGGGTGCACGTCGCCGAGGTGCCGGACATCGCCACCCTGCTCGGCGGCGGCGAGCTGGTACTCACGACCGGCATCGGGCTGCCCGGCGACGACGCGGGGTTGCGCGCGTTCATCGGGGACCTGGCCGACGTCGGCGTCTCCGGGCTCGTCGTCGAGCTGGGCCGCCGCTACGTCAGCGGGGTGCCCCGGGTGATGGCCGCCGCCGCCGAACGGCGCGGCCTGCCGCTGGTGGAGCTTCGCCGGGCCACCCCGTTCGTGCGGATCACCGAGGCGGTGCACGCGTTGATCGTCGACTCGCAGCTCACCGAGTTGCGCGCCACCGAGGAGATCCACCAGCGGTTCACCGACCTGTCCGTCGAGGGCGCCGACGCCGCCGAGGTGATCCGCCAGGCCGCCGAGCTGTCCGGTTGCCCGGTGGTGCTGGAGAACCTGTCCCGGCAGGTGCTGGGTTACGACCCGGCGGGGGAGAGCGCCGAGCTGCTGCTGGACGGCTGGGAGCAGCACTCCCGGCGGATCCGGCCAGCCGGGCGGACCGCGTACGACCAGGACAGCGGCTGGCTGGTGACGGTGGTCGGCGCCCGGGGGCAGGACTGGGGGCGGCTGCTGCTGCGCTGGCCCGCAGGCGGTGAGCTGCCCACCCGCCGGGGCGTCGACCCGGCAGAGCCGCAGCCGCGCCCCGGCAACGGGCCACCGACCCGGCTCACCATCCTGATCGAGCGGGCCGCGTCGACCCTCGCGCTCGGCCGGCTCATCCGCCGCGACGCCGAGGGTCTGGAACGGCAGAATCACCGGACCCTGCTCACCGCGCTGCTCGACCACTCCCGGCCGGTGGACGAGGTGGCGCTGCGGGCCAAGGCGCTCGGCGTGGTGCTCGACCGACGGCACCTGGTCGGCGTGATGGTTCGACACCGGGCCGACGACCCGGCCGCCGACGGCGGCCCCGAGGCGGGCCCGGCCCGGCTGCGGGACCTGTCCGAGGCGGTCGGTCAGGCACTGCGCGAGGCGAAGCTGACCGCGCTGACCAGCGCCGTCGACGACCACTCGGTGGGCGCGCTGCTGGCCCTACCGGATGCGTCCGCCGAGGACCGCGCGCTGTCCGCGTTCGCCGTCGCGCTGCGCCGGGTACGCCTGGACGCCGGCGCGTCCCGGGCGGCGTCCGGCGCCGACGTGTCCCGGGCTGTCGGCGGCGCTCCGGGCGCCCTGATCGTGGCGGCCGGCTCGGGGGTGGGCAGCCTACGGGAGGCGCGACGATCACTGGTCGAGGCGCGACAGATCGCCGAGGCGGCCCGTCGGGACCGTCGGGACCTGCCGATCTTCCGCCTCCCGCACGTCGGCCTGGCCGGGCTGCTGCACCTGCTGCGCGACGAGCCCCGGTTGCAGACCTTCGTGGAGCGTGAACTCGGGGCGCTGCTGGAGTATGACGCCCGGCACCCCCGGGAGCGGCTGCTCGACACCCTGCGCGCGTACCTGGAGCAGGGGCGCAACAAGTCGGCCGGCGCGGTAGCCGCCCACCTGTCCCGGCCCGCGTTCTATGAGCGCCTCGCCCGCATAGCCCGCATCCTCGACGTGGACCTCGACTCGGTGGAAGCAAC
Organism: Micromonospora sp. 067-2; assembly: GCF_046549295.1. Taxonomy (NCBI): domain Bacteria; kingdom Bacillati; phylum Actinomycetota; class Actinomycetes; order Micromonosporales; family Micromonosporaceae; genus Micromonospora; species Micromonospora sp. 067-2. Next base: position 332,757 of record NZ_JAJPWB010000009.1, on the reverse strand, counting down.
CCTCTCGCTACACGTGGCCCTGGTGGCCCTGGACGCCGTCCGCACCCCCTGATCCCCCGCCGCGGGCGGGGGTGGGGCGGGATCAGGTGAGGGAGGTCAGGGCTTTTGCATAGGTTGGCGGGATGTGGTTGGGGCCGCCGGGGGTGAAGACGTCGGAGGTTGCCACCGCGGACCAGGCGGTGGCCGGTACGGCGTCGACCAGGGCCTGGATCACCGGGGCGTCGCGCCACTGGTCCTGCTCGGCGAGCAGGCCGAGGGCCACCACCGACTCCTCGACCTCGCCCACGCACTCGAACGGTTTGTGGCCGTCCACGCCCAGCAGCTCCCGGTAGCCGGGAATCTGCTCCGGATCGGCGAGCAGGTCGCCGCCGAAGATGTGGGTGACCCGCTCCCGCGACATGTTCGGCGCCATGGCCAGGAAGACGAACCGGCACTTCGGGCAGTTCCGGCACCAGCGCTCGCTCGCGTCGCGCAGCTTGAACGCGGCGTTGCAACTGGTCACCACGTCGTCGTACCGGGTGAACTCGGCGAAGAGCCGGGCGATGTGCAGCTCGGAGAGCGAGCGCAGCAGCGAGAAGTACGGCTCGGTCAGGCCGGCGTGCTCGGCCAGCGCCCCCCGCAGCAGCCCTTCGGCCTCGACGCCCTTGGACCACTGGTGGTTGATCTCGTGACCGTTCCAGATCAGGTTCGGATCGGACGCCGAGCGCTCGTTGGACATCACCACCGGGCCGAGCCCGTGCAGCACGGCGGTGGCCACCGCGATCAGCGAATTGATGGCCGTGACCGGAATGTGCCCGTTCAGCCCTCCGGCCGCGTTCAGGTCGAACAGCGCCGGGTCGAGCCGCCGCCGGGCCGCCAGGGGGGTCAGCCCGGACGCCTCGTTGACCGAGACGATCACGTGGTTCGGGTTGACCGAGAACGGCACCGGGTCCAGTTCGGCCCGGCGCAGCGCCTCCAGGGTGACGATGGAATCCTTGCCACCTCCCACCGTGGAGAGCGGACGACGGTCGGAGTCGTCGTACACCCGTGGCGGCTCCGGCGAACCCGCCGGCACCTCCGGGCGCAGCTCCAGCACGTGCGGCAGCGCGTTGCGGTACGCGTACTCCGCGAGGCCCCTGCGGTAGATGGCCGTGACGTAGTCGACGGTCGCCGCGCCCAGCGGCGCCGGCAGCACGAGCCGGGGCGGTGCGGCGGCCTTGTAGTAGCTGACGCCGGCAACCAGGTGCAGCACCTCCAGCACCCGGCCGAGGGTGGCCACCGTCTCGTCCGAGGGCGGCTCCGCCGGCAGCGGCAGGGTGACGACCTCGGTGAACCGCTGCTCACCGGCCGGGCCGGTCAGGGCGTAGTCGAACAACACCTCACCGGTGGAGAAGTCGATCGAGTAGGACGGGAAGGTGAAGGCGTCCATCCGCCGGAGCTGCTCGTTGGGCACACGCCATACTAGGCCCTGGTTCGTCCGGCCGTGTCCGGACCAGGCCCGCCCTGCCGCCGCCGTGACCCTGAGGAGAGCCCAGTGCGCCTGTCTGACCTGCGCGGACGTACCGTCGCCGTCTGGGGGACCGGCCGGGAGGGCCGGGCCGCGGTGACCGCGATCGCCGCGCACGGCCCGGCCGAGCTGGTCGCCGTCGACGACAGCGCCAACTTCCTCTCGCTGCCCTGGGACGGCCCGCTGGCCGAGGCGGCTCCGCTGGTCACCGGCGAGGCGGGCTTCGAGCGGCTGGCCGCCGCCGACGTGGTGGTCCGCTCGCCGGGTGTGCCGCAGACCCACCCGTGGATGGTCGAGCTGCGCCGCCGCGGCGTGCCGGTCACCCAGGGCACCGCGCTGTGGATGGCCGACCACGCCGCGCGCACCGTCGGAGTCACCGGCAGCAAGGGCAAGAGCACCACCTCCAGCCTGATCAGCCACCTGCTCACCGCGATGGGCCGGCCGAACGTCTTCGGCGGCAACATCGGCGTGCCCACCCTCGACCTGCCGGAGGCGGAGCTGTACGTGCTGGAGCTGTCCAGTTACCAGTGCAGCGACCTCACCGACTCACCCCGGGTGGCGGTGGTCACCGCCCTGTTCCCCGAGCACCTGGACGCGCACGGCGGGGAGCGGGAGTACTACCGGGACAAGCTCAACCTGCTCGCCCACGCCCCGGAAACGATCGTGGTGAACGGCGCCGACCCCCGGCTCGACGCCGAACTGGGTGACCTGCCGGTGGTCCGCGCCGGTCGTCCCGACACCACCCGTGTCGCCACCGGCGGGGACGGTACGCCCTGGTTCCACCTCGGCGACCAGCCGCTCTTTCCGCGTGCCGTGCTGCCCCTGGTGGGCCGGCACAACGAGGGCAACCTCTGTGTCGCCCTCGCCGTGCTCGATGCCCTCGGCGTCGACGTGGTGGCCGGCAAGGACAGCCTCGCCGTCGCGGTCGCCGGGTTCCAGGGGCTGGCCCACCGGCTCACCGAGATCACCGACCCGTCCGGGTTGACCTTCGTCGACGACACCCTCGCCACCAGCCCGTACGCGGCCATGCACGCCATCGACGCGTACGACGGGCGGCCGTTGACCGTGATCGTCGGGGGCACCGACCGGGGGTTGGACTACACGCCGCTGGCCGAGCACCTGGCGGAGCGGGAGTTGACAGTCATCGGCATCCCGGACAGCGGCAGCCGGATCGTGGCCGCCCTCGAAGGGTTGCCCAAGGTGCGTACCGAGATCGTCGACGACCTGGTGGAGGCGGTGCGGCTGTCCCGCGAGCTGACCCCCGTCGGCGGTGTGGTGCTGCTGTCGCCGGCCGCGCCGAGCTATGGCCGGTACCGCAACTTCGAGCACCGCTCCGAGGTCTTCGCCCAGGCTGTCGAGGACACCATCGCCGGCTGAACTGGTCACCCGGCCACGGGTGGCACCCACGTACCGCGGCGAGAGGAGAGACCCGTGATCCCGATGTGGGCACGACTGACCGCGGTGGCGGTGCTCGCCGTGGTCGGCGGTGCGCTCGCGGCCTGGACCGTCGGGCTGTGGGCGGGGGACGATCCACATGCCACCGTCGACCACTGCTACATCACCTACGACCGGCAGGAGCAGGTGCACAGCCGGTGCGTGGGCAACTGGACCCGAGGGGGGCGTGGTCACTCCGGCCCCGTCCACGGGATAACGGTGAGCCGGTCCTGGCGGGTGCTGAGCACCGAGCCGGACGCGGCGTACGAGTGGGAGGTGGCGGTGCCCGACGACGAGCGGCGGCCGCGCGTGCTCGCCGACAGCGGGCAGGCGTGGACGCTGTCCGCCGCGGCGGCGCCAGCGGCCCTGACCCCGGCGGCCGGCGGGGCGCTGTTCGTGGGCCTCGCCTGGGCCGTCGTCTCGACGCTCAGCGCCCGGCGGCGGGCCCAGGCGGCCCAGCCCGCCCGGCTGATCGACGGTCGGTCGGCTGACGCGCCCGCTCCGCCCGACCGGCCGGCGGCCCCTCTCAGCGGCTGATCGGCGACGCGGCGTTCCCAGCCGCCGGCCGGGTCACTAGCGGGCGAGCTGGTCGTGCAGGGCGCGCATCGCGCGGATCGCGGAGCGGATCTCCTGGAGGTAGCGGCCCGGGCTGAGCGTCGGCTCCGGCAGCCGGGTCAGGTCCGCGATCGTGGGGTCCACGCCGACGGTGTCGATCCCGCAGCCGTACGGCACGGCCAGGGTACGCAGCGCGTCACAGTGCTGGAACGGCACGTAGATCGGCGCGGTCACCATCAGCACCGCGTCGCCGGGGGCGAGTTGGACGTGCCCGGCCCAGAACCGCTGGGTGTCGGCGGTGTGCGCGCGCCGCCGTTGGGGTTCGCTGGACGGTGCGGCCAGGACCCGCACCGGTGGGAGGCCCGCCGATCGGTAGGTCCGCGACGACCAGGACTGGTGCGGGTGCCCGGCGTCGACGCCGTCCCGCTCCACCGCGGCAGGCACCCCGAACACCCGCCGGACCGCCGTGTCCAGCACGTCCACCTCGGTCTCGTCGGCGGGCAGGCCAGCGTCGGCGAGCGTCCGGCGTTCCCAGTCCGACAGCGGCCGGAAGCTGCCCAGCATGGCGACCTCGCCGTGCACCCGCAGGCCGGTGTGCAGCAGGTGCGCGGCGTACGCGACCCGGCGCAGGCACGCGTGCGCCAGGCCGCCGAGCACCACCAGGTGGGCGTACGCCGGTCGTGCGGGGGGCACGGGCCGGACGAGCCCCAGCGCGGTGGCCACCGCGCGTACCAACTCGGCGGTGCCCGGGTCGAGGTCCGGCTCCCGGGCGTCGGGCCGCTCCCGGCCACCGCGGAAATCCCAGTGCAGGGCGGAGAACTCGTCGAGGAACCGCAGGGTGTCGGCGAGGTCGCCGGCCGGCCAGGTGCCGCCGAAGCGGGCGACGAGCCGGCGCAGCGGGTCGGCGCCGAGCCAGCCGGACATCCCGGCGATCATCGCGGGTACGCCCGCGGTGCCCGCCGGCAGCGCCACGTCCGGCCCGACGGTCGGCGGTCCGGTGCGTACCGGGCCGGACGGCGGCGACGCGGGGAGATCGGGCACCGTCGGATCGTACCGGCGTCGAACACCGGCTGACGCAGTGTCAGCAGCGGGCGCCCGCTGCGCTACAGAGTGGCAGTTGTCCATTCCGGTCACCGGTGGGAGCGTGCGGTATCCACGAACGCCGCTGGAAGGGTTACGCCGATGACCGACGACCTGCTGGCCCGGCACCGGGCCGTGCTCCCGTCCTGGATGCCGCTGTACTACGCCGAGCCGATCGAGCTGGTCGCCGGCTCGGGCCGCCGGGTCACCGACGCCCGGGGGCGCAGCTATCTGGACTTCTTCGGCGGTGTGCTGACGAACATGATCGGCTACGACATCCCGGAGATCCGCGAGGCGGTCGAGCGTCAGCTCGCCACCGGCGTCGTGCACAGCTCGACGCTCTACCTGATCCGGCAGCAGGTCGAGCTGGCCGAGAAGATCGCGCAGCGTTCCGGCATTCCGGACGCGCGGGTGTTCTTCACCAACTCGGGCACCGAGGCCACCGAGGCGGCCCTGCTGGTGGCCACCAACCACCGCCGCTCGCACCAGATCCTGGCCGTGCGCAACAGCTACCACGGCCGGTCGTACGCGGCGATGGGCGTCACCGGCAACCGCAACTGGTCGGCCAGCGGGCTCAACCCGCTGCAGGTCGCCTGGCTGCACTCCGGCGACCGGGTGCGCGGGCTGCTCGCCCGGTTGAGCGCCGACGAGCAGGTCGACGCGGCGGTGGAGGACCTGCGTGAGGTGCTGGCGACGCAGACCTCCGGCGACGTCGCCGCGCTGATCGCCGAGCCGATCCAGGGTGTGGGTGGTTTCGTGCACCCGCCGGACGGGCTCTTCGCGGGGTGGAAGAAGGTCCTCGACGAACACGGGATCCTGTTCATCGCCGACGAGGTGCAGACCGGTTGGGGGCGTACCGGGGAGCACTTCTGGGGCTACCAGGCGCACGGCGTCACCCCCGACCTGCTCACCTTCGCCAAGGGCATCGGCAACGGATTCGTGCTGGCCGGGGTGGTCGGCCGGGCCGAGGTGCTGGAGTCGGTGCCCGCCATCAGCTTCTCCACGTTCGGTGGCAACCCGATCTCCACGGCGGCCGGCAACGCGGTCCTCGACTACCTGGTCGCGCACGACCTGCAGGCCAACGCGGCCCGCGTCGGCGCGATCCTCGCCGACGGCCTGCGCGCCGCGGTGGGTGGGCTCGACTGCGTCGCCGAGGTACGCGGAAAGGGACTGATGCTCGGCGTCGAGTTCGTCCAGCCGGGCACCAGCGAGCCCGACCCGGCGTTGACCGACCGGGTCTTCGAGGGGTGCCGCAGCGGTGGCCTGCTGGTCGGCAAGGGCGGCCTGTACGGCAACGTGCTGCGGATGGGTCCGCCGTTGACGCTCACCGAGGACGAGGCCCGTGAGGGCCTGGCGATCCTCGTCGACGCGATCCGCTCGGCGGCCGGGGTGACGGCGTGAGTATCGGGCACTTCGTGGACGGTAAGCGGGTCGGCGGCACCTCCGGGCGGCGCGGCGACGTGTTCGATCCCGCCACGGGTCGGCGTACCGCCGAGGTGGAGCTGGCCTGCACCGCGGACGTCGACGTCGCGGTGCAGGCCGCCGCCCGCGCCGCCCGGGGGTGGCGGGACGCGTCGCTGGCGAGGCGGTCGGCCGTGCTCTTCGCCTTCCGGGAGCTGGTGCACGCCCGCCGGGACCGGCTCGCCGAGGTGATCACGGCCGAGCACGGCAAGGTCCTCGCCGACGCCGCCGGCGAGGTGCAGCGCGGCCTGGAGGTCATCGAGTACGCCTGCGGCCTGCCCTCGGCGCTGCGGGGCGCGTTCAGCGAGAACGTCTCCACCGAGGTCGACTCGTACACCATCCGGCAGCCGCTCGGGGTCGTCGCGGTGATCTCGCCGTTCAACTTTCCGGTGATGGTGCCGCTGTGGTTCGTGCCGGTGGCGGTGGCCTGTGGCAACGCCGTGGTGCTCAAGCCGAGCGAGAAGGACCCGAGCGCGGCCTTGCTGCTGGCCGAGTGGTTCGCCGAGGCGGGCCTGCCCGACGGGGTGCTCAACGTGGTCAATGGCGACTCCGAGGCGGTCGACGCGCTGCTGGAGCACCCCGAGGTGCGGGCCGTGTCGTTCGTCGGCTCCACCCCGATCGCCCGGTACGTCTACCAGCGCGGCACGGCCGCCGGCAAACGGGTGCAGGCGCTCGGCGGGGCGAAGAACCACATGGTGGTGCTCCCCGACGCCGACCTGGACCTGGCGGCCGACGCGGCGGTCAACGCCGGGTTCGGTTCGGCGGGGGAGCGGTGCATGGCCATCTCGGTGCTGGTGGTGGTGGAGCCGGTGGCGGACGCGCTGGTCGAGCGGATCGCCTTCCGGATGGCCGGTCTGCGCACCGGCGACGGCCGGCGGGGCTGTGACGTTCCTCCGCTGGTCACCGCCGCACACGAGGCGAAGGTGCGCTCCTACGTGGACGCCGGGGTCGCCGCCGGCGCGGTGCCGGTGGTGGACGGTCGCGACGTGACGCCGGACGGTGACCCGAAGGGTTTCTGGCTGGGCCCGACGTTGTTCGACCGGGTGACCCCGGACATGTCGATCTACACCGACGAGGTCTTCGGGCCGGTGCTGAGCGTGGTCCGGGTCAGGTCCTACGACGAGGCGGTGGAGCTGGTCAACGCCAGCCCGTACGGCAACGGCACGGCGATCTTCACCAACGACGGCGGTGCGGCCCGGCGCTACCAGCACGAGGTGGAGGTCGGCATGGTCGGGATCAACGTGCCGATTCCGGTGCCGACGGCGTACCACTCGTTCGGCGGGTGGAAGTCCTCGCTCTTCGGCGACCTGCACGCGCACGGCGAGGACGGGGTGCGCTTCTTCACCCGCGGCAAGGTGGTCACCAGCAGGTGGCTGAACCCCCGGCACGGCGGGGTCAACCTGGGGTTCCCCACCCAGACCTGAGGTGGGGCGGCGCTCTCGCCGCGGTCGACCACTGACCGATCCTGATCGCGCTCGGCCACGCTCCCAGCCGGGCCTCCGGCGATGATCGCGCTCGATCGTGGAAAGAGTCCCCACCTCGATGCCGGAGGGGACTGATTCCTGGATCGAGCGCGATCTTGCCGTCGCGTGGGGCGACGCGCGTGGGGCGACGCGCGGTGTGGGGCGATGCGCGGTGTGGGGTGTGGGCGGCGTGGGTTCAGGGGGTGGGTGGGAAGAGGCGGGCGTGCAGGGCGGCCGGGTCGGTGACCTCGGGGAGGTCGCGGGCGGCGAGCCAGGCCGCGGCGGCCGCCCCGTCCCCGGCGGTGCGCAGCGGAGCCTGCGGCCAGCGCCGGCCGACCTCGGCGCGAACCGCGGCGGCGAGCGGGGTGTCGCCGGTGAGCAGCCCGCCGCCGAGCACGACCGGCGTTTCGGCCCCGGCCGGGCGGATCCGGCCCATGCTCGCCACGAGGTGTTCGGCGGCCTCGGTGACCAACGCGGCGGCGACGGGTTCGCCGTCGGTGGCGGCGGTGACGACCAGCGGCGCCAGCCGGGCCAGCTCGACCGGGGGACGGCGGGTCACCACCTGGATCGTGGCGTCCACGGTGTCCCGGGGGCGGGGGGCGATCTCGGCGCTGCCCGTCAGTTCGGTGAGCACCGCCGTGGCCAGCGCGCCGGGGGTGTGGCCGGCGTCCAGGTCGGCGAGCAGCCGGCGGACCGCCTCGCGGCCCAGCCAGAAGCCGGACCCGGCGTCGCCGAGAAGCCAGCCGTGGCCGTCGGCGACCCGGTCCAGCCGCAGGTCGCGGACCTGGGCGGTGATCGCCCCGGTGCCGGCGATGAGCACCGTGCCGTCCGGGGCGGCACTGCCGGAAGCGTAGGCGACCAGGGCGTCGCCGTGCACCGTGTACGGGCAGCGCAGGCCGGCGTCGTGCCAGCTCTGGTCGAAGGCGGCCCGTCCGGCCGGGTCGGCGAGCAGTCGGGCCGCCCCCGCCAGCCCGATGGTGCCGGCGGCGACCCGGTCGGGGTCGACGTCGGCGAGTGCCCCGCGCAGGGCGGTCGACAGTTCGGCGGCGGCCCGGTCGGCGCCGTGGCTGGTGGGGTTGCCACCGCCGGCACGACCGGTGCCGAGGCGTACGCCGGTCAGGGTGAGGGCGGTCGCCCGGGTGGACGTACCCCCGACGTCGAGGCCGACCACGACGGTGTCGGACATCGGCACGGGCCTCCTCGCGGCGGGCGTTGGTGGGCTCGTTCATGCTGGTCGGCGTCGTCTCACAGGGCAAGACGCGATGGGTTCGACGGGCTGTGCGCCAGGTAACAGTTTGAAAACTTCGCCCACAGTCTTGACACGGAGGGCCCTTCAGTAAGAACTTTTACCACTAACAGTTAACAGTCTTTTCGGAAAGGTGAGGCGTCCCATGGTTGATCACGAGGTGGACACCGCCGCGGGGACCGCGGTGGTCGACGCCGACGCGTTCGACCGGCGGGGCGCGCTCGGATCGGCCTCCGACGGGGTGCTGGCCCGGGTCCGCAACGGGCTCGGCGAGCTGACCGGCGCGCTTCGCCGCGTCGCCGAGCACGTGCTGAGCGACCCGGAGGCCGCCGCCCGCGCCACGATCGTGGAGCTGGCCGAGCGCAGCGGCACCTCACCGGCGACCATCACCCGCTTCTGCCGGGCGATGGGCTTCGAGGGGTACGCCGACCTGCGGCTGGGCATCGCCTCCGAAACCGGCCGGGCCCGTTCGGCCGGCTGGACCGTCGACATCGGACGCGAGATCCAGCCGAGCGACCCGCTGGTCCGGGTGCTCGACCAGATCATGGCCGCCGACACGCGGGCCATGCACGACACCGCCACCCTGCTCGACCTCGCCGAGGTGGAACGGGCGGCCGTGGCGATCGCGGGCGCCAGTCGGGTGAACATCTTCGGCGCCAGCGGCAGCGCACTGGTCGGCGAGGAGATGCAGTTCAGCCTGCACCGCATCGGTGTGGCCGCGTGGGCCTGGAACGACGTGCACGAGGGGCTGGCCAGCGCCGCGCTGCTGCGTACCGGCGACGTGGCGCTGGGCATCTCGCACACCGGGCAGACCCGGGAGACCATCGAGATGCTCGCCGAGGCGGGCAGCCGGGGCGCCACGACCATCGCGCTGACCGGCTTTCCCCGTTCGCCGTTGGCCGAGCTGGCCGACATCGTGCTGCTCACCGCCAGCCAGGCGACCACCTTCCGGCCGGACGCGCTCTCCGCCCGGCACCCCCAGCTGGTGGTGCTGGACCTGCTCTACATCGCCGTCGCCCAGCGCACCCACGACCGCGCCCACGCGGCGTTCCGACGTACCGCGCAGGCCGTCGACGGGCACAAGGCCGCGAAGGGAGCCGTCTCATGATCAGCGCCCAGGGGTACGCGGACGCGGTCCGCCCGGTGCTCGACCGGCTGCTCGACTCCGAGGCCGACGGGATCACCCGGGCCGCCGACCTGATAGCCGAGAGTCTGCGGGCCGGGGGAGTGCTCCAGGCGTTCGGCGCCGGGCACTCCGAGGCGTTCGCCGCCGAACTGGTCGCCCGGGCCGGCGGCCTGGTGCCCACCAACCAGCTCTCGGTGCGTGATCTGGTGGTGCACGGCGACGCCCCGCGAGGCGTGCTCGCCGACCCCAAGCTGGAACGCGACCCCTCCATCGCCCACCAGATCTACGCGCTCGCGGCACCGCAGCCGCGCGACGTGTTCGTGGTGGCGTCCCAGTCCGGCATCAACGGCTCGGTGGTCGAGCTGGCGGCGCTGGTCACCGAGCGCGGTCACCCGTTGATCGCGGTCACCTCGGTCGAGCACACGGGACGGGTCGCCCCGCGGCACCCGTCCGGTCAACGGCTCGCCGACCTCGCCGACGTCGTGCTGGACAACGGCGCGCCGTACGGCGATGCACTGCTGCCGCTCGAGGGCGGCGGCGCGGTCTGTGCGGTCTCCTCGGTCACCACGGCGCTGCTGGCGCAGCTGTTGACCGCGGAGGTCGTACGACGGTTCCACCAGGCCGGAGAGGTACCCCCTATCTACCTCTCCGCCAACGTCCCCGGTGGGGACGAGCACAACATCGCCCTCGAGTCGCGGTACGCCGGGCGTCTCCGGCGTACCGCCTGACCCGAATTCCACAAGGAGAGACGACGATGTCGATTACCCCCGAGCACCCGGCCGCACTCGACCGGCGCACGGTGCTGCGTCGCGCCGGCGCCGTGGGCCTGCTCGCCACTCCGGCCATCGGCCTGCTCAGCGCCTGCGCCACCAGCGGCAGCGACAAGGAGAACGAGCAGGTCGCCGGCGGCACGAAGAGCGCCAAGAACCCCCTCGGCGTGAAGGAGGACGCGCCGATCGAGGTGGTCATCTTCAACGGCGGCTACGGCGAGAAGTACGCCACCGACGTGCACGAGCCGCTGTACAAGGCGGCGTTCCCCAAGGCGGAGATCAAGCACCAGTCGACGCAGGCGATCTCCACCATCCTGCAGCCGCGTTTCGCCGCCGGCAAGCCGCCGGAGTTCGTGAACAACTCGGGCGAGAAGCTGATCGACTTCGGCTCGCTCGTCGCCGACGGTCAGCTGCAGGACCTCACCGAGCTGTGGGACGCGCCGTCGGTCGACGACCCGGCCAAGAAGGTCCGCGACACCGTGGTGCCCGGCACCGTGGAGACGGGCTCCTTCAACGGCAAGCCGTACGTCCTGTACTACGTCTCCACCGTCTTCGGCATCTGGTACTCCGGCAAGCTGTTCAAGGACAACGGCTGGGTGCCGGCGAAGACGTGGGACGACTTCATCAAGCTGCTCACGGCCATCAAGGCCAAGGGCGTCACGCCGTACGGCTACGCCGGGGCGAACGCGGCCTACTACCAGTGGAACGTGATCCTCACGCAGGCCGCGAAGATCGGCGGCACCGACGTGCTGAAGAACATCGACAACCTGGAGGACGGCGCCTGGAAGCAGGACGCGGTCAAGCAGGCGGCCACGGCGTGGGCCGAGGTCGGCGCGAAGTTCACCGACAAGAGCTTCGAGGGGCTCAAGCACACCGACGTGCAGCTGCGGCAGAACCAGTACAAGGTGGCCCTGTACCCCAGCGGTGACTGGCTGGAGGGCGAGCAGAAGAAGGACACGCCGTCCGGCTTCGACTACCAGCTCATGCCGGTGCCGGGCCTGACCGCGTCCGACAAGCTGCCGGCCACGGCGCTGCGGGCCACCGCGGGTGAGGGCTACTTCGTCTCGGCGAAGAGCGCGAACCCCAAGGGCGGCCTGGAGTACATGCGCCAGATGCTCTCCAAGGCGGGCGCGAAGGGCTTCACCGAGGTCGTCAAGGCCCCGACCGTGGTCACCGCCGGCTCGGAGGGCTTCGCCTTCCCGCCCGGTGTGGCCAGCTCGCAGGCCGCGCTCAAGGCGGCCGGCCAGGACGTGTTCAACCTGTACTTCGACGGCTGGTACAAGGAGCTTGACACGGAGGCGCGGACCGCCACCAACGAGCTGATGTTCGGCCGGATCAACGCGGACGCCTTCGTGGAGCGGATCCAGAAGCGCGCCGACGCGATCAAGAAGGACAGCTCCGTCGCCAAGTTCAAGCGCTGATCGATCGGAGCGTAGGGGTCATGCGGCACGGCAAGTATCCATTCGTGATCGGGTTCCTGTTCGCCCCGGTCGCGCTGTACGTGACATTCGTGATCGCGCCGTACGCGCAGGCGTTCCAGATCTCGATGACCAACTGGAAGGGGCTCTCCGCTCCCCAGTGGGTGGGCTTCGACAACTACCGGAAGCTGCTCGACGACGGCGCCTTCTGGAAGGCGGTCCAGCACCACGGCGTACTGCTGCTTGCCCTGCCGCTGATCACCATCGCCATCGCGTTGTTCTTCGCCTTCCTGCTCAACGTGGGTGGCAAGAGCAGCGGAGGCCAACGCCAGGGGGTCTGGGGGGCGAAGTTCTACCGGGTGGTGTTCTTCTTCCCCCAGGTCCTGGCGGTGGCCATCATCGCGGTGCTGTTCCAGATGGTGTACCGACCGAACGAGTCGGGCCTGATCAACGGCGTGCTGATGAAGCTCGGCCTGGACCCGATCCTCTTCCTCATCCGGCCGAACCTGGCCCTGTGGTCGATCATCGCGGTCCTGGTCTGGCAGGCCGTCGGCTTCTACGTGGTGCTCTTCTCGGCCGGGATGGCCTCCATACCGGGTGAGATCTACGAGGCGGCGGAGATGGACGGGGCGACCCGGGTGACGTTGTTCTTCCGGGTCACCCTGCCGCTGCTCTGGGACACCCTCCAGGTGGCCTGGGTCTACCTGGGCATCGCGGCGTTCGACGCGTTCGCCATCGTCGCGGTGCTCTCGGTGGACGCCGGCGGCCCGGACGGCGCCACCACGGTGCTGGCCGTCGAGATCTACCGCAACGCGTTCGTCTACTCGAAGTACGGCTACGCCTCGGCGATGGGCGTGGCGCTGTTCTTCCTCACCCTCACGTTCGCGGCGTTGACGCTGCGGCTCACCAAGCGGGAAAGCGTGGAGTACTGATGAACCCCCAGTCGACGCTGCCGCCCACACCGGCGGCGCTACCGCCGAAGACCGGCGACCCGGACGCCACCGGTGGACGGGGGCGCAAGGGTCCCCGCTCGGAGGTGCGGCTCTTCGCCAGCCTGGGGCACATCGCGCTCGCCGTGTGGGCGGTGATCGTGATCGTGCCGATCCTCTGGACCTTCCTCGCCGCGTTCAAGAACACCAGTGAGATCTTCAGCAGCCCGTGGACGCTTCCCGCGGAGCTGCGCTGGGAGAACTTCGGCCGGGCCTGGACCAAGGCGCACGTCGGCCGGTACTTCCTCAACAGTGTCTTCGTGGTCTCGTGCAGCACCTTCGGCACCATGCTGCTCGGCTCGATGGCGGCGTACGTGTTGGCGCGGTACAAGTTCTGGGGCAACCGGGCGATCTACTACCTGTTCGTCTCCGGGCTGGCCTTCCCGGTGTTCCTGGCCCTGGTGCCGCTCTTCTTCGTGGTCAAGAACCTGGGCATGCTGGACACCTACCGAGGCGTGGTGCTGGTCTACATCGCGTACTCGCTGCCGTTCACGATCTTCTTCCTGGCCGCGTTCTTCAAGACGTTGCCGTCCTCGGTGGCCGAAGCGGGCTTGATCGACGGCTGCGGGCACACCCGGCTGTTCTTCCAGGTCATGATGCCGATGGCGAAGCCGGGCCTGATCAGCGTGGCGATCTTCAACATCATCGGGCAGTGGGCGCAGTACCAACTTCCCCTGGTGCTGCTCTCCAATTCCAAGGACAAGTGGGTGCTCACCCAGGGCATCGCGGACATCTCGGTCAACGCGGGCTACGAGGCGGACTGGTCCGGGTTGTTCGCCGCACTGACCATCGCCATCCTCCCGATGATCATCGTGTACGCGATCTTCCAGCGGCAGATCCAGGCCGGCCTCACCTCCGGCGCGGTGAAGTAGGGCTCGCCCCTCTCATCGGGTGGGCGGCCGCTCGTCGGCGTGGGCGTGGGCGTGCCAGGAGTGCCAGAGAGCGGCATACGCCCCGCCGGCGGCGACGAGCTCGTCGTGGCTGCCGATCTCGGTGATCCGTCCGTCCGCCAGGACGGCGACCCGGTCGGCGTCGTGCGCGGTGTTCAGCCGGTGCGCGATCGCGATGACGGTCCGCCCGACGAGGACGGCGGCCAGCGCCCGCTCGGTACGCCGGGCGGTGGTCGGGTCGAGCGCGGCGGTCGCCTCGTCCAGGATCAGCGTGTGCGGGTCGGCGAGCACCAGCCGGGCCAGCGCCAACTGCTGGGCCTCGGCCGCACCGAGTTGCCGGGCCCCGTCACCGAGCAGGGTGTCCAGCCCGTCGGGTAGTCCGGCGAACCAGTCGGCGCCCACGGTGGCCAGAGCGGCCCGCATCTGCTCGTCCGAGGCGTCCGGGGCGGCGAAGCCGAGATTGTCGCGTACCGAGCCGAGGAACACGTGGTGCTCCTGGGTGACCAGGGCGATCCGGCGACGACGCTCGGCGGGGTCCAGGTCGGTGACCGGGCAGCCGCCGATGCTGACGACGCCGCGGCGCGGTGCGTCGATTCCGGCGAGCAGCCGGGCCAGGGTGGACTTGCCGGCACCCGACGGCCCGACGACGGCCAGCCGCTCGCCGGGCCGTACCTCCAGGTCGATGCCGTGCAGCACGTCGTGCCCGCCGGCGTAGGAGAACCGCGCCGCGCGGACGACGAGTCGCGCCTCCCGGGACGGGGCCGTCGTGCCGGGCGGCTCCGGCGGGACCAGGCCGACACCGAGCACCCTGGCGAACGAGGCGAAGCCACGCTGCGCCTGCTCCGTCCACTGCAGCACCCGGTCCAACGGGTCGATGGCCTGCTGCAGGTAGAGGGCGGCGGCGACGACCGCGCCGAGCGTGACCATGTCCCGGGAGAGCAGGTAGCCGCCGACGAGCAGGACCAGGGCGACCGGCAGCGGATAGCTGGCCTCCACCACCGAGAAGAAGACGGTACGCAGCGCGAGGGTCGCCCGACGGGCCTGCCACACCTGGTCGATGTGTGTACGGCCGTGCCGGATCCGATCGTCGGCCAGGCGTAGCGCCTCGACGGTGCGGGCGCCCTCGGCGGTGGTGGTCAGCGTCTCGGTCAGCTCGGCCGACGCCGCGCCCTCGGTGATGTACGCGGGGCTGGCCCGCCGCAGGTACCAGCGGCTGACCGACAGGATCGACGGGAGCCCGGCCAGCGCGGCCAGCCCGAGCAGCGGATGCAGCAGGAAGATGGCCCCGAACAGCAACGTCAGCTGGACCGACGCGATGACGATGGTGGGCACCACGTCCCGGACGGTGGTCCCGACCGTCGCCACGTCGACCGAGCTGCGGGTGGCCAGGTCCCCGGAACCGGCGCGTTCGACGACCGAGACGGGCAGCTCGAGCGTCCGGGCGACGAACTCCTCGCGCAGTTCGGCGATGGCCCTCTCGCCGAAGCGGTGGCCGGCGTACTGGGCGTAGCGGGACAGCAGCGCACCCAGCAGGACGCACGCGCCGATCGCCAGCGCCAGCCGGTCGACCGTGGCCACGTCCGTACCCGTGCCGACCCGGTCGACGATGACACCGAGCAGCCAGGGCGGGGCGAGCCCGGCGATCGCGGCGGCGCTGTGCAGCGCCAGGACCATGCCGACCGAGCGCCGGTGCCGGCCGATCATTCGTCGTAGCTCACGGCGGACCACCCGACGGTCGGCAACCGGCAGCCGGGTCACGGAAGGACCCCCTCGACGTCGGCGGGCCGCTCGGTGTCGGGGTCGGCGCTGTCCCGGGCCACCAGGCGCCGGTAGCCGGGGTCCTCGTCGAGCAGGTCGGCGTGGGCGCCGGTGGCGACGACCCGGCCCGCGCGCAGGTGCGCGACGACGTCGGCCCGGGTGAGCAGCAGCGGCGACGTGGCGAGCACGACCGTCGTCCGGCCGGCCCGCGCGGTCCGCAGACGCTCGGCGATGCGGGCCTCGGTGTGCGCATCCACCGCCGATGTCGGGTCCACGAGGATCAGCACCTCCGGTTCGGCGAGCAGCGCCCGGGCCAGGCGCAGGCGTTGGCGCTGCCCGCCGGAGAGTGTCCGAGCACGTGCGTCGACCGGAGTGTCCAGCCCGGCCGGCAGGGCGTCGACGACATCCTCGGCCGACGCGGCCCGCAGCGCGGCACCGACCCGGTTGTCGCCGTCGGCCGCCGGATCGGCGAGTAGGACGTCGCGCAGCGTGCCGGCGAAGAGGTAGGAGTCGTGGTCGGCCACCAGGATCCGGGCCCGGACCTCGTCCAGGGCGACGCCGGTCAGCGGCACGCCGCCCCAGGTGGCCGCACTGGCGACGTACCGGCCGAGACGGTCGGCCAGCGCCAGCGCCGCCGCCGGATCGTCGGCCGCCACGCCGGTCAGCCGGCCGGCGGAAACGGTCAGCCCGGTCGCCGGGTCGTGCAGGTCGGCCGGGGCGTCCGGTCCGGCCACGGCGGTCGGCGCGGCGTACGGCCGGCGCGCGTCGGGGACGATGCCCGCACCGCGCCGACCCGGACCGCCGACGTCGTCGGGGGTGAGCCTGAGCAGGGCGATGATCCGCCGGGCGGCGACCCGGCCCCGGATCAGCTCGTAGCTGCCCATGAGCAGGAACCACACCGGCACGATCAGGGTCGCCACGTAGCCGTAGACGGCGACCAGCTCACCGACCGTGACTCTCCCGGCGACCGCCATCCGGGCGGTCAGCCACACCACCGCCGCCAGGAAGAGGCCGGGAATGGCGACCGTGGCCGCGTCGATCCAGCTGCGGACCGCGCCGACCCGGTAACCCTCGGCGAGCAGGTCCCGGGACCTGGTGGCGTACCGGCGGGCGAACAGGTCCCGGCCGCCGACTCCGGCGAGCACCCGCAGCCCGGCAACGATGTCGCCGGACCGGGCGGTGAGTGCGCCCTGCTGCCGGCGGTACACCGACTCGGCCCGTTCGAGGCGACGCAGTAGCGGCCCGACCACCAGCCCGACGGCCGGCACCCCCACCAGGACGCAGAGCGCGAGCAGCGGCGAGATCGACCAGAGCAGCACGGCTACGACGCCGTACGCGATGATCGCCCCGACCCCGGGCCCGGTCAGCGTCAGCACCCCCGCGGCCCAGTTGATGTCGGAGCCGACGACGGTCGCCACCTCGCCCGGGGCGACACGGCGGGGCAGCACCCCACCGATCCGGGACAGCTGGTGCAGCAGGACGGCCGCAGAGCGGGCCTTGGCGTCTTCCCGCATGAACGTCATCGTGCGGTGCCGCATGATGCCCACGTACGACAACGCCACTCCGGCGACCACGATCGCGGTGACCCAGATCGCGAGGGCGCGGCCGTCGTGGGCGCGGAGCCCGTCGTCGATGGCCCGGGCGATCAGGTAGGGCCGGGCCGACAGCCCGACCATCCAGGCCGTCCCGAACATGCTGCCGCGCAGCACCCGCCAGGGCTGGCGGCGGGCCAGCCACCACAGGTACCGCATCGGACCGCCGATGGCCGGAGTGCCAGGGTCGGGATGCGGGATCTGCGGAGGCACCCGGCCACGCTACCGAGCGCCCGGCCGACTCACCGACCCGTTTTCCGTTCCTGTCACAGGGGCGAGGAAGAATTGCGTTCGTGCTGGTGGCGGTGGTGGCGGGCGAGCGAGGTGGGGGCGTGCTGCGCCCGTTGGACGCCGCCGGCCGGCCCGCCGGCCCGAGCGAGACCGTCAGCGACCTCGCGGCGGCGGTGGCCGTCCGGGAGGCGGCCGAGCATCCGCGCTGGGTGTGGCCGGCCGCCTCCCCGGTCTACCCGGCGCTGCTGCGGGCCGGTGTGCGAGTCGAGCGCTGCCACGACGTCGAGCTCACCGAGGCGTTGCTGCTCGGCCACGCCGGCCGCTGGGGCGAGCCACGCTCCCTCGCCGCGGCCTGGGCTCGGCTCAGCGGCGCGCCGGTGCCCCCCGATCCGCCGTCCCGCCCGCCCGCTCCGCCCGGGCACGGTCAGGGCGCACTCTTCGACGCGCCGCCCGGCCCGACCGGTCCGGGCATCGACGCCCTGATCCAGGTGTACGCCGACCAGCTCGCCCGGGTCGCCGTCACCGAGCACCCCGGCCGGTTCCGGCTGCTGGTGGCCGCCGAGTCGGCCGGCGCACTGGTCGCGGCGGAGATGGGCGTCGCCGGTCTGCCGTGGCGGGCCGACGTGCACGACGCCGTCCTCGGCGAGCTGCTGGGTGAGCCGTCGCCGGTCGGTGGGCCGCCGCGCCGGTTGGCCGAGCTGGCCGCGTCGATCGCCGACGCGCTCGGCGTCCGCCGGCTGCACACCGACTCTCCGGGGGAGTTGCTGAAGGCGTTCGCCCGCGCGGGTGTGGAGCTGCCCAACACGCGGGCCTGGGTTCTGCGTGGTGTGGACCATCCGGCGGTGCCGCTGGTTTTGCAATACAAGGAGCTCTACCGGATCTGGACGGCACACGGCTGGTCCTGGCGCGAGCAGTGGGTGCGCGACGGGCGGTTCCAGCCGGAGTACGTGCCGGGTGGGGTGGTGTCCGGCCGCTGGGCCACGCGGGGCGGTGGCGCGTTGCAGATTCCCAAGGTGATCCGGCGCGCGGTGATGGCCGATCCGGGTTGGCGACTGGTGGTCGCCGACGCCGGCCAGTTGGAGCCCCGGGTGCTGGCCGCGGTCTCGGGTGACGCCCGGCTGGCGGCGGCCGGTGGGGCCGGCGACCTCTACGCCGCGCTGGCCCGGGACTCGTTCGCAGGTGACCGTTCCCGGGCCAAGGTGGCCCTGCTCGGTGCGATGTACGGGCAGACGGGCGGGGCCGCGGTGCCCGCGTTGGCGGTGCTGAAGCGCAGCTACCCGACGGCGTTCGGCTACGTCGAGGCCGCCGCGCGCACCGGTGAGGCGGGCGGGTTGGTGCGCTCGTGGCTGGGCCGGACCTGCCCGCCCGGCTCGGCTGGGTTCGGCGATCCCGACGACGTGCCGACCGACCCGGACGGCGCGGCCGACCCGCAGGGTCCCCGGGCTCGTGCCGCGCGGTCGCGGGGGCGCTTCACCCGCAACTTCGTCATCCAGGCCACCGCCGCCGAGTGGGCGTCCACGCTGCTGGCGACGCTGCGCAACGAGCTGGCCGGCACCGACGCCGAGCTGGTGTTCTTTCAGCACGACGAGGTGGTCGTGCACTGTCCGGCGGCGCAGGCCGAGGCGGTGGCGGCGGCGGTGGACCGCAGCGGTGAGCGGGCCACCGGGCTGCTGTTCGGGGACACACCGGTGCGGTTTCCGCTGGATCTGTCCATCGTCGACTGCTACGCCGACGCGGCATAGCGCACAATTTTCCGATTTGCCCCGCCACCCGGGGCCGGCCGCGCTCGTTGCATCCGGTGTCCGTAGGACGGGACGGACCGGGCGCCGTTGTGCCCGGTCCGCTCCACCGTGGAGGGGAGCGCAGCTGAACCGGATCGCAGGAATGATCATCGCCGCGGGTGGGGGACGCCGCATCGGCGGTCCCGAGGCGCTGCTGCACCAGGGGGAGAAGCCCCTGGTCAACCAGATGATCGACACGATGACCGAGGCGGGCTGCGAGCAGATCGTGGTCGTGCTGGGTGCCGCCGCCGAACAGGTCCGGGAAACCGCGGACCTCCACGACGCGACGGTAGTGATCAACAAGGCGTGGGGCACCGGGGTCGGCTCGTCCATCCGGGCCGGCCTGGCCGCCATGGACGACGACGAGATCGAGGCGGTGGTGGTGGTTCCGGTCGACATGCCGGGCATGACCGCAACGGCGGTCCGGCGGGTGGCCGCGCTGCCGTACCCGGATGTACTGGTCTGCGCCACGTACGACGGCCTGCGGGGCTACCCGATGCTCTTCGGGCGTCGGCACTGGTCCGGCATCGCCACCCTGGCGAGCGCCGACGTGGGCGCCCGTCCGTATCTGCTGGCACACAAGGACCAGATTGTCGACATCGCGTGCGACTCGGTGGCCGACGGCAGTCGGGTCGACACACCGGAGCTCATGGAGCTCTACGGGCTCACCGTCCCGCCACAGCGAATCGGCGTCTGAGTGGCGCCGGCTCGCTGCCCACGACACACCGGGCCGCTCCGGTAGCATCGCCCCTCCGACGCCATCGGCCCTGCCCGGGTGGGGAGTGGCGCGTCAGGACAGGTCGAACAGGGCGGCGGCGCTGTCCCAGCAGACCGCGCGCAGCCAGTCGTCGCCCAGGTCCAGCCGGGCCAGCCCGGTCAGCTGATCGGCGTACGGATAGGGGATGTTCGGGAAGTCGCTGCCCAGCAGTACCTTGCCCGCCAGCCCCAACTCACGCAGCCGGGGCAGCTCGTCGAGGGGGAACGGCACGAACCGGTCGAAGAACGGGGTGAACGCCATTGTGGTGTCCAGCCGGACCTGCTCGTACGTCTCGGTGAGGTCCAGAAAGGCCCGGTAGTCGGGGGCGCCGAGGTGCGCCACCACGGCAGTCAGCCCGGGGTGGCGGGACAGTAGCGCGGCGAACGGTTCCGGCCCGGTGTGCGCGGTCCCCACCGGAGCGTGTCCGGCGTGCACGACCACCGGCACGGCCGCGTCGGCGAGCATCCCCCACACCCGGTCCAGGGCCGGGTCGGTCGGTGCGAAGCCGCCCACCTGCACGTGCACCTTGAACAGCCGGGCCCCGCCGGTCAGTGCCGCCTCGACGTACCCTGCCGCGCCGGGCTCCGGGAAGAACGTGGCCGAGGGCAGGCAGCCCGGGGTCCTCCGCGCGAACTCCAGCGTCCAGCGGTTCAGCTCCGCCGCCATGCCGGGTCGGTGCGGATAGGCCAGCGCGCTGAACGCGCGTACCCCGAGCCGGCGCAGGTGCGCGACCCGGTCGTCGTCGCTCCACCGGTAGCGGATCGGCCACTCGGTGCCGACGAGCGGGCCGGCCGCGTCGAAGTACGCCCACACCCGGCGCAGCAGCCTCGGCGGCAGGAAGTGCACGTGTACGTCGGCGAGCCCGGGCAACCCGAGCGCCCTCCAGAACTCCGGCACCTGCTCATCCGCCGCCGGCGGGATCTGCGGCGGACCGGTCACACGTCGATGTGGAACCGTTGCAGGACCGACGGGGCGATCAGACCGGCGGTGGCGAGCATCGCGACCACGGTCAGGACGGCGCGCAGCACGACCACCTCGGTCTTGCTGCCGGTGCGCAGCGCGATGCCGTTCGGTAGGCCGATCATCGTCCACATCCGCCGCTTGATCGGGATCGGCCAGAGGATCGGCACCCCGGCACGGGTGATCATGTCGCCGAGGATGTGCACGAAGCAACCCACCCCCACGGCCGTGCCGATCAGCGGATAGCCGCGCCCGCCGGGGAGGTTGACGAAGGTGAACCAGGCCGCGGCGGCCGAGGCGAGGGTCACGATCACCCAGCCGGCCCGTTCCGCCCATTCGTCGAACAGGCCGCGCAGGGCCAGGCCGAACATGAAGAACAGGATGGTGATCACTGCCCACTTGCCGTAGGCGGCGCAGAGCGCGGTGGTGCCCCAGCCGACCAGCAGGGTGAACGGAAGTGTGTGCGTCAGCGTCCGGTGCCCGTTGTTGCGCCGGGGATCTCTACTGAGCTTTGTCGCGTAGTAGACCCCGAGCGAGATCTTCTCCATCACCTCGGCGATGAAGAGCGAGAAGACCCCGAAGGTGCGGGCCACGGTGGCACCGCCCTGGTTGCGGGTCACCTTGCCCGACAGGTCGAGGTCGGGAAAGAGCGCGCCGCCGGCGCACACCGCGGTGCCGACCGCCAACGCGAGCGGTGACTGCTGGTAGTCGGCGAACTGGTCCAACGCAAAGGACCCGGCCAGCCACACCGCCGCGCCGGAAAGCGCGTGCGACGGTCCCATCATCTCGGCCACCCTCCCCAGGGATCTTGAGCGCAAAACTACGCCACCGTGGTCGACGTCTACGCCGCAGGGGCATCACCCAGAGAGTCCACATCGGACGCTTTACAGTGCGGGGGTGAAGCTCTGCCGGATCATCGGCAAGTATGTCGCGTTGACCTGCCAGTCGAACTCTTTTGTCAACCACGAGACGGTGTAGGCGCGCCCGGCCGAGGTGTTGGCCAGCAACCGGAAACTGTGCACCCGCTCGCCGGCGGCGTTCTCCCAGCCGCACTCCCAGATCGCGCCACCTCTGAAGACATCCAGCGCGGAGATATCCACCCTGCGGTAGTCCGGCAGGGCGTCGCCGCGGGTCAGCCTGGCCTCCTCGGCTGTCCAGTACGCCACCGGGTCCGGTCGGGGCGGCCCCGTCTCGACGCTGAGCACCCGTGCACCGTCGGGGTCCCGGAAGCAGGTCGCCGCCCCCTCGGTCCAGCGGAGCCAGGCCACCGGCGCGGCGATCCGGAAGCCGGCCGGATCATCGTGCCAGACCCAGCCCTCCACCAGCCGGTACCGGACGCCGGTCGGTGGCGGCACCGACGGCACCGGCGTGGCCGTTGGCGGTGGCGTCCCACAGGCGAACGCGGCCGGCCGAGCGGTGGTGGCACCACCCCCGGAGCCGGACGGCGGTGCCCGATCGTCGTCCCGGTGCGTCAACGCCAGCGAAACGCCCACGGCGGCGAGCAGCGCGGTGACCGTGGCCGCGCCGCCCAGGGCGAGCAGCCGCCGACGCCGACGAACGGGCAGCGGCGAGGAGCCGGGCGGCGCCGCCGGTTCGTCGGGTCGGGCCGGCTGGTCCACCGGGGCGGGCACGGCAGCGCGGCCCGCGCTGCGTATTGCCGCCACCGCCGCCGACCGAGCCGGCCCGGTGGGCTCGTCGTGGCCGGCCGCCGCGCTGCGCAGCAGCGGCTCCGTCTCGGCGGCGGTCAACCGCCGCCAGGGGTCGCGCTGCAGCAGCCCGAGAAGCGCGGGACGCAACGGGCCGGCACGACGCATCGGGTCGGGCGGTTCGGTGGCCAGCGCACTCAGCGTCGCCATCGCGCTCGACCTGGCGTACGGCGACTGCCCCTCGACCGTCGCGTAGAGCGTCGCGCCCAGCGACCACAGGTCGGTGCGCGGATCGGACACTCCTTCGCGGGCCCGTTCCGGGGCGACGAACTGGGGCGAACCGAGCACCATGCCCGGCGCGGTCATCGACCCGTCGCCGCCGTCGAAGGTGGCCAGCCCGAAGTCGGTGAGGACCACCCGCCCGTCGTCGGCAACCAGCACGTTGTGCGGCTTCACGTCGCGGTGCAGCACCCCGGCGCTGTGGGCGGCTCGCAACGCGGCGAGCACGGCCAGGCCGATCTGGGCGGTGCGCTGCGGGCTCAGTGGCCCCTCGTCGCCGATGATCTCCTGCACGGAGCGGGACGGCACGTACTCCATCACGATCCAGGGGCACTCCCGGTCGTGCACCACATCGTAGATGCGTACCACGTTGGGGTGGTTGAGCCGAGCCGCGGCGCGCGCCTCCCGCAGCGTGCGCAGCCGAAGCTCCACCCGCTCGGCCTCGGCCAGCCAGGACGGCGGCACGACCTCCTTCACCGCGATGTCGCGGTGCAACATCTCGTCGCGGGCCAGCCACACCCGGCCCATTCCGCCGGTGCCGACCAGGTCGAGCAGCCGGTACCGACCCGCGATCAGCAACTGCTGCACGGTCGCTTCCCCCTTGGTCACCCCGGGTTACACGATAGCCACCGATCCGGCTTTTCTCATCCGCTGAGCGGCCTCGATCCACGACGGACGGCGGTCCGGGACAGGACCGTACGGTGCAGGTCAGAGCGGCGATCGGAAGCTGTCTCGCACCCGCGCCCAGTCCGCTGCCGCGCCGGCCCAGTCCTGGTCGTCGGTGATCCAGCCCAGCGTCCAGCGGCTGCCACCGACCGGTGTGCCCACGACCTGCTGCCGGGCGTGCAAGCGGGCGCCGTACGGCGCGTTCCACCGGCACTCCCACTCCGCGCCGCCGCCGCTCGCAGCGAGCCGGATCTCGTCGTAGCCTGGTAGCGCCCCTCGACCGTCCGCCGCGTCGCGTGCCGATCGCAGCCGGACCAGCGGGTCGCTGGCGCCACCCTCGGCGACGCTGAACGCCCGGCCGGTTCCCGGATCCTGGAAGCAGGCCACCGAGCCCTCGCGGTAGTGGCGCCAGCGCGCCGGCACGGCGACCCGGAAGCCGGTGGTGTCGGCGAACCAGATCCAGCCGGCCGGCGGGCGGAGGGCCTCACCGGGAATCGGCGAGCCGGCCGGCACCGGCGCACCGCCGGCGTCGGGGTGGACGCACGGCATGGGTGGCGGTGGCACGTCCCGCCCGCCCGGCGGTGGACCGGGTCGGTCGGGGCCGGGGCCGCCGGGGCCCGGGCCGGGGCCGAAGGGTCCATCCTGGCCACCACCGCCCGGCGGGCGGCTCGGCGGCGCCGTGGTCGACCGACCGGCGGTGCCCGTCGGCTCGTCGCCGGCGACGGCCAACGCGGTGCCGACTCCGGCGGCGACCGCCACCAGAAGTGCCGTGACCACCAGTGTCGCCCGGTGCGCCACGCGGCGGCTGGCCGCTCGGCCGGGCATCGGGGCCGGTGCGTCGGGGACGACCTCGCCGGCCGCCGGCTCGCCGGGGGCACCGGCCTGCTCGGCACCGTCGGCACCGGCGGGCGGATCAGCCGCGGCCGCGGTGAGCAGTCGGTGGGTCTCGTCGTGGTCGAGGCGGCGGCCCGGGTCGCGGCGCAGCAGCCCGGCGAGGACGGGCGCGAGCGACCCGGCGTGCGGTGCCGGGTCCGGCGGCCCGGCGGCCAGCGCGCTCAGCGTGGCCATGGCGGTGCTGCGGGCGTACGGGGAGCGGCCCTCCACGGCGGCGTGCAGGGTGGCCCCGAGCGACCACAGGTCGGCTGCCACGGTGGACACCCCCTCGGCGGCTCGCTCCGGGGCGACGTACTGCGGGGAGCCGAGCACCATGCCGGGGCGGGTCATCGCGCCGTCGCCGCCGTCGAAGGTGGCCAGCCCGAAGTCGGCGAGCATCACCCGCCCGTCGTGTGCCATGAGCACGTTCTGCGGCTTGACGTCGCGGTGCAGCACCCCGGCGCTGTGCGCGGCGTGCAGCGCGCCGAGCAGGGCCAGGCCGATCCGGGCTGCCCGGGTCGGCTCCAGTGGCCCCTCGTCGTCGAGTACGTCCTGCAGGGTGCGGGACGGGACGTACTCCATGACGATCCACGGGCTGCCCTCGACCGGGACGACGTCGTAGAGCCGGACCACGGCGGGATGGTTGAGCCGGGCCGCGGCTCGCGCCTCCCGTAGGGTGCGCAGGCGCAGCTCGGCCCGCTCGTGGTCGGCCAGCCAGCTCGGCGGCACGACCTCCTTGACCGCGACCTCGCGGTGCAACATCTCGTCGCGGGCCCGCCACACCCGACCCATGCCCCCGCGACCCACCAGGTCGAGCAGCCGGTACCGACCGGCGATCAGCACCTGCGCACGCTCCTCCTCAGCCGCTGTTCGGAGTACACCCTAACCAGCGGATCGGAGGCTACCTATCGGTCGTTGGCCTCTGCTCAGCAGGCGGCGTGGTCGGCGGCGGCGAGCAGATTGCCCTCCGGGATGGCGATCCGGTCACGTCCGCCCGCCAGTTGGGCGGCGGCCCTCCGGGCCTGCAGTGGGCCGTGTTCGCGGCGGGCGGTCGTGTAGCTGGCGGCGGTGCGGGCCGCGATGCTGGCCCAGCCGTACCGTTCGCCGACCATGGTGCGGGCGCGTCGGGCCACCCGCCGGGCGAAGATCTCGTCGCCGAGCAGTTGGCCGACGGCACCGGCGAGGGCGTCCGGGTCGCTGTGCGGGAACGTCACACCGGTGACGCCGGACTCGACGATCTCGGCGAGGCCACCGGTGCGGGCCACCGCCAGCGGCGCCCCGGCGGCCGCCGCCTCCAGCGCCACCATGCCGAAGGGCTCGTAGAGGCTGGGGACCACCGTCGCGTCGGTGGCGCCGAGCACCGCCGGCAGTTGGGTGGAGTCGAGGAAGCCGGTGAAGCGGACCGTCGAGCTGAGCGCCAGGCGGCGGGCCTCGGCCTCCAGGTCGGCGCGGTACGGGCCGTCTCCGGCGATCACCACCCGCAGGCCGGGGTGCTGCTCGCGCAGCCGGGGTATGGCGTGCACCAGGTGCTGCACGCCCTTCTCGTAGACCAGCCGCCCGGCGTACCCGACCAGCGGGCCCGTGCCGGCGAAGCGGGCGCGGGCCGAGGCGACCGCGCGGGGCCGGGCTCGCCAGGCCCGGTCGTCGACCCCGTTGGGCACCACGTCGACGTGGGCGGCCGGTACGTCGAACAGCGCGGTGACCTGCTCGCGCATGTACCCCGAACAGGTGATGACCCGGGTGGAGGAGCCGCTGAGCCAGTGCTCGACGCCGTGGATGGTCCGGTTCATCTCCTCCGGCAGCCAGCCCTGGTGCCGGCCCGCCTCGGTGGCGTGGATGGTGGTGACCAGGGGCAGGTCGAGGTGCTCGGCGAGGGTGATGGCGGTGTGGGCGACGAGCCAGTCGTGGGCGTGGATGACGTCGTAGGTGCCGGCTTCGGTGGCGCGTAGGGCGGTGCGGGTGAGCGTGTGGTTGAAGGCCATGGTCCAGGCCAGCAGGGAACCGGTGGCCAGCGGGAAGGTGACGGGGTCCTCCGGGGCGCGCAGGATGCGGACGCCGTCGGCGTACTCCTCCAGGGGTGCGCCCTTGGCGTGGCGGGTGATGACGGTGACGTCGTGGCCGGCGGCGGCGAGGGCGACGGAGAGGGCGTGGACGTGGCGGCCGAGGCCGCCGACGAGCACCGGCGGGTATTCCCAGGAGAGCATGAGCACCCGTAGGTGCCGGGCGGGGTGAATGTCGATCACGTGGGCGTCGGGTGACATTACGGCCCCCTCTGAGGTGTCCCCGGGCGCGCGCCAAAAGGCACCGGAGCCGATGCCTGCCGTCGCGTCTGGAATCTCCGACCCATCCTGCCGGGGCTCGGATAACCAGCGGAGACGCCGCCGTTGCGGTCGTGTAAAGCGCTATTGGCCAGCGCGGCGCACACGCAGCAACTCGGCCACCGACCACGCCTGGAACGGGCAGCCGGTTGCGGTGTGTGGCGCGAGGCCGTCGGCCGTCTCGCTCACCGAGCCTAGCCCATATTCGGTCAGATGCGCCTCAATACCGATGAAGACGTCATCGACCGACATCTTGCCCCGGCGGCACGCGTCCACGTACGGGCCGAGCAGCCACGGCCACACGGTGCCCTGGTGGTAGCCGCCGTCGCGCTCGGCCGGGCCGCCCCGGTGCCGGCCCACGAACTCCGGCGAATCCTCGGCGAGGCTGCGCGGCCCGAGCGGGGTCAGCAGCCCGGCCGCGATCCGGCGCAGCGTCGGCTCCTCCGGCTGCAACGGCGCGAACGGCAGCGACCAGGCCAGCAGTTGGTTGGGGCGCAACGCGTCGTCGTCGTGCAGGGCCGACCCACCCAGCGGGTACGCCGGCGCCGGCGCGTCCAGCACGTCGTGCAGCCAGCCCGCCGGGGCCGGATAGCGGCGCCGGAACGAGGCGGTGGCCTGTCCGTGCCGTCGCCACAGCTCGTCGGCGTTCCGACCGGCCAGCTCGGTCACCTCGGCGAGCCCGGCCAACCCGTTGATCCACAGCGCGTTGACCTCGACCGGCTTGCCGGTACGCGGGGTGACCGGCACCCCGTACACCCGGGCGTCCATCCAGGTCAGCGCGGCGCCCGGCGCGCCCTGGGCGAGCAGCCCGTCGGCCGGGTCGACGCCGATGCCGTAGCGGGTGCCGGCCAGGTGGGCGTCGATGACCGTGCGCAGCGCGGGCAGCAGTTCCTCGCCGAGGTCGGTGTCACCGGTGACGGTGACGTGCCGGCTCACCGCGTGCAGGAACCACAGGGTGCCGTCGACGGTGTTGTACTCCACCCGCCCGGTGTCGGCCGTGTTGGCGAGCATCCCCTCGGACAGCGTCGCCGCGTACGAGCGCAGCAGCTCGCGACCCTCCTCGGCACGGCCCGTGCAGAGGAACAGGCCCTCGTACGAGATCATCGTGTCCCGCGACCAGGCACCGAACCACGGATAGCCGGCCACCACGTCGACCGTCGTGCCGCCGGTGCGCACCACGAACGTGTCCGCGGCCAGGGCGAGGGTCGCCTGGACGTCGTCGGCCGGCTTCGCGGTCGCCACCACCTGCCGGTTGCGCCGCCGGGCGGTCGCCACGATCTCCACGGCCGGTGGCGGCTCCTCGTCGAGTCGACCGGCCCAGGCCCGCACGGACACCGTGTCGCCGGGGCGCTCCAGCTCGCCGGTGAAGCGGCCCGCGTACCAGAGATCCTCGTCCGGGTGCAGGCCCCGGGCGGCCTCCTCGCGGTGGTGTACGCCCAACCACCACTGCCCCTCCGGCGCCCAGTCCGGGCCGGCCAGTCGGTAGGCCCCCTCGACCACCGCGCCGTCGGTGACCGGCTCGACCTGCGGCGTCGGGCCGTCGGCGCGCCGCTCGCCGTGCGCGTCGCGCCAGGTGCAGGCGGCCGACAGCTCCAGCCGGACCGGCCCGCCGGCGACCAGCCGGTGCACCACCGCCACGCAGGAGCGGCCGGGCAGCATGGCCAGCTCCCGTTCGATCACCACCGCGCCGATCCGCCACCGCCAGCGGGGCAGCCCGTCGACCAGGTCGAAACGCTCCAGCAACTCGAAGCCACGCGGGTCCACGTCGCCGGAGGACCACTCGTGCGCGCCGAGCCGCACCCGCGCGCCGGACGGCAGCGTGACCGCCGGGTCCAGACTGACCAGCCCCACCCGGCGGGAGGCCGGTGTCTCACCGGGCACCACCAGCAGACCGTGGTAGCGGCGGGTCCGTAGGCCGCCGACGGTGCCCATCGCGTACCCGCCGAGGCCGTCGGGAACGAGCCACTCCCGGCTGGCCGCGCTGGTCAGGTCGCCACATAGCTGTGGGCCGAAGTGAATGTCGATCAACTTTCCTCCACCAGCGGCGGGGTGTAACACGCCACGACGAGAATGGCCGCTGTGGTCAAGTACCCCGGGGGCGTCAAAGATGTGCACGTGATCACCGACCGATCGTCCTCCGACGCCTCGCCACCCGACGCCGAGCGGCTCCGACTCGCTCAGGCCGACTCGGGGGAGCAGGACTGGCGCGCATGGGGTCCCTATCTGTCCGAACGGGCGTGGGGGACGGTACGGGAGGACTACAGCGAGCACGGTACGGCCTGGGACTACTTTCCGCATGACCATGCGCGGTCCAGAGCCTACCGGTGGAATGAAGACGGAATGGCGGGCGTCTGCGACGACCGGCAGACCTTCGCGTTCGCGCTGGCGCTCTGGAACGAGAAGGACCCGATCCTCAAGGAGCGGATGTTCGGCCTCGGTGGCGACGGGGGCAACCACGGCGAGGACGTCAAGGAGTACTGGTGGTACGAGGACTCCACGCCCACCCACTCCTGGATGCGCTGGCGCTACCACTACCCGCAGGCCGCCTTCCCGTACGACGAACTTGTCGCGGTGAACGCGCTGCGCGGCCGGGACGACACCGAGTACGAGCTGGTGGACACCGGGATCTTCGACAACGACCGGTACTGGGCGGTGACCGTCGACTACGCCAAGGCGTCCCCGACCGACCTGTGCATGGTGGTCACCGTCGCCAATCGGGGCGACCGGGCGGCCACCCTGCACGTGCTGCCCAGCCTCTGGTTCCGCAACACCTGGGCCTGGGGGTTGCCCGGCGGTGACCGGATCCCACGGCTGACCGGCTCCACGGCCGGTGCGGGATCGGGCCCGGGGGCCGGTGGCCGGCTGGTCGGGGAGCACCGGGTACTCGGCCAACTACTGCTGGAGGGCGACGGTGACCCGGTGCCGCTGCTGTGCGACAACGACACCAACGCCGAGCGGCTGTGGGGCCTGCCCGGTCGGTCCCGCTACCCGAAGGACGGCATCAACGACCATGTGGTCAACGGCGCGGCAACGGTCAACCCGGCGGGGGAGGGCACCAAGGGCGCGCTGCACTACGTACTCGACGTGCCGGCCGGCGGTCAGCGCCAGATCCGGCTGCGCCTGACCCGCACCGCGTCCCCGCCGGCCGCCGCCGCGCCGCCACGGGCGGATCTCGGCGACGGCTTCCAGACGGTGGTGTGGGCGCGGCGGGCCGAGGCGAACCGTTTCTTCACGGGCGTGATCCCGGAAGCCGCCACCGTCGACGAGGCTCTGGTGGCCCGGCAGGCCATCGCCGGGCTGATGTGGGGCAAGCAGTTCTACCACTTCGACGTCAAGCGCTGGCTGGAGGGCGATCCGGGCTCGTCGCCTCCGCCGGCCGGTCGCCGACACGGGCGCAACAGCGCCTGGTGGCACATGACCAGCTTCGACGTCATCTCCATGCCCGACCCGTGGGAGTATCCCTGGTACGCGGCCTGGGATCTGGCCTTCCACTGTGTCAGCATCGCCCGGGTCGACCCGGGCTTCGCCAAGGAGCAACTGCTCCTCCTGCTGCGCGAGTGGTACCTGCACCCCAACGGGCAGATCCCGGCGTACGAGTGGGCTTTCGGTGACGTGAACCCGCCGGTGCACGCCTGGGCGGCGCTCAAGGTGTTCGAGATCGACGGCGGCCGGGACTACGACTTCCTGGCCCGGGTGATGCACAAGCTGCTGCTCAACTTCACCTGGTGGGTCAACCGCAAGGACACCGGCGGCAACAACGTCTTCGAGGGTGGCTTCCTGGGGCTGGACAACGTCGGGCCGTTCGACCGCTCGGCGGCACTGCCGGTGGCCGGGGTGCTGGAGCAGTCCGACGGCACCGGCTGGATGGCCATGTACGCGCTGAACCTGCTCGACATGGCCATCGTGCTGGCCGAGCACGACCGGACCTGGGTGGACACCGCCACCAAGTTCTTCGAGCACTTCGCGTACATCGCCGCCGCCGCGTACTCCCAGGGGTTGTGGGACGACGAGGACGCCTTCTTCTACGACGTGCTGCGGCTCGCCGACGGCACGAAGGTGCCGCTGAAGGTCCGCTCGGTGGTCGGGCTGCTGCCACTGGCCGCCACCACGCGGCTGACCGCGAAGACCCTGCACCGGCTGCCGGAGCTGGGCGCCCGTCTGCGCTGGTTCCTCACCAACCGCCCCGAGTACGCCGAGGTGGTCGGCGCCCGGCGGCTGGGCCCGGACGGCCGTCAGCAGCGGTTGCTGTCCATGGTCGGTCCGGAGCAGATGGTCCGACTGCTGGCCCGGATGCTGGACCCCGAGGAGTTCCTCTCCGATTTCGGCCTGCGTACGCTGTCCCGCGCGCATCTGGACAAGCCGTTCTCGGTCACGCTCGGCGGGCAGGAGTTCTCCGTCGGGTACGAGCCGGCGGAGTCGACGAGCGGCCTGTTCGGCGGCAACTCGAACTGGCGCGGCCCTATCTGGATGCCGACGAACTACCTGCTGATCAGCGCGTTGCGTGACTACGCGTCGTTCTTCGGCGACGACCTCCAGGTGGAGTACCCGACCCGGTCCGGGGTGAAGCTGACGCTGGACGAGATCGCCGACGACCTCTCCGCGCGGCTGATCTCGCTCTTCACCCAGGACGACTGGGGTCGACGGCCCATCTACGGCGCGTGCCGGATCTTCCAGACCCACCCCGACTGGCGGGACCTGATCGCCTTTCCGGAATATTTCCACGGCGACAACGGGGCCGGGCTGGGCGCGTGGCACCAGACGGGCTGGACGGCTCTGGTGGCCGACCTGATCCTCACCCTGCGCCGCTGACTCCGCCCCGCCCACCGCCCGGCGGCAGCCGGTGCGGCATCAACGACGTTGTCACGATTGGAGACGCCGTCACGGGCCTGACACGCCCGGAGCGGTCCTGCAGGATGTTGCTCGCCGGCCGCAAGATCGAGGCCATCAGGGCGTACCGGACGGCGACCGGCACCAGCCTCAGGGAGGCAAAGGGCGCCGTCGAACTGCTCGTCAAGCAGCGCGGCCTGGGATGACCCGGCCCGACCGCCGGCCCTGCCGGGCGATATCTCGCCAGGTCAGGAAAGTCGGAGCGGAAGGCTGGGCCGGTGGATCGATCGCTGAACGTGTGGTGGTCACGATGTCTGCACCTGCGTTCGAGCGGGACGACGGTGGCGACGGCATCCGGTGCCCTGGTCGTGGCGGAGCGGCACTCGCGTCTGGTCAGACTGGATCCGCGGACCGGGGAGCAGGTGTGGGAGCAGCGCGTCGAGGACTGTTTTGGCACCACCGTGGTCACGGAAGACCGTTGTCTCTATCTGAGTCAGGCCGGCGTCCTGCACTGCTTCGACATCCACAACGGGCAGCG
Source organism: Micromonospora sp. 067-2 (assembly GCF_046549295.1). Classification (NCBI taxonomy): domain Bacteria; kingdom Bacillati; phylum Actinomycetota; class Actinomycetes; order Micromonosporales; family Micromonosporaceae; genus Micromonospora; species Micromonospora sp. 067-2. The sequence continues at coordinate 300,613 of NZ_JAJPWB010000009.1, read as the reverse complement.
GATGTGGTCGAGACCCGACCTGTTCCTGCACCACTACGTCAGTGTCAGCGGGTCCGTCGTGCTCCTCGGCGGGTGGCGGGGCTACCGCCCGCTGACACGGGTGGATCTGACGAGCGGTGAGCGGCTTGCGGGGACGTTCCCCTGGCTCTCGCCGCACGACAGTCTGGCCTGGCCGTTGCCGGTGCGGTGGGGGCCGGAGCCGGGCGACGTGGTCGATGCGGTTTTCCTCGCGTGCGCCAGTCAGGCGACACTGCTGCTGGTGGACGCCCGGACCGGCGTTGCCAGGGGCGAATGGTCGCTGCCGGCGCCGGTGAGCTTCCCCGACTCCGGCGCGGCCTACCGTGTCTGCGCCGACGGCCGGCTGGTCTTCCTCAGCGGTAGGCGGACGGTGCTGGCCCTGCATCCCGCGGGCGGCCTGGAGACCGTCTGGCGGCACGACCGTGACCTGCCGTCGATGCCGCCGATCCTCAGCGGCGGGACGCTGTGGTTGGCGGAGAAAGCCGGCGTCACGATCGTCGACCTTGACCGTGGCGCCCGGGTCGAGGTGACGCGCCTTCTGCCCGGCGCCGTCTCGGATGCCGTTCCCCTCTCCGGCGGCGCACTGTTGACCCGCTCTCGCAACCACCTCGTCATGGTCGACCGGGACGGTGGGTTCGCCGTCGCCGCGCGACTGCCGGGGCACGTCGAACGACTACTACCCGACGGTCGAGGTCTGTTGCACGCCATCGGCAAAGGTCACCTCACCACGGTCGACATCTCGACCATGTCGGGTTGACCGCTCCTGCTGCCGGCGACAGCACGAGCGGGCAGGTGGGCATCCGCCGGCCGGGGAATGGGCAGTCACCAATCCGTCACCGCACCGCTACGGGCGGTGTCGGCCACTTACGCTCGTGGGCGTGTCCGGACCTGCCGAGGGAGCCACCGAAGAGGACCGACGCGACCTCATCGTCGCGGTCGCCCGGGAGTTGGCCGAGGCCGAGGGCTGGGCGGGGGTGAGCACCCGGCGGCTGGCCGAGCGGGCCGAGGTCGACGTCGGCGACCTCTACCGGCACTTCGCCGACCAGGATGCGCTCCTCGCCGCCGTCGCGGTGTGTGCCTTCGCCGACCTGGCCGCGGATCTGGCCGAGGCGCACGCGGACGCCATCGCAGATCCCGAACGGGCGTGGCCGGCGGTGATAACGGCGTACCTCGACTTCGCGTACACGAATCCGGAGGTCTACGACGCGATGCTCGCGCTGACCCCCGACCTCGCCCTCGGCGTGGACGGGGTGCCGGCCGCGCCCCGGGCCGTCCTCGCCGAGCTGCGGGCGGCCCTGACCCCGCTGGCCGAGGGGCGTGACCCGGACGTCCTGGCCGAGGTGGGCTGGAGCCTGCTGCACGGGGTGGTGATGCTCACCAGGGGCGGTCGGCTGCGCCCCGAGGCGCAGGAGGAACGGGAACGGATGATCGCGGAACGGTTGCTGGGGTGGCCCGGACCGGCGAGCGGAAAGTCGCTGGGTGTGCCGGACGACATGCCCTAAGGTCTCCGCTCGGCGGAGCAGTCGATCACGAGGTGGTGGCGCATGACGGTGGACGCGGCGGCGCGGCGGCAGGCCCAGGTGCTGGTCTTCGACGCGGACGACACCCTCTGGGAGAACAATGTCGTCTTCGAGCGGGTGATCGACGACTTCCTGGCCTGGCTCGACCATCCCACCCTGGACCGGGTAGAGACCCGGGCGATCCTCGACGACATCGAGCGGGCCAACGCCGTGGCGCACGGCTACGGCAGCAAGGTCTTCCTGCGCAGCCTCGCGGAGTGCCTGGAACGGCTGCGTGAGCGACCGGCCAGCGACGCCGAGCGTCGGGAGATCGACCGGCTGGCGGTGGCCCTGGTCGAGCACCGGGTGGAGCTGATGCCCGGGGTCGCCGACGCGCTCGCCGACCTCGCCGGCCGGCACGAGCTGCTACTGCTGACCAAGGGGGATCAGGTGGAGCAGCAGCGCAAGCTGGACGCCTGCGGCCTGCTGCACCACTTCCGCGCCGCGCACATCGTCCCTGAGAAGAACGTCGACACCTATCGGTGGCTGGTGCGGGAGCACGGCTTCGACCCGGCCGCAGCGTGGATGATCGGCAACTCCCCGAAGTCGGACATCCTGCCGGCCCGCGCGGCCGGGCTGAACGCGGTGTTCATTCCGAACGAGAACACCTGGGTGCTCGAGGACGACGAACTCGACCCCACCGACGCGGGCGTTCTGCGACTGGCCCGGTTCCGCGATCTCCTGCGGCACTTCTGAGCGTCCGAGCCGGAACAACGACCCGGCCACGAATCGACCGCCTTCGGCGAGCGGGGAGGACGCGAGCCGCGTCGACTGTCAGGATGGCGGGATGAAGCGCAGATCCCTCCTGCTCGGCACAGCCGTGGGCCTGGCAGCACCGGCCGTGCTCGTCCCTGCGGTGCCCGCGCTCGGCGCGAGCAGGCCGTCGCCAGCCTGGGGCAGGGCTCCGGTTCCGCGATCCACCCGGCCGACGGTGCCGCGCCGCAACCTGGCCGCCCGGCTGACGACCCTGCCGACGCAGACCAACCAGGTGCTGATCGTCGGCGCCACCAGCTACTCCACCACGTACGCCACCCTTGAGGCGTACGTGCGGATCAAGGGTCGCTGGCAGCCCGCCTCGTCGTCGTTGCCCGCCCGGCTCGGCTCCAAGGGCTTCAGCGACAACCACGTGGAAGGCGTGCCGACCACACCCACCGGGGTCTACTCGATCGGCCCGACGATGTACGGCATCGCCGCCAACCCGGGCGTCCGCTACCCGTACCACCGGCTGGTCAGTGGGGACTGGTGGAACGAGAACCCGACGTCCTCGCGGTACAACTCCTTCGAGCACCGCTCGACCAACCCCGGTGGGGCCAGTGAGGCGCTGTGGAAGGAGGTGCCCGCGTACACGCACTTCGCGGTGATCACCTACAACATGGCACCGACCGTGCGGACCCCGGTGCCGAACGCGGGCAGCGGCATCTTCCTGCACCAGTTCAGCACCGGCGGCGGCAACGCCACCGCCGGCTGCGTGTCCCTCGCCAACAATCACCTGGTCGACGTGCTGAGCTGGCTGGACCCGGCGCTGTCGCCGCGCATCGTGCTCAGCCCGTACGCCCAGCTCGGCCGGTACTGACGGCGGCGGTCAGCCGACGTTGCCCCGGACGATCGCCACCGCCACCCGACAGAACTCGTCCATGTCCGGGTTGAACCCGGCCGCGATGTCAGGATGCAACCCGGACCGCGTCTCGTCCAGCAGCCGCTGGCAGACCTGCTCGACCGGCTCCCCGGCGTAGTCGCCGCGGATCCGGTCGATGGCGGCCTGGAGCGCCGAGGTCAGCTGATCCTCCAACGGGCCGCGCAGCTTCTGCTGCACCGGGTCCAGCCCGCGCGGGTCGAGCGTGACATGTGGCTCCGACATCGGTGCTCCCTTCGTCGGCGTCCGCGATACCCCACCGCGGGCGTCGGTCAAACCCCGGTCGGTACGGCGGCGACCCGCACCTGGTACGAGAAGTCCTCCGCCGGCTCCTCCTGGTACGACAGCCGGCGGATCTGCCGGTCATCGTCGTAGAGGGCGACGTCCACCAGGACGCCGAGGTGAGCCAGACCGATGCTGGACACCCGCTTCTTGTCCTGCAGCACCGCGCAGACGCCGCCGAGCAGGGTGCTGGCGTCGGCCGTACGGTGCCCAGGCGGGCAGCGCAGGACCAGGTCCACCTCGATCGGCCCGGGCAACGGCGTCCAGCCGGTGCGCTGGGCCGCGGCCAGGGCGGCCTGGAGCAGGGTGCGGACCCTCGTCGCCTGCCGATGCCCGGCCGCGAAGATGGACAACGCTTCGGTCTTGACCGGTGGCAGGCCGCTCACCTCGAATGTCAGGGCGAGAGCGCGGGTGTCCTGCACGACGGCACCTCCTCGTTGGGGACGATCCTGCCCAACCGGTGGAGCGGCGGTGGGACGTTCCCGCGATTACCAACCGTTCGGGCGGGCGGGGGTCGGCCGGAGGCGTGTCGACGGCGGCGGCGGACGCGCTGGCTGCGGAGCTACGAAAACGCTAGCCGACGCTGCCCGCGCTGGGTAGTCGGTCGTTCACCCACTGGGACGCGGCGCGAAGGCGCAGGAGTCGTTGCCCTCGGGTTCGCCGGCCAAGCGCAGATCCAGGTGTACGCCGGCCCTGCCGACCCGCGTCTCGGACGGTGCCGACCGGGCCGGCGTCCGCGGTCGCGGCCTGGACGGAACCGGCGTGGGGAATCTTGGACAGTTACCGTTATGCCCGGACGGTAACTGTCCAAGATCTCCAGGCGTGGCGAGTGGAGCGGCTCGGACGACCGTCACGCGCAGTACGCGATGCGATGGCCGTGCTGGTCGTCCGCCCGCCTGCGCGAAGGTGGCGAACCAGCTCACCCCACCGGGATCACCCGCCGGCCGAGGTGCGCGGGCGCGTTGTCTCGTGCGCCGGGGTTTGTGGCTGACGCTGGCCACACCGTCAGGCGGGTTTCGTTCTCGTGGCGTCGGTCCGGGGGGTGTCGGAGGCGCCTTGGCCGCTGCGCAGCGACAAGCGACGTGCCAGGACTGTGGCGCCCGCAAGCGCGGCCAGGACCATGGCGATCTCCGAGACCACCACTGCCGGTGCCGTGCTGTAGCCAGTGGACCAGGCGAATGCCATGGTGATCGGCGTGATGACAATGCCGGCCACCGGCATCAGGACACCCATGATCCGGGCCGTCCTCCGGATCTCGGGCAGGTCGCGTAGTCGGATCCGCACCGCGGTGACTGCTCCCGCAACGACCACGGCGGCTGGAATGCCGTAGTAGACGGCGACGGCGAGCTGTATCGGTACGTGGCTCGAGCGAGGGATGTCCATCATGCGGGTGAACGTCTGGTACCCCACCGTCAGGAGTCCGTAGCCGAGTACGCCACCGACGACCGCACCAATCAGTGCGGTGCCGAGAAGACGGTCGTAGTCTCGGCGCACCCGTCGGATGCCGGACTCGTCGGCGAGCCGTCGGGCAAAGCCGGCCACGTCACCGCTGAGCATCTGTACGGGGTCGCCCCCGTCGGCAGCCGCAGCCCGCAGGTCCATGCGCAGATCGGCGGCGAGTGCGGCACGATCGGCCGAACCCACCCCGTACGCGCGCCACGCCTGGTCGGCCTCGGCCAGAACACTGTCGATGGTATCCACGGTCAACTCCTCGTGCGGCTGTGGTCGGGCGGGGTGAGGATGGCGCCAACGGTGTCGGCGAAGCGGATCCACTGTCTCTGCCAGGCATCCAGGTGGACCCGGCCCGACCTGGTCAGCGCGTAGACCTTCCGAGGCGGGCCGGTCGGGCTGACCTGCTGCTCGTCGGCGACGAGGCCGAGTCGGCGCATCCGGGTCAGCAGTGGATAGATGGTGCCGTAGCTGATCGTGCCAAAGCCTGCCGCCTCCATCCGCCGGACCAACTCGTAGCCGTGCGCGGGCTCGCGCGTCAGCAGTGCCAGCAGGCACATGTCCAGCGCACCGCGAAGGAGTTGGGTCTGCCGGTCGTTGTCGTCGATCGGCTGGTTCTCCGCCGCTGTCATGCGACACATATTACCGAGCTAGTTGGTGCCGCGATATACCGAAACGGTAGAAGCCGTGGTTTCGCGGCTTCGACGGTGGGGCAGTGTAGCCGCACAGAGCATCCATGCCGGTATGTTTCTGCAGCTCCCCGGCCTGGAAGAGTCTCGCCGTGCGCCGGGGCACGGGTGCCTTCCCCGGTTTTCGCCGTAGAGAGGGGGAAGGTGATGACGGACCCCGGAACGGCTCCACACCGGCGTCGGTCGGTTGTCCGGGTTGGGGCGGCGGCCGCCGCACTGGCGCTGGTCGCGCCGCTGGCCGCGTGCGGCAGCGACGGTGGCGGTGGCACGCCGACGCTCAACCTGTACTACCCGCCCGAGCAGAACCTGCAGAAGGTCGTCGACGACTGCAACGCCCAGGCCCAGGGGCGCTACGAGATCGCCTACCGGGTGCTGCCCCGACAGGCCGACGACCAACGGGTGCAGATGGTGCGCCGGCTGGCCGCCGAGGACACCGGAATGGACCTGCTCGGCCTGGACGTCACCTGGACCCAGGAGTTCGCCAGCGCCGACTGGGTTCGTGAGTGGACCGGCCAGGACAAGGCCGAGGTCGAGCAGGGCACCCTCGCCGGGCCGCTGGAAACCGCCCGGTACGAGGACAAGCTCTATGCCGCGCCGAAGAACACCAACGTCCAGCTGCTCTGGTACCGCAAGGACCTGGTGCCACAGCCGCCGACGACCTGGGACCAGATGATCACTGCGGCGCAGCAACTCAAGGACCAGGGCAAGCCGTACCAGGTACTCACCATGGGCGCCCAGTACGAGGGTCTGGTCGTCCTCTACAACACCCTCGCGGAGAGCGCCGGCGGGAAGATCCTCAGCGACGACGGCAAGAAGTCCGTCATGGACGCCGGCACGGTTCGCGCGTTGGAGCAGTTGAAGCGCTTCGCCACGTCGGGCGTGACCTCGCCGTCGTTCAGCAACGCCACCGAGGACCCGGTCCGGCTGGAGTTCCAGTCCGGCGGGGGAGCGTTCCAGGTGAACTGGCCGTTCGTCTACCCGGCCCTGCAGGAGGCCAATCCCGAGCTGGCCAAGCAGGTCGGCTGGGCTCGACTGCCAGGCATCGACGACAGCACCCCCAGCAAGGTCACCATCGGCGGCGTGAACCTGGCGGTCAGCTCCTACTCCAGGCACCCGGAGCTGTCCTTCGAGGCGGCCCGGTGCATCCGCAACGCCGAGCATCAGAAGTTCTCCGCCATCAACGACGGCGTTCCGCCCACCATCGAGGCCGCCTACGACGACCCGGAGATGACCGATGCGTACCCGATGAAGGACACCATCCTCGAGGAGTTGAAGGAACCGGCGACCCGCCCGCTGACTCCGGCGTACCAGAGCATCTCCACCGTGATGTCGGCGATCCTGTCGCCGCCGTCGGCGATCCGTCCGCAGAAGACCGCCGACGAGCTGCGTGGCGCCATCGCCGACGCCCTCCAGTCCAAGGGGGTCCTCCCATGACCCGGCCCGCCACCACCGAAGAGACCGCCGGCCGGCACGCCACCGTCCCCACCCAGCGCGGTGGCAGTCGTAGGGCGCCGCTGAGCGAGAACAAGAAGGCCGAACGGAGGCTCGGCTGGCTGCTCTGCGCGCCCGCCGCGCTGGTCATGGTCGCGGTGACCGCGTACCCGATCGTCTACTCGGTCTGGTTGTCGCTGCAACGCTACGACCTGCGCTTTCCCGACCAGCGCGAGTTCATCGGGCTGGAGAACTACGTCACCGTGCTCAGCAACGAGTTCTGGTGGACCGCCTTCGGCGTGACCATGCTGATCACGGTGGTCACCGTGGCCGCCGAGTTGGTGCTCGGTATGGGCCTGGCGATCATCATGCACCGCACGTTGGTGGGCCGGGGCGTCGTGCGGACGGCGGCGCTCATTCCGTACGGGATCGTCACGGTGGTCGCGGCGTTCTCCTGGCGGTACGCCTGGACGCCGGGCACCGGCTACCTGGCCGACCTGTTCAGTGACGGCGCACCGCTCACCGAGCGGGCCAGCTCCCTGGCGATCATCATGCTGGCCGAGATCTGGAAGACCACGCCGTTCATGGCGTTGCTGCTGATGGCCGGGCTGGCGCTGGTCCCGGAGGACCTGCTCAAGGCCGCCTCGACCGACGGCGCGACCGCCTGGCAGAAGTTCACGAAGGTGATGCTGCCGGTGATGAAGCCGGCGATCCTGGTGGCGCTGCTGTTCCGCACACTGGACGCGTTCCGGGTCTTCGACAACATCTTCGTGCTGACCGCGGGGGGCAACGAGACGTCGTCGGTGTCGATGCTCGCCTACAACAACCTGATCCGGGGTCTCAACCTCGGCATCGGCTCGACGATGTCGGTGCTGATCTTCATCACCGTGGCGATCATCGCCTTCGTCTTCGTGAGGCTGTTCGGCACCGCTGCCCCGGGTAGCGACGACTCCGAGAGGCGCTGACATGGCCACCGGTACCGAAACCACCACCCGCGCCAGGCTGCGCTGGGGTCTGCTGGACGTCCTCGTGATCGTCTTCGCGCTCGTCCCGGTGCTGTGGATCGCGTCATTGTCGTTCAAGACGCCGGGCACCCTCACCGACGGGAAGTTCGTCCCCCGCGAGTGGACGCTGGACAACTATCGGACGATCTTCGAGACCGACCAGTTCGTCCGGGCGCTGGTCAACTCCATCGGCATCGCGCTCATCGCCACGCTGGTCGCGGTGGTGCTCGGCGCGATGGCCGCGTACGCGATCAGCCGGCTGGACTTCCCCGGCAAGAAGCTGCTGGTCGGGGTCTCCCTGCTGATCGCGATGTTCCCGCAGGTGTCGCTCGTGTCGCCGCTGTTCGAGATCGAGCGTCAGCTCAAGATCTTCGACACCTGGCCCGGGCTGATCCTGCCGTACATCACCTTCGCGTTGCCGCTGGCGATCTACACGCTGTCGGCGTTCTTCAAGCAGATCCCGTGGGATCTCGAGAAGGCCGCGAAGATGGACGGCGCCACCCAGGGGCAGGCGTTCCGGCGGGTGATCGCGCCACTGGCCGCGCCCGGGTTGTTCACCACGGCGATCCTGGTCTTCATCTTCTGCTGGAACGACTTCCTGTTCGCCATCTCGCTGACCTCCACCGAGCGGTCCCGTACGGTGCCGGCCGCGCTGTCGTTCTTCACCGGTGCGTCGCAGTTCGAGGACCCCACCGGGGCCATCTGTGCCGCCGCCGTGGTGATCACCGTTCCGATCATCCTGTTCGTCCTCTTCTTCCAGCGCCGCATCGTGTCCGGCCTGACCTCCGGCGCAGTCAAGGGATAGGTGATAGTCGTGGCTGACATCGTGCTCGACAAGGTGAGCAAGAGCTTCCCGGACGGCACCGTCGCGGTGCAGGACGTCGACCTGGAGATCGCCGACGGCGAGTTCGTCATCCTGGTCGGCCCCTCGGGCTGCGGGAAGTCCACCACCCTCAACATGATCGCGGGCTTGGAGGACATCAGCTCGGGGGAGCTGCGCATCGGCGGCCAGCGGGTCAACGACAAGGCCCCCCGGGACCGGGACATCGCCATGGTGTTCCAGTCGTACGCGCTGTACCCGAACATGACAGTGCGGGAGAACATGGCGTTCCCGCTGCGGTTGGCGAAGCTGAACAAGGAAACCATCGACCGGAAGGTCGACGAGGCGGCGAAGGTGCTGGAGCTGACCTCGCTGCTGGACCGCAAGCCGGCCAACCTTTCCGGTGGGCAGCGTCAGCGGGTGGCGATGGGCCGGGCGATCGTCCGGCAGCCGAAGGCGTTCCTCATGGACGAGCCGCTGTCCAACCTGGATGCCAAGCTGCGGGTGCAGATGCGCACGGTGGTGTCCCGCCTGCAGAAGCAGCTCGGCACCACCACCGTCTACGTCACGCACGACCAGACCGAGGCGATGACCCTCGGCGACCGTGTCGTGATCATGCGCGGCGGTGCGGTGCAGCAGGTCGGGCCTCCGCAGGAGCTGTACGACCACCCGCGCAACCTCTTCGTGGCCGGCTTCATCGGCTCACCGTCGATGAACTTCCTGCACGCTGCCGTACAGGAGGGCGGGCTACGCACAGCTCTGGGTGACGTGCCGCTCGGCGACCGGGTCCGCCGCGAGCTGGAGGCCGCCGACGCCCCGCGTGAGCTGATTCTCGGCATCCGCCCCGAGCACTTCGAGGACGCCGAGCTGGTGGACGAGGACACCCGCCGCCGGGGCCTGGAGTTCGAGGCGCCGGTGGAGATCGTCGAGTCGATGGGCTCGGACAAGTACGTCTACTTCACCGTCGAGGGCGAGAAGGCCAGCGCCGCCGAGTTGGAGGAGCTGGCCGCCGATGCGGGCGCGGCCGACTTCGGCGGCGCCGGCGGCAACCTGGTCACCCGGCTGTCGGCCGAGTCCCCGGTGGCCGAGGGGCAGTCCCGCCGGGTCTGGTTCAACCTGGAGAAGATCCACCTGTTCGACCCGGCCAACGGGCGCAACCTCACCCTGCACGAGGGCCGGGCGGCCGGCGCGCTCGCCGACTGAGGACGGCGTCCACCGTGACGGGGCCGGCGGGTTCGCCCGCCGGCCCCGTCGTGTCCTGCGCCGGGCGCCCGGCCGTGGCAAGGTGGTCGCAGGTCGCGTCGCGAAGCGGGGTACGCATGAATCGAGGACTGGCCGCGCTGGCCAACGCGCACGGCGTGTCCACCTGGTACGAGGACTGGCGGCACCGTCGCGTCGAGGTCGCGCCCGAGACCGTCGTGGGCGTGCTCGGCCTGCTCGATGTGGACGCCACCAGCCCGGCGGCCATCGCCGACGCGCTCGCCGCCGCCCGCGCGGTCGACCGGGCCGCCCTGCCGGAGACGGTGGTGCTCACCCAGGGCGCCACCCGGGCGCTTCCCGGCCCGGGCCTGGTGGCCCTCGAGGACGGCGGCCGCCGCGCGGTCGACGGCGAGCTGCCGGCGGACCTGCCGCTGGGCTGGCACCGCCTGACCTGCGCCGAGCGGGAGGCGACGCTCGTGGTGGTGCCCCGCCGGCTGCCCGTGCCGCCGCACACCTGGGGCTGGATGCTCCAGCTCTACGCGCTCAGCTCGGAACGCTCCTGGGGAATGGGCGACCTCGGTGACCTCGCCGAGGTCACCGGCTGGGCCGGTGCCACCGGCGCGGGGCTGGTGCTGCTCAACCCGCTGCACGCCGTCGGGCCGGCGCACCCGGTCGCCGCCTCCCCGTACTCGCCAGCCAGCCGGCGCTTCGTCAACCCGCTCTACCTGCGGGTCAGCGACACCGCCGCGTACCGGGTGGCCGACCCGGCGACCCGGGCCGTGGTCGACGCGTTGCGCCCCGACCGCGGTGACCTGATCGACTACGACCAGGTGTGGGCCGCCAAGCGGCACGCCCTGGAGGTGCTGCACCCGTACGCCCAACGGGTCGACCTCGTCGCGGACCCGGCGCTGGCCAGCTTCGCCACCTGGTGCGCGCTCGCGGAGCGGCACGGCAACGACTGGCGTGCCTGGCCGGCGGAGCTGCACCACCCGGACGCCCCGGCGGTCGCCGAGCAGCGCCGCCAGCTCGCCGACCGGGTGGCCTTCCACGCCTGGCTGCAACACCTGTGCGACGAGCAGCTCGACGCCGTCACGGCCGCGGCCCGGGCGGCCGGAATGCCGGTCGGGGTGGTGCACGACCTGGCCGTCGGTATCGACCCGGGTGGTGCGGACGGCTGGCAGCTCGCCGACGTGCTGGCCCAGGGCGTGCGGGTCGGCGCCCCACCGGACGACTTCAACCAGCTCGGCCAGGACTGGGGCCTCGCCGCGTGGCGGCCCGACCGGCTCGCCGCCACCGGCTACGCGGCCTACCGGGACATGCTCCGGCGGACCCTGCGGCACGCCGGCGGCCTGCGGGTCGACCACGTCGCCGGGCTGTGGCGGCTGTGGTGGGTGCCGCCGGGCGCCGGGGCCGCCGAGGGCACCTACGTCCGGTACGACGCCGAGGCGATGCTCGGCATCCTCGCCCTGGAGGCCCAGCGGGCCGGCGCGGTGGTGGTCGGTGAGGACCTCGGCACGGTCCAGCCGGCGGTGACCCGGGGGCTGCGCGGGCGAAACATGCTCGGTTCGACCGTGTTGTGGTTCGCCCGCGACGACGACGGCGACTTCGTCCCCCCGTCGCGGTGGCCGCGCAACGCCCTGGCCACCATCTCCACCCACGACCTACCGACCGCGCCCGGCTTCCTGACCGGCGAACACGTCCGGGTCCGCGACGAGTTGAAGCTGCTCGGCACCGACGTGGCGGTGGAGCGCGCCCGAGCCGTCGCGGACCGGGAACGGCTGCTGGCGATGCTGCGCGCCGCCGGGTTGCTGCCGAGCGACGACGCGCTGGACGACGCCGACGTGGTGGTCGCGATGCACGCCGCGCTCGCGGCCAGCCCGACGCGGCTGCTCGGCGTGTCGCTCTACGACGTGTTGGGCGAGGTACGCCAGCCGAACATGCCAGGCACCGTCGACGAGTATCCGAACTGGCGGCTGCCGCTGCTCGCGACCGTGGCGCAGATCCGCGCGGACCCGCGGGTCGCCCGGATCGTCGACCTGCTCACCGCGGCCCGCCCACGCCCGGCCCACCCACGAGTGCCCCGCGCCGTCGACGGCTGACACCGCCGGTCAGGCCGGCCAGTCGACGCGTGGCGGCAGCCCGAGGAAGTCGGCGTACCGGCCCAGGGCCCGCTCCACCCGGGCGCGTTGGCCGGCGTCCAGTGGTGTGAGCGGCTGGACCGCCACGGTTACCACGGATCGGCTGATCTTGCGCTTCCACACGCCCACCACCCGGCCGGCGCGGACCACTGTCGCCTGGAAGATGCCGTTGTTGCCCGGCACGACGGCGTCGCGGTGAGCGGAGTCGAGCATCAGCGACCGGTCCCGGTAGCCGAGCAGGTACTCGTCGAAGCCGGGCAGCACCAGCACGTCGTCGACCGGGGCGCGCGGTGCGTCGGCCAGCGCGGAGGCGACGTACATCTCCTCGCCCTCGACCCGCACGACCGCCAGCGCGTCGCCGACGGCGGCCAGCCCGCGCCGCGCGTCGGTCAGGGTGAGGCCGGTCCAGCCGGCGAACTCGCGGGCGGTGACCGGCCCGTGCCCGCGAACGTAGCGGTGGGCGAGCTCGACGAGCGCCTCGTCCCGGTCCAGCAGCCGCGGCCCGGGCGCCCACTCGTCGAGTAGCGCGAAGGTCTGCTCGGTGCCGACGTTCGGCGCGACGCAGGTCACCCCGCGCACGCTGGCGTACCAGAGCAGGTGGTAACCCCGCTGCCCGTCGGTGCCCAACCCGGCCGCGCGCAGGGTGGCCAGGCACTCCGCGCGGGTGAGCCGGCCGCCGCCGGCCAACGCGGTGCCGAGGACGTCCACCGCGCGGTCCGCGTCGCTGTCGGTGAACCCGAGCTGCGTCCGCCGGGTCGCCGCGCCGGCCAGCGAGCGTACGCCGGTCAGCTCCAGCATCCAGCGGGCGTCGGCCGGTGGGACGAGGTGCACGGTGCCCCGCATCGGCCAGGTGCGCAGCGCCTCGTGGCGCTCCAACGCCGCCTGCACGTCGACGACGGTCCGCCCGGGCAGCCGGGCGCCCAGCGACCACAGGCCGCTCGCCAGGTCCTGAGCCTGCATCGCGCCGAACCACTCGACGACCTCGGCGACGGTGCCGGGCCGGGTGCTCGGGTGCGTGCGCAGCAGCAGGCTGGTCATCCGCATCGCCAACGCGTCGGCCGCGCTCAGGTCGACAGGCACGGGTCGCCCCTCTCGGTTGCCGGGCCGCCAGCCTAGGACCACCCACCGACGCTTAACGACCGTCGGAGGGGGAAGGCGGCTGACCGAAAGTACGCGCACCGCGCGTACGGGAGGGAGCCTCATGACTGCCGCAAGCGAGCCGGCCCGGGGTGCCAACGCACCGGCCGGATCCCGGACCCACCGGGCGGACAGCAGTGGGAAGACGAGCGCGGCCGCCACCTTCGCTCTGGTGTTCGGCGTGGCCGGTCTGTTCAGCGTGCTGACCGCCATCCTCGCCTGGATCGGGTTGGTGCTGGGCATCATCGGGATCATCGTCGGCATCGTCGGGCTGAGGATGGCCCGCCGACCAGGGGTGACCGGCCGGGGCGTGGCCATCGGCGGCCTGGTGCTGAGCATCCTGGCGGTGCTGATCGGCCTGGGCCTCGCCGCGGGCATCACCACCTTCGTCAACAACGACCGCGCGGTGGACCGCCTTCAGCAGCAGGTCGACGACCTCCGCAAGAAGCTCGACTGACACCGCGGGCCGGCCGAACTCCGGTCGGCTCCGGAGATCACAGTAGGGTGGGCGACGTGCTCCGCCAGGTCACCGCGATCCGCTACGTCACCCCGCTGCGCGAGGGTGGCTCGCTGCCGGGCGTGGTGGAGGCCGACGACCTCGGCACGTACGTGGCGAAGTTCCGCGGCGCCGGGCAGGGACCCAAGGCGCTGATCGCCGAGGTGATCTGCGGTGAGCTCGCGCGCCGGCTGGAGCTGCGGGTCCCCCCACTGGTGGTGCTCGACATCGACCCGGTGATCGGGCGGGCCGAGCCCGACCAGGAGGTGCAGGAGCTACTGCGCAACAGCGGCGGCGCCAATCTGGGAATGGACTTCCTGCCCGGGGCGCTGGGCTTCGACCCGGTCGCACACCCCGTCGACCCGACGCTGGCCTCGCGGGTGCTCTGGTTCGACGCGTACGTGGAGAACGTCGATCGGAGCTGGCGCAACCCGAACCTGCTGGTCTGGCACCGGGAGCTGTGGCTCATCGACCACGGCGCCTGCCTGTACTTCCACCACAACTGGCCGCGGGCCGGCGCCGCCGTGCACCGGGCGTACCGCGCCGACGACCACGTGCTCGCGCCGTACGCCTCCCGGCTGGCCGAGGCCGACGCGGAGCTGGCCCCCCGGGTCACCCCGGCACTGCTCCGCGAGGTGCTGGCGCTGGTGCCGGACGAGTGGCTCACGGCCGCCGACTTCGACTCGGCCGACGCCGGGCGGGAGGCGTATCTCGCCCACCTGTCGGCCCGGGTCGCCCGTACCGCCGACTGGCTGCCGCAGGGGAGCGCGGCATGAGACAGCCCTTCGAGTACGCCCTCATCCGGCTCGTGCCCCGCATCGAGCGGGGCGAGCAAATCAACGTCGGCGTGCTGCTCTACTGCCAGCAACGCGACTTCCTGGCCGCCCGGACGCACCTGGACGCCGACCGGGTTCGCGTTCTGGCACCCGACGTGGACCTGCCGGCCGTGGCCGCGGTGCTCGACTCCTGGGACCGGACCTGCGCCGGCGACGGACCGGCGACAAGGATGCGGCTCGGGGAGCGGTTCCACTGGCTGGTCGCGCCGCGCAGCACGATGATCCAGACCGGGCCGGTGCACACCGGGCTCACCGCCGACCCGGCGGCGGAGCTGGAACGGCTGATGGCGGCGCTGGTCCGCTGAAGCGGCGGTGACCGGCGGGCCGACCCCTGATCGCGCTACGCCAGCGTCGTTGCGGGCGGAGCGCGATCCCCCGTTCAGGTGCCCCGGCGCGGGGCGGCGGAGAACTCCCGTCGGCACCGGTGGCATCAGGATCGCTGTCCGTGCCGGCGCAACGGTCGGAACGCCGCGGAACTTGCGCAAAATTTGAGCCCGCGCCCGGTCCGTCGGCGGGCGGCAGCCAGCGCCGCCCCGCGTTTGACCGCGCGGGCAAGGGGTAGTCGCCGGAGCTGATCCAGACTAGGAGGGGTATCTGATGGCTGCCCAGACCAAGGTAGCGGTGATCTACTACAGCGCCACCGGCACGACGTACCAGTTGGCGCAGGCCGTGTGCGAGGCCGCCGGTGACGCCGGCGCCGAGGTGCGTCTGCGCAAGGTGCACGAGCTCGCGCCGGACGAGGCGATCCGCTCCAACTCCGGTTGGCAGGCGCACCAGCTGGAGACCCAGGACGTGCCGGAGGCGATGATCGACGACCTGGCGTGGGCCGACGTGGCGATCCTCGGTGCGCCCACCCGGTACGGCATCATCGCCGCCCAGCTGAAGCAGTTCATCGACACCACCGGCCCGCTCTGGGCCCAGGGCGCGCTGGCCAACAAGGTCTACTCCGGCTTCACCTCGACGGGTACGGCGCACGGCGGTCACGAGACCACGCTGACGTCGCTCTTCAACGTCTTCTACCACTGGGGTGGCATCGTGGTCGCCCCCGGATACACCGACACCAGCCAGTTCATCGCCGGCAACCCGTACGGCGCGTCACACACCAGCAACAACGGGGAGATCCCTCCGGACGCCGTTGCGTTGGGGGCCGCCGCGCTCACCGCCCGCCGGGCCGTGCAGATCGGCGCCGCGCTGAAGAAGGGCATGGCCGGCTGACCGACGCAGGGGCGACCGGTGGCGCGAACGGGGGCTCTCGGCCCGCCCGCACCACCGGTCCACCCAGCCCTACCCCGGGGCGGGGAGGGCTATGCCCGCCCGCCCGTGGCGGGCACCTCGTCGGGGCGCGGCGCGGGCAGCAGATCGCCCAGTAGCTCGGTCAGCACGGCGATCCCGTCCGGGCTGAGCACCGACTCCGGGTGGAACTGCACCCCCGCGAAGCCGCGCCCACGCAGCGCGTGCACGGCGCCGTCACGAACGTCGCGGGCCACCTCCACCGGGCCGTACGCGGTGTCCAGACGGTCGACCTCGGCCCGGGCGGTGAACGTGGAGTAGAAACCCACCCGACGGGTGCGGCCGAACAACCGCACCTCCCGTTGCAACCCCTGGTAGGGCGCCTCCCGCCGGTGCAGTGGCAGCCCCAACAGCCCGGCCAGCACCTGATGGCCGAGACAGACCGCCAGGGTGGGGCGGCCGCTCGCCAACAGCCCGGCCAGCAGCCCGCGCAACGCCACCATCTTCGGCTCGTCGCCGCTGCCCGGGTCGCCCGGCCCGGGCCCGGCGACCACCAGGTCGTAGTCGTCGACCGGGCCGCTGTCGTGCCATGGCCGCAGCGTGACCGCGAGACCCAACGCGCCCAACTGGTGGGCCAGCATGCCGGTGAACGTGTCCTCGGCGTCCACGATCAGCGCCCGGCGGCCGATCAGCCCGGGCAACCCCGGCGCGTCCGGTGACCGCTGGTCCAGCCAGAACCGCGCCAGCGGCGCGTTGCGCGCGGCCAGCGCCTCGCGTACCGCCGGGTCGTCGGCCAGGCGCGCGACCGGCCGGCCGTCGCCGACGGGCGCCGCCGGGCCGAGACCCAGGGCGGCCAGCACCCCGGCGGCCTTGGCGTGCGTCTCGGCCACCTCGCCGGCCGCCGTCGAGTGCCGCACCAGGGTGGCGCCCACCGGCATCCGCAGCCGGCCGGTGGGGGAGATCTCCACGGTACGGATCAGGATCGGCGCGTCCAGCGTCTGCCGGCCCGCCTCGTCGTGACCGAGCAGGGCCAGCACGCCCGCGTAGTAGCCCCGGCCGCCGCGTTCGTGTCGGGCGATCACCCGACAGGCGTTCTCCATCGGGCTGCCGGTGACCGTGGGGGCGAACATCGTCTCCCGCAGCACCTCGCGGACGTCGCGGGTGCCCCGCCCGGCGAGCAGGTACTCGGTGTGCGCCAGGTGCGACATCTCCTTGAGGTACGGGCCGATCACCTGACCGCCGTGCTCGGCGACGGTGGCCATCATCTTGAGCTCCTCGTCGAGCACCATGTACAGCTCCTCGATCTCCTTCTCCTCGGCGAGGAAGCGCAGCAGCGCCGCACGGTCCGGCGCGCCGCCGCCGTGCCGGAACGTGCCGCTGATCGGGTTCATCATCACCAGTCCGTCGTCGACGCTGACGTGCCGCTCCGGGCTGGCACCGACCATCGTCCGGGCGCCGGTGTGCACCACGAACGTCCAGTACGCCCCGCGCTCGGCGACCAGCAGGCGACGCAGCGCGGCCAGCGCGGCCACCAGCGGCGGGCCCTGCACGGTGGCGTGCAGGGTGCGGTGGAGGACGAAGTTCGCGCCCTCGCCACGGCCGATCTCCTCGGCCAGCACCCGCTGCACGGTCCGCGCGTACTCCTCGTCGGTGACGTCGAACGCGGCGTCGACGGTGCGGACCGGCTCGTCGGGCAGCGCGGCCAGGACGTCGGCCAGGGCGAGGCGCCGATGCTCGCGGACCTGGAGGCACTCCAGCGGTGCGCCGTCGTCGACGCAGGCGAAGCCGCGCTCGCTGATCTGGCGGTACGGCACCAGGGCGAGCGTCCGTGCCCCGGGTGCGCCCGGCGGCAGCGGAATGTCCGTCAGCCGGTCGACGGTGTCGACCGGACCGGTGAACAGCTCCAGTTCGTCGGCGCCCTCGCGGCGCAGCAGCGCGAAGGGGCCGGGGTCGTCGCCGCGTGCGACGGCGGCGATCAGGTCGTTCAGGTGCGTCATCGGGTCTCCGTCGGGCCGGGCGCCGCCAGTGGGGCGGCCATCCGGGCCGGAAGAGCCGGCGGCCGCCTCGGTGGCGGCCGCGTGGTTGGAGCTACGCGCGGGGGGTGGCCGCCAGATTGGCGGGCCACCAGCAGGTCGAGTGCGCGAGCATGCGATCCACCCTACGCGTCCGGCGCACGGCCCGGAACCCGATCAGCGCGTCCCGGTGTGCCCGGCCCGACCGACGTTCCGGCGCGGCCGGCACCGGGTAACTTGACCGGCGATGAACATTCTCGCGCTCGATCTGGGCACCTCCTCGGTCCGCGGGCTGGTGCTGGACGCGGACACCCGACCGCTGCCCGGCGCGCTGGCCCGCCGGAAGATCAGGCTTGCCATCGGCGACGACGGCACCGGCACGCTCTCCGGCCCCGCCTACCTCGCCTGCCTGGTCGACTGCCTCGACGAGCTGGCCGCCGCGGGGCACCTGCACGACATCGACCTGGTCGCGGTCTCCGCGCAGTGGCACTCGGTGCTCCCCCTGGACCGCGACGGCACCCCGCTGGGCCCGGTCCTCACCTGGCTGGACACCCGGCCGACCCCGCTCGGCGGAGCATCCGGTCCGGCCGACCCGGACGACTTCCACCAGCGCACCGGCTGCTGGTGGCACCGCAACTACTGGACCGTGCGACTGCCCTGGTTGCGCGAGCAGTCCGGCACTCCGATCGCCCGGTTCGTCGGCCTGCCCGAGTACGTGCTGGGTGAGCTGCTCGTGGCGGCACCGATGTCAATCTCACAGGCCAGCGGCACCGGCCTGTTGAACCTGGGCAGCCTGGCCTGGGACGACGAGGCGCTGACGCTGGCCGGGGCGGGGCCGCAGGAGCTGCCGCCCCTGGGCGAGCTGGGATGGCACGGTCGGCTGCGGGCCGACCGCGCCCGCCGCTGGCCGCAGCTGGCCGAGGCCCGGTGGTCGCCGCCGGTGGGCGACGGCGGGGCGTCGAACGTCGGCTCGGGCTGCGTGGACCCGAGCCGGGTGGCGGTCACCGTCGGCACGTCCGCGGCCGTACGGCTGATGCAGCGCATCCCGGCCGGCGAACCGCTTCCCCGGCTGCCCGAACGGCTCTGGCGCTACCGGGTCGACCATGACCACGTGGTGACCGGGGCGGCGTACTCCAGCGGGGGCAACCTGTTCGCCTGGGCCGACCGGGAGCTGCGGCTGCCCCGGGGCGCCGAGCTGGACGCGGCGCTGGCGCTCGTGCCGGCGGGCGGTGGTTGGCTGGCGGATCCTCGTTTCGGCGGAGACCGGGCACCCGGGTTGGCCCCGGCGGGCACGGGCGAGCTGCGCGGGCTCAGCTTCGGCACCACGGCGGTGGACATCCTGGCCGGTCTCATGCAGGGGTTGTGCGAGCTGGTCGCCGAGGACCTGGCGGTGGTGGAGTCCACGATCGACAGGTCGGTCGCGGTGGTGCTGGGTGGCGGCGCCGTGGCCGCGTCGGTGTGGTGGCGGCAGGCGTTCGCGACCGCGCTCGCGCCACGGCCGGTGTCGCACCAACGAAACCCGGAGATCGGTGCCACCGGCGCCGCGTTGGTGGCGCTGGGCCGCTTCGGTGACGCCGTCGAGCTCGCCGACATCGGCCGGACGGACGAGCTGGTCTCACCGACCACGACATGAGGTTCCCACCCGCAGTATCCTTCCTGCACTTCCGCCACGATCGGGCCGTTGACAGCGCTCCCGAGCCTGGTTGGATGGACTGCGCTCCCCGGACCGCGGTGGACGAGGCCCGACGGAGGAGGCAGGGGTGGCGGTAGGTCCCGACCCGGCGACCGGTGAGGTGTCGAACCATCGCCGTCGTCGATTCGACGTCCGGGTCGTTCCGCATCGCCGCCGCTCGCCGTTCCGGCTACGGGACTGGCGGATGAGCACCAAGCTGGCCACCGTGCTGCTGGTGCCGTCGATGGCGTTCCTGGTGCTCGCCGGTGTGCAGACGAGCGCGCTGGTGGGCCGGACCACGGCGCTGAACGACTTCGCCCGTCAGGTGGCGATCGGTCGGCAGATCACCGCGGTCGTGCACCAGCTCCAGCAGGAGCGGGACCGCTCCGCGGGGGAGTTGGGGGAGCTGCGTGTCGGCGGCGACCGGGAGGCCTCGGCCGCGGCCCTGAAGCCGTTGCAGTCGGCGACCGATCGGGCCATCGTGGACCTGCGCCGGGCGGCCGTGCCGCTGGCCGACGCCGACGCCTCCTGGCGGGTCGCCTACTCCGAGGTGCTGGAGGCCTACGACCAGGTGGTGGACATCCGGCCGGCGATCCCGCCGGCGGTGCTCAGCAACGACACCATCCTGAGCAACTACCACCGGGCCGTCGACGCGCTGCTCGACCTGCTGGCCGAGCCGACGCCGGGCCAGGAACGGCCGGCGTTGAGCGACGCCGTGCTGCGCTACGTCCAGCTGGCCCGGGTCAAGGAGCTCTCCTCACGGGTCCGTGGTCAGCTCTACGCGGCCTCGCGCGCCGGCCGGTACGGCACGGAGGACCGGGTGCGGCTCACCGACCTGCGCGCCCAACAGCTCACCGCACTCGGCGCGTTCCGGGTGGCCGCGACCACCGAGCAGATCCGCCGGTACGACCAGACGTCGGTGGAGCCGATGTTCGTGGTCGCCACCAGGCTGGAGGAACGCAGTCTGCCGTCCGGTGACTCGCCGCCCGAGGTGCTGCCCTCGGAGCAGTGGTGGTCGGCCAGTCAACAGCGTCAGGAGCTGTTGCGGCAGGTCGAGGCGGGGGTTCTGGACGACGCCGTGCGGCAGGCCGACGACGTCAGCAGCGGCCAGCTGCGGACGACGCTGCTCGTGGTGGGCGGCATCGTGGCGGTGCTGCTGGGCGCTCTGGTGATCTCACTGCTCGTCGGCCGGTCGGTCGCCCGGTCGATGCGGCTGCTCCGCAGCCAGGCGCTGCGGATCGCGCAGGTCGAGCTGCCGGACGCGCTGGACCGGTTGCGGACCGTCACCGGCGGCGTGCCCGACATCGAGGTGGCGCCGGCGGTGGTCCGCTCGCTCGACGAGATCGGCGAGCTGGCCGAGGCGTTCGTGGCGGTGCACCGCAGTGCGGTCACCGTCGCCGTCGAGCAGGCGCTGATGCGGCGCAACGTCAACGCGATGTTCGTCAACCTGGCCCGGCGCAGTCAGGTGCTGGTGGAGCGCCAGTTGGAGCTGCTGGACGATCTGGAGCGCGAGGAGGGCGATCCGGACCAGCTGGAGA
The DNA here is from genome assembly GCF_046549295.1 of Micromonospora sp. 067-2. NCBI lineage: Bacteria > Bacillati > Actinomycetota > Actinomycetes > Micromonosporales > Micromonosporaceae > Micromonospora > Micromonospora sp. 067-2. Next base: position 279,469 of record NZ_JAJPWB010000009.1, on the reverse strand, counting down.
ACCTGTTCAAGCTCGACCACCTGGCCGCCCGGATGCGCCGTAACGACGAGAGCCTGCTGGTGCTGGCCGGCACCGACTCGACCCGACGCTGGAACCGGCCGGTGGGCCTCGGCGCGGTGCTGCTGGCCGCAGCCGCCGAGATCGAGCAGTACCAGCGGGTCCGCCTGGAGTCGGTGGGTGACGTGTACGTGGTCGGGCACGCCGTCGGTGAGCTGGTGCACATGCTGGCCGAGCTGCTGGAGAACGCCACCGCCTTCTCCCGCCCGGATACGGTCGTGGCGGTGACCGCCTGGGTCGAGGTCGGGTCCGCGTTGGTCGAGATCGCCGACCGTGGCCTGGGCATGAGTCCGGCCGCGCTGGCCGGGGCGAACGCGACGTTGGCCAGTCCGCCGGCCGCGGACGTGGCGGCGGTCGAGCGGATGGGCCTGTTCGTGGTCAGCCACCTGGCCGCCCGGCTCGGGGTGCGGGTGCGGCTGGGTGGCGGTCAGGATGGTCTCGTCGCCCAGCTCGTGCTGCCCGCCGCGTTGCTGGCTCCGGCGGGCGCGATGGAGTTGGATGCGCCGGCGCCGGCCCGGATGCTGGCCGCGAGCGCCGCTCGCGGCAAGGGAGCTCAGCGGGTGCCCGGCGCCACCCGGGCGACCGGCGCGCCGGGGCCGGCCGTGGCGCCGCTGGACCTGCCGGTGGCCGGCCGCCGCCCGCCGGGGGCCGCGGTGCCGCGCCAGGCCCGCCCGGTGCCGGTCCGGGCCGAGGACGTGCCCGCCCCGACGCCGTCGGGCAACGGCGACGGCTGGTGGTCCCGGCAGGGCCCGAGAGCGCCTGCCGGGCCGATGCCGGTCGTGCCGCCGGCCACCCCGGTGACCGCCGGCACGAACGAGCGGGGCCTGCCGGTGCGGGTGCCGATGGCACAGCTTTCCGCGGTCACCCGCCCGGCCCGGCCGGAAGCGGCGCCGGCGCGCGACGACCTGGACCCGGAGGCGGTCGGTGGCATGCTGTCCCGGCTCTACAGCGGGGTACGGCGAGCCGAGGCCGAGGACACCACCGAGATATCCGTGCCACCGTCCGGGGGGCACGATGAAGGGGGACGACGACAGTGACGACGTTGAGCCAGGAGGCACGGGACCTGAGCTGGCTGGTGGGCGCGTTCGCGGAGCGGGTGCCGGGTGTGGCGCACGCCGTGGTGGTCTCCTCCGACGGGCTGCTCGTGGCGATCTCCGACAACCTGCCCCGCGACCACGCGGACAAGCTCGCCGCGGTGACGTCCGGCCTGATGAGCATCACCGCGGGCGCGGCCCAGATGTTCGACGGCGACGTCGTCAAGCAGACGGTCGTGGAGATGGGCCGGGGCTACTTCCTGGTGATGCAGGTGCGGGACGGGTCGATCCTGGCCACGCTGGCCGCCGGGGACGCCGACATCGGCGTGGTGGGCTACGAGATGGCCCGGCTCGCCAAGCAGGCGGGAGAGATGCTCACCCCCGCGTTGCGGGCGGAGCTGCAGCAGGCTCTGCCCCGTTGACGCCGCCGGCCGCGTCCCGGACGGTCACCGGCTCACCGGAGCCGAACACCGTCCGGGCCCGGCCGTCCGGGTCGCCGTTCAGAGGCCGCCGTCGGAGATGACCGACCGGTACCAGTGGGCGCTGCGCTTGAGCACCCGCCGTTGGGTGGAGTAGTCCACGTAGACCAGTCCCCACCGCTGGTCGTACCCCTCGGCCCATTCGAAGTTGTCGAGTAGTGACCAGACGTGGAAGCTCTCCAGCGGCACGCCGTCGGCGATGGCCCGGTGGGCGGCGGCCAGGTGCTCGCGCAGGAAGGTGATCCGGCCGGCGTCGTCGACGGTGTCGTCCGTGGCCAGGGTGTCCGGGGTCGGCAGCCCGTTCTCGGTGACGGTGAGCGGGATCGGGCCGTAGTCGCGGGTGACCCGGGTCAGGATGTCGTACATCCCGTCGGGGTAGATCTGCTGCCACTCGGCTACGGACGTCGGCCAGCGGTGCTCGGTGCGGCCGTCGGCGGTCACGTAGATGGGCGTGTAGTACTGCACGGCCAGCAGGTCGACCGGGGAGGAGATGACCGCCAGGTCGCCGTCGTGGATGCCGCGGACCATCCGGCTCCGGGCGCCCAGGTCGGCCAGCACGTCCTGCGGGTAGCTGCCCTTGAGGACGGAGTCGAGGTAGAGGCGGTTCTCGTACCCGTCGTAGAGCTGGGCGGCCGCGGCGGCCTCCGGTGTGTCGTCCGCGGCGTAGCAGGGGTGCAGGTTGAGCGCGGGCCCGATCCGGCCGGTGCCGCCGACGGCGCGTAGTGCGCGGACGGCGAGCCCGTGGGCGAGTTGCAGGTGGTGGGCGACCAGGTAGGCGGCGTCCGGGTCCTGCCGGCCGGGGGCGTGGTGGCCGCTGAGGTAGCCGTTCTGCACCACGGTCTTGGGCTCGTTGATGGTGAGCCAGGCCGGCACCCGGTCACCGAGGGCGCGGAAGACCGCGTCGGCGTAGTCGGCGAAGCGGTGGGCGGTGTCCCGGAACTCCCAGCCGCCAGCGTCCTGCAACGCCTGCGGCAGGTCCCAGTGGAACAGGGTGGCCATCGGGGCGATACCGCGCTCGTGCAGGCCGTCCAGGAGCCGGCGGTAGAAGTCGAGCCCGCGCTGGTTGGGTGCGCCGGTGCCGTCGGGCTGGATCCGTGGCCAGGAGATGGAGAAGCGGTAGCTGCGCAGGCCGAGGTCGCGCATCAGGTCCAGGTCTTCGGCGTACCGGTGGTAGTGGTCGGCGGCGACGTCGCCGGAGTCGCCGTTGCGGGTGCGTCCGGGGACACGGCTGAAGGTGTCCCAGATCGACTCGCCGCGGCCGTCCTCCTTGGCGGCGCCCTCGATCTGGTACGCGGAGGTGGCCGCGCCCCAGCCGAAGTCGCGGGGAAAGCGCAGCGGGCCGGCGGGCCCGGTAGGCATCGACATGGATTCTCCTCGTGGATACGGGGCCGCCGCCGAAATTCGGGAGCGCTCCCAGAATAGGCCAGGGGCGGCGGGGCCCGTCAGTCGGCCGTCGTGTGGGCCGGTGGTGTCGGGTTGAGGCGGTACGGACCCCCGGACAGCGAACGAGGCCGACCGGGCGGCGCGGCGCGCCTGTCCCGTCGGCCTCTTTTCCCATCGTGTCCGGGGGTTTAGTGTGGGGACGGAGGAGGGCAACCCCCGTCCCCACCGTAACTGCACACGCACGGGCGGAATGTGGGTCCTGCCGTGCGTGTCGCGCGGGAGCCGGGCCACGCGAGTGGCTCTGGTTCCACCTCCCTCCCTGTGCGGGACGATGACTGACGGCGGTGTCCGGGCTGGCCCGTCGTCAGCCTTCGGGCTGGTCGCCGGGTCCGTCGAAGACGGTCCCGGCGATCTTCTTGTTGGAACCTTCGTCGATGGAAGCGCTCCCATCGATGATGCTGCGACTGTAACGCCCGTCACGGCTTTGTGAAAGACCCAAAACGAGATCGAAACACGGCTCTGCTCCGGGTCGCCCCGCGCTTGCCGTGGGAGCGCTTCCATGTCAGACTGTCGATTCAATACGGCAGGAGCCAGATCGCGCCACGCGGGTTCGCCGAGGGCAACCGGGAGCACCACCTCCGGTCACGGCCACCCGACCGCACCGCCGATCCCCGGCCGGGCCCGGGGCGACCACCTTCCCGGCGCCTCGACATCCCCGCGCACCACCACCCCCGCGGGCAGGCGCCCCGCCGGGATCCACCCGGCCTGGTCCGAGGAGACACCGCGCACATGAGACAACTGGCACGACGCCGTCGAGTGGCGATCATCGCCGCCGCCGCGCTCGCCGCCGGCGGGGTGACCCTGCCCGCCGGCGCCGCGCAGGCCGCACCCGCCTGCGACGTGGTCTACGCGACCAACGACTGGAACACCGGCTTCAGCGCCAACGTGACGATCAGGAACCTCGGTGACCCGGTCACCGGCTGGACGCTGACCTTCGCCTTCCCCGGCAACCAACGCGTCACCCAGGGCTGGTCGGCGCGATGGAGCCAGACCGGCAACCAGGTCACCGCGACCAACGAGTCGTGGAACGGCAACCTCGGTACCGGTGCCAGCGCCAACATCGGCTTCAACGGCTCCTACACCGGCACCAACGCCAAGCCCACCTCGTTCGCCGTCAACGGGGTCACCTGCGGCGGCGCGGCACAGCAGCCGCCCACCGTCGGGCTCACCGTGCCGGCCGGCCCGTTCCAGGCACCCGCCGACGTGCCGTTGACCGCCACCGCCACCGACCCGGACGGCACCGTCAGCAAGGTCGAGTTCTACCGCAACGGCCTGTTGGTCAACACCGACACCACCGCCCCGTACGCCTACACCCTCGACGACCTGCCGGCGGGCGCCTACACGGTGCAGGCCAAGGCGTACGACAACACCAACCTCAGCGCCACCGCCGAGAGGTCGTTCACCGTCAGTCCGGCCGCCGGACCGACGCTGATCGCCACCCCCTCCGCGGTCACCGTTGCCGAGGGCGGCAGCTCCACGGTCAACCTCAAGCTCAGCGCCGCCCCGACGGGCACCGTGCCGGTCACCCTGACCCGCACCGGTGACGCCGACATCACCGTCGCACCCGCCACGGTCAGCCTCACCCCGAGCAACTGGAACACCGGGGTCACGGTCACCGTCGCGGCGGCCGAGGACGCCGACACCGCCGGTGGCACCGCCACCGTCACCGCCTCGGCGACCGGCTACGCGCCCCTCGCCGTCACCGCCACCGAGGTCGACAACGACGTGCCCGGCGGCGACAACGTCTACACCGCGCGCTTCCTGGACCAGTACAACAAGATCAAGAACTCGGGCTACTTCAGCCCCGAGGGCGTGCCGTACCACTCGGTCGAGACGCTGATCGTCGAGGCGCCCGACCACGGGCACGAGACCACCTCGGAGGCGTTCAGCTTCTGGCTCTGGCTGGAGGCGCAGTACGGGCGGGTCACCCAGAACTGGGCCCCGTTCAACAACGCCTGGACAGTGATGGAGAAATATATAATTCCGAATCATTCCGACCAGCCAACAGCTGGTGCCCCGGGTACGCCGCAGTACGCCGCCGAGCACGACCTGCCCAGCCAGTACCCGTCGGTGCTGGAGCCGTCCGTCCCGGTCGGCCAGGACCCGCTGCGTGGCGAGCTGCAGAACACCTACGGCACCGGTGACATCTACGGCATGCACTGGCTGCTGGACGTGGACAACACCTACGGCTTCGGCCGCTGCGGCAACGGCACCACCAAGCCGGCGTACATCAACACCTTCCAGCGGGGCACCCAGGAGTCGGTCTGGGAGACCGTGCCGCAGCCGTCCTGCGACACCTTCGCCCACGGCGGCCCGAACGGCTACCTGGACCTGTTCATCAAGGAGTCCGGTGCCTCGGCGAAGCAGTGGAAGTACACCAACGCCCCGGACGCCGACGCGCGGGCCGTGCAGGCCGCCTACTGGGCGCTGACCTGGGCGAAGGCGCAGGGCAAGCAGGCCGACGTCGCGGCCACCGTGGCCAAGGCCGCCAAGATGGGCGACTACCTGCGCTACGCCATGTTCGACAAGTACTTCAAGAGGATCGGCAACTGCGTCGGTGCCAGCGCCTGCCCGGCCGCCAGCGGCAAGGACTCGGCGCACTACCTGCTCTCCTGGTACTACGCCTGGGGCGGCGCGTACGACGCCGGCCAGAACTGGTCCTGGCGGATCGGGTCCAGCCACAACCACTTCGGCTACCAGAACCCGTTCGCGGCCTGGGCGCTGACCAACACCCCGGAGCTCAAGCCGGCCTCGCCGACGGCGGTCGCCGACTGGACCAAGAGCTTCGAACGGCAGCTGGAGTTCTACACCTGGCTGCAGTCCGCCGAGGGCGGCATCGCCGGTGGCGCCACCAACAGCTGGGGCGGCAACTACGGCCAGCCGCCGGCCGGCACCTCCACCTTCTACGGCATGTTCTACGACGTCGACCCGGTCTACAACGACCCGCCGTCCAACCAGTGGTTCGGCATGCAGGCCTGGTCGATGCAGCGCATCGCCGAGCTGTACCTGCAGACCGGCAACGCCAAGGCCAAGGCACTGCTGGACAAGTGGGTGCCCTGGGCGATCGCCAACACCACCGTGGGCGCCAACTGGTCGATCCCGTCGGACATGAGGTGGACCGGCCAGCCGACCACCTGGAACCCCGCCAACCCGCAACCCAACACCAACCTGCACGTCGAGGTCACCGTCAAGGGCCAGGACGTCGGCGTCGCCGCCGCCTACGCCCGAACCCTGATCGCGTACGCGTCGAAGTCGGGCAACGTGGCGGCCAAGAACACCGCCAAGGGTCTGCTCGACGGGCTCTACGCCGCCAGTGACGCCAAGGGCGTCTCGAAGCCCGAGAAGCGTGGCGACTACCGACGCTTCGACGACACCTACGACGCGGCCACCGGTCAGGGCACCTACATCCCGCCCGGCTGGACCGGAAAGATGCCCAACGGCGACACCATCGCCGCCGGCAAGAGCTTCCTCGACATCCGCTCCTCCTACAAGAACGACCCGGACTGGCCCAAGGTGCAGGCGTACCTGAACGGCGGCCCGGAACCCACCTTCACCTACCACCGGTTCTGGGCTCAGGCCGACGTCGCCATGGCGTACGCCGACTACGGCAACCTGTTCCCGAACGGCTGAGAGCCACCCGGGGTGGGCGACATCGATCGTCCACCCCGGGTCCGGCCGGGTTCGGATGGACGACGGAACCCGGCCGCGGACGGCCTGACACCCACGGTCAGGCCGGGGGTGGGCCGGCCGTCCGGTCAACGCAGCGGGTCGGTCGGCCCGCCCCACCGCCCGGTCTGGAGGCTGTCGCGAAAAAGCCCAGAAATTCGGGCCGTCACGGGATCACACCGATGACCGTGACGGAGTAACGTACGTCACCGGAGAGGCCGCTCCCCCCGTGGCGGCCTCTCCACTTATGTGCCTGCCACCGCCCTGCCGGGCGGGGTCACCCGGGCGGATCGGCGGGCTCGCCGGTCACCGGGTGACGCACCCCCGGATGCCCGGGCGGCAGCGACCGACGCAGCACCACCCAACTCAGCGCCAGCGCCGCCGCGACCAGCGGCCAGGTCAGCGCAACCCGGGCCACCACCAGCGCGAGCACCTGCCCGCCCAGATACAGCGGCACGAACACCGCCAGCCGCAGCAGGTAGGTGGCCGTCCACACCCAACTGGCCCGGCCGTAGGCGCCCAGCAACGCCGGATCGCGCCGCCAGCGGGCTCGCTGGCCCAGCGCCGCACCCACCAGCACCCCGAGCAGCGGCCACCGCACCACGATGCTGACCGCCCAGGCCAGCGCGCTGGCCGCGTTGGAGAGCACCTGGATCAGAAAGAAGTTCTCGGCCCGGCCGGTGCGTACCGCGATCAATGCCGCGACGCAGACCGCGAGCAGGCCGATCAGCACCGAGCGCGGTCGGTCACCACGACGCAGCCGTACGCCGGCCACCACCGCGCCGACGGCTACCGCCGCGCCGACCCCGGCCCACAGCGATTCGCTGCCGAGCAGCCAACCCGCCGCGAACGCCAGCGGCGGCAGGGTGGCGTCGACGGCGCCGTTCCGGCCGCCCAGCAGATCCGCCAACGACTCGACCCGGGGCGGCTCGTCAGGACCCCGGTCGAGCCCGGCCAGCTTGTCCGCATCGGACGCGGCCTGGCCGGCGTCCCGCTCCGGTATGCCCCCCACCGCCACCTCCTCGCCTGCGTCCAACCTAACCGTCGACCGCCGGTGGGCCACCGGCCGGCCGGCCGACACCGGCCGCTACGGTGTGCGGATGCGAGCGACGGCACGGGGTTGGACGGCGGTCTGGTTGGTGGTGCTGGCCCTTGCCCAGACGGCCCTGTTCCTCATCCTCTGGCGGGTGGCCGTGCACACCGAGATCGGCCAGTGGGTCGACACCGTGGCGCTGACCGGCAACCGGATCGGCCAAGCCCGCATCGACGGCCCGGTGGACAGGATCCTCAATGCGATGTCGGTGGTCTCCCTGTTGGCCGCCACGGCGACGATCGGGTTCATCGCCCTCATCCGCGGGCGGATCGCCCTGGCCATCACCGCGACCCTGCTGATCGCCGGCGCGAACGTCACCACCCAGCTGCTGAAGCACGGGCTGAGCCGGCCGGACTACGGCCTCGACCCGGAGCGCGTCTTCGTCGGTAACAGCCTGCCCAGCGGGCACACCACGGTGGCCGCGTCGGTGGCGGTCGCGCTGATGCTCGTGCTGCCGCCCAAGGTTCGGGCCGTCGGTGTCTTCCTCGCCACCGCCTACGCCGCCGCCGCCGGGGTCGCCACCCTCTCCGCCGGCTGGCACCGGCCCAGCGACGCGGTCGCCGCCTACCTGGTGGTGGGCGTCTGGGCCGCGCTGGCCGGGATCGTCCTGCTGATAACCCAGCGGGAGCAGGCCGAGGTCGCACCCGGCGATGCGCACCGACTCGCCGCGCTGCTGCTCGGCGTGGCCGGTGTGCTCGCCCTGATCGTCTGCGGGCTGGCCCTGTCCTGGCTGGTCGAGCTGCGCGGCACCGGGCCGGGCGAGCTGAGCCGCCGACCGCTCTTCGTCGGGTACGCAGGCTCCGCCGCCGGCATCGCCGGCACGATGGCCGTGGTGATGGCGCTGATACTCACGGTCGTGCACCGCCTGGTGCCGCGGGTCAAAGGCTGAGCGTGGATCTTGTTCGGGTGGCGTTCCGCACCGAGTGCGTCCGGCTCACCGAGATCCTGACCGAGCTGGACACCGCCGACCTCGACCGGATGACCGACTGCCCGCCGTGGACCGTCCGGGAGTTGATCGCCCACGTGCGCGTCGGCGCCGGCCGGCTGACCGACACGCTGGCCGCGCCGGCCCCGCCGCGCGCCGAGGTGGACGCCGCCGGCTACTTCGGTACGGCGAAATTCACCCCGGAGGTGGACGCCGACCGGATCGCCGGCGGCCGGCGCGACGCGTGGCAGGGGGACCGGACGGCGCTGCCGATCGATTTCGACCGGGCGTGGCGGGCCGCCGACGCGGCGGTCGCCGCGGCACCGCCCGGGCGGGTGATCCGGACCCGGCACGGCGACGCGATGCTCGTCTCCGAGTTCCTGTGGACCCGGGTGCTCGAGGTGGGCGTGCACGGCCTGGACCTGGCTGCGGCGCTGGACCGACCGCCGTGGCTCACCGCGCCGGCGGCGGCGGTGATCGCCGACCTGCTCACCGGTGGGCGACCGGCGCCAGCCGGGCTGGGCTGGGACCGGCCGACCCTGATCCGCAAGACCACCGGGCGGGCGGCGTTGACCCCCTCGGAGCGGTCGACGATCGACGCGGCGGGTTACCTCTGGCTCGCGTTCGGCCGCTGAACGCCGGTCAGGTCGCGGAGCGGGGCGCGGGCACGTGCGGGGCGACACCGCGCAGGTGCGTCAGCACCACCGGGTCGATCCGCCCCGGCACCAACCGCTCCTCCAGGTTCTCCAGCCCGGCCCAGGAGATCAGAGCCGCCTCCGGCCCGTCGTTGCTCACCGGGTGACCCAACGCGGTGAGCAACACCGCCACCTCGTCGGCGACGGCACCGGTCAGGTCGAGCAGCGTGGCCGGGTCGGGCCGGCTGAACAGCAGGGTGTGCACGCCGAGCAGCCGACCCAGCTCGGCGACCGGGTCGGGGTGGTCGTCGACCCGCAGGTCCACCAGCACGTCGCTCCTGCCGCCGTACCCCGCGCCGCGCTCGACCACCAGCAGGCCGGCGCTCTGCCGGCCCCGCCGGTCGCCGCCGGCCTCGTCACCGGCGCGCAGCGCGGCCACCAACCGCTCGGCGAACGGCAGCGTCGAACCGGCCAGCCAGGCGTCGCCCAGCGCGTCGACGACCTCCGGGCCGGTGAGCACATTGCCCTGCGCAGCCCAACCGTCACCGGTACGTCCGCCGGCCCACGGGTGACAGGCCGGCCCCGTCCAACTGGCGCCCGGACCGCTGGCCCCCACCACGCCGAGCTGGCGGTGCTCCCGCTCGGCGTCGGCGGCGATCAGGCCGGCCACCACGTCGGCAGCCGGCACACCGGTGCGCAGCAGGGTCAGCCCCTGCGGGCGGTAGGCGAGGTTGACGTGCGCCTGAGTGGCCAGGGCGCCGGTCTCGGCCTCCGCGGCCGGCACCAGCGCCCCGGCGGCGAGGAATTTGCTGGCCACCACGACACCGTGCAACCGGCCGTCGGCGGAGCGGGCCACGAGGGAGAAGGTCACCCGCCGAGACTAACCTGCCGCGCCGACCTGACATCGCCGCGTGTCGATCGCTCAGAACGGTGTGGCGGCCGCCTCCGGTGGTGCGCCCCGCGCTCGCCACGCATCGACGACGGCCACGGCGATCAGCACCAGCACCCCGACGGCGCTGGCAGCCAGTCCCGGAAGGAACAGCAACGGCACCGCCGCCGCGGCCAGCACCAGGATGGCGATCCACCGGGACGGGGAGACCCGCCCGAACACCTCGTACTCGAAGCGGGCCCGACCGGCCAGGAACAGCGCCGGCCCTCCGACGACCATGGTCAGCCACGACCCCGGGAGCCGCTCCAGCGGATGGTCGATGAGCAACTCGTACCCGACCGCGGTGGCGGCGAGACCCACCACCATGAGCAGGTGGGTGTCGGCCGCCGAGCGGCCGATGTTGGCCGGGTGGCGGGCCATCATCACCGCCTCGCCCAGGATCTGCCCGGCGCGCTGGACGTAGATCCGCCAGAGCACGATCGAGGTGGCCAGCGCCAGCGCGAACGCCGAGGCGTGCCCCCACTCGTACGGCCCCTTGCTGTACGCGAAACCGGCCACCAGGATCGTCTCGCCCAACGCGACGAGGAAGAACTGCTGGTACCGCTCGGCCAGATGCTCCCCGGCGATCTCCCACTTCGACACCGTCGACCGCCCCAGCCCCGGCACCGGCCAGCCACACCGGGCAGCCACGTACTCGATGGTCAACGCCGCCGCCCAGAGCGTCACCTTCGCGTTGGTCGGCAGCAGCGCTCCGGCGATCCAGAACACCCCGCTGACGGCGAACACCACCGCCATGCGCACCTTCAACCGGCGGTACGGGTGCGCTCCGAGCGCGATCGACAGGACAAGCGGGCGGGACACCTGGGCGACCACGTACCCCACCGCGAACATCAACCCGGTCTGGCTGAACGCCCGGGGAATCGCCACCCCCATCACCATGCTGCAGACCAGTGCGGTCAGCACGACGGTCTGCAGGGGTGCCATGTGCGGGTCGTACCGGCTGGTCGTCCACGCGGTGCCCTGCCAGAGCGCCCAGAGCGCCAACAGCAGCAGCAGCGTCTTGCCGCTCGCGGTCACGGCCGCCCAGCCGTGCACCCGACCGGGCTCGTGGGTCAGGTCCTCGAACGCGCGCGTGGAGATCCGGGTGAGCGCGAAGACGTAGACCAGGTCGAAGAAGAGCTCCAGGAAGGTGGCCCGGTGGACAGCGGCGTCCGCACGCAGCGGTTGCAGGCGTCCCGACGCCCCGGAACCCATGGTCAGCGGCCTGCGCCGTCGGTTCGCTCCACCTCGAAGTCGTAGCACCGTCCGCCGCGGAGGCGGCCTGATACCGGCAAATCCGCCCGGTCCGGGGATCTTGCTCCTGGACCCCGTCAACGGGCACGATCGATCGGTGACGAATCGATGGGGCATGACTGTGCCGTTGGGCGGGATCCCGTTGGCAGACCACGCCGCGGTCTACGCGACGCTCGACCGGGCCGGGTTCACCGACGTCTGGTCGTCCGAGGTCGCCGGGACCGACGCGTTCACCCCTCTGGCGCTCGCCGCGGCCTGGCAGCCCCGGCTGCGGCTCGGCACCGCGATCACCCCCGTCTTCACCCGAGGGCCCGGGCTGCTGGCGATGAGCGCGGCGGCGCTGGCCGAGGCCGCGCCCGGCCGGTTCTCGCTCGGCATCGGCGCGTCCTCGCCCGTGCTGGTGCGGGACTGGAACGCGGTGCGGTTCGATGAGCCGCTCCAGCGCACCCGGGACGTCCTGCGCTTCCTGCGCGCCGCGCTGCGCGGCGAGACCGTCGACGAGGTCTACGACACGTTCACCGTGCGTCGGTTCACCCTGGAACGGCCGCCGCCGGTGCCACCGCCGATCCTGCTCGCCGCCCTGCGCCCGGGAATGCTCCGGCTGGCCGGCGCCGAGGCCGACGGCGTCATCCTCAACTGGCTCAGCGCCGACGATGTGCCCCGCGCGCTCGCCGAGCTGGGCGAGCGCCGCACCGGCTTCGAGGTCGCCGCCCGGATCTTCGTCTGCCCCACCGAGGACGCCGGATACGCCCGGACGCTCGGCCGCCGGCTCATCACCAGCTACCTCACCGTCCCGGCGTACGCCGAATTCCACCGCTGGCTCGGCCGCGACGTGGTGCTGGCGCCGATGTGGCAGGCCTGGGCCGCCGGGAACCGGCGCGGCGCCGGCGCGGCTGTCCCGGACGAGGTGGTCGACGCGCTGGTGCTGCACGGGTCGCCGGAGCACTGCCGCGCCGAGGTGCGCCGCTATGCCGACGCCGGCGTGGACGTGCCGATCCTCGCGCTGCTGCCCACCCCCGAGGTGACCGCCGGCGGTGCGGCCGCACTGACGACCCTCATCGCCCGGTTGGGCGCCGACGAGGCAGGAGCGTCGACGTGAACCTCACCGACCGGATCGTGGTGGTCACCGGTGGCGCCGGCGGCATCGGCGCGGCCCTGTCCCGCCGTTTCGTCGCCGAGGGCGCCGCCGCCGTGGTGGTCGCCGACCTGGACGCCGACGCGGCCCGCGCGGTCGCCGAGGGCATCGGCCCGATCGCGCACGCCACCGCGCTCGACGTCACCGACGAGGATCAGGTCCGCGCGCTGGTCGACGACACCGAGCGGCGGTACGGCCGGATCGACCTGTTCTGCGCCAACGCGGGAGTGGCCACCGGCGGGGGAGTGGAGGTGGACGACGCCGGCTGGGACCGGGCGTGGCGGGTGAACGTGCTCGCCCACGTCTACTCGGCGCGGGCGGTACTGCCCGGGATGCTCGCCCGCGGCAACGGTCACCTGCTGCACACCTGCTCGGCGGCGGGCGTGCTGACCGCCGTGGGCGACGCGGCGTACACGGCGACGAAGCACGCGTCCGTGGGGTTCGCCGAGTGGCTGGCCGTCACCTACCGGGACCGGGGCATCCGGGTCAGCGCGCTCTGCCCGCAGGGCGTGGACACTCCGATGCTCGCCGACGGAATCGCCGAGGGTCACCTGGGCGCCCGGGTCATCGCCGCCTCCGGCGCGGTGCTCACCCCGGACCAGGTTGCCGACGCGACCATCGCCGGGCTGGCCGAGGAGCGATTCCTGATCCTTCCGCACCCGGAGGTCGCCGACTACGCACGCCGCCGCGCCGAGGACCCCGACGGCTGGCAGGCCGGCCTCCGCAAGCTGGTCCGCCGCCTGACCGCCTGACCCCCTCCGCCCGGTCGCCCCCGGTGATCAAGAGGTCTGCCTCAGGAATGGGTCCGGCGGTGACGCGACCCTCTTGATCACCGCAGGGAGTGGTTGGTCGGGCGGCGGCGCAGGGGAGCCGGGTGGGTGGACCAGAGCAGGCGGCGCCACCAGGGGCGGGCGGACCGCAGGGTGGCCACGTAGGCGGTGGTGACCTCGGCGGCCCGGTTCGCCTGGGCGGCGGTCGCCGCGCCCGGGGCGAAACCCACCTGATTGAGCAGGTCCGCCAACTCGTCGACGCCACCGACGTCCATGCCCGCGGCCCCGGGCCTGCCCCGGCGGCCGGTGACCAGGGCGGCTGCGAGGGCGTGGCGGGCATGGCCGGCCACCTCCGTGGCCGCCAGGTCGGCACCGACCGGCCGGCCGGCCAGCCGCAACGCGTCGGTGACCTCCCGCCAGGCGCCGACGATGCGCTGTTCGGGGTCGCCCCGCCCAAGCCGGGCGCGGGTGAGCGAGCGGCGCATCGCCAGCAGGGTGAGCAGCAGCGCACCCACCAGCAGCAGCAGACCACCGCTGCCACCGGCAACCAACACCGGGGTGGACACACCACCCCGACCGGTCGACCCGTCGAGGGCGGCGACCGGCTCCGGCGAGGCCGTCGGCTCCACGGTCGGCGCCGGTGCCTCCGATGGCGGCGGATCCTCCGGCGTCGGGCGGAAGTCCTCCTCCACCGGCCTCGGCTCGTTGTCCGGGCGGGGCAACGGGTTGAACGACACCCAGCCCAACCCGTCGAAGAGCACCTCCGGCCAGGCGTACGCGTCGCCGGCCCGTACCGGACCCTGCCCGCCGGACTGGAAGCCCACCACCACCCGGGTGGGTAGCCCGGTGAGCCGCCCGAGCACCGCGAACGCCGCCGCGAACTGCTCCGAGGTGCCCGCCTGCCCGCCGGCGTTGCGCGGTCCGAAGAGGAAGTAGCCCAGGTTCGGGTACGCGTGCCCGCTCGGGGCGTCCGCCGCCACCCGGTAGTGCTCGGCCAGGAACTGCTCGATGGCAGCCGCCCGCTCGTACGGGGCGCCGTTCTCCTCGGCGAGCTGCGCGGCCAGCCGGCGCAGCGGTTCGGGCACCCCGTCGGCGACCCGCAGTACCCGGGCCACCTCCGGGCCGGCCGGCACGTTGGCGGTGGCCAGCAGGTTGGCGTCCGGGCGCTCCTGAGCCGAGGTCACCGTGTACCGCAGCCCCGGCGACAGCCCCTCCGGCCGGATCAGGGTCCCGGTCGCCGGGTCGTACGCCACCCGGGCACCGCTGACCTCGCGGGGGGTGGCCATGGCGGGCAGCAGCCGGCCGCTCAGCTCGGCCACGGTGATCTGCTGCCGTACCGTTCGCACCGCGCTGTCCCGGGCCGGCGTCGAGGCCGGCAGGATCCGACCGGCGTTGCGGTACGTCGCGCCGACACGCCAGGTGACCCCGTCGTAGTCGCTGAGCACCGCCAGCCGGATCCGGACGCTGTCGCTGGCCGGGGTCGCCGGGCTGCCGGACGCGGCCGGACCCTTTCCGGTGTCGGCCCCGGTCGGGGCGCCGCCGGCGCTCGGCGCGCCGGAACCGACAGTGGTCACGTCGAGCAGCTTCTGCTCCGGGTGCAGCGCCCAACCCGAGATCCGGATCAGCGGGTTCTCGTCCAGCGTCTGCACCTGCGGCGGCTGCACGTACCGGCGGGGGTCCACCGGCCGACCGTCGACCTGCCCGGCGATCACCGGGCCGAGCAGCGCGACCATCCCGACCACCACCGCCACCCCGAGCGTCGCGCTGACGGCGAGCCGGAGCCGCACCGCCGCGCGTACCCCTGGAGTCAGGTCGGCGCTCGGATCGCCGCCGTCCGGCGGCCTGGCGGTGGGCGCCGCCAGGCCGACCGCCGCGACCGCGACGAACGCCAGCGTCACCCCGATCGCCGGTTCGGCGTTCGGGCCGACCACGTAGAGGGCGGCGGCGTAGAGACCCGCCGCCGGCAGGTAACCCAGCAGCACCCGGCCGCTGCGCAGAGCCACCTCCGCGCCGGCCAGCCCGGCCAGCCAGGCGGCAACCACCGGTACCAGCACCGTGTCCGGCGTGGGCTCCACCGGGATCATCGCGGTGAGCAGCCGTGGAATGCCGTTGCGCGCGGCGTCCGTGGTCACCTCCAGCAGGCCGCCCGGCAGGCCGGCGCGGGCGGCGGCCAGCCGCAGCGACCAGAGCGTCCAGCCGGCCATCGCGGCCACCGACACGGGCGCCACCAGCCAGGACGGCAGCCGCCGTGCCGCCACGCTGACCAGCACCGAACCGGCGGCGGCGCCGATGACCAGCCGGGTCAGCAGGTCGCCGGCGTACACCCGGCCGAGCACCAGCCCGGCCAGCGCGGTCAGCGCGATCAACGCCAGCGGGACGACGGACGCCCGCACCACCCGCAGCAGCCGACCGCCGGCCGGCTCGTTCAGCGGCGTACCCCGGCTCGGAACACCGTCGCGGGAGCCGACGGTGCGCGCGTCGCCTGGCCGCTGCGGGCCGACGCCCGTCACCACCGGCGCACCCCGTCCCACTCGGCGGCGAACTGCGCGCCGTCGGCCGCGTCGACCACCACCAGGCCGGCCGCGCCGGGCGGCGTCGCCTCGGCCGCGCCGAACACCCCGACAACCACCGACGGGTACGCGCCACGCAGCGCGCCGACGTGCCCCAACTCGGCGCGGCCGCCCGGCCCGGTCAGGAAGATCAGGGTGTCGCCGAGCCGGTCCTGCCGCAGCCGGGTGGTGGCCGCGCGCAACGCGTCGTCGTCATCGGAGAGGTCGGTGGCGGCGAGCCGGTCCAGTGGCCCGAGCCGGTGCCCGCCGGTCGGGTCGTCGTCCACGTCCACGCCGGGCCGATCGCCGTGCCCGCGCTCGGCCGGGTTCGCCGGTTCGGCGGCGACCAGCAGCAACAGCACCGGCAGGTCAGCGCGGTGCGCGGCGGTCACGACCGAGGCCGCTGCCTCGCAGGCCGACTCGAACGACTCCGCCACACCGTCCACCCGCTGCGAATGCGCGGCCGCACGGTTGTCCAGCAGTACGACCAGACGGGGCAGACTGGTGTCCACGTTCTCCCGCACCATCAGCTCGCCCACCCGGGCGCTGGTCCGCCAGTGCACCCGACGCAGCTCGTCGCCCACCACGTACTCCCGCAACGAGTCGAACGTGATCGACCCGTGCGGCACCCCGTCCAGCCGGCCGTCGAGACTGCGCCCCGCACCCCTCGGCACCGCCGTCAGCGGGTGGACCCGGGGGTGGACCCAGACCGGCGTCGTCGCACCGTACGGGCGGGCCAGCGCCACCAGGCCCAACGGATCGCGCCGGGTCACCCGCAGCGGCCCGACCGGCACCACCCCACGGCGGTGCGTCGGCACGTCGTAGCGGACCTCGGTGTCGCGGCCGGGTCGCAGGCGCAGCAGCGGCACCGGCACCGTACGGAGCCCGCACCGGTCCTCGGCCAGCAGATTCGCCGAGCGCCACCGCCCGGTGTTGCGGACGGTCAGGGTCATGCTGGCCGGCTCGCCGCGCGCAACCCGGTCCGGGTCGGCGGAACGGGCCACCGTCAGCCGGGGCCGCCAGGCCGCGGTCAGTGCGGCGTAGCCCACGGCCGCGCCGGCCGCCCCGCCGAGCAGCGTCAACTCGGGGTACGCGAACCGGAAGCCCATGCCCAGCAGCACGACGGCGGCGACGAGCAGCCCGACCCCCCGGGCGGTGATCCCCATGCCGCTGCTGCCGGTCAGCCCTGTACCGGGGCCGGCTGCCCCGACGGCAGCGGCACCGGCACCGAGGCGATGGCCTGGCGCAGCACCTCAACGGCGGTCAAGCCGCGCACCTGGGCATCCGGGGTGAGCAGCAGCCGGTGCGCGAACACCGATTCGGCGAGCGCCTTCAGATCCTCCGGCATGATCCAACCCCGACCGTCGATCAGCGCGTACGAGCACGCCGCCCGGGTCAGCGCGATCACGCCCCGGGGACTGACCCCGACGCGTACGTGCTGGTGGGTGCGGGTGGCGGCGGCGAGCCGGACCGCGTACGCGTAGAGCGGCTCGGCGATGTGCACCCGGCGGGCCATCCGGACCATCTCCCCGACGGTGGCGGTGTCGGTGACCGGCGTGAGCGCCTCGGGGGAGCGGACCGTCGCGCCGCGCAGCACCTCCACCTCGACCGCCTCGTCCGGGTAGCCGACGGAGAGCTTGACCAGGAAGCGGTCCAACTGCGCCTCGGGCAACCGGTAGGTGCCGTCCATCTCCACCGGGTTCTGCGTGGCCACCACCAGGAAGGGCTCCGGCACCGGGTGCCGGACCCCGTCGACCGTGACCGTGCGTTCCTCCATGACCTCCAGCAGCGCCGACTGGGTCTTCGGCGACGCCCGGTTGATCTCGTCGGCGATGACGATGTTGGCGAAGACCGGCCCCGGATGGAACTGGAAGTCACGGGTCGCCTGGTTGAAGATGGTCACCCCGGACACGTCCGAGGGGAGCAGGTCGGGCGTGAACTGGATCCGGCGCCACTGACCCTTGACGGTGGCGGCGATGGCCCGGGCCAGGGTCGTCTTGCCAACCCCGGGCACGTCCTCCAGGAGCACGTGACCCTGAGCGAAGAGCGCGGTCAGCGCCAGCCGGACCACCTGCGGCTTGCCGAGCACCACCGAATTGATGTTCTCGGCCAGTCGGGCGGCCAGGGCGGCGAAGCCCTGCACCTCCGGCTGGGTGAGCGGCTCGTGGGTGTTCACGGTCGGTGGTGCTCCTTGCCTGGCGGTCAGCAGGTGGGCAGGACGTTGATGGTGTCGCCGCCCTCCAGGTTGAGCCAGGCCCAGGGAATGTAGTTCTTCCCCCTGTAGTTGACCTGCACCCACCAGGTGCTGCGCTTGTCGTTGTTGTAGATGTAGGCGTAGACCTCTTCACCCGACTTCTTGCAGTACGCCTGGAGTCGGGTGCCGGGCTCCGCCCAGCCCACCTGTTTGTCGTTGTCCTGCCGGGTGACCGAGAAGACCTCGTTGCCGTTGCGGCCGCTCACGTCCCTGTTGCAGTACGTCGACTCCGGGCCGGAGGCCCCGTTGCGGCAGGTCGCGATGCCGTACAGGGCGGCGGTGTCCTGCGCCCTGGTCGCGGTGCCGTTGCCGGCGGCGTTGCTCGCGGTCACCGTGAACGTGTACTTCGTGCCCGGCGTCAGGCCCGGCACCGTGATGCTGGAGCACGCCCCGGCCTTCGCCGGCTCGCCCGGCGTACTCACCGAACAGGTGGCCTGACCGCCGCCGGCGTCCACGGTGAACGTGACCGTGGCCGAGGTGGCGGTCGCCGACGACCCGGTGACCGTGACCCGTGGTTGGGCGACCGTGCGGGCCGTGGCGGTGGCCTCCGGGCCGGGCCCGGCCTCGTTGACCGCCTTCACCTTCACGGTGACGTTCTGGCCGTTGCCCAGCCCGGTGACGGTGGCGCGGGTGTCGGTCACCTCGCTGAGACGCCCGCCGACGTCGACCAGATACTTCGTCACCGGACGGCCGTTCGCCTCGGCCGGCGCCCACTGCACCGTGATCGCGCCCGGCTGGTTGGCGACCGTGCCGGCCTGCAGGTCGACCGGCCGACCGGGTGCCGCGAACGGCACGACGGTGTTGCTGACCGGCGAGGCCGCCGAGCCGGCGCCCCTGTCGTTGACGGCCACCACGGTGAACGCGTACTGGGTGCCGAACTCCAGCTCCCCGGCGGCCACCACCAGCTCCGTCTTCGTCGACTCACCGACCGGGGCGTTCGTCCCCGCCGAGCTGGCCGTGACGGCGTATCTCGCGATCGTGTTGCCCTGCCCGTTCGCTGCCGGCCACCTGACCAGCACCGTGCCGTCCGGCCGCTCCTGCGCGGTGACGCTCGCCGGCGGGTCGGGCACCGCGGCCGTCGGGGTCACCGGGTTGCTGCTCCGCGACGGACCATCGCCCTTGGCGTTCACCGCGTGCACCGCGAACCGGTACGTCTCGCCGTTGGTCAGGCCCTTGACCTCCACCGAACGCTGGTTGGCGCCCACCTCCAGGCGCTGGCTGGCGCCCTCCACCACGTACCTCATGATCTCGGCGCCGTTCGCGGCGGCCGGCCGCCAGCTCACCCGGGCCTGCGCGTTGCCGGCGGCGGCGGTGACGCTGCGCGGCGCGCTCGGCTTGCCCACCCGGGGCTTCTTCGGCGGTGGCGGCGGCGCAGGCGCCGGCGGCGGATCGCCACCGAGCACGTCGTTGGCGTACTTGTCGACCTCGCGCATCTGGTTCTTGTCATCCACCACCCGCGCGGTCGCCGAGTCGGGGGAGTTGATGAACAGGTGGTTCTCCCGTACCTCCAACTCCAGTGGCCCGTCGGGGCGACCCCGGACGGTGTCGACCAGTTGACCACCAGCGTCGAAGGAGTAGATCGTGCCGGTCGCCTCGTCGGCGCAGTAGAACCTGCCCGCCCAAGCCACCGCCGGGCTGAGCCGGTCACCGGTGCCCGGCACCGTGAACGCCCGCTCCTCGCCGGCGTCACCCACCACCACCACGCGCCGCTCGGCGGGCACGGTCACCGGGACCCGAGAGCCACTGGTGCGTGCCGGCAGTCCCGCCGGCCCGGTCAGCGTCAGCGAGGTCGGGCGCACCTCACCGCGCTGCACCCGGACCAACCTTCCGGCGGTACGGTCGAGCACCGCCACCCCGTCGTCCAGGGTGGAGACGACCAGCTCGTGACTGGCCTCCGCGACGTCGTACGTCTCGACCCGCTCCGGGCTCAGCCCGCCGCCGGCCGGCGCCGCAGAGGCCGGCGCGGACGGTAGCTTCGCCGCGGTGACCGCCGACACCGTGCCCTCACTGGGCACCGCGATCCAGAGGCGGCCCTTCCCGTCGAAGGCGCCGCCGGTGATGCCCGGGGGATAACGCACCGGCTCGCCGACCGGCGTCAGAGAACGCGGGTCGAGCTGCCGCACGATGCCCTGCACGGCGTCGACGACGAACGCCGCGTCCTCGTGCAGAGCGACGCTCACGCCCAGGCCCGGCGTGGTCGGGGTGGTCGCGGTGAGCTGCAGCGTGGCCAGGTCGAGTGAGCTGACCTGCCCGGTTTGCAGGTCACGCAGGATCAGCAGCCGGTCGGTCTGGGCGACCTGCATCGGGTGGCGGCGGGCGCCGGGCACCTCGGTGCGGGTGTCGACCCGCGCGGTGACCCCGTTGACCCGCGCCAGCTCGCTGCGTGCCGCACTCCACAACCAGGAACTCGCGTCGTAGTTGGCGACCGCGTTGTCCGCCGCGCCCAGCCCCAGGACGGTCAGCCCCATGGCGGCCACCAGCGCGGTCACCGTGCCGACGGTCACCAGCCCACCGCGCAGCCGGGACCGCGAACGGGGGGCGTCGGTCTCCACGGCATCGTCGATGCTGGCCACAGCCGGCTGCCTCCCCTGAGTCGTGGCAGGTGCGCGCCTCGCGGCGACCCCTCCCCTGAGCCGGGTGCCATCATATGGCGCTGCTGGTGGCGGGGGAACCCGCACGGTCACCCCTGTGGATACCGAGCGTGTGCGTTGTGGACGCGCAGCTCAGTTCCGGTCCGCCCGCGCGGCGGCCGGTCTGGCCACAATCAGCTCGGCGGGGTGGCCCGCTCCCGCCTCGTGCAGACCTGTCCCGAGGTGGCGAAGCTGTCGGTGGAGTAGACCGCCAGCACGGTGAAGCAGTAGTCCACCCGGGAGCTCAGCCCGTTGATCGTGTGGCTGGTCCGACCCGGGTCCACGGTGGCCAACACCCCCAGCGCCTGTCCTGACCGGCCACCGGCGACCATGAACGGCACCGCACCGTCGGAGGGGTCCGTCCAGGTCAGCGTGATCGTGACCAGGTCGTCCCGGAGCTTCAGGTCACCCGGTGCGGGCCCCGCCGCCGTGAGTGCTGTCGCCGTCGGGGCCGTCCCGGCCGGCGGCGGCGGGTCATCGCGGGTCAACACCACCGCACCCAGGCCGGCGACCGCCAGCACTGCCACCCCGGCCGCCACCACCGCACCGATCAGCGTCGCCCGGCTCCGGCCCGCCGACCGGCCCTCATCGGCGTACGTCGGCCGGTACCCGTCCTGGTCCGGGTGGTACTGCTGGCCCGGGTACACCTGCCCCGGGTGGTACTGCTGGCCCGGGTACGTCTCGTGGGTCTGGTACGACTCCTGGTTCGGGTACTGCTCGCGGGTTGGATACGGCTCCTGGGCTGGGTATTGCTCGTGGCCTGGGTACGGCTCGTTGGTCGGGTGCGGCTCGTGCGGTGGGCGGCCCTCGGGGATCGGTCGGGGGGCCGGGGTGGTCGGGTTCGGCCGGGCGGTGGGCGGCTGGCCCTTGCCGCCGTCCGGCCCGATCGGGTCGCCGCTCGTGGGTCGGACGGGTGGGATCACCTCAGTCGGTGCCGAGGCCGGGGCCGGCTGGTGCGGCGGCGCTGCCACGGCGTTGACCACGCCCGGATCGACCCCACCGTCGGTCCCGGTCTCGTCCACGGCCGTCGCAGACCGGTTCGCCTGTTCGGCGTCGGGCGTGGGCAGTGGTCGCGGGGGCGCGGTGCGGGCCCACGGTGGCGTGGTCAACCCCCACGGCGGTACGGGTGGCGCGCTCACCGGAGGCGCTGAGACAGGGTGACCGTAACCGGGCGGCCCCGACACCGGGTGGGGCTGGCCCGGCGGTCCGGATACCGGGTAAGGCTGGCCCGGCGGTCCGGACACCGGCTGGGGCTGGTTTGCCCCTGAGGCTGGCCGGTCGTAGCCGGGCGGCCCGGAGACCGGATACGGCTGGCCCGGCACTCCGGACTCGGGCTGGCCGTACCCGGCCGGTCCGGAGACCGGGTAGGGGTGCCCGGGTGGCGCGGAGACGGGCTGGGCATAGCCAGGAGGCCCGGACACCGGGTACGGCTGGGCGGGCGGCCCGGACACCGGGTACGGCTGGGCGGGCGGCCCGGACACCGGGTACGGGTGTGCGGGCGGTGCGGAGACGGGTTGGGGGTGACTCGGCGGCCCGCTCGCCGGTGCCACCGCTGCGCCTGCCGCATCGGCTGACCCACTCGCATCGACCCCCATGGCGGCGAGGCGGGCGGCCTCCTCGGCCAGCAGCGGTTCGATCTGGCGTACCTGAATCGTCGGGTTGTCCCAGCCAGGCGCGGAACCCGGCGGCACCGCTGGAGCGGTTGGCGCGACCGTCGACACCTGGGCCGGTGACGCCGACGCAGGAGACGGCGCCTCGACCGGGGTGGGGTTCGGTCGATCGACCGTCCGCTGACGAGGCGGTACCGCCGTGCCGGACGGTTGCGGACGGGACGGTGGCTGGCCGACCTGGTCCGCCGGTCTCGTCAGCTGGCCGTCCTTCGGCGGCCGGGGCGGTAGGGGTGCGGCCGGTTCAAGCTGCTGCTCCGCGGCGCGCGGGCGCGGCGGCACGGGAGGTGCGAGGGTCGTGGGCCGCGGGTCGAGCCGCGCCGGCGCGACGGAGGACGGCACCGGCCGCGCCGCCGGTTGCGGCGACACAACCCGGGGGGCGTTGGCCGCTACCGGGGGCGGGCCGGAAGCCGTCTGTTCCCGTACCACCGGTCGGGTGGACCGCGGCGTGGTCGGCGGTTGCGGCGGAGCCCATGGTGAAGCGGCGGTCGGCCCGCGGTCCGCCGCCGCCATCGCGGCCAGGGTCGCCAGGGACAGCGTCGGGCCGGACAGCGCTGACCGGGTGCCGGGATCAGTCGCGACGGGTGCCGAGGTCTGGTCGGGCGCCGACGGCGAGCCGGTCTGCTCGGCCGGCCCTGGTACAGGGTCGCCGAGGTAGTGGCGGGCGGCGCGTACCGCCGGATGGTGCTCCCCGAGCACGGCGGGCCCGGCGGTGGCCACGCGGGTGTAGTTGCGACGAGCCTCGTGCCGGTTGCCCAGTTCCTCGGCGACCTCGGCGAGCTCGAAGGCGAGCGCGAGCATCACCGGGTCCGAGTGTTCCCAGCGCCGCTCACCCGCCGCGAACGCCTCCTCCAACACCCGACGGGCGCCGAGCGGGTCGTCCGCCTCCCGGTGCAGACGGGCCAGCAGGTGCGCGGTGTGCAGCACCTCGGGATGGCCCTCGCCGAAAGGCGGTCGTGCGGAAACGACAGCCTCCGCGAGCAGCTGCCGAGCGGCGCTGAGGTCGCCCGCGGTGCGCAGGGCGAGGGCCCGGTGCTGGGCGGCCGCCAGGGGAGAGGGATGGGGCACGTGGCAATGCTGCCGCCAGAGGGCCGCCCGACGCTACCCGGACACGCCTTCGGCGGTGCTTCGGCGACGGCTGGGCAGCCGGGCTGAGCAGCGATGTGAGCAGCTTGATGGCGGGGCCGAAGGCGATGTGCATGATCCACGAGTGCCGTGTACAGTAACTCCCCGTGCGGCCCGCCGGGCCGACCATCGGGTGGAAAGATCATCCAGGTCGGCGAGGTAGGCTGAACGAGCAGGTCCGGGTGGCGGAATGGCAGACGCGCTAGCTTGAGGTGCTAGTGCCCGTATAGGGCGTGGGGGTTCAAGTCCCCCCTCGGACACATCATTACCACATATAGATCATGATCCGCGCAGGTTGGCCTGCGCGGATCTTTCTGTGGTTGGTGTGCAGTGCTCATGGTCGCAGACGATGGTGATCTTCCTCTTGTGCAGGAGTGCGACCAGGTCATGGGGAGTCTGGATGCCGCCGGGGAGGCGGGGATGGTCGGCCAGTCTTGCGATGAGGTGGTCTTCCCTGAGGTAGAGGATCTTGCGTCGGTGATTAGAGGACTGTTGGGTGCTGGTGTGGCCGTGGCGGCATCGGTAGCCGGGGCGTTGGTTGATCCAGTGAGATTCCAATCTTCGGCCGCAGGGTCCGCAGCGCAGTAGGCCGGTGAACAGGTAGCGGCGGGTGGTGCCGTCGTGGGCGCTGCGGTGGGAGCGGATGGTTTGGACGGCGACGAAGTCCTGTTCGCTGACCAGCGCGGTGTGGGCCTGTTGCGTGGAGACCACCCAGTCCACGGTCGGGTTCCGCCGGATCGGTTCTCGCTCCGAGCGGCTAGCGTCGGCGTCGTTGTCCGCGGATTGCCGGTTCCAGACCTGCCGACCCGTGTAGCGAGGGTTGGCGAGGATCGCCGCGACCGTTCGTAGGGTCCACCGGTCGCCACTGCGGTGGGGATTGCGGCCGGGATCGACGCCCGACGGGCACGGTATCCCGGCGTCGTTGAGGGCGCGCGCCATGCTGGCGAGACTCTGGCCGTCCAGGCGTTGGGCGAACATCCACCGCACGTGTCCGGCCGTGGCCGGATCCGGTTCGAGGCGTTGAAGCCGGCGACCCCATCGCGCTTGGGCGGCGTTCGGATGAGGGCCGGCGTCGGTGAGTCGGTAGCCGTAGGGCGGCCGGCCTCCGAGATACCGTCCCTGCTCACGCGCTTGGGTCCGCATCGCCGTGACGACCCGGAACCGGGCGCGCTGCACCTCACGTTTCGACTGGGCGCCCAGCATCATGATCAGCGCCTGATGGGCCGGGTCGTGGTGATCGACAGGCCCCTCCGTCTCGGGCAGCCACAGCTCCACAGCGTGCTGTTCGAGCACGGGAGTCAGGTGCTGCAGCTGATTGGCGGAGAACGCCCGCTCGTACTCGCCGACCACGATCGCGTCGAACCCGCGATCTGGATCGTCGAGCGCGGCCAGCAGCGCGGCGGCCTGCGGACGCTGTAGGAGCCGCCTGGCACATAGGGGATCGGGCAGCTGATCATTCTGGCGATCACTTTGATGCTGCGGCCCGCGGTGAACAGCGAGTGAGTAGGGCATCGTTGATCTGCGTGCCTGGAGCAGCTCGACGAGCGGGATCAGCGATGTGACTATCAGTGGCATGAAGAGACAACGGGCGGCGCTGCTTGTCGAGCAATTCCTCGAGCGTCTTGGCCAGCTGCAGGACGAATGGCCGCTTCGGTTGGTGACCGAGGTGTACGTGTTTGGTTCGTTTGCACGGGGGGCTCCGGAGCCGGCTGACGTTGATCTGGATATCGAATTCGATGGGACTGATTGGCAGTTTGCGAGTGAGAGGGCCCAGGCGCTCAGTGCTGGCCGGGATCCGCTCGGAGACTTGCGCCGGCCGCTGGTCGGCCGGACACGGGGATGTCAGTTGGTCTACAACATGCGGACGCGGGCGGATTTCGACCTAACGCTGTTGTGGCGCCGAGGTGACGACCTGAGCGTCGCTCTGAATCGGCTGCGTGGCATCGCGGTAGATCCGACGGCGGCCCGTGCCCCGCGGGACGCGATGAGCCCCGAGTTTGAGGGGCTTGACCGGTGGTTGCCGCGACCGGTGCGCGAGCAGCTTCTCGAAGCGGTAGCCATGCGTGCGATCGAACTGGAAAGAGTGGCTCTTGAGGACCGCGTCGTGGATAGCGCTGCGAGTGCGTCGTACCTGCGGAAGAGATGGCAGCCCGGCGGTGTGTCGTTCAGAGCGGGGCAAGCCGTGCTCGCCCACTACGAGCGGCAGGGGGTGGACTCAGGATCTATTCACCTGCATGGGCAGGACGTCCGAGGCGAGGTGACACCGTACTTCGCTGGCTTCGGGCTGCGGTACCTGTCGTCGGCGCCCCGATGCCTTGCCGACTACGACGGTGTGGAGTGGCTTGAGGTAGTCCGTCCGACACTACGTGGCGAACTGACGGCATTGCGGATCCGCCCGCTTGACCGAACGCGCCTGCGCAAGTTGCGCTGGTAGGGCTGAGCTGCGATGACATGGCCAGGTGCAGCGACCCTCTGACAATCGTCGTGGCGTTGAAGTGCAGCAGGAAGCTGGTACGCAGGTATGCCGGGCCAGGCCCGGCTTCGGTGAGTCCGACAGCGGGGAGATCCGTCGGCCAGTTGCAGGTGGAGGACGTCGGATGACGGGCGGCGCTAAAAAAGCGAGATTTTGCGCATGCCGGTGCGGGTGACGCCGTAGATGAAGGGTGCCGGTTCCGCCGCGCAGCGCTCGATGTCGCGCCAACGACTCATGACCACCTCGAGCTGGGCGAAAACGCTGGACGCGTCCTCGCCGGTGAGCGCGATCATCTTTGCCGCATGGTCTCGCACTGCGGCGATCTCCAGCCGATGTTCTTGTATGTGGCGGTCGCGCGTGATGATTAACCAGCCCTGTCGGGCTACCTCCGGGATCCACACGGTGTCCTTCACCGCGGGGCTAGCGATCGGGCAGGGCGGCCGGTGCCGCTTGTGGATCACTGCTCCGGGGTCGCCGGGGTAGGTGATGTCGGGGCGTAGTCCTGCGAGAACCCGTGCGAGACCCAGTAGGTCAGCGTCGAGGTAGTAGCGAACCTCAGCGGGTTTGATCCGGCTCACGCCGCTCGCTGGGAATTCTCGTATGCCAGCGCCCACCGGACATCGGCGATGTCGAGTTGGTAGGTCTCGGCTATCTCGCCGACGTCGAGGCCGACTTCGTCCTGCTCCCAGATCGTTTCGGTGCTGATGCCCTTGATCGACGGCCGGCCGAAGCGGACGTCCGGCAGGATGCGCACGGGCGACTGCGGGTTGGGGTCTGGGCGCCAACCGGCGGCGAGGTCACCGTCCCACGTCACGCGCTCCCAGAACGCGGCTGAGGGTGGTGTGAGCAGCAGTTGGCCGCCGACGACAGCCACTAGGCAGTAGTCCGGGTCGAGGCCAGCGGCGGTCTGGGCTTCGAGAACTAGTTTGCGGCCAGCGACGTAGGGACGACGGTCGGCAAGGGGGTAGGGGACGTCGAACCGCTCTCGGAGCAGGTCGATGAAGGCCCGCAGTTCCACCATTGGCACTCGGTGGGTTCGGCGATACTCACGCAGCAGGCCAGCCTCGACGAACTCGGCCCACGTCACGGAGCGGCCACCGCGCGGTTCGGTGCGCAGGATCGGTTTGTAGCTTTTGCCTCGCCGTTCGTCGCCCTCAAGCCAGTAGTGCAGCGTCGACTGAGCGACGCGCAGCAGCCGCGCCGCTTCGGCCTCAGAGAAGACTTCACGCTCAAGGACGCTCACCACGTCGACAGTCTCGCACGACACCGACGGGTCTTCCGGTCGCGCTCGGACTTGGCGCGCGTCGCACGCCTCAAGCCATGACAGCGAAGCAGCATCATGGACCGCTCGTGTGCCGAGGGGCGCGGCCGGTGGACTCGCCGTCATCGTGCTGGTCGTCGTTAGGCCTGATCGCAGCATCCGAACTTGACAATCACGTACGTCTGAAGCAAGCTAAGAGCTCAGAAGAAGAGATGGGAAGTGGTGGCTGTGGAGATCACCCTAGTGATTGACGACGAACTCGTCGCTGACGGGCTGCGTGGTAAGGAACCCCTACGAGTGCGAGTCGTCGTTGACGTCGCCGACCAGTCGAGCGCGCCGGCGCAGCCGGTCGGTCCGCCGAAAGGTCCGCTCGCGCCTCTCATGGCCCGCGGGGACCTCCAGGTGGGGGAACGCCTTTACTGGCGTCGACCTCGCCTTGGTAAGACCTTCATCGCTGTCGTTCTGGCATCGGGAGAGCTGGAGATCAACGGCCGCCGCTACCAGTCACCCTCCGACGCCGCCAGTGCCTGCGCAGGGGGAGCGGCCAACGGCTGGACTGCCTGGCGCCGCGAGCGAGACGGGACGCCGCTCAACAAGCTCCGGTGAGACAGCCCACGCCAACACCGTCACCGCGATAGCCGAAACTCTGTCGGTTGATCACCACAGGCATTGAGCCATTTCCAAGCTGACTTGCAGCTCAGTGTGGGTGCGCAGCGCAACGTTCGCTCGACTGCAGGGGACGTTGAAACAGCGCCAGGGCAACATAAGCGGTCACAGCTGGCCACTACAAGCTGGTCCTGCCGGACATCGCAGAATAGCTGGTGACCGCTCAGACTGTGGGTCCCACCACTGGTGCCGTACCCCCGGAAGAATGGTCATGATCAGGTTAGCCAGGCAGGAGGACCTGCCGGCCCTCCGGGACATCGAGCGCGCCGCCGGGAAGGCGTTCGCCGACATCGACATGGCGTTCGTCGCAGATGACGAACCGCCGTCGATCGAGACGCTGCGGACCTTCCAAAAGGACGGCCGGGCGTGGGTAAGCGTCGATCGGAATGATTACCCGGTCGCTTACCTGATCGCGGACATCATCGGCGACGACGCACACATCGAGCAGGTCTCCGTGCATCCGTGCTACTGCGGGGAGGGGCTCGGCCGCTAGTTGATTGAGCATCTCGGCGACTGGGCGCGCGAGCGCGGTGCCCGGGCGCTGACCCTTGCCACCTTCACCGAGGTGGTCTGGAACGGCCCATACTACGGACGATGCGGCTTCCGCCAGCTGGACGACTCGGAACTGACCCCGGGCCTGCGGGCCGTCCGCGCCGGCGAGGCCGCGCACGGGTTGGATCGGTGGCCGCGAGCCACGATGCGGCGCGAGGTTTGACGAACGGACGGCCGAGGCTGGAGACCGCCGGGCGTATTTGGCCCCTGCCGGTCGCATTGTGATGGCGGCTGCCCTTTGTCGGTGTGTTCCGGAGGGGCACCGCACCGCCTCTCGTCTATGTCACGGGCCGCCACCTCCCTGAGCAGGTTGGGCGGTCCCGCCGCCCTCGGCGCCGGCGACTGACTGCCTCCGGCCAGTCCGGCGGAACTTCGGCGCCGCCTCAGCGTGATGCCGCAGTTTCGGGCGGAGGGGCCAGCTCGAGGGTAGGCCGAAGGGAATCTACTCGTTACCTTCTGTGCGTGGACGTTGACGACCTGTTCGCCAGCAGTGGCGGTCTCGCTTCATTTCTTTCGACAACCGACTGGGCCACGATGTGCTCGCTCGGCTCCCGGTGCCTCATGGCCGCCGACTACCCGTTATTCCGACAGGGCGACGAGGGGGAGCACGCTTACGTGATCCTTAGCGGCGCGGTCAAGGTAGTTCGTGGCGAAGCAGCAGGTAAGAGCGCGATCCTGACGATTCGCGGGGCTGGCGACGTCGTGGGCGACCTGGCTGTGATGGACGGTGGCCGCCGCTCCGGAACGGTTTCGACGCTGACCCCCATGGTGGTCCGGGTGGTCTCAGGGGCGAGTTTCAAACGGTTCATCGAGCGACCCTCCGTCACCGCCGCCTACGCCCAGTATATCGTCAACCGCCTCCGACAGTCTGACGTCCAGCGGACCGAGATCGCCATCCTTCCGGTACGGCAGCGCCTAGCCCGGGCACTGCTCCGGCTCTACGTGACGGCTGACGCCGCCGGTGGCCAACGCGCCTTCGAGTTGCCGCAACAGGATCTGGCAGAGCTAATCGGCGCGTCCCGGAACGCCGTCGTCCTCGCGCTCGGGGTTCTCCGCGCCGAAGGCGTGCTGGACACCCATCGCATGCGGGTATCGATCCTCGACGTCGATGCACTGCACCGGCAGGCCGGATGACGCAGTGATTGATAACCGCGTCACCTCTGCTGTGCACAGTGGTGGGCAGCGCTACCCAAGCGGGCCGGACACGATTGCCTTCATTCGGCCGCCTGCGAAGGGAACGCGACATGGAGCAGTCACCCCCGTTCGAGCAGTCCCGCCCGCTACCGCCGTACCGCGCGGTGTTGGCGGTCGACGCGAAGGGCTTCACAGACCTGCCCGGCTGCACGCACGAGAACGTCTCCCGCACCATTCACCGGCTCGTAGGGGACGCGATGCGGGATGCCGGGTTGGACGCGGAGTGGTCGAGTCCCGAATTCTACGGCCCAACCGGGGACGGCCTGGCCGTGGGCTTGCCCACCCGGATACTCCCGTATCTCGTCCATCCCTTTCCGGCCATGCTCCAGAATCGTCTGGACGACCACCGGCGCCAACACCCGGGGGAGGAGCCTCTGCGGTTGCGGGTGAGCCTGCACGTGGGTCCCCTGCCGACTGACCCGGCGGCAGTGGGGCAGGGGGGCAATGGGACAGCACGTAACGAGACGCACCGACTACTGGACTCCGGGGTGGTCAAGAGCGCGCTCACGGAAGCCAAACCGCGCATCACCCTAGTTGCCATGATCGTCTCGGACCGGGTCTTCCACGACGTGATCAGTGCTGGTTACTCCGGTCTGCACCCGGACCACTTCGTCGACGTGGAGGCCCGGGTGGAGGGCAAGGCGTTCGCGCAGCGTGCGTGGCTGCACCTACCCACCCCGTCGGGCGCCTGGCCGGTGGGCCGGACGAACGAAGCGGAACCCACATCGGAGTCTCAGTCCCCGCCAGGGCTCGCCAACCGGCCGTCGCAGCAGCCGGTGGGCACCAACTACGGGCAGGTGGTCGGGGGTGGGACCGTGCACGGCGGAATGCACCAGTCCTTCGGCGGTAACTCCCTCGGGAGCCGATCGTGAGCCCCGAAGAGACTGTGGCTCTCGCCGAGGACGACCGGCTCGAGGAGGACCTCTACCCGGAGGCTGTCAGCGGCATCAACGTCGGGCAGGTGATCACCGGCGGCACCGTGCACGGCGGAGTGCATCAGACCTTCGTCGAGAACAAGCTGATCAACGAAGCCATTCGCCGGCACCATCTGCTACGGGCCTATGTCGAACAGGTAGTGCGGTCACTCGCGCCACGCAGCTACCGACTGGCCAGCCAGGGCCAGGATCTCACTCTCGACCGAGCCGCCGCATCCCGCCTCGTCGGCGACCAGCCATGGGTGGTGGTGCTGGGCCCGGCCAACTCCGGGCTGCGGACCGCCGCGGTCGCGCTGCTGTACGA
This sequence comes from Micromonospora sp. 067-2, assembly GCF_046549295.1. Taxonomy (NCBI): domain Bacteria; kingdom Bacillati; phylum Actinomycetota; class Actinomycetes; order Micromonosporales; family Micromonosporaceae; genus Micromonospora; species Micromonospora sp. 067-2. The sequence continues at coordinate 248,440 of NZ_JAJPWB010000009.1, read as the reverse complement.
GTCGAGCCAGGCGGGGCGGCGATTGGAGGAAATTCTGATCGATGAGGAGCGGGGACGCCCGTTCGCTGCGGCGGAGCTTCCGGCGGAACGGGGGGTGACATACCTGTTGTGCCTGCCGGACCAGCGGGAACGGGTGAGTCCCGACCTGGGCCGCCGGTTGCAGGCCCACGCCGCGCACCTGGCGACCCTGGACGCGAATCTGGTGGTCGCGGCGACCCCAGCCGTCTGGGCCGTCGCCGGCGGCGTCGGGACCGTCACCCTCTTTGAGGTCCCGCCCCCAGAGGTTGCGGAGGTGGTACGTCGCGAGTGCGCAGTGCACGCCGTCGACGCTTCCGCCATCATCGGGAATCCTGCCATCGGCGACTTGTTGACCCGAGCCACGGTAATGGACGCTATGCGGCTTACCGGGATCATCGTGACCGCCCTCCGTAACCATCCCGAGCATGACGTGACGAAGCTCGTCGAGGAGGTGTGCGGGGCCTACGGTGACTGGGACGACGTCCTGGCCAACTGGTTCAGCGGAGCCGAGAGTGTCCGGCATCGGCTGTTCCTCGTCGCAGCCGCCCTGCTCGAGGGAGAGCCACCGGCAGAGGTGCTGGACGCGGTTAACTCGCTCGGGCGGACCCTCGGTGACTTGCCCTCCGCCCGCTCCGACGGGCTCGCGGAAGTCGGACTACGGGCGCTGATGAGCGAGATCAAAGCCGAAGTGGTGGACGGTGGGCTCCGGTTCGAGCGGGCGAACTACGGCGCGGCAGTACTGACCTTTCTGCACGGTGATCGCTCTGCCTGGTTTCACAAGAAGCTGTGGGAGTGGGCCATGGACCTGCCGTTACGGCGAAACGACAATCGGCAGACCCGGCTGGCCGAGCGGATTGTCGGGAATCTGGTGGCCATCGTGTTGCGGAGCCGGGACACCCGCCCGCTGGTGTGGCTGAATCGCTGGACCGGACGGCCGAATCTGCGGCCCCACGTGGTGCAGGCCCTGACGGCCAGCGCCATGAGCGATGAGGTGGGAGCTGACGTGCGGAGCCTGCTCTACCGCTGGTCGCGCTTGGAGCGTGCGAGTGACCAGTCCCTCTGCACCATCGCCGAGGTCTGCTCAGGTGAACTCGCCCGGCTCTATCCCCGGGTGTCGCTGACCCGTCTGAGCCACATCGCCCACCGTGATTCTCCGGTGGTCCGGGATGCGATCGTGACTGCGGTGAGCCGGCTCTGGGAGATACCCCGGCTACGCCCTCGGATCGTCGAGGCGGTTACCAACTGGTCCGAAGGCGAACCTGGTGGTCGTACGAAAGCGGCTTGGGCCGTGTTCGCAGCGCTCGCCTGCAGTGAGGCTCATCCGGTGTTGCTGACCTGGCATGACGAGTTGTCGCGCATCGGGCTCGTCGGGGTCGTGGCCCGACTCTTCGATCAGATCGAGGTCGATGACGTCCGTAGGGAGTTCGGCGAGAGTCTGCTCGACGCGGCGCTCTCGTCCGCCGCTAGTCGGATCCGGATTGTCGAGTTCCTCGGGGACGTGGTGCGTCGTGGGGACGGCGGGACCCGCCGTCTCGTGCGCCTCTCCAAGCTGACGTTCGCGTGGCAGCCGGTCGATCACGACGTGATCAGCCCGGATCGGCGTGACGTGCGCGACCACATCGTCGAGAGCCTGCACCAAGTCGATCCGCTCACCGTAGGAGCATAAGATGCGTGATCTCTTGCGGGGTCTCTCCCGGGAGTGGACGTCCGGGAATGAGAAGCACCCCCCCTTCCCGGCCCCGTCACACACGTTCGAGGCCACGCTGGCTAGCGCTCTGCCCGGCGCGAATTTTCAGGCGGTGGTGACCATTGAGTGGCGGGGACGTGAGCCGGAGGCCGAGGCCAAGGTTCGTGCCTTTGCCTGGGACCACCTCGCCCGGTGGGCTGCCCCCCGGCGCGTCACGGTTGCGAGCCACCTGGCTGATCTAATCAATGTCAGGGGCATCACCGAGATTGCCGTGCCGCAGACCAGTCTGGTCCTCACTCATCTGCGTGTCCGGATCACCGTGTCTCCCGAGGCGCTTGCCGCTACCACCGCATGGGAGGAGGCCGAGCGACGCGCGACCCTGGAGAAGCAGCGTCGGGGAGACGAACTGCGTCAGCTTCGGTGGCTGCGTGACGAAATCTTCGGCAGGCCGGACATAGCTCGGATGTACTGGCATCTCCACCACCCGGCCGATCTTCGGTCCATGACGGACCCTCTCTTCGATACGATCGCCGCTCAACTTGGCGGTGATGAGCGTGTGACCGCGTCCCCGCAAGTCGAGGAGGACCCAATCGGTGTGCTCATCGGAAAGTTTGTCGCCGGGCTCAATGCAGACGAGCGCCGGCACCTAATCAGCCAGCTCGACCGAGTGTTCCGTAGCTTCGACCGCACGGACCTCGCCAGCCAGCTGGGGAACCCGAGTGACCGAGTCGAGTCGTGACGGGGACGCTCCGGTCCTCCGGTTTGCAGAGCGAAGCGGGATGGAACGCCCTCCAACAACTACACGAGACGATCCGTTTCGCCGACGTGAAGGCGGCTGCGGTCCTTGCAGCCGCCGGGCTCCTGGGCGGCAGCCTGTGGTCCGGCCAGGACTCCCTGACCGTGACGGGTCCGGCCTGGTCGCCGGTGCTCCCGGTGTTCTCCGCGGTAGCGGCCGCGGCGAGTGCGCTCCTCGCGTTGCATACGCTGATGCCGCGACGACAGGCGGCTGCGTCGGAGCCTCTGTACCACTTCGCGTACGTAGCCGAGCGTTACGGACGCAACAGCCAGGGATTCGTAGACGTTTGGTTGGCAACCACAGTCGATGAAGACGCCACCGCCAGGATGCTGGCGGGACACGTCTGGGCGGCGCACATGGTGGCGAGTCGCAAGTTCGCCTATGTCACGTGGTCGATCCGACTTCTGGTGCTCGGAGTGTTGGCCTGGCTCGTGGCCGGGCTGGTCTGACGAGTCAGCCGGTGTCGCCGAACCCGGTGGCGGGATTGCGTCAGGTATGGCCCAAGCCCGGGGGCAAGGCGGGAAGGCTGGGTGCCTCCGGCGCTAGGAGCGCAGCCGACCGCGGCTGGACGACCGACGGTACGCGTGGCAGCGCCGCAGCTACATGACGGAAATCTGACCTACCACTCAGGGCGGTGTGCGCACTGGGTTCTCGATAGGGTCACTCGGAGCGTCGAATCAAACTCATGCTGTCACTGGCGGTGGGACGTCTTGGGGGGTTGATGGCACCGAGCAGACGGTGGGCGGTCCTTATCGGGGTCGACCAGTGCGGCCTCGACTTGCAGCTACCGGCGCTCCGGTTTGCCGAGAGCGATGTGCTTGCCGTGCGCGACGTGCTGCTGGACCAGGAAATCGGCACCTTTGACGACGGCGCGGTGAAGATGTTCGTCGGCCCAGATGCCGGCTGGCGCCAGATAAAGGTGTTTCTCCGCGACCTGGCGCTAAAATCAGAGCCATCGGACGTGCTATTCGTCTATTTCGCCGGCCACACGCTGGTCCCGCAGTGGAGTGACCAGCTCGACGCCTACTTGGTAACGGCTGATCTCGATCCGGGAACGCTCGCCCGGGAGCCCGACCATGGCCTACGGATGTCCTTCCTCAAACGAGACATCTTCGACGCCTTCGCAGGTGCCTCGTTCTTGGTGCTCGACTGCTGTCACGCAGGGGCTTACGCCGAGGCGGACCGACGTAACGCCAAGGTTCTGCTGTCGTACGCAGAGGCGGTGGACCGCCCTCGCCACAACGCCCTACTTGCCTGCCCCAGCGAATCGATAACTCGGGAGATGCCCGAGTACGGGCACGGAACGTTGACCCACCACGTGTTGCGGGCCTTGCGGGGCGCGGCCGGCGATGAGATGGGGCGGGTCTCGTTCGCGCGGATGGCGACATTCGTAGCCGCGCAGGGCATGGAGCCGCCACCGGTGCACACCGCGCACGTCTACGGGGCCACCACGATACTCACTCAACCACCCGTGTCCCGGCACGATCGCCAGGCTCTCAACAGTCCAGCGAATCCGGGCATCTTACGCCCGTGCCTCAACCCGCTTGAGGACCAGACCAGCTCGATCCGGCAGCTGCTGGATCGGCTGTTCCGCACGGGCGTGCGCTCGGCGCCTCAGGCACCTCAGGGTGGACGCGATGGACGAGTCGAGTTCGTCCGGCATGCGCTCGACGCGGAATCGGCCGCGGTGGTGCAGTTCGTCAGCGGCAACTTCAGAATCGTCGACCAAACGGCGCAGTTCGACAAGGATACGTTGTCGCCGATGCTGGAGATCGCCGCTGCCGACGGTGCAAAGCACCCGAGGGCGACGCCGGGATACGTCGTCTCCCACGGCGTCAGCCGCCGAATGCTCTGCGTGCCCCTGTCGATCGAGGGCGACCGTACCCTCACTCTTGCCGTGGTCGACCCGGCCCCTGCTCAACTCGACATGGGAGAACCGCTGGCGGTGATGCTCCGGGCGGTCTGGGGCACGGATCCGGTCGCCGACCCGGTGCAGGCGGAGATGACCGTCCTGACTGCCCTGCGTACCTCGTTCGGTCGACTGCCGATCAAGCTGTACGACGATGCCTTCAGCCTGTACCAGCAGCTCATCGGGTCGATCGTCATGGTGTTCGAGCCGGTGGTCGAATTGGACCAGCGTGCAACAGGTGTCAGTGTCCAGAGTTTCGAGGCGCTGGCCCGGCGCCACGAACGTGATCGTCGCGCTCCCTGGTCCACGCTCCGGATGGCGCACGACTGGGGTGACCGTTTCGTCGTGGAGCGCGACTCCATTCTCGTGGCCAAGTCGATCCACTCCTACGCCGAGGCCGATGCCGCCACCGGACGGCAGGGAACCAAACCGCTCTCGGTCAACGTGGCGGTTCGCTCGCTTCTCAGTGACGCGTACTTACATCACGTGAACAAAGCCCTGGGCGAGGCGGGCTTGAATCCTCGGACCCTCACCCTGGAGATCTCGGAGCAGGACCCGATCACTCCGGAGCCGGGCGAGCGATGGCCACAGGAGCCCCTCGTCTACTTCCACAACCGGCTCACGAGGCTCGCAAGAGAGCTACGGATCAGCTTCGCGGTTGACGACTTCGGGGTCGGCTACGCATCGGTGGCGAGGATGGCCGAGCTGCCACTGACCCAGATCAAGGTCGATCGGGCAATACTGCACCACCCCTTGGCGTTGGAGGAACTCACGCTCGTGACGCGAGTCGCCCGTTACGCCAGCGATCAGGGGCAGACGGGACAGCCGAGGACCGTTATCGTCGAGGGATTCGACGACGATGCGCCGATCAGCCTGCACGAGATCTTTCGGCTTGGTATCCACCATGTGCAGGGGTATTTCAGTGGCGCGATCGCCTCGACGTCGTTGCCAGAACTCGAACCGACGGTTCAAGACAGGATCGCTTCACTCGTCAGAGGAGAACAGTGACCAGCGTCAAGCTACTGCTGCCGCGCGAAGTGATCGACGATCTTGATCTTTCCTATGAAGGAGTCCGTGACGGGGGCGCAATAACTTTGGCGATCGAGGGCGTCGCCGTGCTGGCAAACCTTGCCACACTGGCCACCTTGCAGCCACAGCTCGATGCCTTGGTCACCGCGCTACGTAACTGGCGCCTTCGTCATCACCGAGAGCCGGCCGTGTTGACGGTCGAGGGGGCAGGGATCAGTCTGCGGATCGAGTTGCCGCCCAACATGGACCGGGCAACTGTCCTCCGACAACTTGAATCGTTGCTCAATGAGAAGAGTGGGTAGACGCATCCGAGGGATCGCCAATCAGGCGGCGCACGGTCAATTTCAGCGGACCGGAGGCGTCTGGGCGGCAACTGCTTGATGACGGCTTGCCCGCGTTTTAAATGAAGCGGTCCAGAGAGGTGTTGCCCGAGCCGACGGGCATCAGCGGATGCTCCTGCTTGGTCGCCCTCATGCTTACGCTCAGCAATGCTGGCACCGGCTTGAGCCAATCCCGGCCGTGCCGTAACCTATGAGCATGCGCACCCTGAATGGCGCACAGGTGATACGTACAAGTGTTCGAATCTCCCCTCGGACACCGGTATTCGTGGAGATTGGCGAGAGATCAACCGATCTCTGCGAGTCTCCAGACGAAGGCACGGAGCATCCATGTTCCTAGCGAACATCGGGGGCTGTTCCGCCTGAGCTGATGCTCGTGCGACTGTGCTGGTGGCAGCGATGAGTCGCGGACGTCGCCTTCAGCGCTGGGATGTTGAGCACCCGTCGAAGCGCTCATCCCCACTCCGTTACCGGTCATGCTGCCGGAGCCGGCGTCCCCGCCGACACTGCCGCCACCTGCGGTCCGGGCAGGCGACCATGTTCTGTTCGACGTGGCCCGCCCTGACGCGGCGGGCCACGGTCACCGCCGCCCGCTGCTGCGGCCCTGGGCTGGACACCCGGCCTCGCCCTGCACGTTGACGTGGTGCACGCCGCCGTGGTCATCACGCCAGCGCCAGACGGTGCGCACGTCGTGGGCACCCGAGAGGAACTGCCGCTGCCGGCCGCCGTCCGCCACTTCTGCGGCATCACTCCGGGCGATCTGGTGCTCCTGGGCGCCTTCCCGGGTCGGGATCTGATAATCGTGCAACCTCCAAACACTGTCGCCGCAGACCTGGCGGGCCCGCACGCCCGCATCCTCGGAGAGTCCCGATGAACGCTGACCCCGACCGCGTGACCACCGCCCCCGCCCTGCTGAAGTACCTTGGGCTCAGCCCCACTGATCTCACGGGTCCCGATACGCCTTCGGTGCCAACAGTCGCCGAATACCTGCCCATTGTTGAAGCTGCCGCCAGCCCAGGCACGCGGCGCACATACGGCAGCTCCTGGTGCCGAATGGCAGTAGCCCTGGGGGAGCGGCGTATTGACGTGGTGTCTGCCAGCGACCTCGAAGCCCTCATGCGACAGGCCGCCGCCGGCGCCCGCCCTCGCCGCAACTCCCGCAACGGCAGGCTTGCCGGTGAGCACCTCGTCGCCGCCGCCCGGGCCTTTTATAACCGCGCCATTGCCGACGGCTACCTGACCGTCGTGGACAGCCCGGCCCATCGGGTCCGCAAACCTCGTCGGCTGCCCAACACCCGCCGCGCTCTCACCCCTGGCGAACTGTCCGATATCAACGCCGCCGCGCGCAGCGGCGGCAAAGACATCGTCCTCGACGCTCTGCTGCTGCGTCTGCACACCGAAACGGCCTACCGGCGCAGCGGCACACTCGCGCTACGCCTGGTCGACTTGGACACCGACCACGCGCTGATCCGGTTGCGCGAGAAGGGCGGCACGCAACGCTGGCAGCCCATCACACCGATGCTCGCCAGCCGGTTGAGCGACTACGCCCGAGCCCGCGGCGCCGTCGCACCGACTGATGCGCTGCTGCGCTACCGCAACGGCAACCCACCACCTACCGCCGCTACGACCTTCTGTGGAACCGCATCGGACGGCAGCTACCGTGGGTCGCCGCCCGCGGCATCTCCACCCACTGGCTACGCCACACCACCCTCACCTGGGTCGAGCGGCACTTCGGCTACGGGGTAGCCCGGGCCTACGCCGGACACACCGACAGCCGAGGACCCGCCGCCACCACCTACATCAAGCTGACCTGCACGCCGTCGCCACCGCTCCGGCAGCCCTCACCGGCCAACCCCACCCGCTGGGGCGCCGCGCCGATGCCGGTGAACGTGTGCGACGCGGGCTGCGGGCATGGTGTCCGAGTTGGCACCGTGCGTGCCCGCGGGATGAGAATGAAAACGGTCGGGTGCTCGGTAGGTGATCAGCGCTGCCGTCCATCAGCCTGCACGGCTGGACTCAGCCGGAGCGGGTCGCCGTGATGCCTCCGTCGACAGCGATCTCCGCGCCCTGGACGTAACCGGCGCGCTCCGAGAGCAACCACGCCACCGCGTCGGCGATTTCGTCGGGGGTCCCGGGGCGTCCGGCGGGAGTGCCGGCGGTCATCTGAGCGATGACGTCGCCGTCGGATGCGTTGATCGGGGTACGCGTTGCCCCGGGGGAGACGGTGTTGACCCGCACACCGCGGGGGCCGAACTCCGCAGCCCAGCTGCGGGCGAGTTGGATCTCGGCGGCCTTGGTCGCGGAGTACAGCCCGACGATGGGGTGCCCGACGTGGGCCATCCAGGAACCGATGACGACGATCGCGCCGTGACCGCGTTCGGCCATTGCCGGGGCCAGTGCGGCGGTGAGGACGTGGGGGGCGCGGACGTTTACCGCGAGCGTGGCTTCCAGGTCGGTGTCGGTGAGGCTTACGGTGTCGACGGCCGGGCAGAGGGCGGCGTTGTGGACCACTGCGTCCAGTCGCCCGCCGGCGGCCTCGACGACGACCCGGGCGAACTCCCGCAGCACCTCGGGTGGGCTGGTCAGGTCGGAGGCGACGAACACGGCGTGTCCACCGCTGCCCTCGATGTCGGCGACGACGGCGGCACCGCGAGTCTGATCGCGGCCGGTGACGACGACGCGCCATCCCTGCGCGGCCAGCGTCCGGGCGGTGGCGGCACCGATGCCGCTGGTGGAGCCGGTGATCAGGACGGTGCGGGTCTGCTCGGCGAGAGTCTCGGTGGAGGTCATGGTCACCATCCTCACGGTAGGCGCGCTGCCCGCACCAGGGCGCGTTATGCCTGGTCACGGCATGACCAGGCGCGCATCACGGTCCGCTCCTACACTGCCAGAGTGCCTGCTGATCGTGCTGCCCTGGGGGCGTTCCTGCGGTCTCGGCGTGACCGCCTGACCCCCGCCCAGGCCGGTATCGAGGCGTTCCCCGGCGCGCGGCGGGTGCCGGGTCTGCGCAAGGAAGAACTCGCCGTGCTCGCCGGGTTGAGCCCGGATCACTACAGCCGCCTGGAACAGGGACGCCAGCACACCGTCACCGATGAGGTGGTGCGGGCGTTGTCGCGGGCGCTGCAGTTGGACGAGATCGAGTCCGCCCATCTGCGGGATCTGGCCGCCCCGACCTCGAACCGGCGGTGGGCGGGGCCGGAGGTCGCTCAACGACCCGACCCGGGGATGCTGCGCCTGATGGGGGTGCTGAGCCATGTTCCGGTGCTGCTGCTGGGGCGCCGTTCGCAGGTCCTGGCGCGCAATGGGCTGTTGAGCGCGGTGCTGGGGCCCGCTCTGGAGCCGGGGTCGTCGTTCGCGCGGTGGCTGTTCCTGGACCCCGACGCGCGGGTGCGGATCGTGAACTGGCCCGACTTCGCCGCCGCCGCGGTCGGGGCGCTGCGCTACGAGGTGGGACGCCACCCCGACGATCGTCGACTCGTCGATTTGGTGCAGGAGCTGCGCCGCGGCGATCCCGACGTCGCGCAGTGGTGGGACGACCAGCGGGTCACCTTCCGTTCCTCGGTGACCAAGCACGTGGCCCACCCGACGGTCGGACCACTCAGCTTCGGCATCGAGTCCGTCATCGGCCCGCACGACCCCGAGCAACGCCTGGTCGTCTACACCGTCGAACCCGACTCACCCACGGCGCGGGTGCTGCCCATACTGGCCAGCTGGATGGCCGAGGCGCAGGCGTCCCTTACCACTGGCGGATCAACCACCTAGACGAGTGTGCCGAGGAGAGATTGACCGCAGTTTCGCAAGGTTCTCGAACTGTTAAGAGCTGAGGGCTTTCCGTCGGGTCAGCTCGGAATACGCTAGACCAACTGCCGCCGATAATCTATCGGCGAATTTCGATGAGAAGGATCCAGGCGTAGTAGGTGGCGACAACCAACCCCGCTACGATCTCCAGCGTCAGCCAGTACAGCCCTCCGCCGGCTTCGACGACGAGGGAGGCTCCGGCGATGACGGCCGGGATAGTCGCGACGGCGCCGAGGCTTACCCGGCTGAGGTGCCATCTGAGCTTCTGTTCCGCGGAGTGACTGCGGAAGACGGAGATGAGTACCGCCGAGGTGAGGGCGATGCCGACGACGAGGATCTCGCTGCCGAGCAGGACGCGGGACTGACCGGGGGTCAGGCCGATGACGCATAGCAGGACGAGTCCGATGAGGATGCTCAGCGTCTGCGCGGCGAGCGCCGGCAGCACGGTGTGCCGCAGGACGTGTTCGTGGTTGAGAGACACCGCGACGAAGATCAGTCCGGCGAGGGCGGCCGAGGCGCCGCCGGCCATGATGAAGAGTTCATGCCAGAGATCAGGTTCGTATCCCATGTGTGTCTCCGTGATTGTGGCTGTTCGGGTGAAGGTTCAGCAGGTGGTGTGCCGTGGTGCCGCCGAGAAGTTCCGCGTGGTCGTGGCTCAGGTCGGCTGCGGTAAGCCGTTCCAGCGGATCCGAGACACCCATATCAAACGGATAGTCGGTGCCCATGGCTACGCGGTCGGCTCCCACGGCGTCGATCAGTGCGCGTAGAGCCGCTGGCGCGTACACCAGCGAGTCGAACCAGAGCCTGCGCAGATAGGCACTGGGCGGTTGCCTGCAGGTCCGCGCGTCGGCCCGAGCGTGCCAGGCGTGATCCAGGCGGGCGATCCCCGCGGGCAGATAGCCACCGCCGTGGGCGGCGAGCAGCCGCAGCCGGGGGTGCCGGTCGAGGGTGCCGTCGAGGATCAGCCGGCTGAGCGCGACGGTCGTCTCGATGGGGTTGCCGATGGTGTTGGAGAGGTATCCAGCGTTGAGACGATCACCAAGGCTGCAGCCCCAGGGGTGGATGAAGACGATCGCGTCGAGCTCCTCGGCGCACGCCCAGAAGTCGTCGAGCGCGGGATCGCTGAGTTCCGCCGGGCCCGCGTGCGAGGAGATCTGGACTCCGCGCAGTCCCAGGTTGATGGCCTCGCGGAGGCTGTCGGCGGCAAGGTCGGGGTGGTGCAGCGGCGCGGCGCCGAGGCCGTGTAGGCGTTCCGGCGCGTGCGAGCAGTGGGTGGCGATGCCGTTGTTGACGGCGCGGCTGTACCGGACAGACAGGGCGGAGTCGGCCCACTCATGCTGCACCGGCAGGGGACTGACGAGCTGGACGTCGATGCCTGCGGTGTCCATCGCGGCGAGGCGGTGCGCGGGGTTGGTGAGCGCGCCGTAGAGGGCGGTGACCTGCCGCCGGTTGGCCTCTGCCGAGGTTGTCCCGGCGGCGCGGGCCTCGGACGCCTGGGCGACCGCCAACGCGGGTTCACCCCCCATGAGGCCTTCGGCTTCTGGGATCAGCGCATGGGCGTGGACGTCGACCGTGGTGGTGTTCATGGGTCTCCTCATCACTTTCGGAGTGCGCCGCGGATGACGTCGGCGACCTCGCGCGGGTGCGAGACCGGGGACAGGTGATGTGCGGGCAGTTCGGTGGTCACGGCGTTCGCGCGTACGGCGAGTTGCCGTTGCAGGGCCGGGTCGAGGATGCGGTCGGCGGCCGACACGACGTAGGAGGTGGGGAGGTCATGCCAGGCGCCGGGGCCCGCGGGGGCGGTGAAACACGCACGGTGGGTCGGCTTCTGGGTAGCCGCGAGTACCTGGGCCGTCTGCGGCGCGATGTCGGCGGCGAGCGCGTCGTGGAACAGGTTCGGGTCGATGGTCGACCAGCCGTCCTCGACGAATCGAATCGCGTTCCCACCGGGCATGGTTTGACCCCGGTCGTTGAGAGTCATCAGCGACTCGCCCTCGTCGGGCACGTAGCCGGCGACGAAGACCAGCGAGTCGACCCTGGAGTGGCCGAGCGCCGCGCCGGAGATCACCATTCCGCCCGAGGAGTGCCCGACCAGAGTCACCGGCCCGTCGAGCAAATCGAGCTGCCGTCGCGTCCACGCGATGTCGTCGTTCAGCGAGGTGGCCGGCAGCTGGACCGCGTACGTGACGTGGCCGTCGCGCTGCAGATCCTCGATCACCCCTGCCCAGACCGATCCGTCGCTCCACGCCCCGTGCACCAGCACTACCGTTCCCATAAGTCGCTCCAGTCGCTGCGTTGATCTTCTGCAGCCAGTGAAACGCGGGCAGAAGCGGTGCATCGAGACGGAGGGGCGGTTGCGGGTGGAATCGACATCGGTGGCGGCCGGATGACGCATCTCGACGTCAGGTGCGACGGGCGGCGTACTGGGTGACGGCGGCTTTGACCTGGCGCAGGACCGGGACTGTCTCGACCGTGCCGACGGTCGGCAGGGCGGCGATGTGGGTGCTGAGATAGCGGTAGAGGTGGCCGGCGTCGCGGCTAGCCACGTACGCGAACATGTTGGCCGTTCCGGTCGTGGCCGCGGCGTACGCGACCTCGGTGTGCTTGGCCAGCGCCCGCCCGGTGGAAACCAGGCCGTCGGCGCGCACCTGTAGCCAGAGCATGGAGTACACGACGGGACTGAGCAGCAGATGGTCGACGTCCACGTCGAAGTGGAGAATTCCGGCGGCACGCAGATCCTGAAGCCGCCGTCGCACAGTGCTGGCCGAGGCGTGGGTGGCGGCTTCGAGGTCCTCGACACTGGCCCGGCCGTCGCTTCGCAGAGTCTCGACGATCCGTCGGTCGACCTCGGTCAGCCCAGAAGGAGACGCCGTGACGGCCGGGACGTGTTCGACCAGCTGCGCCACCTGGGATGCGTCAAGCGGCCCATACTTGGTGAACGGTGAGCCAGCACCGCCGTAAAACCGGGACAACACCTGCTGGGCCTGCACGTCCAGAACCTGGCGAGTGCGCGGCAGTACGTCCAGCAACAGCGAATCGACGCCGTAGCCATCCACGGCGGCCACGATCTCGGTACCGCCCGAGCACAGGCTCACCCAGCTCGTATCCCGACGACGAGCCAGGGCATCGGCGACCTTCCCCGCAGCCTCCGGCATCGCCCGCACCCGGACCACCCACTGGGCCCCGCCCGTAACCTCGGGTGCCAGAAGACCCACGACGCGCAACGCCGACGTGGCTTTCAGCCTCGCATAGCGGCGTGCCACCGTCTGGTCCGAAACCCCCAGTACTTCCCCGATGCGCCGAAAGGGAGCCCGCCCATCGATCTGCAACGCGTGTACCAACGCTCGGTCGAGATCATCGACGTCGCCAGTCCCCACCAAGCAGACGATACCGGCTCGAAAATCGCCACCCTCGTGCTTACCTTCAAGTCGCCACAGGCACCGGCTGTGGCAACTCGGCCAGCGCAAACCGGTCATCGCCGTTGGCCACAGCTCGAAACAGACCCATGGTGCCGGGCCCTACCCAACGTGCGCGTCGAGTCAGGCGAGCGGTCGTCGCGACGGTGACGGTCTTTCGGGTGCCAGAGCGGTACGTGGGTTTCGGCCGGTTCGGCAGCCGACGACATTTTGGGGGCAACTGTTGAGGCGCTGCTCGACGACGGCGAGATCGATGGCTTGAGCCAGGAGTCAGAGCATGTCTTCGAGGCGGATGGGCAGGTGTCGGTGCCGGGTGCCGGTGGCGTGGTAGATGGCGTTGGCGACCGCCGGGGCCACGCCTGCCATTGCTACCTCGCCGAGTGATTTGACGCCCAGGGCGTTGAGTCGCGGGTCGGGCCGGTTGACGAATCCGACGTCGAGGTCGGGGATGTCGGCGTTGACGGCGATGACGTAGTCGGCCAGGTCGGCGTTGAGGAATCCGCCGTGGCGCGGGTCGGCGTCGCTGAGTTCCCGCAGAGCGGCGCTGATGCCCCAGATGACCCCTCCGCGCATCTGGCTGGCGGCGGTGACGGGGCTGGCCACGCGGCCGCAGTCGGCGATGCTCACCGTTCGGGTTACTCGTACTCGCCGGGTGATCGGCTCGACGCGCACTTCGATGAAATGGGCAACGTAGCTGAAGGTGACGAAGCCGGGGTAGTCCGGGCCGGCGATGGCCAGCGCGCCTCTGCGGACGTTGGCGACGGCTTCATCGTTCTGACCGGGTCCGAGGGTGACAGTTTCGACCTCGATCGGTTCGCCGCCCAGAGCGCGGACGGCGGCAGCGACGTCAACGGGCCCGCTCGCGGTAACGCCGAGTTTCCCGCGTAGCGCGGCTAGGGCGTCGTGGACGCCGGGCAGCGCGGTCGCGGTGCCCCACGCTCCTGCGGTGAGGGGTTGCGGTACGACCGCGGTGTCGCCGAGGTCGATGTGCACCCGGTCGGCGGGCACACCGAGGTCCGTGATGACGGTTTCGGTGATGGCGGTGCGGATGCCCTGGCCCATCTCGTGTCCACCGACATGCAGGAGCAGACTGCCGGAGGCGTCGGCGCGTAGGCGAGTAATCGCCGGGACGTTGGAGCACGGGTAGGCGCCGATCGCCACGCCCCATCCGATTGCCGAGCCGTCGTCAGCGGTCATCGAACCCGGCTGCGGTGTGCGGCGCGACCAGCCGAACCGCTCGGCGCCCTGGCGGAGGCAGTCGGCCAGGAAGCGGGAGGAGAACGGGTGTCCGGTGATGGGGTCGGTCTGGGTGTCGTTGGCCAGCCGCAATGCCACTGGGTCCTGGCCCCAGGCGTAGGCCAGTTCGTCGACGGCGGACTCGAAGGCGAACGCGGCGGGGTGCTCGTGTGGGGTTCGCATGTAGCCGGGGGTTTGCACGTCGGTGCGGACCAGCCGTTGATGTCCGCGGAAGGCGTTGACGCCGTAGAGCCGGGCGGTCATGTCGGTGTAGTTGGCGGGGAACAGGTCGTGGCGTGAGGTCTGCTGGTCGACCTCGTGGATCGCGGCGACCAGCAGCCCGTCGGCGTCGGCGCCGAGCCGCACCCGGTGACGCGAGGCCGGCCGGAACGACGCGCCGAGGAACATCTGGGTGCGCGTCAGCACCAGCTTCACGGGTCGGCCGAGCCGCCGTGCCGCGATCGCCGCCAACGCGGTGTGTGGCTGTAGGGAGTTCTTGTTGCCGAACGCCCCGCCGATGTACGGGGACGAGACGCGCACCGACTGCGGGTCGAGGCCCAGTTGGGTGGCGACGCCGAAGCGTAGCGCGTTGGCGTTCTGGGTGCCCTCGTGGATGGTCAGTCGGTCGCCGTTCCACTCGACGACGGATCCGATCATCTCCATCGGGGCCGGGTGCTGCGGTGGGCAGTCGTATCGCAGATCCACGCGGGTGTGCGCGGTGCGGAAGGCCTCGTCGGCGTCGCCGTGCACGATGTCGGCGAGCATCGGCATCGGGATCGCAGTCTGCTGGTCGACGGTTTCGGTGCCGTCAGAGTTCAGCAGCACTGCGGCGGCCTGCGGTTCGTAGTCGGCGCTGATCAGACGGGCAGCCTCAGCCGCCTCGTGTGGGGTGTCGGCGACCACCAGGGCGATCGGTTGGCCTCGGTAGGCTATCCGGTCGTCGGTCAGTGGCTGAAGGCTTTGGAATCCGTGGCCGCCGCCCATGACGAACCCGGCAGATTTCAATTCCTCGCCAAGCGGATGGGTGAGCACCAGCCGGACACCCGGGCAGCGTTGCGCCTGGTCGGTGTGCACGGCGGCCACCCGGCCCACCGCGATGGTGGACACCGCCAGCGCCGCGTGCAGCACCCCGTCGGGGAGCCGGTCGGCGCCGTAACGGACCACCCCGGTGACCTTCTCGCGGGCGTCGACGCGAGACAGACTTGGCCCGCTCATCGGCCACGTCCCCACGCGATGGCCACGGCGTCGGCGACGGTCCGGATCGCCAACTCCACCCGGAACTCGTTCTGCTCGCCGGGCCGTGCACCCTGTAGCGCCAACTCACCAGCGCGGCGGGCGTCCTGAGCGGTGGCGGCGGTGCCGGTCAACGCCTGCTCGGCGGACGGCACCCGCCAGGGGCGCGACGCGACGCCGCCGAGCGCGATCCGGGCGTCGCGGATCACCCCGTCGGCGACGTCCAAGGCGACGGCGGCGGAGGCCAACGCGAAGGCGTACGACTCGCGGTCGCGGATCTTGTGGTACGTGGATGTCGGTCCGGCGCCGGTGACCGGAATCCTGATTCGAGTGATCATCTCGTCGGCCGCCAGGTTGTGCTCAAGGTCCGGCCGATCGCCCGGCTCTCGATACAGTTCCGCAAGATTCATGGAGCGCTCCCCGTCGGGGCCGAGGATGTCCAGGGCCGCGTCGAAGGCGAGCAGCGCTACCGCCCAGTCGCCCGGGTAGTTGGCGATGCACGACGGGCTCGTGCCGAGCAGCGCCAGCGTCCGGTCCGCGCCGCCGATCGCCGCGCAGCCGCTGCCGGGATCGCGCTTGTTGCACGGGAAGGCCGGTCCGCCCCGAAAGTAGGGGCAGCGGGTGCGCTGCAAGAGGTTGCCACCGACCGTGGCCATCACCCGCAACTGCTCCGAGGCCGCCTTCGACAACGACTCCGCGAGCGCCGGATACCTCGTACGCAGCACCGGGTCCTCGGCCACGTCGGCCATCCGCGCGCCGGCGCCGATCACCAACTCCCGGTCACCGCCGGTGTCGATCGTCGTGAGCTCCTCGATCCGGCTCACGTCCACGATCGCCTCGGGCAGTTCAACGCCCAGTTTCATCAGGTCGTACAGAGTGGTGCCGCCGGCCAGGAAACGGGCCGCCGGACCACTGTCGCGGATCATCTGCACGGCATGGGCGGGACTGTCGGCCACCGCGTAGGCGAACGGTCTCATCGCCCGGCCACCTCTCGGACGGCGGCGACGATACCCTCGTACGCCGCGCACCGGCACAGGTTGCCGCTCATGTACTCGCGGATCTGAGCGTCGTCACGGGCGTGGCCCTCGGCGAGACAGGCGACCGCGGACATGATCTGACCCGGGGTGCAGTAACCACACTGCAGCGCGTCGTGTGTCACGAACGCCTCCTGCATCGGATGCAACGTCCCGTCCGCGCCACCCAGCCCCTCGATCGTCGTCACCTCGGCGCCGTCGGCCTGGACCGCCATCATCAGGCAGGACAACACCCGCCGGCCGTCGCGGTGCACCGTGCACGCGCCGCACTGGCCGTGGTCACATCCCTTCTTGGTCCCGGTGAGATCCAACCGCTCGCGGAGCACGTCCAGTAGCGACTCCCGCGGGTCGACCGTCACCTCCGCGGGCTCCCTGTTGATGATCATATGAACCTGCTGCATCACGTCACGATAGACGACGATCTGTATTCGAAAGGCCGAAACCCGTCCATTCAAGGATGATTCCGTCTCGTGGCGTGGGCCGTGGCCGGCCCCGCCCACGGGCAGCTCAGCGACGATGTCGCGTCGCACAGGTTGGCAACGTCAGCGCAACGCACCAGGCGCAGGTGCGCCTGGCGGCCGCCGGTCATACCGCCGCGTCGCAGCCGAGGAAACGTCCGAGATGCCTGGCCGCCTGCGCGAATACGGTCCCGCCGAAGACCAGATCCTCGACAACCCATAAGACAGTCGCGTCGGCGGCAGGCGCAAGCTGTCATGTAATCATCGTCGCGCTTCGGTGGCGGTGGTGTCCCCTCCCTCCTCGCCGGGAATTGGTAGGTAGTTGGCGGGTAGGAAGCCAGCGATGATGGCTACGCCCGCGATCGGCACGAACGCGCCGACACCGATGCCGGCACCGATCCAGAGCAGCGCGAGCGCGAATCGGCGGCCGATTGCCCGCACGCCGAAGGTGCCGAGGCTGGGGTCCAGCAGTTTGGCGCGGCGGAGGTGGGCCCACATGATGTTGAACAGGACACCCGCCGTCCACAGTGTGGAGCCGTAGACGACGACCGCTGTCCGTAGGCCCTGCTCAACGCGGAGGGCGCCGGCGAGAAGTGACGTGCAGAACGGCAGGAACGCGATGAGCATCAGGAGCAGCGTGTTGAGGAGCAGGACTCCTCGGTCGACGTGTCGGACGCGGTCGAAAACGATATGGTGATTGACCCATACCTGCCCGATGACCAGGAAGCTCAACGCGTACGCCAGGTACGACGACCACAACCCGCCGAGGCCCCGCAGGAGGTGCGCGAAGTCCTCCGGCGGTTGGATCTCCAGCACGAGCAGCGTCACCGCGATGGCGAAGACAGCGTCGCTGAAGGCGACCAGTCGGCCCGGACGACGCACCGGCCGCGGATTCCCGTTGTCGGACACACCCTGATTGTGCCTTTCGTTCGATACGCTGGGTCGCCGACGCTCCCATGCCGTGTCGAGTGTTGGGATGGGTTCCGGACGATGCGCACGGTGGTGGTGGTGATTCCTTCTGGTTGATCCACATGTTTGGGATTAGTCCGCGAGGCCGTGATCGACGATGCTGCGTCCGGCGGCGACGATCGCTTCACGTGCGGGTCGGGGAGCGATGCCGAGGAGCGTTCGGGTCTTGTCGTTCGATACTCGCTTGACGTAGCCGAGGTCGGCGGCGACGGACTTGAACTCATCGTTGAACAGCGCGGCCGCCCGCACGACGATGTTGGGAATCGATCGGGTCGGCACCTTCGACGCCTGCGCTCCCAGGTCCCGCTTCAGAATTGCGCCGATCTCCTTCATGGCGACTGCCGGCTCGCCCGTCCCGACGAGAAATCGCTCGCCCGCAGCTTCAGGTCTTGTCATCGCAGCGATGTGGGCGGCGGCGACATCCCTGACATCCACGATCGGCACAAAAAGATGCGGGTAGCCGGGCATCTTTCCGTTCAGGCTGCGCTGGATGATGTGATTGGCACCGGAAACGTCGTTGCCTATGAGCGGACCCATGACGGCGACGGGAAGGATCGTGGTCAGTTCCATCTTCTGACCAGGCTTCTTATTGAAGTCCCAGGCCGCTTTCTCGGCGAGGATCTTGCTTCTGCCGTAGGCGTCGACGCCGGGCCCATTGAGCGGTGACCAGTCGTCCTCCGTAAAGACGTGATCGATGTGTCCATGGCCGAACCCGACGGCGTGGAACGCGGAGGTGAGGACGACGCGACGCACCCCGGCGTCGCTGGCGGCACGAAGAACTCGCAGCGCGCCGTCGCGGGCGGGGGAGATTACCTCGTCCTCGTCCTTCACCTTGCCCGTGTGGATAGGCGAGGCCAGGTGGATCGCGAAGTCCATCCCCGCAACCGCGGCCCGCCACCCCGTGTCCTGCATCAGGTCCGCCTCGACGAAGGTCAACGCTTCGTCTCCGGTGACACCGGCGAGGCGAAGAGCGGAGCGGACCGTATTCTCCTTGATGAGGGAACGGATTGTGGTGCGAACCGTGTATCCCTGATCCAGGAGTTGGGCGATGACATGGCCGGCAATGAAGCTGGATCCACCGGTCACGAGAACGTTGGACATAGCGGCCTTTCGTGGGGCGAGTTCGATGTGGATGCAGACAATCTTCCACGCGCGCTCACCAACACCCAGGCCCCCGCTGATACTGGTAGTGGCAGGGTGCACCCTCCCTCTCTGATCAGTCGCTAGCGTGACCGATATGACCGAGGCGCCGAACACACTGGGCGAGTACCTTCGAGCAAGACGCGACCTGGTGACTCCCGAACAGGTCGGAATCCCGGTTGTCGGCGCGCGACGCGTCCCCGGTCTCCGCCGTGAAGAGGTCGCGATGCTGTCCGGGATCAGCGCCGAGTACTACCTCCGCCTGGAGCAAGGCCGCGACCGCCGCCCGTCGACGCAGGTCCTCGAGGCGATCGCGAGAGTCCTGCAGCTCGACGACGACTCGTACCTCCTCAGCCTTGCAGCGGAGCGGCCGCGTCGAAGGCGTTCCAGAGCGCGGCGCGAAGTGCTGCCGGCGAGCACCGCCCGACTGATTCCAGAGTTGCCCTTCCCCGCATTCGCCGAAGGGCGGTACCTCGACGTGATCGCCGCGAACTCGCTGGCAGCGGCCATCTCCCCGCGGCTCGTTGCTGGCGGAAACCGGCTCCGGGACGTGTTCCTCGATGAAGCGGAACAGGACCTCTTCGACGACTGGGAGCGAGCCGCCGCAGCACTGCTCGCGGGTTTCCGCAGAACCGTCGGCACCAGCGGCGACGACCCTCGGGTCGTCGAACTCGTCGGCGAGTTGTCACTGGTCAGCCCCGAGTTTCGTCAGATGTGGGCGCGACACGACGTTGCCGAGCGCACCGGCGCGACCGTCACGTTCAACCACCCCGTCGTCGGTCGGATCCAGCTCGATCGAGAGAAGTTGGCCGTCGGCAGCACTGACGGGATCATGCTCGTCATCTACCACGCCCACTCCGGGACGGAGTCGGCCGAGCGTCTGGCGCTCCTTGGCTCGATAGCTGCGTCGGCGGCGATACCGGCCGAGGAACGCGAGGCCAACTCTGATTACAGCTGACGTCTGGAACCGTGTGGTGCGACCACTCACGTCAACGGCAGGGGTGGGGCGTCCAGTCCCTGCCGGGTGGCGCTCGCCGACGACATCAGCTGTGGCACAGCGCGTGGTCGATCAGGTCGGTGGTGATGTCCCTGGTCGGTGCCGCTAGGCCCGTTTTGCGTTGTGGGGAGTCGGTGTTGATGGTGACGATGACGCTGCGTGAACCGTCAGGCGTCACGCCGTTGCGGGTCATGAAGCCCTGAATGTCGCCGCCGTGTGCCCAGGAGCCGCCGCAGGAGTTGGGAATGAAGACCAGGCCGAGTCCATATTGGGCACCAGGCCAGTTGCTCTGGAACTCTGGCGAGGTGGGCACCGTCTTCTGCATCTCGGCGAGTTGGGCCGGCGGCATGACCTCGCCGCGCACCAGGGCCCGCAGGAACTTGTTGCTGTCGTCGGTGGTGCTGATGATTTCGCCAGCGGCGCCGCCCCAGGAGGGATTGAGCGTTGTCGCGTCGATCGGCTCGCCGTACTTCGGGTCCTCTCTGGTGGCGCCGGGGCCGGAGAACCGTTCGTAGCCAACGGCATGGGGTGTGGGAATGTCGGCTGAGGTGTCGGGAAGATACGTGTCGCGCAGGTCGAGCGGCACGAGGACGCGGTCAATGACGGCCTGCTGCCAGGTCGTTCCGGTGACACTCTCGATGATCATGCCGGCGAGCACGTAGTTGGTGTTGGAGTAGTTCCATCTGGTGCCCGGCGCGAAGTCCGGCTTGAAGGTCATCGCCAGGGCGACGGCCTGTTGTGGCGTGACGGTGGCGAGGCGTTGCTTCTCGAACGTGTCCCGGGTGAACAGGTACGTCAGGCCCTGGACGTACTCCGGAATCCCGCTCGTGTGCTGCAACAGGTGGCGCACGGTGACCTTTCGGCCGTCGTTGCCGTTGCCCTTCACCACGCCCGGCAGCCACCGGTCGACCGTGTCGTCCAGTGACAGCCGTCCCTCACCGACGAGTGTCAGCAGTGTCGCGGACACGAACGGCTTGGTGAAGCTGCCGATGCGGAACTTCGCATCCCACGGCACCGGGGTGCCGGCAGCGACGTCGCCGAAGCCGCTGCGCACCGCCACCGGACCGCTGGGGGTGTCCAGCTCGGCCAGGATGCCCGGCGCTCCGTAGTCCAGGAGCAGATCCGCGTCGCGCTGCAGGATGTTCGTGATCGCCGGTTGCTTGTCCTCGGTGGCCGACGCGCAGCCGGTCATGACCGCGCCGACCGTCACGGCCGCCAGTGCCATCCACGCTGTGTTCTTCATGCTGACCGACGCTAGCCACGATCGGCGGCGGTGCCGTCATCCCAGGACGGGAACTCGCACTACCCCCCTGGTGGTAGCCGCGTCCACCACCAGCGGGCGAGGCCCGCCGCCGCTCGCTCCGCTAGCGTGGCAGGATGCGGGCTTTGTCTCGGCCGATCTTCATCGACGTGCTGCTGGCCACGGTGCTCACCGGGCTTGCCCTGGCGACCATCGTGGCGCAGTCCGCCGCGCCGATCGGCTGGCCGACCGCCGCGCTGGCCGCGCTGACGGTGGCGCCGATCGCGCTGCGGCAGACGGCGCCGGTCGCCACGATGCTGGTGATCGTGGTCGCACTCGCGGCGTTCAGTCTGCTGGGCTACGGCGAGCTGCCGGCCGGCGGAGTCGGCATGGTCGTCGCGATGATCACGGTCGCCACGCTGCGCGAGCGCCGGGTAGCCGCGGCGATGTTCCTCGCAGGGCTCGCCGTCCTGGTGATCGTCTATACGACCGACAGTGGCGTCGTCTGGTCGCAGGCAGTGCAGGCGGCGCTGGTCCTGCTCGGCGCCTGGGTGCTGGGCGAGGGCACCAAACGATGGGCCCAGCGCGCCGCGCGTCTCGCCGCCCAGGCGACCCAGGCGGTCGCCGACGAACGGGTACGCATCGCCAGGGAACTGCACGACATCGTCGCGCACCACATGTCGCTCATCTCCATTCAGGCCGGCGTTGCCGAATACCTACTGCCCCCCGATCTGCCGGCCGTCAAGAACGCCATCACCACCATCGGTGACGCCAACCGGGAGGCTCTGTCAGACATGCGGCGGGTACTGCACGTACTGCGGATGAACCACGAAACCGAAGCGGACTTCAGCCCTCAGCCGGGACTGGCACAACTCGACGACCTCGTTGATCGCACCCGCGATGCGGGCCTGCCCGTGGAGGTCGCCATCACCGGTGAGGCCACGCCGCTGCCACCGGGACCTGACCTCTGCGCTTACCGCATCGTCCAGGAATCCCTTACCAACGTGCTCAAACACGCCGGCCCGGCCACCGCCCAGGTCCAACTCGACTACGGCCACCGCTCGCTGACCCTCTCGATCACTGACGACGGTACGGGCGCCGGCTCGGGCCACGCCGAAACCCCCTTCTACGGGATCCGGGGCATGCGGGAACGCGCTGCCCTCTACGCCGGAGTCCTGGAGGCGGGTCCGGCGCCGGCCGGCGGTTTCGCTGTCGTCCTGCGCCTACCGGTGGGCGGACCGACGTGAGTGTCCGAGTTCTCGTCGCCGACGACCAGGCCCTCGTGCGCGCCGGCCTGGTCGCGCTGCTCACCGCCGCCCCCGGCACGGAGGTCGTCGGCGAGGCCGCTGACGGCGACCAGGCGGTACGGGCAGCACGCGCCACCAGGCCCGACGTCATCCTGATGGACATCAGAATGCCGGTGCTCAACGGAATCGCCGCAACCCGCAGCATCCTCGACACCCCCGACGAGCACCGTCCCCGAGTGATCATGCTGACCACGTTCGACCTCGACGAGTACGTCTACGCCGCCCTGCGCGAGGGCGCGTCCGGCTTCCTGCTCAAGGACACCCCACCGCAGCGCATCATCTCGGCCATCCACATCGTCGCGGCCGGCGACTACCTCATCGCCCCCGACATCACCCACCGCCTGATCCACACCTACGCGCAGCAACAAAGCCGACCCTCGCCATCGACCACCAAGCTCGCCAGCCTGACTCCGCGCGAGACGGAGGTACTCCGCCTGGTGGGCACGGGCCTGACCAATGCCGAGATAGCTGTACAACTGGTGCTCAGTCAGGCGACGGTCAAGACCCACATCAAGCACACCATGGCGAAGCTGCACCTCAACAGCCGTGCCCAGGCCGTCGTGATGGCGTACGAAACCGGCCTGGTCACGCCCACGACCTGACCTCGACCGCTCAGGGCGGCCGCGTCGCACGATCGTGTCAGGACGTGGCCTCTGGTCGCGTCGGAACCTCAGTCGGATGGATCGCAGGCGCGGTCATGACGCGGAGATCCTGCAGGACGGCCTGTTCGATGGCGCCGAGCGGCCGGCGCTCGCCTTCGGCGATCCACCGCCCGAACGACACCCGCAGCACGATGAGCCCTGACTCCGCCGCGAGCGACGCGGCCGGCTCAACCACCCCGCGCTCGCGTAGAGCCGCAGCGACCATGGCCGCGAGCCTCGCCAACTTGAGCAGCTCGCGCTCCTGCAAGGCCGGGTTGAGGTCGATCACCGACTGCCGCCTGCGCGACCAGGAACGACGATCGTCGGAGAAGAATGGTGCCGAGGCGGCGAGCGCGTGGGCGACGATCTCCAGCGGCGCCGCATCCGCCGGCGCTGTAGCCACACCCTCCAGGAAACCTTTGGCCAGGAGTTCTTCGCGCTCGAAGAGGACCTCGCGCTTGTCGGCGAAGTGGCGGAAGAACGTGCGCTCGGTGACGCCCGCGGCGGCGGCGATCTCCGCGACGGTCGTCTGCTCGAAGCCTTGCAACGTGTAGAGGTCGAGCGCGGCCGCCCGTAGGCGATCCGCGGCACCCGGCTCCCAGCGCACCATCCCGCGATCATACTGATGGCAGCGACTGTCATGCTGTTGTACAGTGTTGTCAGTGCCTGACATCAGCCGCCGTGGCTGGTGGTGACAGGCCGTCTCAGGAGGTGCGCAATGCGCGTGTTCGTCACCGGTGCGTCCGGATGGATCGGCGCCGCCACGATCGATGAGCTTCTCGCGGCCGGACACGACGTGGTCGGGCTGGCGCGCTCGGAGCGCTCCGCTGCGGCTCTCGAGGCGAAAGGGGTCCACGTGCAGCGGGGCGACCTCGACGACCTCGACAGCATGCGGGCCGGCGCCGCGGACGCCGACGCCGTCATCCACCTCGCGAACAAACACGACTTCACCGACCCGGCGGGGTCGAACCGCGCGGAGCGCGACGCGGTGAATTCCATCGGTGAAGTCCTTGCCGGATCGGACCGTCCGTTCCTGATCGCCTCCGGTATCGCGATGCTCACCCCAGGCCGTCCCGCTACCGAAGAAGACCGCTCCGCGGCCCACGGTGTCGAATCGGCGCGCGGCGGCAGCGAGAATCTGGCACTGGAATTTGCCGGCCGGGGGGTCCGCTCCGTCAGCGTGCGCTTCGCCCCGACGGTGCACGGAGCCGGCGACCACGGCTTCATCGCCACGCTAGTTGGAGTTGCGCGCGAGCGCGGTGTCTCGGGGTACGTCGGCGACGGTTCGAACCGCTGGGCGGCAGTCCATCGCTCCGACGCCGCCACGGTCGTGCGCCTCGGGCTTGAGAAGGCGACAGCCGGTTCGATCCTGCACGCCGTGGGCGAAGAGGGCGTCTCCGCCCGCGAGATCGCCGAGGCCATCGGAAACGGGCTCGGCGTGCCCGTACGCTCGATCACACCCGAGGATGCTGCAGAGCATTTCGGCTGGGTCGGCATGTTCTTCGGGATGGACATCCCTGCTTCGAGCACGGCCACGCAACGCCTTCTCGACTGGCGTCCGACGGGCGCGACCCTCGCCGAGGACCTCGCGGCGGGACCCTATTTCAGCGGCTGAGGTTGCGGTGGTGTGGCGATAACGCGCACGCCGCCGCGGACAGTGGCGATGTTGCGGTGGTGGCAGCCCGACGATCGGGGGAAACGCAATCCAGGACAACCACTGTGCAGGCGCATCCGCGCCCGGATGGTCGAGTGCAGCCAACTCGGCTACCTGCTTCGTCAACCTGTGACCGCGGCCCGGGCAATCGTCGGTCGAGGGGCCCGGTCTGTCGCTCTCCAACCCAGCACTCGGCAGGTTCTTGCAGGTGGAACCGGTGCAAGGCGGTAGCTGCAACCCGTACGGCTACGTCTGCGCCGACCCGGCCAACGAGACCGACATCCGGGAAATGTCCTCCCTGCGCTGTCGCTGCCATCGCGGTAGACATCATCGTCGCCGTATTGATCGTGGCACTTGTCTGGGTCGCCGTGATGCCTCCGTCGACAGCGATCTCCGCGCCCGGGGGAGACGGTGTTGCGCACACCGCGGGGGCCGAACTCGGCGGCCCAGCTGCGGGCGAGCTGGATCTCGGCGGCTTTGGTCGCGGAGTGACGACCCGAAGAAGGGGTGCACCTTCCCGACACGCCGGAAGAAAGCTCGCCCATCGGTGAGAAGACTCGACCCTTTACGGGGTAGGCGCTACCAAGTGCGGGGTGGGTCAATGAGCCACAGTTCGTGGATGGGTGAGCTCCTCATCGCGCACATCATCACGGCGGGTGCCCGTCCGGGATTCCCGAAGTCAGCTGGACCGCATTGTCGTGCGTGCCGCACAGGGCACAGTTTGGGCGTTTGGAGTTATACCTGCTCCGGAGGCTGTCGTTGCCGCAGGCTCAAGCAAATGAACAGAGCGGGTACGATGAGAAAAAGCACCAGGGATGCCAGCGGCGAGACGAAAGCTATTGCTGCTCCTATGAACGCGACCGAGGTTGACGCCGCTGACGCTTTCGTGTTGCGTCGTATCCATTGCGTTTCACGAATACCGTGCACCAGGTGCGGATGGCGGCCAAGGTATGCGCTGAGCGCGGTCCATGACACTCCGATCTGCCCGGTGATGAATGCATACACGAATACTGCGGTCACCTGCTCGTGCTTGGTTCCGCTGCGGATTGCGTTGGCAATGAGCGCGGTGGGCCAAGGTATGAGGGAAACGCCGAGCAGCAGACTAAGGTTCATTACGAGGACTCGCGAGTCTGCCCCCTTTAGCCGTGCAAAAGTGTTGTGGTGCGAAAGCCAGTTCCCAGCGGCTGTGAGGAACGAGGCGAGGTAGGTGAGGTAGGAAGCCCAGCCGCCCAGCAACTCCTCCGTCGAAACCGCTGACCGGCCGGGCAGAAGTTCGAGGACCATCAGCGTGAGCACGATGGCAAATACCGCATCACTGAAACCCTCAAGCCGATTTGTCTCCGACCAGTACGCGGCGCCCCGGCTGGGCCGGGAACCATCGATCTCAGGCGGACCGGGTGTCGGGTTCGTGTCGGGCATGTTTTCCACTAGGGCGTCGCCGAGTTGGATATCGAAAGCCGAGCGCCGTCCACACCGTGTGTATGGCCGGCGCTGCTGCCTCGACGGTACGGCATGTGCCAGAACAATATGCGGGAATCACCATGCGAAACCCACCCGATGCGGCCGGCCAGACACGCTGGCCTTGCCGCCCCCGCATATTTGCCTCAGCCGAGCTAGCCTAGCCAGCTGGCGATTGCCCGTATAGTGGCCGGAGATAACAGCGCTGCGAACCGTTCCGGTCGACCAGGACCGCCGACCAGATCCTCACTTGAGCCCGTCAAGAGGGCTCAGGCATGCGACACCGGCTATTACGAGCCGTGCGGGCCTTCCTCGACGAAGAGCAGCAACGCATTTTCCGCATCGCTGCACACGGTGATGCGGGCGATGGGCCTGTACCTGTATCTCCCGATCGACAACCACAGGACCAGCCGGCAGTGAGCGTGAGCTTCCCGCTCGCCGACGGCCGACCCGCTGGCGGTGCCGCGTATTCGCCCCACCCAGACGTCGCCGTAACACCCCAGCACGACGCTGAGCAGCCCGATGCCCATCGCCACCGCCCACCGCCCACCGCAACAAGAACGGCATCACAGGCAGCTCGTCCACTATGGGGGAGACGGCCACAGCCACGACCCTACGCCTCGCCCCGAAAACGACAACAGCGCCGACCAGCGGAGATGCTGGTCAACGCTGAGTCGTGCCGTTGCGGGTCCAAATCATCTCTCTCGAGAAGTCACAGACGCCTACGGGCGATCAGAATCTGAATTTCTCACCTGGTCGGCGTTACCTGGCGTCCGACTCGTCCCTACCTGCCTTCGGCGCCAAGCTGGCGTAGAAAGCTGCGGTAGTCGGTGCGCACCCACTCCTCGACAAGGTGGCCCTGATCGTCGAAGTGGAACAGGTTGAGCAGATCGAAGACGACACGCTCTCCATTTGGAGATATAACGCCGGCTGGTGACTGTGTGAACTCACGGACGAAGGTACCTTCGATCCACGTCTGGCAGGCGATGTGGTTACCCTCGGCCACTACGATCCCACGTCGGATCGACCGGTCATCGAAG
Source organism: Micromonospora sp. 067-2 (assembly GCF_046549295.1). Lineage (NCBI taxonomy): Bacteria > Bacillati > Actinomycetota > Actinomycetes > Micromonosporales > Micromonosporaceae > Micromonospora > Micromonospora sp. 067-2. The sequence goes on along the minus strand of NZ_JAJPWB010000009.1, from coordinate 221,042 downwards.
GCCGCCCGGATCGATGCGAAGTAGTCGTTGAGCCCGACGTAATCGGACTCGAAGCCATCCGGCCCGTGGAATCGGAACTTTCCGGTGTCGAAGTACGTGTCGAGCTCGGTTGGATTCTCTCCGGAAACCTCGAGCTCGCCGGCGCGAACCATACGCGCGACGAGCTCGTCCCGCGTGATGTCCTGGGACATCGCTCCTCCAACTAAAGACATAATTCTTTCGGATTTCGCCAACCTGAAGGTCTCACCCCCGAATATCCCACGTGCAGCAATGCCCGACAACGAAGATTCGGCACGCTTTCCATGACTGGAGCGCATGGCATATCTCTAACGTGGCGGAGTTGACTTTGACCGGCCTTCGAGTGATTCAGCAGGTTGCGGCCACGGGTTCGTTTACCCGTGCCGCCGAGGCCCTTGGCTACACGCAGTCGGCCATCTCCCGGCAGGCCGTCTCACGGTCGGAGCCTTCCCCGCAGCAGCCATGGCGTTGATGTCGCGAGCAATCGCCCAGGTGACGTCCGACCAACCCGGCCTCGCCGTGGCCATGGAGGAGGCGTCGACACCTGAGCTGCTGCGGCGGCTTCGGCCGGCCGGTTGGAACTCGCGATCATCGGTGTCGGCCACGCGCTGCCGCACAATGACCTGAAGGGACTGCAGCAGGGCACCCTGCTCCACGCTGACCTCTTCATAGCCGTACCGGAGACCCACCGCCTCGTGGGAATGCCCGGCGTCACCCTGTCTGACCTCGGCGACCTGAATACCGATTGTCACCCTGCATCCGGACGAATCACCTGTTGATCGGAATCCGCGATGCGGTCCAACCAGTCGCCGAGCAGTGCACCCTCGTGGGCCGTGAGCGCTGTCAGGTTGGACAGGGCGGCACGGAGGGTAACGGCGGCAACTGCCGGGCCGGTAGGTTCGGCCGCACGCGGTTCGACCAGGATGGTTGTGCAGACGGCTTCCCACGCCAGATCAGCGAGGGTTTCGTCACGTTCGTCGTCGGTTTGCTCGATGAGGGTGAACACGACGCCCGTGCCCGCCGCGTGGATGAGCGCGACGGCGCGTTGTTCGGGCACGCGCAGACGTCCGGCCCGGGCGACCCGCCGCACTCGCTGTCGCAGGATCTCGGTGCCGGACTCGATGGTGGCTTGCCCGGCCGGCGTTCGCTTCGCCGTGTGCATGAGCCGGAACAGCGCGGGGTTCGCGAGGCCGAAGCCGACATGCAGGTTCCATCCGGCGCGCAGACCTTCGACCGGATCGTCGTCGGTGTCGACGGGGGGCTTCTGCACCACGTAGCTCGCGAAGCCCTGTTCCGCCACGGCGTCGAGCAACCCGTCCTTGTCGCCGAAAAGGCGGTAGATCGAAGGCGCCTGAACGCCGGCGGCGAGCGCAACCGAGCGCGTGGTCACCGCGGCGGGTCCCTCGCTGGCGAGCAGGCGGGCGGCGACTTCGATCAGCCGGGTGCGTACGACGTCGCGGGCCGGCTGTGGGGTGGGGGCCATCACGTTTCCAATGTTATCTCCTGATTGCTATCGCAGCAATTTCAGTGTTAGCGTAAAACCGCGACCATCGATAACACCTGGAGTCCTCGCATGATCGTCATCTCTGGAGCTACCGGCGCGCTCAACGGCGCCACTGTCGGTCACCTCCTCGAGCGCATCTCCGCCGAGGACATCGCCGTCGTCGCGCGCGATGTCGTCAAGGCCAAGCGGTTCGCCGACCGCGGGGTGGCGGTTCGCCACGGCGACTACGCCGACCCGGCTTCATTGCCCGGTGCCTTCGATGGCGCCGATCAGCTGTTGCTCGTGTCCTCGAATGATCCAAGCGCCGACGCCGTGGGCCTGCACCGCGCCGCGATCGACGCGGCCGTCGCCGCGGGGGTCGGACGCATCCTCTACACCAGTCACCAGAACGCCACCCCCGGCACCCCCTTCAGGCCTGGGCGCGACCATGCCGCGACCGAGCAACTGCTCGCCGAGTCGGGAATTGCCTGGACCTCGCTGCGCAACGGCTTCTACCTGCACAGCCTCAATATGCTGATGGGTCCGTGGCGCGATACCGGCGTCATCACTGTGCCCGGGGACGGACCGGTATCGTGGACCGCCCGCGAAGACGCCGCCGAGGCCGCCGCGATCATCCTCACCTCGAACGGCGCGTACGACGGTCCGACGACGCTCACCGCGAGTGCCGCACCGACCTTCGAGGACATCGCCATGATCGCGTCCGAGGTCGCCGGCCGCACGGTCAAGCGTGAGGTTCTGGGCGAACAGGAGTGGCTCGCGGCCCAGATCGCTCAGGGCACGCCGGACTTCATGGCGCGCTTCCTCCTCGGCTTCTACCAGGCCGCACGACAGGGCGACTTCGCCGGAGTCGACCCTCTGCTCGGCAAACTTCTCGACCGGGAACCACACACGGTGCGCAACCTGCTCACCCAGCCCGCAGCCTGACAGACGGTTCCGGAAACGTGGTGCCGGTGAGCTTCTCTCACTAGCGAGACAACCCCACTCCCGCCGAGCGTCCGCCAGATCGCCGCTGCCGCTCTGTCCGCCGGGCGGTATCGGCGGGTACGGCGACTGCTCGACGGCGTCGAACAGATCCGGGCGGGCACCGGTGTGCGGGCGGCCGGTCCTTGTGCGGGCAGGGTCGCCGGGTAGGTTCCGTGGGTGCATGGTCTGGTGATGAGGCGGCGGATGGTCGCGGTCGGCGCGACGGCGCTGGCGACGGTGGTGCTGGTGACGGTCGCCCTGGTCACCGCGGCGGGCGGCGGGGACGGCAGCAATTGGGTGTCGGCGCCCGGGCCGGCCGAGAGCTCCGCGGCGGCGACCGTCGCCGCCAGAGCGGGTTCAGGGGGGAAGCCACTCTCGGCAGTGCCGTCCACGTGTCAGGCGCAGGGCGGTGCCGCGGCGGTGGCCCGGCCGAAACACGTGCGTACCGTTGCCACCGGCCAGACCGGCTGGTTCTCCTCGCCGAGCCTGGTCGACCTCGACCGCGACGGCAAGCTGGAGATCGTGGCGCCGGACTACTCGACCTTCGTCTACAGTGCCACCGGCACCCGGCTGGCCACCGGCACGGCGAGCAAGGGCCGCGTGTACGCCCCCGCCGTGGTCACCGACCTCGACGGTGACTCGGTCACCGACATCGTGACCGGCGGCGGCGAAGGCACCGTCGCGGCGTACGAGTTCCGCGGCCGCAAGCTGCGCGTCAAGCCCGGCTGGCCGGTCTCCACCTGCAGCGGCGGGCAATGCCCGGAGACACGCGGGCTCGCGGCGGCCGACCTCGACCACGACGGCAAGATGGAGATCGTGGCGACCACCACGAACACGTCCACCACCGGCTCGCAGGTGTTCGTGTTCGCTGCGGACGGCAAGGCCTACCACCCCAAGGGCGCCGCCGCCACGTCCTGGCCGCGGTACAACACCGGCAGCGACGCCACCTTCAACGGCGCGGGCAATCACGGATACGGCACCTACGGGGAGAACGTCGGGATCGCCAACCTCGATGACGACCCCGATCTGGAGATCGTGGTCACCTACGACAACCACCAGATCAATGTGTTCAATCCCGACGGCACGTCGGTGCTCGCCTCGGGCTGGTTCACCAGCCGGCAGAACCAGTACAAGGGCAAGCGGCTGGGCTGGGGACAGATGATCCGCTGGCTCGACCCCGCCGTGGAGGAAGCGCACCACCACAAGCACACCGGGGCGTGGCCGGACGTCAAGAGCACCATGTGGTTGCAGTGGACCGCGTCGCCGCCGTCGATGGCCGACCTCGACGGCGACGGGCACGCTGAGGTCATCGGTCTGCCGAACGCCGAGATGAAGGAGCCGTACGAGACCCAGGGCTACGCGGTGATGGCCTTCGACGGGGCCCAGAACGGCGGGACGCGGTCCGCGCGCCGGCACGCCGGGTTCGACAGGCCGGTGCTCACCGCCAAACCGGCGGTACGCGGGGACGGCGACTGGTATCCGCCCAGCGGCATCCCGGCGCCAACCCTGGTCGACCTCACTGGCGATGGCCGGCCCGAGATCGTGTCCGCGACCCCGGACGGCCGCGTCTACGCGGTGTCCCCGAATGGCAAGCTGCTGTGGAGGTACGACTACGCACGCGGCGCGGCGAAGACGTTCGGCTCCGAGGTGGTCGCGGCAGATCTGAACCGAGACGGCAGGCCGGAACTGGTGTTCGGCACGTACGGCCCCTCGGTCGGCGCCGGTCGGCTGGTGGTGCTGTCCGCGACCGGTCAGCAGCTGTCCTCCACCCGGCTGCCGCGCCAGTCCGCCAACGGCAACGGCGTCGGGATCGGGGCGGCGCCGTCCATCGGCGACCTCGACGGCAACGGGACACTGGAGATCGTGACGTCGAGCATCGACCACGGCCTGGACGTGTTCACGGTGCCGGGGTCGGGCACGGACTGCCTGCCCTGGCCCACCGGCCGCGGCAGCACCCGGCGCGCCGGGACCGCCGGCTGACCCGGCCGGCCGCGTCATCGGCGGTCTTCGCGTCATGATCCATGGGTTCGCACGCCGTGGGCTACCTGCCCACCGATCAGCTGGTCGCCGAAGCGACCAGGATCCTGGACACGCCCAGCGGCCCCGGAGACGCCGCTCGCTGCACTCCCAGTCGGGTCACGAGTAGGGCCAGTTGCGCGATGGGATGTAGTTGACGCCGAAACGCATCTCACAAGGCCTCCGGAGTGCGTTGCAGGGCTGGTCAGTGTCGGGCAGGAGACCGACGGTCGGTCAGGCGGTTGGCTCGCCTCGAAACCGGTGACGTACTCGGTCCGTTCAGTGGCAGCAGCTCGCCGGTGCGGCGTCAGCATCGCCTCGATCACGGCCACCGCGACACCCGGCTCGTGGCAGAGCCGGCTGCCATGACGGGGGATCGACCGAGGCGCAGTCGGATCGGCGTCGCAGAACGCGGCAATATTCGAACCGGCAGTAGGAGCTATGGCTCGCTCGGCACCGAGCCTCGCTCCCACAGGCTCTCCTCGGCCCACGCGCCGACGATCACCTGGTCGGGATCGCGTCGGTTCACCCCGGCCAGTTCTGCGGCGAGCAGGTGCAGGCCGACGGTAACCGGTAGCTGCGCCAGCACCGGGTGCAGGCCGGTGACGCTCGGGACGATGCTCACCGGAACGTTTTCCGCAGCGGCGGCGGCACCGATCGCGGAAACCAGCCCGTCGGCGTCGGTCTCCGGGGCGACCAGCAGCAACCGGTCCCGGTGCCCGTACGGTACGGCGGCGCCGTGCAGCAACCGTTCGGCGTCGAAGCCCTCGGCCAGGACGCCGGCGGCCTCCCGCAGTTTCAACGCGCCCTCGGCCGCGGTGACGGCGTACGGTCCGGCGCCGACCAGCCCCAGCGCGCGTTCGGGTGCGGGTACGGCACCGGGCCGGTATGTGGCGCACACGGCGCGCACGTGCCCGGCCGCCCGGGCGAGATCGGCGGGGCCGACGTCCGGGCAGCCCAGGTGGTGCGCGAGGCTGGCCAGCACGGTCAGGCTGGCCGTGTAGCTGACCGTGTACGTCTCGCACTCCTCCGGCGGGACGGTGACGATCGCCTCCGGCCACCCGGCTCCCTCGCCGGTGATCGTCACCAGCCGGCAGCCAGCCGTCCGGGCCGTGTCCCGCACCCGGCGGCTGTATGCCGTCCGACCGGTGTGCGAGATGACCACCGCGGCGTCGTCCGGGAGCAGCGCCGGGCCTCCGGTGACAAATTGCCCGGCGGCAAAGCTGTACGCCTCGACGTCGGCGTCGCGCAGCAGGAGCACGCCCAGGTCGGCGGCGTGCCGGCTGGTGCCTGTGCCAATGAGGAAGACGCGGCGGGCGCCGCGCAACCGCTGCGCAGGCTCGGCGAGGTCCGTCCCGGCAATGCGTTCGATCGCGTCGGCCTGGATATGGATGGTCCGTTCCAGCGCGGTCGTCACGGGGCAACCTCCGAGAGCAGTCGCAGATCGGTCATGGCCAGGGCACAGTCCACCCCGATCAGCCACGGCGCGTCCAGTGCGAGTCGTTCCGCCGCTACGTGGACACCAGCGCTGGTGCGGTACTCGACGTAGTGCAGGTGCCCCCGCGCCGTCAGTCCGGCAACGATACGGAGGTCCCCGTCGGCCCAGTACGTCGCCCGGCCCCGGCCGGTCTCGGTCAGCATGGTGTCGCGCAGCCGGCCCAGCCCCGGGTCGTACTCGTCGGTGGTGACCGGCCGACGGATCCATGAGGACGCCCGCAGCCCGTCCGAGCCGGGTTCGAGTGCGAGCCAGATGCCGGCCCGACCGCTGCGCAGCAGGTACTCACCCCACTCGTCGACGTCATCGTGGGCCAGGAGCCGGGTGAGCACCGTCCACCGGGTCCGGTGCAGCCTGACCGCCGTACCTGGCGACAGTTGGTGAAGTAACGCCATGTCCACGGTGACCGCCACCTGTCATCGAATCCGGAACCGGAAGGGGACCTCGGCCCGCTCCTCCACCGCGTCACACACGAACGCTGCCCAGGCTGGGCCATGCTTGAAGCCGTGTCCGTTGTCGCCGCCGGCGAGCCACACCGTCGGGTCGGCCGGGTGGCGGTCCAGCAGGAAGTGCTCGTCGGGCATCTCGACGTAACGGCACCGCTCCCACCGCCGGACCGGGGCGTCCCGCAAGCCGGGAACCCGCTGCCGCAGGTAGGGGTGCGGGTCGACCTGCACGGCTTCGGCGTCCGGTGCGACTGTCTGGTCCGCCACCACCTTGACGCCGCCCGAGCCGACGGCGGGTACGCCGTACCATTCGGCGGTCCGGTCGACCCAGGCCGGCGGAGGCTGATCACGGCGCCACGACGCCGGTGGGTCGAGGAACATGCTGTCCTGGGCGACCACCCGCGCCGAGGTGAGACCGGGGAACAGAACTGGCAGACCCGGACCCACCGCCCACACCGTGACGTCGCCGTCGAGCGGGCGACCGTCGGTGACCGGCTGTCCGTCGACAGCGAAGACGTCGGCCCGTCGCAGCCGTACGCCCCGGTCGACGGCGCACGTGGCCACGGCGCGTATCGCCTCCCGGGCCAGCAGTACGGCGCCGGACGGCTCGAAGAGCAGGTGGTCGGCGGGATTCGTGGTGAACCACGGGAACTGGTCGCGCGCCTCGGCGCCCTGTACCTGCCGCAGCGGCACTCCGACGCGCCGGGCCACCTGCATGGTGTCATGCGCCCACTGGTCGAGCGTACCGAGCAGGAGCACACCGGTGGGGGCTAGTACCGTCCGCCCGGCGGCCCGACCGAACTGGCACCACAGTTCCCGCGACCGCCACGCCGAGCGGGTGTACCAGTCGTCGGCTCCGTACGAGGTGCGCAGGATGCGCGACTCCGCGGTGGATGCTCCGGAGTTGTCGAGCGGGTCGCGGTGCACGACCTGCACCCGCCAGCCCCGGACGGCGAGTTCGTGGGCGATGCAGAGTCCGAAGACCCCGGCGCCGAGCACCGTGGCCCGCCGGGCGGTCACCCCGGGTACACAGACTGCTCGAGGTCGACCGGCAGCGGGAGGAAGAAGGGCGCGGTTCGGGTCATTCGCCGGCCCGGAGTGGCGGGGCGTACGCCGTCCCAGCGGGGGGTGCCGATCTCACCGAGTGCGAGCCACAGCTGCTCGGCGAAGTCCGGCATCACCGGCCAGGCGAGCTGGGCCAGGGTCCGGGCGGCGGCCGTCTCGGCTGCCACCGCGGCGTCGGAGGCGGCGGACGGGCCGGCGGCCCGCAGCCGGGACTGGCCGGCGGTGAACTCCGACGCCCGGCGGACGAGGTTGATCAGCACCCGGGTCGCCGTCCGTGGCGAGAAGCCGGCGGCCGAGTAGGCGGCGAGGCACTGCCGGGCCAGGTCGGCCAGGTCGGCAAGGAAACGGCGGTGGCTGGGAAGCGGGTCGTTCAGTGGCGGCACCCCTGCCAGGTTCACCCGATCGACGAGGCCGCCCAACCACGACTGCCACCTGCCGGCGAGCTCGTCGTCGATCAGCGTGCGGAACCGGTCGAGGGTGAACGACGACGGGCCGGTCTCCGGCCGGTCGTACGCCAGGGCGAAGCGCACGACGGAGGCCGGCACCTCGTCGAGCAGCTCGCGAGCCCAGATCGCGTGCCCACGGCTGGTCGAGAATTTCGTCTCGCCCAGGTGGAGGAACTCGTTGGTCAGCAGCGCGTCGGGCAGCCGCAACCCGGGGTCGTAGGCCATCAGCATCGCCGGGAACAGGACCGCGTGGAAGTAGCCGTTGTCGAATCCGAAGAACTGCACGACCTCGCTGTCCGGTGCGTTCCACACCGCGCGCCAGTCACCCCCGCCTCGGGCGGCGAGCGCCTCGGCCAGCGCGGCGAGGTATCCCGGGACCATCTCGGCCCAGACGTACACGCGCTGGTCGGTGAAGCCGGCCACCGGGCTGGGGATGCCCCAGTCCGTGGGGTGGGTCAGTGCGATCTCGGGCAGCGGGGCGGCAAGCATCGCCGCGCAGAGCGCCTCCAGCTGCGGGCTCATCATCGTGCGGGCGTGGTAGGCGCGAAGCTCGTCCGCGTACCGCTGCAGCGGGAAGACCAGTTGGCGGTACGGTCGCCGGATCGGCGGGTCGCCGCAGAGGTTGCAGACCGGATCGACGAGGTCCACGCAGCTGTTCGGCTGGGCGCAGGCCTCGCAGGAGTTGCCGTCGCTGTCGGCCTTGCAGTGCGGGCACCCACCGGACACATAGGCCTCGAACAGGTAGCGGTCGCAACGTTCGCAGAACAGTCGGTCGCTGGTCCGTGCGACGAGGGTTCCCCGCGCGTGCAGGGTTGCGATGAACTCGACCACCAGGTGCCGGTGCCGGCGGTCGCGCGCCGGCCGGGGGCAGGCGTCGGTGGCGAAACCGATGGCGGCGAAGACCTCGGCGATGTCGTCGGCAAACTCGTCGGCCATCCGGTACGAGTCGACGCCCGTCGCCCGCGCCTTGACCGGCACGTAGCTCTGGTGCAGGTCGGAGCCGGTCAGGTAGACGGCGTCGTGCCCAGTGAGCCGACGCGCCCGGACGTACATGTCTGCCCCGGCGTACGGCCCGGAGAGATGCCCGAGGTGCAGGTCGCCGTTGGGCGTGGGCGGTGCCGCGGTGACGACGCTCAGCGACGGGCTGGTGCCGCGGTCGGCCGGTGGCATGTGCACTCCCTACAGGTCGAACCGGCCGAACGCCGGCGGCCAGTACACGGACACCAGCACCAGCGGGCCGGCGCCGGTGTTGACCAGCTGGTGGTGGGTGTCGGCGGGAATGACGACCGCCTCCCCGCCGACGACGGGCAACCGCTGCGCGCCGACGGTCATGTCCCCGCGACCGGACAGGATCAGGAAGATCTCGTTTTCGGGGTGGGCGTGCACCGTGGTGGCATCGCCGCGGTCGAGGACGGCACGTCCGATCCCCCAGTCGGCCAGATCCTCGTGCCCGTGGGGATAGATCTGCTGGTACCGAACCCCGTAGCCGGGCTGCAGCTGGTCGTCGCCAATCTGCCGGACTAGCACGGCGCCTCCTCAGTAGTCGAAGTCGGGTGCGTTGACCGCCGGCCAGGTCGGCCAGGGGTTGTCGTGGCGGGCGTCCTCGGCGACGTCGAGCCCGTGCACCCATCCGTGCTCCGGCGACCCGGGATCGGTCGGAGCCGGGTCCAGGTAGCCGAGGTGCAGCGACGGCCAGACCTCCTCGGCGGACCACGGCCCGTCGGCGCGGGTCCGCGCGTCGGTCAGCACCTCGCGCTGCACCAGGACGTCGATCTGGTACGTGGCGGAGTAGCGATCCGGATCCAACCCGTCCCGTGGGCAACCACCGCCAACCCCGTGCGGTGCCGGGTTGCGCCAGCTCGAGCCGCGTCCCTGGGGGTGGCCGATGCCGCCGGCGCCAATGGAGCGCATCGCCATCCGGCGGACGTACGCCATCGCCTCGTCGAGGTCGGGCGCCAGCCCTCGCGCGACCAGAGCCTGGGCGTAGTGCCCCGGTGCGTTCATGGAGATGAGCAACCCGCCCGGCACCCTGCGGTCGTGGTGTCGGCGCAGGTGCGCCGTGGTGTGGAACAGCTGGGCGCTGGCCTTGTAGACGCGCAGCGCGCCGTCGGCGTGTCGCAGCGGCACCGCCTCGGTGTAGATGACGTCCGGTTGAATCGGGGCGTGCTCGACGAGGTACGCGCCAGCGAGGGTGAGCGCGGCGGTGGCCAGCTCAGGCCCGGGCGGGGCGTACGCGAGACGCCGGCTGTTGAACATGACGAGAAACGCGCTGCTGTGAGCGGTGACTGCTCGGTCCTTCCAGCGGCGGCGGGCACGTTGGATCTTGTCGGACACCGCGTCCAGCCCCCGGGCGAGGTCGTCCTCGCCGATCCAGCACACGTCCATACCCAGGCCCCTGCTGGCGTGGACGCCGTCCTCCTGCCGGGTGGCGAGCCGGCCGAACAGGCACGGCTGACTACGGGCGAGCCACCGGTGCAGGGCCGCGCGCCGCTGCGTCTCGGTGCTCACCGGCGACAACAGCACCTCGTGGGCCGCGTCGATGTCCGCGCCGAAGGAGATGTCGGCCGGTAGTTGGGGCAGGTCGCGCAGCACCGCGGGGACGACGACACCGTCTCCGATCCGCATTGTCTCCGCCTCTGGAGGGGTCGGGATTCCTTGTTGGAACGCACTACTTGATAGCAGTTGAACGCGCGGCGCGTCGAGGTCGGACGCCTCCGTTTGCGATATCCGGCGTCGTAGCGACGAATTCGTGGCACGCCCGCGCCGAATATCGATCGCCGTCGGGCAAACACTCATCACACCCGCGCACCATCGATCGGGGATACAAATGTGGCGACCGCCCGTCAGGTCGGCGGCAGACGGAGAAAAACGTCACGAGAAGAGGCCGGAAAGTGAGCTTGAGCGAGACCTTGAACGGTCTTCGGGGACCATCGCCCAGCCTGTCGGACATGATCGACGGCCTGCCCACCCTTCCGCCCGACGCGGACTTCGGTGACGACATCGACCGTGCCCACCACACCCTGTTCGCGGACACCGATGTCGAGGAGAAGCGTCGGGTCTTCTTCCAGTGGATAGGGCGATGGCAGCCGTGTCTGTTCGGACGTCTCGCGGCGCACGCGGCCAAGGGCCCGGCTGCGGCCAAGGGCCTGGCAGCGGATCTGTGCTGGCTGACCGACGACGACCTGGCCCGCGGCGCGGACCACGTGAGCGCCCTGATCCAGCAGGCCCGGCGACGCTGGAAGGACCGCGCCGAGCAGGGGCTCGCCAGCGGGTTCCTCATCATGTTCAACAGCCGCCGGCTCGCCTACGCAGCGCCCGGTAAGGAGTTGCTGCGTCTCTCTCTGTTCCTCTCCGACCTCTACCTGATCGAGCATTCCCCGACCCGAGCCGACGTCATCTACACCGAGGCGGCACCGCTGCGCCTCGACGGCCGACTGCATCTGTTCAAGGTCGGCTGCAACATCTTCTACTCGTCAGCGCACGGCACCCGCAACCATGACCGTCGGGTTCCCGGCGGCCTGATGTTCTCGATGAACTCACCGGGCCACTACGCCAACTCGCTGCACTCCCGGGGCCTGTTCGACTCGTTGCCGGCCGCCATCGAGTTCGTCCGGGACACCGCGTTCCGATCGATTGGCAACGGCGGATTGGGCGCGAGCGACGTGCCGAGTCAGAGCTGGCACAACCGCCGGCACGAGGACCGGGACGGGTGTCCGGTCCGCCGGCTGCCGTCCTACGTCCCACCGGACTTCGACCCGCAGAGCTATTCGGCCCTCTACCACACCGACGTGCTCGTCCCGACCGAGGTCACGGTCGACGGCACGCGGGTCAGCGGGCCGTACGAGTCGAGCGGCACCGAGATCTGGCGCAATCTGCTGCTCGACTACATCAGCGACGAACGTTTTCCGGCCGACCACGAGAACTACGGTCAGTTCCAGGGCCATCCCGTGGACGACTGCAACCGTTATCACAACCCGTGGCAGGCGCGTGAGGCATTTAACGACGAGCAGTTCCGTTACTGACCCGACGAGCCGGGCGATTCCCAGTGCAGGTGGAGGACAGCACATGACAATGGAGGACTCGGCCGGGGGCAGGCACTACCTGATGTGCCCACCGGACTATTTCGAGGTGTCGTATTCCATCAATCCCTGGATGGACCCGCACGCCGTCGTCGACGAGCAGGCGGCCCACGAGCAGTGGCGAGGGCTGGTCGAGACGATCCGCGAGGCCGGTGGGCTGGTGGAGACGATTCCGGCCGTCCCGCAGCTGCCGGACATGGTCTTCGTCGCCAACGGCGGCATCGTCAGCGGCGATTTCTTCCTGCCCGCCGCTATGCGCCACCCCGAGCGGCAGGGCGAGACGCCCCACCTGCTGGCCTGGTTCGAGGAGTTCGGATGCAAACTGCTCGACCCGCCGGCCGCGACTCAGGAGGGTGCCGGTGACGCCCTCGTCTTCGCTGACGCTCTGGTGGCCGGGTACGGGTTCCGTTCCGAGCGGGCCGCGTACGAGGACGTCACCGCCCGCACCGGTTGGCGGGTCGTGCCGGTACACCTGGTCGACCCCCGGCTCTACCACGTCGACATCGCCTTCTGCCCGCTCGGCGAGCGACAGGCCCTCGTGGTTCCGGACGCCTTCGACCGGGAGGCCCGGCGGGCGCTGGCCGACCTGGTACCCGACCCAGTGCTGCTGACGATGGAGGAGGCGCTGGCGTTCAGCGCCAACTCCATCGTGATCGGGCAGGTGGTCATCATGCCGGCCTGCTCCGCCCGCCTGGAGGCCGAGCTGCGCCGCCGGGGGTTCGAGGTGGTCGTCCACCCGGTCGGCGAGTTCCTCAAGGCCGGTGGCGGCGTACGCTGCCTCACCCTGACTCTCGACAACACGCTGCTCACTGGAGCGGGCACTCATGGCTGAGGCGCCCGGTGGCCTGCAGATCATCGAGCGACGCGCCGACGCCGATCGCATCGGAGAATGGGCCACGGCGGCGGTCACACCGTGTCTGTACTTCGATCCGGCTGTCGCCGTCGACCGCTATCAGCGGTGGCGCTCGGCGTTCCCGGACGCCGATGCCTACTACGCGGTCAAGGCCAACCCGGAGCCGCGTCTGATCCGGCGCCTGGTGCGGGCAGGAGCCTCCTTCGACGTGGCCAGCCCGGCCGAGATCGCGCTCTGCCTGGCCGAGGGTGCCGACCCGTCGACGCTCTCGTACGGCAACACGGTGAAGAAGGCTGCCGACATCCGCTACGCCTACCGCAGTGGGGTACGGCTGTTCGTCTTCGACAGCCAGGACGAGCTACTCAAACTGGCGGAGCACGCGCCCGGCTCGGCGGTGTTCTGCCGACTGCTCGCCAGCAGTGCCGGCGCACAGTGGCCGCTGAACGGCAAGTTTGGCTGCACCTCGGACATGGCGGTCGACCTGCTGACCCAGGCTCCCCGGCTCGGCCTGCGGCCGGTGGGCGTGTCGTTCCATGTCGGCTCCCAGCAGCTCGACCCCGGCAGATGGGAGCCGAGTGTGGCTGCGGCGGCGCGGGTGTTCGGCGCGCTCGGCGCCGCCGGCATCGAGCTGAGCATGCTCAACGTCGGCGGCGGCTTTCCAGTGGAGTACACCTCTCCGGTCCCGCCGATCGAGCGGTACGCCGAAGCGATCACGGCGGCGGTCGAGCGGCACTTCGACACCTGCCCCCGTCTGGCCGCCGAGCCGGGGCGTTACGTCGCCGCCGCCGCGGGCGTGCTGCGGGCTGAGGTCGTCCTGGTATCCCGCAAGGCCTTCGACGACGACACCCGCTGGGTCTACCTGGACGTGGGGCGCTTTGGCGGGCTGGCCGAGACGGAGGGCGAGGCGATTCGGTACCAGCTCGTCACCCCGCACGACGGCGGACCCGACGGCGCGGTCGTGCTGGCCGGACCCACCTGTGACAGCGTCGACATCCTCTACCAGCGCACGGCCTACCGGCTGCCGCTGGCACTGCGCCCGGGCGACACCGTGGACATTCTCGCCGCCGGCGCCTACACCGCCACCTACGCCTCCGTCGGGTTCAACGGATTCCCGCCCCTGCCAACCGTGTGCATTGGAGACGACGAGTGACCCCGCCCACAAGACTCACCTTCCCCGGACGCGTTCTGGTGCTCGGCAGCGGATCGGTGTCGCAGTGCCTGCAACCGCTGCTCCTGCGGCACCTGGACATGGACTTCACCCGGCTGACCGTGATGGACTTCGCCGACCTGTCCGGGAAGATCCCCGACACCCTCGCCGCCGGGGCCCGCTACGTCCGGCACCGGATCACCCGCGAGAACCTCGCCACGACACTCGGTGAACACCTCGGCCGGGGTGACCTCCTGATCAATCTGAGCTGGAACATCGATACCATCGACATCGTCGACTGGTGTCAGCGGCACGACGTCCTCTATGTCGACACCTCCGTCGAGCTGTGGGACCCGTATGAGGACCAGGCCGCCAAGCACCCCAGCGAGCGGACCCTCTACGCCCGGCACATGCGACTGCGCGAGCACGCCAGAGGGTGGGGCGCCGACGCCTGCACGGCCGTCGTCGAGCACGGCGCGAACCCCGGCCTGGTCAGTCACTGGACCAAGGTGGCACTGGAGGACATCGCCACGACGATGCTCAAGGACCCCGACCGGTTGCCGACGCCGCTGGAGCCGCAGCGGGCGACCGCGCTCGAGTCGGCCCTCGGCGATCGCAACCACGCACGGCTGGCGATGTTGACCGGGACGAAGGTCATCCACATATCCGAGCGGGACACCCAGATCGGCAGCGCGCCGAAACAGGTGGGCGAGTTCGTCAACACGTGGTCGATCGAGGGTTTCTACGAGGAGGGCATCGCGCCGGCCGAGCTCGGGTGGGGCACCCACGAGCCGAGCCTGCCACCGGGCGCCTTCACCCACGAGTCCGGCCCGCGCAACCAGATCTGCATCGCCCGCACTGGCATGACGACACTGGTCCACTCGTGGGTGCCCATCGGCGGCCCGATCATTGGCATGGTGATCCGGCACGGCGAGGCGTTCACGATCAGTGACAAGCTGACCGTCTGGGACGGTGACACGGCGCGCTACCGGCCGACCGTCCACTACGCCTACCTGCCGACGGACGCGGCGATGGCGTCCCTGCACGAGTGCCGGATGCGCGACTACGAGCTCCAGCAGGACCAGCGGATCATGGCCGACGAGATCGTCGACGGCGCCGACGAGTTGGGCGTCCTGCTGCTCGGGCACGATCTCAACGGCTGGTGGGTCGGCTCGCAGCTGGACATTCACGAGACCCGCCGCCTTGTGCCACGGCAGAACGCGACCACGCTGCAGGTGGCCGCCTCGGTGCTCGGCGCCGTGCACTGGATCGTGCGCAACCCCCGCCGCGGGCTCTGCGTGCCGGACGATCTGGACCACGATCAGGTGCTGGCTGTCGCCGCCCCGTACCTCGGTCCGTGTCCGTCGGTGCAGACCGACTGGACGCCCTCGGGCTACGACCCGTTCGCCCAGTACGCGCGCACTCCTGCGCACGGCGACAACTGGGCGTTCGACCGCTTCCTGGTTTCCTGACACGTCACGTCGCCCGCCGCGCTCCTTGGGCGCGGCGGGCATCGACAGGAGTACCAATGACTGACTCAGTCAGGTATCTTACGGCCATGGATGGCCGTACCCTCAACATTCTCGGTGCCCTCGTCGACGCCCTGCACGACCGGATGGCGGATGCGGGCACCCAGGTCAGTGGCCTCGGCGCGTCCGCGCCGGCCGCGCTGGCCACCCTTCAGGCATGTCCGGGCGAGAGTGTCGAGTCCCTCAGCCGCATCCTGGGCATCACCAACTCCGGCTCGGTGCGACTCGTCGACCGGCTGGTGAGCGCAGGCCTGGTGGAACGCAGACCGGGTCGCGACGCCCGCAGCATTGCCGTCCACCTGACACCGGCTGGCTCCGCCGTAGCCGCGCAGGTCGTCTCCCGACGCCGCGAGGCTCTGCGCCACGCACTCGCCCCACTGCGACCACACGAGCACGCAGCTCTCGACGGCATGGTGGAGCGGATCCTCGACGGGCTGAGCAGCGACCGGCGCTCCGCCGACCGCATCTGCCGGCTCTGCGACTACGTCATCTGCCCGCAGGATCGCTGCCCCGTCGAGCGGGCCGTAGCATGAGCCAGCCCTGGCGCCTCGGCGCGCTCGTCCTCGCCGCGCTCGGCTGGGGTAGCTCGGCGGCGTTCACCAAGCACGCGCTGGACGGCTTTCCCCCGATCACGCTGCTGGCCGTGCAACTCGTCGTCGCGAATCTGATTCTCTGGCCGGTCCTGGCGGTACGCGGCATGCGCCGCCCCTCGGCACCCTGGCGCTTCGCACTGCTCGGCTTCTTCGAGCCGGCGCTGGCCTATACGGGCCTGACCCTCGGGCTCGGCTACACCACGGCGGCCAACGCCTCCCTGCTGTCCAGCCTCGAGTCCTGTTTCGTCGTCATCCTGGCCGCCCTGTTCCTCGGCGAGCGCATCGGCCGCCGCTCCGCCTTCGGCCTGTTCCTCGCCGTCATCGGCGTGGCCGTCCTCAACCGAGCCGACTCCGTCAACGCCATCAGCCTCGGCGACATGTTGATTACAGGAGGGGCACTGTCGGCGGCGATCTACGTGATCTTCGCCAGCCGGGTGGCGCCCCACGTCGACCCGGTCGAGATGACCACCTACCAGTTCGGCTTCGGTCTGCTGTTCACGCTTCCGGCCGCCGCGGTGCAGTGGCTGTCCGGCCACGAGCGGCTCGCCGACCCGGCACCAGCCGGCGACCACTGGATCGCCGCCGTGGCCGGAGGCGGGCTCGGCTTCGCGATGAGCTTCTTGCTCTACAACTTCGCAATCCGCACGGTCCCGGCCGGGGCAGCCGGGATGACACTCAACCTTATTCCGGTCTTCGGCGTCATCGCCGCGGTCGTCGGGCTCAACGAGCCGTTCACGCTCACCCAGGCCCTCGGGGCGGCGCTCATCGTCGGGGGCCTGGTCGCCTTCCCCCATCCAGGCGGCGACGACACTCCTGCGGTGCCCTCCCCGGCGCCGCAGGCGCTGGTGGCCGCGGCAGCCGCGTCACCGCCAACGACGACCACCGGACGGAGCCTGGCCAATGAGCGGTGACCGGCTGATCGACGAGGTGGACAGCGTGCTCCTGGCCAGCCTGCGGGCCGACGGACGACGCTCCTATCTGCAACTCGCCGCCGATGCTGGTGTGTCGCCGCACACCGCCCGGCGACGGGTGCACCATCTGCTCGACACGGGAGTCGCCCGTGTGGCCGTGCGCGTCAACCGGGATGTCGTCAACGGCGAGCGATTGGCGGTCGTCGGCCTGTCCGTCGTCGGCGGCACAGACCAGGTGCTGGAGGCGGCCGAGGCCCTCGTCCGGCTCGACAGCGTCGTGCTCTGCACCGGCAGGTACGACATGCTGGTCTGGGTGAGCTTCCGCAACGAGAACGACCTGCTGCGCGTGATGAACGAGGACATCCGGGCTCTGCCTGGAGTACGCAGTGCGGAGGTCTTCCTCACGCTGCGTACCGTCAAGGACACACGCGGATGAACGAGCTCACAGGTCCTGATAGTCCTCGCTCAGCCGGAGGAAGGTGTCGAACATCCGGATGATCGCCGGGCGCCGCTGCCCGCCGGTGCGCGACGCGAAGCACACCCGCCTCTCCAGGCCGGGGTCCTCCAGCGCTACGGAACGCAGCGTCCCCGGCATGCCCACGAGCCCGGTGGTGGGAACGAGCGCGACGCCGATTCCTCCGGCCACCAGGTTGTGGGTGAGCTGGGAGTCGTTGGTGAGGACGTCGATGCGCGGCGTGAAGCCCGCCGCCTCACACAAGGCGACGAACGCCGCGTGGCACAGAGTGTCGGCGCGTGGCGCGATCCACCGTCTGTCCGCAAGCTCGGCCAGGCGTGTGGGCCGTCGCGACTCGCCCTCGCCGACGAGCAGAACGATCCGCTCGCGGAACATCGTGACTATCTCGAGGCCCGGCGCGGAGATGGGCCCCAGCACCTCGTAGTCGTAGATGAGCGCGGCGTCGAGATTCTCACGGCGCAGCGCCTCCATCGCCTCGTGGGTCCCCATCTCCTCGAACGCGATCGTCAGCTCCGGATGCTCCCGCCGGGCGGCGGTCAGGGCAGGCACCATGAACAGCCGGGAGACCGTGGGGAACGCGGCGAGGCGTACCCGGCCCTGCAGCTCGACGTGGAGAGCCGCCAGATCCGCCTCGGCCCGCTCCAGGTCCGCCAGGATCTGGTCCGCGTGCTTGACGAGCAGCTCGCCGGCGGCGGTGAGGGTTAGCCGGCGTCCGACGCGCCGCAGTAGCGTGACACCGACCTCCCGCTCCAGCGTGGACAGCTGCTGGGACACGGCGGACGGCGAGAGGAAGTAGAGCTCGGCGACAGCCGACGCAGTGCCGAGCCGGGACAGTTCACGCAACAGCCGTAGCCGCCGTACGTCCATCACCTGTAGAGCCCCCGTTGATCAACCAGGATGTGTCTGTCGTCGACAGAACCATTCGCCCCTTCGTGGAGTCACGGCTCGTCAGGCGCCCGGGCGTGGTCGTCGGTCACCGCGGCCGGAGACGTCCACCAGGCCCCAGGTGCCGGCCACGGCAATCGCCTGTTGCCGGTTGTTGACCCCCATCCGCCGGTAGAGCTGACGCAGCCGGCGGAACACCTCCCGCGGTGAGTAGCCCGCAATGGTCGACAGTTCGGTCACCGACCCGCCATGGGCGAGCAGTCGCAGCCACCGCAGTTCCTCCGCGGAGACGGTGGGCTCGGGTGGAACCGCGTGCACCAGGCCAACCATCCGCTTCACGATGCCGGTAGGCAGCACGGTCCGACCCGCCAACGCGGCGTTCACCACCATCGCCAGATCCTCCGGAGAGGTGTCCCAGGCGCAGGCGGCCTGGGCGCCGGAGATCAGAGCTGCCTGATAATCACGTGCCTCCGACGAGCGCAGCAGAGCCACGATGACGGTGTCGTTCCGATCATGCAGCGCTCGTACGTCGATGAAGCTCTCCTCGCTGTGTACGTTGATCACCACGGCGTCGACGCTCTGGTCGGGCACCCCCGCGTCCGCGCCGCCACCCCACCGCTCCACCTTGAAGCCACGGAGTTCCAGGATCAGGGCGACACCCTCGCGAGTGGTCGCCACCGGGTCCACGACGAGGACCTTCGCCGTCATGACTACCCCCGAATCGTCAGGTTCCGTGCACCGAGGATTGCCTCGGCACCCAGACCTGTGTCACGAGTCAGCCTGCCAGCGCCACTTCACGCGCGTCTATCGCCATTAGCTGAACATCCAGTTAGGGTAATCTTGAAATCACATTCCGCAACATCGGCACATGGCTCCCGCCTTGCCCGCGCTGACAGACGGTCATGTCCGGCGTCGGTCGGTCGCGCCTCCGGTTGCGCACACTCCCGGGGCTGACAACGTCCACCGCGCCGTCATCGCCTACCACCTCTGCGACGGACCCGCCGCAACCGACCTCGCCAAGCTGTGCCAGCCCGTGACCCTCTCCGACTGACCTACCCCCCGTTGCCGTTGTCTGCCGTCGGCTCGAAGGAAGGGCAGGTCCTCCTCGACGACCTGGCCCGCCTGGACAACACCGCCACTGTGGTAGGCGTGGCGGGCCTGCGGAGCATGGTCGAGGCGGGGGAGACCCCGCAGGGGCGTGGGCTGGCAGCCTACGACGGGGGATGATCGCGGCATCGCCGACCTGGTGGTCGATCAGATCGAGTTCGTCGCCGTATTGATGGTCAACAGGACCGACCTGCTCAGCCCTGTCGATCCGGCGGTGGTTCAGGGCTGCTGACCGGCCTCGACCCGGCCGCCCGCCAGGTCCGTGCCGTGCCCGGCCGGGTGGCCCGGCGGAGATCCTGCACACGGGCCGGTTCGACCTGGAGCGGACCGGGACGGCGCCCGGCTGGGTCGCCGAACTCGACGGCGGGCAGGTGCCGGAGACCGAGGAGTACGCATTCCAGCGCCGTCTCGCCCGACCACCGGCCGATGCGCCTGCGGTGGTTGTGGGATTTGCTGGCCGGCGGCCTGGAAACGTCCGGCGTGGTGCGGTCGAAGAGGTTCCGGTGGCTGGCCAGGCGCCCGGACGTACGGGCACTGTGGTCGCAGGCCGGCCCGGCGGGGTCTTCGGGGACCGGTTAGAGGAGCTCGTTGTCATCGGCATCGGCCTGGACGACCAGGGCCCGCACGGCACGTTCATCGGCCTCGACCTCACGCGCCAGATGCTCGCCGTCGCCCACACCCACGCCCAGCGAGCCCCCCGCCAGCCTGATACCCGGCACCTACCGCTCCCCGACGCCTCAGTCGACGCGGTGGCGGCGTTTCTGCCATCGGTCGTCACTATGCGGAGATCACGCAACGACGCCGGAACCCGGCGGCAGCGCCCCAGGGTCAGGTGCGTGCACCGGTACCGACGGTGAGGAGCACGAGCGGGGCCGGGAGCCCGAGCAGCCAACGGCCGCCGGGCTCCCGGATCGTCACGCGTTCGTCACGGGTACATCTGGGCGATGGTGAAGTTCATCGATTGAGCATAGAGGCTGACACCGGTCGGGCTGTTGGGGTGGAAGGACTGCTGCGACGTCGGGCCGTCCGGGATGTCACCCGGCGACTTGTCCGTCACGATCCCGTGGACGCCCGCCGGTGAGCCGCAGACCGACTTGCCCGCGAACTCGTCGATCGGGTCGGAGTAGTACGCGATCGTCGCGCCGTGCGCGGTGTTGAAGTCGCGGACGACGTCCAGCTGCTCGTCACGCAGCAGCACGCTCATCTCGGACAGCCACACCCGCTCCTCGTCGCTGAGGACGAGCTTGATGGCGCACAGCGGGTCGCCGCCGGTCTCGACGATCTTCGGGTACCCCATGAGCATGATCTTGGCGTTCGGCGCCTTCTTGCGGATCTCCTCCAGCACCTTCGTGTTCGACCGGGGAACCGTGTCGGTGATGCGGCGCCTGGTCGACACGTCCACGGTGTCCGTCTCGCCCGACAGCTTCGCCTTGAAGCAGTCCAGCGGGCCGGCCATGACGAGGCACTCCTTGACCACCGGGCCGAACTTCGCGTCGTTGCCGCCGATCGAGATCGTGACGAGCGTGGTGTTCTCGTCCAGGTAGCCCTTGTCGAGCTGGGACACCTCCAGGTACTGGCCCTTGCCCCGTTCGTTGTCGGCGTTGCGGGGCTCGTTGCTGACGGTACGCAGCGGCAGGATGTTCTCCGTCTCCGCGCCCGAGCAGGCGATCAGGTGGTAGTCCATGTTGACGTCGTGCTGCTGGCTCGTGATGTCCGCCCGCGGCCCGATCGGCGTGGACGACCCGGGTAGCACCGCCTTACGCGACCACGCGTTCTTCGAGCGGTGGCAGCCGTTGCGGAAGGCGTTGTTGCTGTTGTTGTCCGTCTCGCGGTAGTAGTCCGAGCCGTTCACCGGCGAGGCGCCCTCGCCCGACGAGAACGAGTCGCCGAGCGCCACCACCTGGTGCTGCGGCTTGCCCGGCAGCGGAATGAACGCCGCCGCGTCGAAGGCCACGTTCTCCTGCGGCCGGCCCAGGGCCAGGTCGCCCTGCCCGCTGGTCGGCACGTCGTCCCGCAGTTGCGCCAACTCCTCCGGTGTCAGGTCCGCCACCATGTTGGTCAGCTCCACCGTCGGGACGTTGTTGAACTCGAACACGCCGAGTGCCACCCAGCGGTTCGCGTACCCGCGCTGCTGGACCATGCGGGTCTTGACCACGCCGTTCTTCGTCGTGATCTTGTACGCCGCCTGCTGCGTGGTACCGAGGTGATCAGGGATGTGGACCATGACCCGCATCCAGCCGTTCACCGTCCGGTCCAGCGTCCACGTCCCGCTGACGTAGAGGTTGCTGCCCGGCTCGCGGGTGTGCGTGAACCAGTAGTGCGCGCCGTACCCGCCGCCGACCTGGTGCAGGTCGATCTTGCCCGGGTACTGGAGCGTGCCGTTCTGCGTCTCGCCGGCGAACCCGTGCGTGAACGTTCCGCTGTTCGTCCGTCGGGTGCAGAACCAACCGGCCTCGTCACGGCGCGGGCTGACGACCTCGTCGACCACGTCGTCGACCACGAGTGCGTTCGCCGGCAGGTCGGTGCCGCACTTCGGGTAGTAGCTGACCCCGGCGGCCGGATACGCCCAGCCGGGGTCGTACCTGATGGCGGCGTTACCACAGTCCAGACAGCCCGGTTTCCAGTCCGCGGATTGGTTGTACCAGCACTTGAGGTCACGTTCGCCGATGACGTTCACGTGGTGGCACGGGCCGGCCGGCTCGTCGATCACATCGGGCGCCGTCGGCGGCAGGTTGTTGCCGTAGGAGCAGTCGTTGGACTGGTCGCAGAACGTCTGGAGGTGCGGCTTCACCCGCGCGCGCCCGTCGTTCGTGCTCCACCACGCGTACCGGTAGCCGTCGGTGTAGGTGTCCGGCTTCTCGATCGCGTTGAGCGGGTGTCCGGCCCAACCCATGATCTTCTCCGGGTACGGCCAGTGGCTCGGGTGCCGCGCGTCGTCGTAGGTTTCCTCCAGGAACGCCTTGCGGTTCGCCGGGTACCGCGGGTTGGCAGGGTTGTTCGCCCAGCCGACACCCCACGGCCCGTCCGTGCTGCCCTGCGGCTCGTAGAACCCGGTGTTGTAGGCCCACACCGCGAAGAACCAGCTCTCGATGTACTGCGGGTCGCCGCCGTTGACCTTCATGTTGTACGCGTGGACCTGGTTCCACTTGTCCTGCAGGATCCGCAGCGACTGGGAGATGTTCGCGGCGAAGTCCACGGCGATGGCCAGCTGATGGTCGTGCGGCAGCGGGACCTCGTTCGGCTTCTGGAACCCGGGCTTGCGCATGCCGTCGGTGACCTGCCCGACGCCGTAGCCGCAGTCGGACTTGTCCCAGCGGATCGTCCAGTCGTCGC
Organism: Micromonospora sp. 067-2; assembly: GCF_046549295.1. Classification (NCBI taxonomy): domain Bacteria; kingdom Bacillati; phylum Actinomycetota; class Actinomycetes; order Micromonosporales; family Micromonosporaceae; genus Micromonospora; species Micromonospora sp. 067-2. The sequence continues at coordinate 198,177 of NZ_JAJPWB010000009.1, read as the reverse complement.
TCGTGTCGGCGTCGTAGATGTCCAGTCCGTAGTAGTTGCCGATGAGCGGGTTGCCGAACTCGCCGGGCAGGACGTGCGGCGATGCCTGCCACAGGTTCGACTCCTGGGCGAGGATGCCGAGCATGATCTGCGCGGGCACGTGACCGCCGCCGTTGAGCGGCCGCATCGGGAACCACTGTGCGACGTTGTAGCCGGGCAGACCGGACTGGTTGAAGTTGTTGCCCCGGTTGAGGATCAGCGCGTCCTGCACCGCCATGTCGACGACCCACTCGATCTCCCGGGCGCGCGGCTGGTACACCTGTACCCGCACGTCGTTGCGGGGGATCGCGCACCAGGCGGCCGTGTCGACCGGGTCGTGCAGCGGTGTCGCCAGCGTCGTGGCACCCGGTGCCGACCGGGCCCGCCCCGGCGTCTTCGGGTTCGCCCGGGCGCCGGCGTCGCCCGACGTCGGCGTGGTTGGCGCGACCGCGAAGTCCACGCGGCGACCGGTCGCCGGCACCCTGGCCTTCATGGTGAGCGAGCGGCCGCGGCCGTCCGCGGCCTGCGCCGCCCGCGGGTCGCTCGTCCACCTGATGTCGTCCAGCAGCAGGTCACCCTCGCTGGACATCTCCGCCTGCGAGGTCGCGTCGAGCTTCGCGACACCCGTGGGCAGCTTGTGCACCTTGGCCGGGGTGCCGGTGATACCGACCCGACCGCCCGCGCCCTTGACCACGTTCATGTCGGTCGTGCCGCCCTCGGCCAGCGTGGCCGTCGCGCCGGACTTCACGACGGTCCGCCTGACCCGGCCGGCCTTGCTGTCGGCATCCATGTAGACGACGGCGTCGCCGTTGGCCGCCAGCCGGAACGGTACCCCGGTGGTCCTCGCGACGGCCGACCGGCGACCCTTGCCGTCGACCCTGACCAGCGCGCCGTTGTCGGCGGCGATGATCTCGTCCTTGACCGGTAGCGCCGAGGTGAGCTGACCCGCCACCTGGATCGGCGCGGCCACGGTGCCGGTCGCGGCGTCGAGCTTCGTCAGGCGGGTCTTGCCCGAGCCGGTGTCGCCGCCGGTGAACGTGCTCAGCACGACGTTCTCACCGGTGCCGCAGCCGGGGCTGAAGTACGCGAGGGACGCGTGCGCGGCCACCTTCCGGACGGACTGGTCCTTGAGGTCCACGACCGCCACGTAGGCACCGCGGTCGAACAGGTCGGGCTTGTTGGTGTAGGCGCGCGGGGCATACGTGACCACGAGCCGCCGGCCCGACTCGGTGAGGCAGCCGTTGCCGATCCACTGGTCGGTCTCCAGCCCCGGCTCGCTCAGCGTGGCCGCCGTCGTCCAGCTGTACCCCGAGGCCGCCGACGCCACGAGCACGTGCAGGCCGGTCATGTCACCGGAGAGGGTCCAGGCCCTGTCCTGCGACGTCCGCCAGCCCTGCTTGAGGGTCGAGTCGCGCTGATCGGGTGGTATCGCGGCGGACGCCACCTCCTTCGGGGGCGGGTCCGGCGCCGCGGCGGCCGGCGCGGGGAGCGCCACGAGACCGCTGGCGACGATCGAGGCGGCGGCGAGCGTGACGGTGGCGCCGCGACGGGCGGTGCCGGGACTGAGCCCGCGCGGTAGCGCGGGGCGGGGCGGTGATGCTGACACTGCGGTTCCTCCAGGGTGGCTTGAGGTCGATGCAGTGTCGAAACCAGCCTCACCGTCGGCGCATCACGATGTCATCGTGGGCGTACCGCGCCGGCGTCACAGCACGCCCAGGGGAGCGTCACGAGACGTGCACATGCTTCTTTCCGGCGTGCCCGACGATGGCGATGGCGCCGCGCGGATGACCTGACGATGCGGCCGCGATGCGGCGACGCCGAAGGATCACCCACACGACATGCAGCACGACTGAGGAGGACAGCATGACGGTAGGAAAGGTCCGGAAGCATCGCCTGGTGCGGGCGCTGATCGCCCTGGTGGCGTTCATGGGAATCGGCGTGGTCACCGCGGCGGTACCGGCGTCGCCGGCGCTGGCCGCGTGCTCGGGCACCGGCTGTCACAACGTCAATCCCGACGGCCAATGCAGCGGCACCCGGTACGGCTGGACCGGCGGCGGCTACGACAGCGGACTCGGCATCGTCGTCGTGAAGTCGTCCGGCTGCAGATCGGCCTGGGCACGCCTGCAGAACGACCAGTACCTCCGCTACAACGGTGGGACGTTCACCGTGCGCATCGAACGCCGGGTGTGGTCGTCCTACGGCTACTGGTACACCGGCAGCCTCAGCAAGCAGTTCCCCTCCACCAATGGCGGGGTGTGGACCAACATGCTCGAGGACATCGACTCCTCGGACGAGCACCAGGCCTGCTACAACTTCCTGGGCGGCGCCTGGACCTGCACCCCCTGGACCAGCTGAACAGCAGGCGGACGTCAGGGTCCCCGGCGGCGCGGGGGCCCTGAGATCCGTCATCGACCAGCCGGCAAGCTGCCCGCCGGGCCTGTTCCACATCGACGTATGGCCCTCGATCGACGTCCGTTCGTCTTGTTAGCCTACGGCTGTGGAGCTGCGCCTGCTTGGCCCCGTCGAGGCTGTCATCGACGGACGGGTCGTGCCCGTCCGTCGCCGTCAGGAGCGACGGCTGCTCGCCATCCTCGCGATGCGACCGGGCCAGTTCCACTCCGCGGAGCGACTCATCGACCTGCTCTGGGAAGACCGACCTCCGGCCCAGGCGCGAGCGGGCCTGCAGGCGATGATCTCGCACCTGCGGTCCACACTGGCGCTGGGCCGGTCGATGGAGCCCGCGTTGCTCGCCCGACCCAACAGCTATGCGATAGAGATCCGGGCAGAGCGGGTCGACGTGCACCGGTTCACCGCCCTGGTGGCCGAGAGCAGGGGCGTCACCGACGCCGATCAGCGCATCGCGATGCTCAGCACCGCGCTCGGTCTGTGGCGGGGCGCTGCCCTGGCCGACGTCTTCGACGACGCCCAGCGGGGCCGGCTCTTCCCGGATCTCGACGAGGCACGACTGACCGCGCGGGAGGAACTGCTCGACGCGCGCCTCGACGCCGGCCAGCACCGGGAGATGCTGGCACCGCTGCACGAGCTGATCAGTGACGCGCCGACACGCGAGCGTCCGGTCGAGCTGCTGATGCTGGCCCTGAGCGGGATCGGTCGTCGCACCGAGGCCATCGCGGCCTACGCCACCCTCACCGATCGGCTCGCCACCGACCTCGGTGTCGCTCCCGGAGAGCAGATCCAGGCGACGTACCGGACGCTGTCACGCGCCACCGCACCCTCGGACGCCGCGCCGCCGTCTCCCGGCAGGCCGGCGCAGCTACCGCTGCCGCCGGGGCACTTCGTCGGCCGCGGCGCCGAGTCGCGTCAGCTCGACCGCCTGCTCGCCAACGCGGCGGCGCCGCAGGTCCTGATCCTCTCCGCGGTCGTCGGCACGGCGGGTGTCGGAAAGACGGCCACCGCCATCCGGTGGGCGCACAGCGTCCGGGACCGCTTCCCGGACGGGCAGCTCTTCCTCAACCTGCGGGGTTACTCTGCCGGCCGGCCCATGCGCTCTGCGGAGGCGCTCGGCGCGCTGCTGCGGGGTCTGGGCGTGCCGGCGGCCCGCATCCCGGCCGATCCGGAGGAGGCATCGGCGCTCTACCGCACCGTCGTCGCCGATCGCCGGCTGCTGGTCGTGCTGGACAACGCCCTCGACGCCGAGCAGGTGCGGCCGTTGCTGCCCGGGTCCGCGGACAGCCTGGTGGTGGTCACCAGCCGTGACCGCCTGAGCGGGCTCGTGGCCCAGCAGGACGCCCACCGCCTGACCATCGGACTACTCCCGGAACCGGACGCGATCGAGCTGCTCACCGTCCTGCTCGGTGTCGACCCGCGAGCCGCCGAACGCGACGCGATCCGGGACCTCGCCCAGGTCTGCGGTCGGCTCCCGCTCGCCCTGCGGATCGCGGCGGCGCTGCTGCACGACGAGCCTGACCTCGCGGTGTCGGCGTACGTGCGGCAGTTGCGGGAGCGGAGCATCGCCGCCCTGGCGATCGACGACGACCCTAGCGTCGCCGTGCAGACGGCGTTCGACCTCTCCTACACCCGGCTTCCCGGCGAGGCCCAGCGGATGTTCCGCCTCCTCGGCACCGTTCCGGGGCTCACACTGTCGGTCGACGCGGTCGCGCACCTGGCGCAGACAACCCCGGACGCGGCCCGTCGGACGCTGGCCCGACTCTTCTCGGCGCACCTGCTGGAGTTCGACGACGATCGCGTCGCGCTGCACGACCTGCTGGGGCGCTACGCGGGCCAGCACAGTGCGCGGCAGGCCGGCCGATCGGAGGCGCAGACCGTCCTCGCCCGCCTGTTCGCGTGGTACCTGGTCCGCGCGCAGGTTGCCGGTGACCTGTTGGCGCCGGGGCGGATCCGCCTGGAACTGCCGGCGGGCCTGGCGGCCGGTGACGCCGGCCTCCCGGACCGTGACGCGGCGCTGGCCTGGCTCGAGGCCGAGGAGTCGAACATGGTGGCGCTGATCAGGGCGGGCGCCGACGGCACGTCGAGGGCCGCTGCCGCCCTGCTCGCCGACCAGCTACGAACGTACTTCTGGGTCACCCGCAATTCACTGAACTGGCTGCTCGTGGCGCAGGCGGCGCTGCACGCGTCGGGTGGGGACGCGTACCCGGCCCTGCGGGCTTCGGCACACATGAGTCTGGGCAACGTGTACCACCTCACGGGCAACCAGCTGGTCGCGATCGCGCACCACCGACGGGCGGGTCACCTGTTCCGCAGCGCCGGGCACGTGCAGGGCCAGGCCGCCGCGGCCGGCTCGCTCGGCGCGGTCTTCGGCGACCTCGGGCAACTGGCGACCGCGGCGGCCTGCTTCGAGCACGCGTTGCGGCTCAACGAGCGGATCCGCCACCGATACGGCATCGCGGTGATGTCGAGCAACCTCGGGACGATCTACGCCATGGCGGGTCGCCTGCGGCTGGCGGTGGAGCGACTCACCGCCGCCATCGTCATCCACCGGGAGGACGGCGGACGACCCAACGAGGCCGTCATCCTCACCAACCTGGGCCTCCTGCGCATCAACCGGGGTGAGTACCCGGCCGCCCTCGGCGATCTCCACGCAGCGGTGCGGACGGCCCACGAGGTCGACATGGCGTCGATCGAGGCGAACGCGTTGGCTGCGATCGGCCAGATCCACACGCTACGCGGCGACGTGCCGGAGGCGAGGTCGGCGCTCGCCGCCGCACAGCGTCTCGCCGACCGTACCGACGACTGGCACTGCAAGGCGTCGATCGACATCGCCGAGGGGTGCCTGCTCCGGCTGACCGGCGACAACACCCGCGCGGCGGCCCGGTACACCCGGGCCGCCGAGTGGGCCAGGTCGGCGCGCACGTCGGCGACGGAGGCCGAGGCCCTGGTCGGCCTCGCCGCATCCGTCGCGGAGCGGACGCCGCTGTTGGCCAGCTCCTCCCTGGAGCGGGCGGTCACGTTGGCCCGACAGTCCGGCGCCGCGGTGATCGAGATCGACGCGTTGGCGGCGTTGGGCGAGGTCGCCCGGCGGCACGGCGACCCCGTGCAGGCGGCCCGCCTCGCCGGCGAGGCGGCACATCGCGCGGAGGCGATCGGGGCACCTCTGGTACGCGCCCGCGCGCTGATCACCCTGGGCCACCTCCAGGACTCGTCGCGGGCCTGGCAGGAGGCGCTGAGCATCCTGGATCTGCTCGGCACTCCCGAGGCGGACATCGTCCGGGCCCTACTGGAGCGGCACGGCGGCCGTCCGGTCGGCGTCCCGGCCGGATAGCCGATCTGCCCGCCGGGGGCGGGACCGGTGCCCGGTTGGTGCGGCGGTGATGGCGGGCCGACGAAGGCTGCCACTCGGAGTGTGGTGCCCGGACCGGCACCAGGCACCGAGGTCCGGAGGGGTCGCAGCGCGCGACCCCTGCGACCCGAGGTGGGGTGCTACCCGCTCACCGAGCAGTAGTCGCTTGTGGCCAGCGCCGGGGACGCGACCAGCAGCGACGCCGCCGCTCCCGCAACCGCCGCGGCAGCCAGGCCCCTGCGGGCCGGTCTGGTGATTTCCACCGTGCCTCCTGATGGGTGTTCTCGGCCCCGCGAAGTCGGGGACGCCTCGTGTGGTTGTCCAGGCCTACGGCGATGCCAAGGAAACGCCAACCCGTGCTGGGCAACCTGATGACCAGGCCGTGCGCGGGGTGCGGTCGGCATGGAGGTCATCGCATGGAGTTCCGGATCCTCGGTCCGCTGGAAGCGTCCGTCGAAGGAACGCCCCTGCCGCTCGGCGGACGCCGGCAGCAGCGGATACTGGCCGCGCTGCTGCTGCGGGCCGGCCGGGTGGTCCCGGCCGACAGACTGGTCGACTGCCTGTGGCCGCTGCGGCCGCCGGCCACCGCGGCTAGTCAGATCCGCAACTGCGCCGCGGCCCTGCGGCGCCAGCTCGTCGCCGCCGGCCTGCCCGAGCGCTCGCTGGTACGCCGGCCGGGGGGTTACCTGCTGACGGTGGATCCCGGCGCGCTGGACCGGACCCGGTTCGACGACGAGGCCCACCGGGCTCGGCAAGCGCTGGCCGCGGGTCGCGCGGCGGAGGCCGTCGGGGCCTTCCTGCGGGCCGAGAGCCTGTGGCGCGGACCCGCCATCGCCGGGCTCGCCGATGGCATGCTGGAGCCGGAGGCCATGAGCCTGGAGGAGTCGCGGCTTCAGGTGATCGAGGAACGGCTGGAGGTCGAGCTGAGTCTGGGCCGGCACGCCCGTGCCGTACCGGAGCTCACCGCGCTGGCCCGCACTCATCCCGGCCGTGACCGCCTGCAGGCGGCCCTCATGGTCGCGCTCTACGGCAGCGGGCGGGGTGTCGACGCGCTGGCCTCCTTCGACCGACTGCGCTCGTCGCTGCGCCGTGAACTCGGCCTGGAGCCGAGCCGGCGGCTGCGGGACCTGCGCCAGGCCATCCTCACCGAGGACGAGGCCCGGCTGCCGCCGATGGGCGGGTGGGGGCCGGCGCGTGACGGTGAGCCTCATCGGGGGGCATCTCCTCTTCGTCCCGGAGGATGGTGACGAGATGCAGCTTGGGCAGTCGAGACATCAGCAGAGCATCGTCACCGCACCGCGGCCCGGGCAGCCATCCGTGTCGGACCGGCCTCGGATGGCGACGATGCCGGGCGCGAGTGCGCGGCGGCTTCGACAGGTGGCGTGCTTCAGGCCTGCGGCCGGACGACGCCGTTGTCGTACGCGAATATGACGGCCTGGACCCGGTCCCTAGCACCGATCTTGGCGAGGACCCGCCCGACGTGCTTCTTCACGGTCGATTCGGTGAGGGTGAAGCGTTGGGCGATCTCGGTGTTCGTGGCACCCTGCCCGATCGCCTCGAGAACCTCCCGCTCCCGCTCGCTGAGCGTGGCCAGCGAGGGATCCGTCGGCGACGCCGAGGCGGAATCCTCCAGGTAGGCGTCCATCAGCTTGCGGGTCAGGCTGGGAGCCACCACCGAGTCGCCACTCGCGACGGCTCGGATACCGGCGATCAACTCCTCCGGGCGGGCGTCCTTGAGCAGGAAACCGCTCGCGCCGGCGCGCAACCCGGCGTAGACGTATTCGTCCAGGTCGAATGTGGTGAGGATCAGTACGCGGGTGCGCGAACCGGCCCCGATGATCCGGCGGGTGGCCTCGATGCCGTCCATGCCGGGCATGCGCACGTCCATCAGCACCACGTCGGGCCGGATCCGTTCGACCATCCGCACCGCCTCGGCGCCGGTCGAGGCTTCGCCCACCATGCTCATCCCGGGCGTGCCGTCGAGCAACATCTTGAAACCCATGCGCTGCAAGGGCTGGTCGTCGGCGATCAGCACCGTGGTCATGACGGCTCCCTGAGTACGACGTCGACCAGCCAGCCCTGCTCGGCCGGGCCGGCGGTCATCACGGCGCCGTACATGGCGGCGCGTTCCCGCATGCCGACCAGGCCGTGGTTCGGTGCGGCGGGTGCGCCCCGGCCGTTGTCGCGTACGCGTACCCGTACCTCTCCGTCGGAGGCAGTGACAGTTACCTCCGCGGCCGCGCCGCGCCCCGCGTGTTTGAGGGTGTTGGTGAGCGCTTCCTGAACGATGCGGTAGACCGCGAGCTGCACGCCTCGGCCGAGGGTGTGCAGATCGCCCGAGGTGGAGTACGTGACCGCCAGCCCCGCCCCCCGCACACTCGGCAGCAGCCGGTCGAGATCGTCGATGCCGGGCTGTGGGCTCAGCTGCGGATCGGCGCCGTCGTCGCGCAGCACGCCCAGCACCCGGCGCAACTCGGCCAACGCCTGCCGGCCGGTCTCCCCGATCAGCCGGAGCGGTTCGGCGGTCTGCTCGGCCCGCGAGGTCGCGAGCGCGGCACCGCCGTCGGCGAGACCCACGATCACCGACACGTGATGGCCGACGATGTCGTGCATCTCGCGCGCCACCCGGGCCCGCTCGCCGGCCACGGCGAGGCGGGCCCGCTGGTCCCGCTCGACCTCCAGGCGAGCGGCGCGGTCCTCGAGAGCGGTGAGGTACGCCCGGCGAGTGCGCAACGCGACACCGGAGGCGACGGCGGCTGCCACCGTGCCGAGTACCAGCAACAGGGTGAAGGTCCGGTTCTCCTCGACCGGTTCGAACAGGTAGATCTCGGCGACCAGCAGCGCCACGGTGATCCCGGCGGCCCAGGCCAGCGCCCGCCACGAACTGCGGGAAGCCACCGCGAAGAGCATCACGAGGAGGATCACCCCGGCACCGACGCCGACGCCGAGCCATCCCTGGACCATCACGGTGGCGGCGGTGACCAGGAACGCCGGGAACGGCTGCCGCCGCCGCCAGTACAGCGGCGGCAGCAGGACGACTGTCGCGATCGTCGCCGACAGGGGCTTCTCGATCAGTTTCGGGATGCTGAAGAGCACGATCGGGACGGCCACCAAAGTGTCCGTGGCCCACGGGTGGCGTCGGTCGAACGCCCGCAGCCACCCCTGCCGGTCCACCAGCCAATCCTGCGTGCTCATCAGCCGATTCTCCCGTACCCACCGGTCCTCATGCCCCTTTCCCTTACGCGTCGGTCTTCTTGAGCCGATACGCCGCGCAGGCGAGGGCGACGACGACGTAGCCGGCGAAGACTGCCAGACCGGTCCACGGCGCCAGGGTGCCGTTCCCGTGGGTCAGCGCCATCACGGCGCTGCCCGCGTTGCTCGGAAGGTAGGGAGTGATGGCCTCGGAGAAGTCGTCCGGCAGCAGCGCGGCGAGACCGGGGACGATCAGCAGCAGGCCGGCGAGGATGGCGATGGCGCCAGCGCTGGAGCGCACGAGCATGCCGAGCGCGACGCCGAGCACCGCGACCAAGCCCAGATAGAGGCCGCCTCCGATCAGGGCCCGCAGCACGCCGTCGTCTCCGAGGCTCAGGCCGCCGACCTTGTCGTTGAGGACGGCCGACCCCAGCGCGAACGCCGCGAAGGCACCGGCCGTCATCGTGACGAAGGCGGCGAGTCCGGCCACGAGGCTCTTCGACCACAGCACCGGCAGCCGGCGTGGCACCGCGGCGAGGGTCGCCCGGATCATGCCGGTGGTGTATTCGCCCGCCCCCAGCAGTGCGCCGAGCACTCCGACGGCGAGGGCGGCCAGGGCGCTCCCGGACAGGGCCAGGTCGACGGACGTCATGCCGTCACCCGAGAAGGACGCCGAGGCGATCATGCCGAACGCCACGAGCAGGAGGACGGAGACACCTGTCGTGATCCAGGTGGATCGGAGTGAGGAGAACTTGGTCCATTCGGCGGCGACAACGCCGCCAGGGGTGATCTTCATCGGGCAGCCTCGTATTCGACAGCGTCGCGGGTCAGGTCCATGAACGCCTCTTCCAGCGAGGCGCTCTGCGGTGTGAGTTCGAAGAGCGGGATGCCGCGCCTGGCGGCTGCCAGTCCGATCTCTCGGGCCGAGCATCCGGTGACGACCAGTTCCTCGGCGCCGGTCGAGGTGACCGTGACGCCGGGGCCGCCGATCAGCGTGCGCAGCTCGTCGGGGGCGGCGGTGACGACCCGGACGCCCTCCGAGGTCACGAGGTCGGCAACGGTGGTGTCGGCGAGCAGCTTGCCCCGGCCGACGATGACCAGGTGGTCGGCGACCAACGAGACCTCGCTCATCAGGTGCGACGACAGCATCACGGTGCGACCCTCGGCGGCCAGGCCGGCGAGCAGGTTGCGCACCCAGAGGACACCTTCGGGGTCGAGACCGTTGACCGGCTCGTCGAGCATCACCACGGCCGGGTCGCCGAGCAACGCGGCGGCGATGCCGAGCCGCTGGCCCATGCCGAGAGAAAAGGCGCCGACCCGCTTGTGGGCGACGGCGGTCAGCCCGGCAAGGCCGAGCACCTCGTCGACGCGGGAGCGCGGGATGCCGTGCGTGCGGGCCATCGCGAGCAGGTGGCTGACCGCCGTGCGGCCGGGGTGTACGGCCTTGGCCTCGAGCAGCACGCCCATCTCGCGCAGCGGGGCTGTCGCCGACGCGTACGGCTTGCCGTTGACCAGCACGTCGCCCGAGTTCGGCGCGTCGAGGCCGACGATCATTCGCATGGTGGTCGACTTGCCTGCACCGTTCGGGCCGAGGAAGCCGGTGACCTGACCGGGCTTCGCGGTGAACGACAGGCGGTCCACGACCGTCTTGGCACCGTACCGCTTGGTTAGTTCGCGTATCTGAATCATGCCGCAACGCTAAATTGCGGCTGGGTCGGGATCGTGGCACCACGGTCGGCACTTCGAGGTCGTCGGTGGTACCCAGGTGCCATTCGGCGGCGAAATGTGGGCCGCGTCGAAAAACCTTCGACCTGATTCTCCGCATCCATCCGCACTCCGACACAACGGGTACTCGATCGCGCCGAACGGCCCATGGATGACGAAGGAAACCCGTCGGGCGGTCGACCGACACCGGGCGCTGTTGAGGTGATTCCGCTCGCCGCCGTCAGTCGAATGCCATCGTCGCGACATGGTTTTGTCGGATAGCTCCAGGGGATGCTGCCGCGGCAGTCGTGCTGCTGCACGAGTGGCACCTGGGTACCACCGACAGCAGCGAAGTGTCGACCGTGGTACCCCGATCGTGGTTCGGCGAGAACCTAGCGTTTGCGGCATGACACAGGTACATGAGCCCTCGGAGGACACCGCCGAACGGCCAGGGAGGCCGAGGATGCGACGAAGGCGATGGTTCGCCCTGGTAGGAGCCATCGGCCTGGTGGGCGCGCTGGGTACGATGCTGCCGGCCGCGTCGTCGGACAAGAAGGCGGGATCCACCGCGTCGCTGACCTGGGCGGCATGCCCGGCGGACGTCGTGATCACGGTGCCGGTCCAGGTGCAGTGCGCAAAGGTGCCGGTGCCGCTCGACTACCGCAAACCCGACGGCACCCAGATCGAACTCCTGATCTCACGGATCGCCAGCCCGAAGCCGGACAAACGGCGCGGCGTGCTGTTGCTGAATCCGGGCGGACCGGGCGGCACCGGCCTCAACCAGGGGGCCTTCCTGATCAGTCGGGGGATGCCCACCAGCGTCTCGGACGCCTACGACCTGATCGGCATGGACACCCGTGGCGTCGGGCACTCGTCCAGTGTGGGCTGCGGTCTCACCCCCGGCGAAGCGTACTGGGGCAACGTCCCGCCGTATCCGGCAGACGACGCCGCCGTGCTCGAACGGACCAAGATCGTCAAAGAGGTGGCCGAACGGTGCGCCGCCAACGACAAGGACGGCCGACTGCGGCACGTGACGACCGCGAACATGGCCCGCGACCTGGACCGCATCCGGATTGCGCTGGGCGAGAAGAAGGCCAGCTTCTACGGTGCGTCGTACGGCACGGCTCTGGGCTCGGCGTACACCTCGTTGTTCCCGGACACCACGGACCGCGTGGTGCTCGACAGCAACCTCGGCGACACCTACCTCAGTCAATCCGGCATGCGCCAGTATGGAGTCGGCTTCGAAGAGACCTTCGGTGACTTCGCGAACTGGGCGGCGGCGCGGCACGACGTGTACGGCCTGGGCCGAACCCCCGCGCAGGTCCGCGAGACCTACTTCAGAGTCGCCGAACGCCTCGACAAGACACCGCTACCCACCGGCGGCGACGGCGCCCAATTCCGGTTCCTCACCTTCTTCGGGCTCTACAGCCAGAACTCGTACGGCACCACGGCACGGTATTGGCAGGAGTTCATGAATCCCGCTGCGGCCCCGGCGCCGACCGCACCAGAGACGATGGCACCGACCGCACCAGCGACGACGACTCCAAGCGCACCGGCGACTCCTGCACCGACGTCCCCACACGACAACGCCCTGAGCGTGTTTCTCGCCGTCACCTGCAACGACTTCGACTGGCCGGAGGACGTGGAGACCTACCGGCGGGCGGTGGCCGAGGATCGCAAGCGGCTTCCGATGTTCGGCGCGGCTGGAGCCAACATCACCCCCTGCGCCTACTGGAAGTACGAGCCGTCCGAGCCGCCAGTGAAGATCAATGATGAGGGACCGGCCAACGTGCTGATCCTGCAGAACCGCCGCGACCCGGTTACGCCGCTGGTGGGCGGAAAGCTGCTGCGCGAGAAGTTCGAGAAGCGCTCCGCGCTGGTAACCGTCGACGCAAGTGGGCACGGCGTCTACTTCACCGGCGACAACGCCTGCGCGCTGGGCATCACCACGAAGTACCTGGTCGAGGGCGAATTCCCCGCCAAGGACGTCACCTGCGCTCGCAACTGACCTGAGGATTTCCATCCCGGTCGGTACGGAGGCCCGCGCCGCCTGCACCCGAGCAGGAGTTGGCTCCTCACCTGCAGCGACGTGTGGATTTGTCCGTGCACGGCGATTGGTCGCGGCCGTCCGGTTCAGCGTATTGGCGCTCCTTCGAGTGCCGGGGAGGTACCCGTGTTCCAGCAGTGGCAACGCCGTCGCGCCGAGAGGCGTGTCAAGCCCGGTGACGGCCGGGAGCTCCAGCGCTTCCGGTGGTGGCAACTGCCCGGCCGCGCCCTCCTCTACCTCGATCACACCGACCAATCGGGTCGGCCGTCCCAGTACGCGGTGGATGTGCGGCACTGGGGCGGCCAGTCCTCCGGCGAGGTCAAGGCCCAGCTGTACCGGGACGGGCGTCAGCAGGCGACGGGGAAGATGCCAATCGCCTTCCCCGTCGAGGGTGGCGTGATCGAGGTGGCGATGAGCGGCTTCGGGATCAAGCGGTGTCACTTCGTGTCGGAGAACGGGACGGAGCGGCAGCTCAGGCCTGACGCACGGTCGCCCGAGGGGCGACGCGCACGTCTCGAACGGAATCATCCCGCTGCAAGCCGCGTCATCGGGGCGGTGTCGATCCTGGTGCTCCTGGTGGGTGTCGGACTGCTGATCCAGCAGATCGTCGTGCCGCTCTCGGCGATCCCGCCCGTTGCCGACCGCTTCGGGAACATTGAGCCGCTGATCAGCCTGCCGCTGTGGCTCAACATCACGCTGGGCATCGCGGCCGCGATCGCCAGCACCGAACGCGCGTTGCGCATGCGATACCACTGGCTCCTCGACGCGGCAGGAAACTGACCATGACCACCGACGGGAGGCAGGCGATGACGAACGGCCTGCGTCTGACCCACCCTGCGACCGGGCGTGGAGAAGGAAGACCTGCAGGCCGAGCCGCCCGATTCGCTTGTGGCAGCCAATAGCAGATGTGAGGAGAGTGCGGTGCAGGCACTTATCGTCGATCACGCGGTGTCGGGCGGCCTCCGCCTCGGTGCGGCGCCCGATCCTGTCCCGCGGCCGAACGAGGTGCTCGTCTCGGTGTCGGCTGTGTCGCTCAACTACGGCGACATCCAGGACAACGTGGATAACGCGCCGGACGGCAGCGTCCCCGGTTGGGAGGCGGCCGGCGTCGTCGTGCAGGAGGCGGACGACGGCAGCGGTCCACCGGTCGGTACCCCTGTCGTCTCGTTCGGCTGGACCGGCGGATGGGCGAAGCTGCGCGCCGTGGACACCGCATTTCTCGGCGTGGTGCCGGTCGAGGCGGATCTGGGTGCGATGGCGACCGTTCCGGTTGCGGGCGTCAGCGCGCTGGCGGCGCTGGACCGGATCGGGCCACTGCTCGGGCGTCGCGTTCTGGTGACCGGGGCGACCGGTGGGGTCGGCCGTTACGCGGTGCAGCTCGGGCGACTCGGTGGTGCCGAGGTGTTCGCCATGACCGGCGACCCGGCCCGCCACGGCGCGACGCTGCGCACGCTCGGTGCCGACGCGGTGGTCTCCTCGCCCGCCGAGGTCGACGGTCTGCTCGACGGCGTGGTCGACGCCGTGGGTGGCCGGGTGCTGGTCGAGGCGTTCGCCCGGCTGACGCGAAACGGGACCCTCGTCGCGGTCGGACACGTCACCCAGGAGGCGGAGACGTTCCCCGTCGGGGCGCTGCTGAGCAGACCGGGACAGGACAATCGCTCGATCGCCACCTTCCTCATGCCGGAGGCGACCGACGTCGGGCGTGGGATGACGTGGCTCGCCGGCCGGGTCGCCGCCGGTGCCGTGGACCCGGGGATCGCCTGGCGCGGCGACTGGACGAGCGTCGCCGAGGCCGTCGAGCTGCTGCGTAGCCGCGGCCTCAGCGGCAAGGCCGTCCTGGATCTCGGGTAGAGCCCACACCCCCGCTGCGGCAGAGCATGATCGCGGCTGCGAACCACCCAACCCCGCGAGTCAACTGAACCCGGGCAGTCCAGGTTCGTCGTCGGCTGTCGACCCGGGTCCTTGTTTCAGGGGAGCTGTTGTTGGGAGAGGAGGAGGTTGGTGCGGCGTAGGACATCTAGTTGGGCGCGGTTGTAGAGCTGTTGCAGTGCCTCGCTGACGGTTTCTTCGACGAAGCGCTTGCTGTGCGGGGTGCCGGCGTTGGTGATGCCGATGCCGGCGTGCTCGCTGTACAGACCACGTACGTAGGGGACCAGGCTCTGCGCGAGCGCGGCGCGAGTTTCCTCGTCGGCGTCGGCGGGCAGGTGGGTGAACTGCAGGGCAGCGCTGTCAACGACCGGTTGTTGCAGCATGTCGGCCCAGGCCTGCAAGGCTTGTGGCCCGAGGACCCGGCTCAACACCGTGACGAATGATCGATCGGCGGTGGGCAGGTTGGTCACCGCGGTCGCCGCGGTGAACTCGGACGGCAGATCTGTCGGTGCGGCTTGACGCAGGATGAGGCCGAGCTCGACCCGGGCGCGCTGTAGCCGTTCGATCGTGGCGGCGAGTTCCGCATCGAGGGTGCGCAGGGCCTCCGCGGGGTGATCCTCGGTGTCTGGCATGGCAGCGATCTGGGACAACGAGAATCCCAGCTCCGTCAGGCGTTTGATACGCAGGATCCGGACGAGGTGGGCAACTCCATATTGTTTGTAGCCGTTGGCCCGCCGGTGCGGTTGCTCCAGCAGACCTATGTCGTGATAGTGACGCACCGCGCGCAGGCTCGTACCAGCGAGCTGAGCAATCTCACGGGTGCTCCAGGCCACGCCGCCCCCTCAAGCCTAAGGTGAAGTCAGTGGCGCTGATCCGCCGCGGAAAGCGCCATTGACGGCGATGCCGCAGCGGCACAGTCAACAGGTTTGCCACCGGAAAGCCGAAGTGCGTTCCTGATCACACCCAGAACGACTTGAGTGTGCCGTTACGGCCGAGTGTTTCCTGGACGGCACCTACCTGCGCTGTCCGATCTTGGAGCCTCTCTCATGATTTTGCCCGACTCTGGCTCACCCAGGGCCCGACTCGCCCCATCCTCTCGTCGGCGCCGCGCCGATGTCGTCGGGGCCGCACTGGGCGTGACAGCGGTGATCGCATCGCTGACTGCCTGCACCAGCGCCCCGACTCCGGCTGGCACGACGCCGCAGTCGGCCGTGGGCGGACTGGATACCTTCTACGGCCAGAGGTTGTCCTTCGGTTCGTGTGAGGGTTTCGGCACCACCCCTGGTGAGAAGAAGCAATTCGTCGCTCCCTTCGAGTGCGCCCGGTTGGAGGTGCCCCTGAACTACGGGGACCCCAAGGGCCAGACCATGCAGGTCGCGGTGCTCCGCCTACCCGCTCAGGGGGACGCGGGGCAACGTATCGGGTCACTGGTGCTCAACCCGGGCGGCCCGGGTGGATCGGGCATGAGTCAGGCGACGGTGTTCGGAGCCGCGTTCGCGAAGAGCCCGTTGCTGCAGCGGTTCGACGTGGTCGGGTTCGACCCGCGCGGGGTCGGATCGTCGACCCCCGCGATCAGTTGCTTCACCAACGAGGAACGTGATCGTGGTGAGGACCAGACGACGCTGTTGGCATCTGCGGGGCAGTGGAGCGCGGACGACACCCGTGAACTCGCGCAGCGCTGTGCGAAGGGTTCGGGCGGTGAACAGGTTCTGTCCGCTGTCGGTACCCGCAACGTCGCCCGCGACATGGACGTTCTGCGTGCGGCGTTGGGCGAGGAAGAGTTGACCTTCGCCGGGCAGAGCTACGGCACCCGCCTCGGCGCGGTCTACGCCGAGATGTTCGCCAAGAACGTCCGGGCCATGGTCCTGGACGGTGTGCTCGACCCCACCCTGGAGAACCCTCAGCGGCGGCTCACGCAACAGGCCGGCTTCCAACAAATCTTTCAGCAACTGGCAGCCTCGTGTGCCAAGAGCAAGGACTGTCCGCTGGGTAGCGACCCCAGCCAGGCCACGGCCGTCTTCCAGAAGCTGGTCCAGCCGCTGATCAACAAGCCCATCCCTGCTGGCGAGGGTCGCACGCTGAACTTCAATCAGGCGACCGGAGGCATCACCGCCGGCCTCTACTACTCCGAGGCCTGGCCCGCGGTCATCAAGGGCCTCACCCAGCTGGAGCAGGGCGACGGGAAGCTGCTCCTGGCCATCTACGAGCAGTTCGGCGGCCGGGAGCCCTCCGGTGCCTGGACCAACTACCTCGAGGCCAACCTCGCCATCAACTGCAACGACGAAGTGCGCCGCACCCCCGAGGAAGAAGCCCGGCTACGCGCCGACATCATCAGGACCAGCCCCTACCTGGCTACCGGCGAGAAGGTCGAAGGAGTCACCCGCGACGCGTGCGAGTCGTGGCCCGGCAAGCCCAGCCTCGGCATCCCCTACGCCCGGGACGTCAAAGACCTGCCCGACACCCTGATCATCTCCGTCACCGGCGATCCTTCCGCCCCCTACGCGGCCGGCCAGGTCCTGACCGACTCCCTCGGCGGCACCATGCTCACCGTCGAGGGCGCCAGGCACACCGTCGCCCAGGCAGGAATCAACCCCTGCGTCAACGACGTCTTCGCCGACTACCTCATCAACCTCAAGCCCCCCGGCAAGGATCAGCGCTGCCGCCTCTGAGTAGGACTGTTGGTTCCCTTTGAGGGACCAGGTGCACCGTCCTCCGAGACGGGGAGGAGCCCCATCCGCTTTCCGAGGAAGCCATTATCGACAAGCCCATGAGGAACGCCATGACTATGGATGCGCTCGGCCAGCTGGCCCATCTCCTGCATCAGCGTCTGCCTGGTGACCGGGTGAGCAGGCCGGGGGATCTCGCCTACGACAGCGCAGTGGATCTCTGGAACGGTGCGGTCGTGACGCGCCCGGCCCGGGTGGTGAGGCCCCGCGATGCGCAAGAGACGTCGGTGGCGGTCACCGCGGCGTGCCAGTGCGGTATCGGGCTGTCGGTGCGCGCTGGTGGTCACGACGTCGCGGGCCGGGCGTTGTGTGACGGCGGCCTGGTGATCGACCTCGGTGCGATGCGCGACATGCAGATCGTGAACGGTGACGCTGTGGCCGGTGGTGGAGTCCGGGCGGCCGACGTGGTGGCGGCCGCAGCGCCACACGGTCTGAACGTGGCCACGGGGACCGCCGGCGTTGTCGGCATGGCCGGGTTGTCTCTCGGTGGCGGTTATGGGCCGCTGCTGGGTACGGCGGGCCTGGCCGCCGACAATCTGCTGTGGGCCGAAGTAGTGCTGGCCGACGGGCGAGTCGTCCACACCGAGGACGAACCCGAACTGCTCTGGGCACTTCGGGGCGGGGGCGGAAACTTCGGTGTGGTCACCCGGATGGGAATCCGTCTGCACCGCGACCGCGGTCTCGTCGGCGGCATGATCATCTTCCCCTGGGAGGAGGCCGACGCCGTCCTCGCCCGCTACGCCGACGTCATCGCCCAAGCGCCCGACGAACTGACTCTGCTGATCGAGATGACGGTAGCCTCACAGATCGGTCCATGCCTGCTCGCCGTGCCGGTCTGGTCCGGGGAGCCACACCTGGCACAGGCGACCCTGGACAGGGTCCTACGGCTCGGCAGTCCGCTGTCGAGCACCATCGGCCCGGCCAGGCAGAAAGACCTGCTGCAACAGTTCGACCAGCAGGTCCCCCGGGGGATGCACTGGGAGATCCGTACCCGGTCGATAGCCGCTCTGACCCCCGACATCATCGACGTGCTGATCGCCGGGGCGAACACACGTCCGGGCCCCGGAGCCGGAATCGGACTCCGCCAGTTCCACGGTGCCGCCACACGCGTGGACGCCGAAGCCACCGCCTTCGGGCTTCGCACCCCGCACATCGTGCTGGAAATCTCAGCCGGCCGCGCCCCGCACGAGGACGCCGCACCCTTCCGGGACTGGGTCGAGGCGGTCAGCGCCGACCTGGCCCTGTACGCACTACCCGGGGGCTACCCCAACTTCCTCGCACCCGACCAGAACGAACAGGTCGTCCACGCCTACGGCCCGAACACGACGCGACTACTCGACGTGAAGCAACGCTACGACCCGCGTGGAGTCTTCACCGCCACACCACTACCCATCCGCACACAGGAGAACAGCCGATGACACCGAAGCCCGAGGCGGCTCGCAGCCCGAAAGCCCGACGGGCGATGTTCGTCCGTCGATGGAGAGGCGCCGCAATCGCGATTGCCGCCGCCGGGATCGTCGCCCTGATCACCGTGACAGGTGGTGATCGGGCTACCGGGCTCGTTCTCACCGTCGCCCTTCTCGTCGCCGGCTGGCTGGTGTCGCCGGTGCTGTTTCCGCGTGGCCCCGACTGGACAACCGCGCAGCAGCTTGCGCAGACCCGCGGTGTACCGCTGATTCTGTGGAAGCCCGGCTGCGCGTACTGCATCCGGCTGCGGCTGACGCTGGGCACCGCCGGCTCGCGTGCGATCTGGGTGGACATCTGGGCCGACGAGAATGCCGCAGCCGCAACCCGAAGTCTCAATGACGGCAACGAGACCACACCCACCGTGATCACCGCCGACGGTGCCCGCACCAACCCTCAGCCGGGATGGGTCAAGGCCCAGCTCAAGACGTCGTGACGTCCGGTCAGCTGCGGGCGTTACCGCCGTTCCCCGACAGGAAGGTCCCGGCACCATGACATCGCCAGCTCACGGCCAAGGCCGAGACCGATGAACGACTACCTGATCTACGAGAGCGCCATGCAGGTGGTACCGCTACTGCTGATCGCGCTCTTCCTGGACAATCGCAGTACCGCCGACACCCCCCGCTCCACCACCGGACGACGCCTACTCCGAATCCAGGACCGCTTCATCGCCGGCCTGGGCTTCATCGCCTTCTTCACCTCGATGTTCGTCCTCGCCCACGTCGTCAAGCACAGCAGCGTGACCAGCGGTATCGTCATCGCCGCCATGGGTGGAGCCACCGGACTCCTCTTCGGACTGATCTGGAAGCGCCTCAGCTGACCTCCTGCACCCGGCGTGGACACGAATCCCGTGCCGTGGCGCCGCAGCGGTGAACCGGACGGCGGCGGATCTCGTTGCAGGTGGGTGGCGTCGTCGTCGGAGGGACGGAACGTGCGGGTCGCTGGGCTGTTCCGGCGTGGTCGTGGCTGGGTCGCCGGCCTGATCGCGGTCGGTGTCGCCGCCGCCGTGGGCATCGGCGTGATCGCGCACGCCGGTCAGGACGAGCTGGTCGGACGACCGCTCTCCGACGAACAGTTGTCCGCCGTGCTGGCCGCGGGACACGCCTGCCCGATGCTCACCTCGGCTCGGGTCGCCGGACAGTTGATGGCCGAGTCCGGCCTGGCCGCGAGCGCGGCCAGCACCGAGTCCGGCGGCAGGGGCCTGGCCGGCCTCGACGACCCGCAGTGGCGGCGGTGGGCGCCGTGGCAGGGCGCGCAGCGTACCGAAACGATGGCCGCCGTGGCCGCGCTGTCGCACCTGATGTGCCAGCTCGGCGGCGAGATCCGGCAGTACGGCATCAAGGGCGACCCCTGGCGGCTGGCGCTGGCCGGCTTCCAGGCCGGTGTGCCGGCGGTGACCGAGGCCGGCGGGGTGCCCGACGCGGCGTCCGACTACGTGCGGCGGGCCGTCGGCTACGCGAGCTACTACCAGGGGCTTCCCCACTTCGCCGAGGCCGGTGCCGCCGCGCTCACGGCCGGAACGGTGTCCGACGCCGTACCCCTGCCCGACGCGCTCGTTCCGCCGATCGCCCGCGCCGGCCGGCTCTGCCCGCAGGTCCCCGCCGCCGCGCTCGCCGGGCAGCTGATGGCGGTGTCCGGCCTGCACACGGACGGCGCGGGTGGCATCGCCGGCGTACCCCTGGAGCTGTGGCAGCGTTATGCGCCCGCGAACGCGTCGCGATCGGACGCCGCGGACGCGGTCGGCGTGCTCGCTGCGGCCATGTGCCAACTGGCGCGGGAACTGGACGGGCTGCCGGGTGACCCCTACCTGCTCGCGCTCGCCGCGTGGCACTCGGGCGAGGACACCGTCCGCCGGGCGGGTGGTGTCCCGGACGCGATGACCCAGTCGTTCCTGGAGCGGGTCCGCCGCTACAGCGACTTCTACCGGCTCGACACCCGCCTCGGCGGTGTTCCCGTCCCCACGCCCTCTCCGGCGCCGTCGGGGTCCCGTACCCCGTCGGGTTCTCCGTCGGCCACCCCGGCGCGGCCGACGGCCGCGCCGGCCAGCCCGTCGCGCAGGCCGGCGAAACCCAAGCCCACCCCGAGCCGGAAACCGTCCGGGACGATGTTCGCGCACGAGCAGTCGGGGAAGTGCCTGGACGCCGGCGCGGGCACCGATCTGCTCGCCTCCCGGGTCGAGCCGTGCGCGCCGTACTCGGTGTCGCAGCGCTGGCAGGTGCGGTCGGACCGCACGATCCGTTCCGCGCGCAGCGGACTCTGCCTCGACGTGAACGACAGCGGTGTCACCGACGGCACCATCGTGCAGACCGCCACCTGCAACGGCGCCGCCACCCAGCGCTGGACGGTCCGCGACAACGCCGTGATCAGCGTGGTGAACGGCGGTATGTGCCTGGACATCGGTTGGGACTGGGCGACCACGGCCATCTGGACCTGCGTCTACAACGACAAGCAGACCTGGCGACCGATCACCTGATCGGCCAGCTGTTCCCCGGGGTGAGGGAAATCCCCGGAGAACGGCCCGCGAGCCTCCTGGACGGTCCCGTGCTCGCCCGCCGGCTGGTTGTCTACCGGTGCCAGCGATCACCGGTGCACAGGAGGCAGCCAGCATGGCGATCACCGACATCACCCCGGACGACGTCGAGATGGCGGCGGACAACCACCAGGCCGCCGAGCAGGACCTCGACGGCCAACGTAAGGGTCTCGACGACACCGTCAACGACCTCTACGCGGCCAACGCCGGCGAACTCATGGAGAAGCTGAACAACGTTCAGGACGCGTGGAGCGTGGACATGCGCGGCATCCTCGACAAGCTCGTCGAGTGCGAGGTGTTCCTGCGCGACTGCAAGAAGGAGCTGGAGCGGCTGAACCAGGACCAGGGCGGCTCCCTCGTCTGATCGTCGTCGTCCCCCTCAGATCTCAAGAAGGAGCTTCCTCCATGTCGGATTACATCAAGTACGACTACGACTCGATGGACGTCGCGTACGACGAGATGAAGCGCATCAGCGACGCCGTGATCGCCCAGTTGGACGTCCTCCAGCAGGAGGCGGAGAGGGTTCTCGCCTTCAACGGCGACTACGTCACCAACTACGACCAGAAGGCCCAGAAGGTCCGGGACGGGATCACCGAGCTGAACGACGCCACGCTCAAGCGGAGCAACGACCTCGCCGAGAAGTTCGCCGACTACCAGGCGACCGACAAGAAGCTCGGCGCCCGGTAGCCCGCGCGGGCGGCGGCGAGCCCCGTGCCGCCGCCGCCCGCACCGCGCGACGCACGCATCGGCCCGGAAAGGAGCAGTGAGTATGGCCAGCTCGGACAGCACCGAGATCGACCTCGCGGCGTTGCGCGACGCGGCGAAACAGATCGAGGGTCTCATGACCGACAGCAGCATGACGATCTTCGAGACGGCGGCGGACACCAGCACGCTGGAGGCCGGCAAGCTCGACGCCGCCCAGTGGATCGAGGCCATGGTCGCCGACCGGGGTGCCGGCCTCCGCCAGCACGCCCTCGACCTGCAGGCGTCCTTCGAGGCCCTCGGTGCGCGGCTGCGCACCATCGCCGACATCTTCGAGCAGCAGGACCAGGCGAACGCCGACTCGCTCCAGGGCAAGGCCGTCGACGAGATCGCGGCCTGGACCGGGTCGGTCGGCGGCCTCACCATCCCGCCCGCCGAGGGCGAGGAGACGTACGACACCGGTGACAATGCCAACCGCGACGGCGCGCGCCTCGGCTTCGAGGTCGACCCGATGACGGGCGAGGCGAAGAAGGCCGAGGACGGGACGGTCTCGGTGACCCTGCCGGCGCCGGAGGACCTGAACGTCACCGTCTTCCCGGACGCCTCCATCACTCCGGACGTGCTCTTCACCGACACCGACGTCCTCGACTTCGACTACGAGGGCGGGTTCTTCACCGACAGCGCGAACAACCAGGCGGTGCCGCAGAGCAGTAGCTTCACCGCGGACGTCACGCCCGAGGACGACGAGAAGTAGGCCATGCCCGAGGATTCGGTCGGCTCACTCCAGACGCCCGCCCCCCGTGGGCAGACGTTCGCCTCGCTGCACGTGTGGACGGACCTCCATCCCTACGTCAGTGAACTCGTGGACAACACGGCGGAGACCGGCAACGCCTGGCACGACGCGGGGGCCGCCTTCGACAAGGCCGCCGCCGAACTCGCCCGGATCAACGACGAGTTCGACCGGATCAAGACGGCACTGGACCCGGGCTTCGTCGGCAAGGCGGGCGACGCGTTCCAGGAACGGACGACGGAGCTGCTCAACCACAGCCGGGCCGTACACGACCGACTGGAGGGGTACGGGCAGCTGGTCGGCGACGTCGGGCACGACATCAAGGTGTTCGCCACCGCCTTCTGGGAGGCGGTGGACACGTTCCACCAGCTCACCGACCAGCAGGAGGAGCTGTTCGAGCAGGCGGTGTACAACGCGTACAACGCGGTCGAGCTGTCCCCACCGGCGGACATGCTCCAGAAGGCGCGCGACGCGGCGTACCAGATGGTCGAGCAGAACATCATGATGCCGCACATGCGACAGCTGTTGATGACGCTGAGCGACAAGTACGTCATCAAGGGCGAGGCGTTGGACCCGTTGGAGATCACTCCGCCGAACGTGTTCACCAGTGCGGCGGGAGACGACTCCTCGTCGTCCTCGCCGGACGGCGACGACTCGCCGTCCGGTGCTGACACCTCGTCGTCCGGCGACGACGACTCCTCGTCCGGCGACGACTCGTCCTCGTCCGGTGACGACTCCTCGTCCGGCGACTCGTCCTCGGACGGCTCCGACTCGGACCCCTCGTCCGGCGACGACGCATCCGAGCGGGAGGAGGCCGAGGCCCGGGCGGACGACGCGATCGACAAGCTGGAGGACGCCGCGCCGGACGACAGCGTGGACGGGTCGACGGGTGGCTCCTCCGGCGGAGGGCTCGGCGACAGCGCCCTGAGCAGCGACGGCTCCGGGTCCGGTGGCGACGACGGTGCGGCCGAGCGCCAGGCCGCCCTGCAGGACGCGCAGAAGGCGGCGAACGACGCCATCGACAGCCTCTCGAACCCCGCCGGGGGCACGTCCGGCAGCGGTGGGTCACCGAGCGGGGAGACCTCCGGCGCCGGTGCGGGAGGTGGCATGCCGGGTCTGGGCAGCGGCGGTAGTCCAGGGTCCGGCAGCTCGGGTGGCGCCAAGGGCAGCAGCGGGGGCAGCCCCGGGTCCGGCAGCTCGGGTGGCGCCAAGGGCAGCGGCGGGGGCAGCCCCGGCGGAGGTCTCGGCAGCGGCAGCAGCCCCGGCAGTGGCGGTGGCAGTCCCGGCGGTAGTCCCGGGGGTGGCATGCCGGGCGGCGGGTCGGGCAGTCCCGGGGGCGGCAAGAGCAGCGCCGACGGGGCCGAGCAGGCACGTCAGAAGGCGCTGGACGACGCGCAGAAGGCGGCCAACGACGCGATCGAGGGCTTGCAGTCGGCCGGCGGTGGCATGCCGGGTGGCGGCTCCTCGGGAGGCGGCCTACCGACCGAATCCGCAGGCCCGCCGAGCGGTTCCGGCGGCGGCACCGGCTCCGGTACCGGCGGCGGGCAGCCGTCGGACACCGCCCGGCAGCAGGCCCTCAGCGGCGCGAAGAAGGCCGCCGACGACGCGATCGCCAACCTGTCGGGTCCCGGCGCGGGTGCCGAGCGTCAGCAGGCGCTCGACGACGCCCGGCAGGCCGCGGACAAGGCCATCGGGGACCTGCTGGGCAAGGGCGACGCCAGCACCGCCGGGGAGGCCGTGCAGGACGCCCGGGACGCGGCCGGGGACGCCATCGAGGATCTGCTGGAGGAGAACGAGGCCAGTGACGCGGATCCGGAGTCCAAGGAACAGCGCCGCGAGGCGCTGGAGGACGCCCGGGAGGCGCTCGACGACAGCCTGGAGGAGATGGCCGGGTCGACGGGCACCGTGGACCCGGAGGACGCCCTGCACGACGACGCCGTCCGCGAGGCCCGGGAGGCGGTCGACGCGGCGATCGACGACCTGATCGAGGACGCGCAGGCGCAGCCGGGCGAGAGCGCCGAGGAGAAAGCCCGGGTCGAGGCGCTGGAGGACGCCCGGGACAGCGCGAGCGATGCCCTCGACGACCTGATCGAGGAGAACGGCGTACACACCGGGGATGGCCGGCCGACCAGCCTCGCCGACTTCCTCGGCGGAGCACGCTCCGGTGGGGGCGGCGGCTCGGGTTCGTCCGGCGGGCTTGGCCCGGCCGGCGGCGGGGGCTCGGCGGGCGGCGCGGGAAGCGCCGGTGGTGTGGGTACCGCCGGCAGTCCGCTCACCGACCTGCGCCCGGCCGTCCCGGCGGCGCAGGCCGGCCCGAGCGGCCCGGCCATCGACCCGTCCGCCGGGCAGGGCATGCCGATGATGCCGCCGATGGGCCAGGGCCACGGGCAGCAGCCGTCACGCGACCGGGAACGCAGCATCTGGTTGGAGGGCGACGACGAAGCCTGGCAGGAGAACGGTGACGGAGCGTCCGCCGAGGCGATCGGACGGCCGTCGTGACCGTCGTGTTGCTGGAGGAGGCGGTCGCCCGGCTGGGCCGTACCCCGCCCTCGGTGCTCTACGCCGCCGCCGACCGCTTCGAGGATCGTCGCCAGACCTTCGCGGAACTCGCTGACCGGTTCCGTCGTGCCGTGCGCGACGCCGAGGACGCCTGGCGGATGATCGTCCCCTCATCCGCCGGGCCGGCGTCTCCCGCCCACGTCACGGCGGTGCTCGACCAGCTCGCCGCGACCGACTTCGCGAGCGCGCTACGCCGGGCCGGTGACTCGGTGGCCGACGCCCGCGACCGGCTGGGCGAGCTGGTCGACCGCCAGGCCGCGGACCCACAGGCGCGACCCAACACGTACGACGTGCAGGGCCAGGTGGTCCTGTCGTCCGCCGGGGCGCAGCTCCTGCGGGCCGGGCAGGACCTGCCGCCGCCACCTCCGGTCACCGCGACCGGGCGGGAGCTGACCGGGTCGGCGCCCCGCGGCGTCGAGTTGTTCGCCAGTGACCCGGACCCGGACCGGGACGCACCGCCCAGCCCGCCCGGTGCCGCCTCTCCCGGTGGGGGTGCGCCCATGATGCCGATGATGCCGATGCACGGGATGGGAATGGGCATGGGCGCCGTCGGAACCCAACAGCGCGAGCGGCGCGTGGTCGTCCCCGCGCCGGTCGACCCCGGCCCGTGGGCCGAACCGTCGGACGGGTGGGGAACCCCCGGACGCGGTCGGCCCGCGACACCCGTACGCCCTGAGAGGAGCCCCTGATGACCGACCAGCGACACCCCGGCGACGCGACCGCCGGTTTCGAGGCCGCCCTGCAGACGCTCGCCGAGGAGCGGGAGCGACTCGGACGGATGCACGAGCGGATGGCCCGGGGCACGACGACCACCTCGAAGGACCGCTTGCTGTCGGTCGTCATGAACGGTCGCGGCGAAATCCTCAAGCTGACGTTCAACAACACCCGGTACCGCCAGATGGCCCCGGCCGAGCTGGCCGCACTCGTCACCGAGACGATCGCTGCGGCTCGCGTCGAGTCCCTGAACCAGCTCGCCGACGTCGCCGACGACGTACTGCCCGGTATCTCGTTCCAGGAGCTGGCCGGCGGCGAGGTCGACCTGGAGCGGATGGTGAGCAGCTTCCTCAGCGCCTCACTGGACGTCCTGCCGCCCGGTGCGGTCTCCGCGGCCGACCAGACGCGGCTGCGAGGGGACAGCTGATGTCCGAGATCACCTCTGCGGACGTACCGGGCGTGCACGGCATGACCGACCGGCTCGGGGCGGGCGGCGACCGGCTCGTCGACGCGCTCAAGGCTCTGCAGCGGGACCTCGGTGCGGTGTACGGGTGCTGGGGCGACGACGCGTCCGGCAAGTCGTTCGCGAGCAAGTACGTCGGGCCCGCCGAACAGCAGCTCGCCGACATCGGCACCACTGTCGAGACCGTCAGCGCGGTCGCCGACAACCTGCGCCTGATCGCCGACGCGTTCCAGCAGCTCGACGCGCAGGGCGGCGGCGTGTTGGAGCTGCGGAACGAGTAGCGGAAGGCACGGAGGACCAGATGGCGGAGGATTCCGGGGCCGGGGTCGTCGACCTGCCCCCCGACCTGCAGCGGTTGCTGAAGGTCGTGGTCGGCATGGAGTGGCCGGAGGGCAACGAGGCGCTGCTGCGGCGCATGCACGGCCTGTGGAGCGACCACGGCGACGTCCTGCGGGCGCTGCGGGACGACATGCCCGGGCTGGCCCGTTCCCTCGGCGACGCGATGACCGGATCGGCCGCCAGCACGTACACGAAACTGGTCCGCTCCGACCTCCCTGGCGTCCTCGACGCCCTGACCAGCGTGACCGAGGAACTCGCCAAGACCTCGATGAACGCCGCCGCGGACATCCAGAAGACCAAGGTGACGATCATCGTGCAGCTGGTCGTGCTGGCGGCGTCCATCGCCTGGCTGCTGGCCAGCCTCTTCGGTGCCCTCTTCATTCCGGTGGTGATCGCCACCGCGCGCGCCATCCTGTACGCGATCCTCCGTACCCTGATCACGGAGCTGGCCGCCGAGGTCGCCATCGGCTTCGGCGTGGACCTCGCCACCCAGCTCGCCCAGATCGCCCGTGGCCTGCGCATCGGCGGTCTGGACACGCAGTCGTTGCTGGTGTCCGGTGTCGGAAGCGTGATCGGTGGCGTCGCCGCCGGCGCGGGCCGTCTCGTCGCTGGCGAGGCGGCCCGGCACCTGGCCAACGCGTGGACCAGCACCACCCGGAGCATCACCGGGGACGGGATGCGCGAGATCACCGACATCCGGTTCAAGGGCGCGTACGGCGCCATCTCCGCGACCGCGCAGGGCGTCGGCGGGGCCATCGCGGACGCGAGCACCGGCGCGATCTTCGGACAGGCGTTCAACTGGGGTTCGATGACCGCGGCGACGATCGGCGGCGCGTCCGAGGGCGGGCCGTCCACGGGTGGTCGTAGCGGTGGTGTGGACGGGGTGACGGTGTCGAGCGTGGACGGCCTCCCCAGCTACGCCGAGGCGCTTGGCGATCCCGACGCGAAGCCCGGCGACCAGGCCGGGGGGAAGGCCGACGCGGACGCCCCGGAGAAATCGGGCGAAAGTGGCCTGGAAAAATCTGGTGAGACCGCCGCCGCGTCGGACGCCGCCCGGTCTACCTCGGACGCCGCTGCCGCGACGGACGCCGCCCGGTCCACCTCGGACACCGCTGCCGCGATGGACGCCGCCCGGTCCACCTCGGACGGCGCGTCATCGGCGGATGCGTCGGCAGCGTCGGGCTCCGTACCGGCACCGGTGGGCATGTCCGGCACCGGGCCGGCCGCGCCGACGGCCGCTTCACGTGGATCAACATCGACCACGGCCAGCCCGGCTGCGGCAGCAACCGGACCTGCGTCGGCGTCTTCCGCGTCGGCCCCGGCGGCGTCGACGTCGCCAGTTTCGACCCCGGCGGCGTCGGCCCCTGCCTCGGGGCTTACCTCCGCGTCTGCCCCAGCCCCGGCATCGGCGGCCTCCTCCGCGTCGGCCCCGGCGTCGGCTTCCTCGGCGTCGGCGGCCTCGGGCTCGGCGGTCTCGGGCTCGGCGGTCTCGGGCTCGGCGGTCTCGGGCTCGGCGGTCTCGGGCTCGGCGGTCTCGGGCTCGGCGGTCTCGGGCTCGGCCGGGTCGACGTCGTCCGCTGGTGTCACCGGCGGTTCCGCGCCCTCGGCTTCCGCCCCGTCGGCGGCCTCCGTGGCGGGAGGATCCTCCGGCGCGAGTCCCGGGGTTTCGGCGGGACCCTCGGCCGGTCAGGTGGCCGTCGGCGGGGGCACGGCGGCGGTTCCGGCGTCCGGCGCGACCGCCGGCAGCGCGCCGGTCGCGACCGTCGGTGGGGCGTCGGCGGCGCAGACGGGCGGCGGGACAGCGTCGACCGGTCCAGCGTCGATGCTCACCTCGACGTCACCCGGGAGCGCGCCCACCGCGGCGGGTGGATCGAGCGCGCCCACCGCGGCGGGTGGATCGGCGGGTGCGGCGAGCACCACCGCGGCGCCGTCTGCCACGGCGGCCCCCGGCAGTCCGGTCGCGACCTCGACGGCACCCACTGCCACCTCGTCCCCGGCCTCGTCCGCCGCCACCGCGACTCCGGTCTCGGCGGCCACCTCGCCGCCGACGACACCGACATCGCCGTCGACAGCGCCGCCGGCGACAGTCGCGTCCGGCACGTCGACAGCCTCCTCGGCACCGACGGCAAGTCCCGCCTCGACGACGACGCCGACGTCGGCTGCACCCCAGTCGACGGTGGCCACTGCGCCGTCGTCAGCGCCGACGACCACGCCAACCCCGCCCTCGACGGCCGCCTCCCCGTCGATCGGCGGCTCGGCGCCGACGACGATTTCAACGTCGGCGACGACTCCAGCGTCCACCCCGGCGGCCAATCCGTCTTCGGCGACCGCACCGTCACCGGGCGCGACGTCCGTCCCGGCGCCGACCGCGCCCACAACGTCGCCTCCGACCGCGACCGCGACCCCACCGACGACAGGAACCGCACCAGCGACGGCGACCCCGACCACGACTCCACCCGTGCCGGCGACTTCCACCGCGACCACGCCACCCAGCGCGGCCCCGACTCCGACACCTTCCACGACCCCACCTGCGGCCGCGACACCAACCGCGACGCCGACCCCGACCCCGACGACGACGACGACGCCGACGCCGACGCCGACGACGACGACGACGACGCCGACGCCGACGCCGACGACGACGCCGACGCCGACGACGCCGACGCCGACGCCGACCCCGCCGACGCCGACTGTCACTCCGCCAACTGCGGTGGGGGACGGTTCGCCGGCGAGGCCGGTGCCTGTCGTCTCGACCGGTGATCCCGCGACGGGTCCCCGGCAGCACGCCCACACGGCCAGTACCGGCCTGAGCGTGAACCCCCAGGTCACCGGCGCGGTCCCGGCAGCACCCACGCGAGACAGCGGCGGCGGCGACGTGGCGGGCCTCCTGTTCGGGTACGCGCCGCCACGCCCGGCCGTCCGTCCCCGTGCCGACGCGGCACCGACGCCGACTCCGACTGCGTCCCCCGCGCCGGACCGGTCGAACAGCGCCGCACCGAGCGCCGCCGACGTCGCGGGCGCCGTGCCCGTCGACCGCAGCGGCTGGGTGCCGGTGGGTGATCCGCTCACCGGCGACCAGATGCGGGAACGCTACTCGTACCTGGACCGGGTGAACCCGGATCAGTCGCTGCTGAACTGCGTGTTCGCGGCGATCGTCACCGATCTGCTGATGCGCTCCGGCGGGCGGGACCGGTTCGAGGCTCCCGCGTCGGTCGTCACCGAGGTGGGGGTGCTGGGCTTCTACGCGGGGCGGCCGGTGCAGGAGGCCGGCGGTTACGCGGCCGTGGTCGACGCGATGCGCGACGCGCCGTTGGGGTCGCGCGGCGTCATGGTCGTGAACGGCGTCGCCGGGTCGGTGGCGCACGCCGTCAACGTGGTGCGTGACGAGCACGGGGTGTTCTTCCTCGACGGTCAGACGAACGCTCCGGCGACCGTGCCGGCCGTACCGTCGAGGGTCCGCTTCGTCGCCACCTCGACCGTTTCCGGCGCGCTGACGCCCGCGCGGTGGTCTCCCACCGAACCCGAAGCGACAGGCGACCCCGACAGCCCGGGACGTCCCCGGCTGTCGGCCGGCGAGATCCTCGGGCGAGCGCTGCCCGGCCTGGGCCGTGCCGGCGGCCGTGACCCGGAGCGGCTGCGACGGTGGGTGGCCGAGGTGGAGCCGGACCGGCCCGGCGACGAGGTGACGCTGAGCGAGACCGACTGCGTGGTACGGGCGTACGGGGCGTTCGTTGCCCTGCACGGCCGCAGCGCGAACGTGGTCGACAACCGGGCCGCCGCCGCTCCGGAGTCGATGACCGTGCGGGACCTCCAGAAACTGCTGGACGGATCGTTGACCCCGTTGGCGGACTGGCCCACCCTCGTCGACGGGCTGCGCGGCAGCCCCGGCGCGTTGGCGCTCATCCACGTGCCCGCCAACGACCTGGTGCTCGCGCCGGACGCCGGGCCGGCCCGCGGGCACGTCTTCTGGCTGTGGTCCGATGACCGGTTCGGGACCCCGGCCGTACGGGTGATCGACACGCAGCGCGCCGGCCTGCTCGCCGACGAGGCGTTCACCGGGGTGCCGAGCACCCGGTGGGAGCGGGCGCTGACCGGTCCCGGCGTCCGCGCCCTGCTGCTCGACGCGGACGGCCGTCCCCGGCAGCAGCCAGTTCCCGACGCGGACGGCCGACCCCGGACGCGGTCAACACCGGACAGGCCCGATCTGGACGCCATCGCACTGGCGACGCGATCGCCCGCCGCGCCGGGCGCGCTGGGCATGCCGGAAACGCGTCACGGGACCGGCTCGGATGCCGTGGCAGCCGCCCTGACCCTGCCCGGTCGCCACACCGGCCGAGACCCGGACCGGTTGCGGGACTGGGTGCGGACGTTCGAGGCGCAGCGTCAGACGGCGTCGCTGGGGCACGACGTCGCCCGCGCGTACGGCGTCTTCGTCGCCATGCACGGCCGCGCGGCGAACGTCGTGGACAGCCAGACGTCGGCGGACGCCGACACGCTCACCCTGCCCCAACTCCAACAGCTCCTCGGCGGCCACCCGCGCCCCCTCAACGACGTACCCCGCATGCTCGCCGCGCTGCGCACCGCGCCCGGAGCGATGGCGCTGGTGCACGTGCCCGACCGCAACCGCGTGTTCTGGCTCTGGTCCGACGACACGGGCGGCACGCCGGTCCTGCGGGTCGTCGACCCCGCCTACCCCGGGTTGCTGGCGCGTGCCGTCCCCGGCGTGCTGTCGGAACTGCTGGGGACGCCCGACGTCACCGTCCTCGCCCTGGACGCGGACGGCCAGCCCGGCGACACCCGGCCAGCCGACACGCCGCCGCCACCGGCCGCGGCGACCGAGGACACCACAGTGCCCTGGTATCTCCAGGACGGCGCGCTCGGCCAGTTCACCGTCCTGGACGCCGGGCGACCGGCCACCAGCCGCGCCGGCTCTCCCACCCAGATCGCGCGGAGCCTCGTCGCCGGCCTGCCCGTCATCCCCGGCGTGTCCGCCACGGACCAGGCGGCGATCCGGGCCGGGGTGCAGCGGGAGATCACCCGGGCGTTGACCGCGCCGGAACGCGGCACCGGCCAGGCCGACGCCACCTACGAGCAGTACCTCGAACACTGGGACGAGCGGCTCACCAGCGGCATCCACCTCAGCGCCGGTGACCGCCTGGTGTGGATCCTGCCGGTGCCCCGGGCTGCCCGTCCCGCCCCGCCCGCCCCGAAGGCCGACGCCAGGGTCTACAAGGTCAGCTTCGGATCCACGTCCCGGGAGTGGACCAGAGACGGCGAGCGGTCGTCGGGCGGCGTCTTCAGCCCGGACACCGCCCTCGCCAGCTTCAGCCGGCACATCACCCGGCTCATCTTCCAACTGCCGGACATCACGTTCGGCAGCCACCGGGAGCACGGCAGCTCCGAGGGACGCAAGGTGGTCGCCGGCCGCCAGATGTTCGTCAGCGACTCCACACCGTTCCGGGCGGGCCTGGCCTTCACGGTGTACGTCGACGGACGGCACTGGGCCACCACGGCGGTCCGGCCCGCCTCCGACGACCTGCTGCTCATCCAGTTTCCGACGCCGTACACCCGACCCGGGAACGGGCAGCCGCGCGCGGCCCGCGCCGACGTTCCGGTGGACGCGCCCCCGACCCGCACCTCGTACGCCGACCGGGTGTTCAACGCTCTGGCCACCGAACAGCTGATCACCGGCTGGCACCGGGCGCTGCGGGAGAGCCTCTCCGCCGACGAGGCCGTCGAATTCGCCCAGCAGGGTGTGGCGCAGCTGCTCAACGAACGGACCATGCTCAACCGCAACCGGCGCCTGCTGCACGGCTCGGACCGCGCCACCGGCCTGCACCACGGCCGTAAGAGCATGTCGCTGCACCTGATGCTCCGGCCGGTGAGCCTGCAACACCTCGGTGAGGCGCCCGACGTGGCGGTCCGCGACGACCTCGGCGTCATCGCGGAGGCGGGCACCAGCGCCGACGGTGCCCACCATGTCGCGGTCGCCGGCGAGGTGGCGTCGTACGGCATCAGTCACCTCGCCCGTGCCCTACCGACCCCGGAGGGCACGCTGCCCAAGGACACCCGGTGGCAGGGTACGGTCGGCGGCGGGGTGAGCGGCAGCACCGGCCGCGACGCCGGCGTCCAGTTGGGTGAGAGCGTCCTCAACCACACCGTGCTCAAGCGCAAGGGCGCCCAGACGCGGTACCGCCAGCAGTTCGAGGCGATCCTGGTGACCCGGTTGAGTTCCGGCGAGGTCCGACCGGTGGTGTTGCTCGCCATGCCCGGCGAGGTCGCCATCTGGCAGGACCAGCGCACCGCCTACGAGCAGGCGCTGCTCGGCGCTCCCGCGCACGGCCCGATCGTGGCCGTGCCGCCGGCCGCCCGGCGTACCGGGCGACTGGTCGGTGACACGGAGATCCGCGAGCGCCTCGGGCCGCGCGCCGTCGAGGTCCTCACCGGCGGCCGGGTCGTCGACCCGGTGACCCGTCGGCTGATGCCGGCCGTGGAGGCGCCGCAGCTGCGCGGCCGGTACCCGGCGACGCCGGTGCCCGGCGAGCCCCTGGCGTTGGTCGTCCGGGGCGGCCTGGGCCCGACCGCACCGGTGGCGCTGCCGGCTGCCGAGATCGTGCTCGACACCGCCGTCGACGGGCTGCTCGCCCTGTCGCACCGCGACGAGCTGCCCGTCGACGTCATCGAAGATCTGGAGATCCATATCGGGCGGGACGCCATGGAGGCGGACTTCAGCCGTTTCCAGCCGGGTGATCCGTTCCAGGTCACCATCGACGGCGTGCCGTACGACGTGCTCGTCACCGCGCACGTGGAGGAGCTGCGCGAGCAGTCCACCTATCCGATGGACGTCAACCTGCGCGCGCTGCAGGGCAGCTCGGTGGAGGGTTCGGTCGGCACCTCCGGCGGGGTCGGCGGTGGGGCCGGCGGCGGCGTGCTCATCCCGCTGCCGCTGAGCGACTGGAAGTTCCAGCTCGGGCGCGCGGAGGTGCAGGGCGAGTGGGAGTGGTCCCGCTCCGACGCGTACGACGGCGCGTTGAAGCACTACCGGCGCACCGAGACGACGAACGGCGTCACCGAACTCCGCTACCGGGTGATCTACGAGGTCGTGCTGCGCCGCGCGGCGGAACCACGCCGCGTGGCGGGACCGCGGGTCACCTACCTGATCGGCGACGACCCGAACGAGCCGGACGTCACCGCGCTGCGTACCGTGCTGCCCGACGAGCACAAGTTGGATTCTCCGGTCACGCCGGCCGAGCAGGACCGGGCTGGCCGGGCGGCCAACGTGACCTTCCGCGAGTGGGGCCGGGCCGGCCGCATCCCGTACGAGAAGGAGTCCGCCGCCGGCGTCTTCCCCTTCCTGCCCGGGCTGCCCGAGGTCAGCGCTCGGGCCGCCGACGCGTACGCGCAGCTCAACGGATTGGACCGTCGATGGTTCGAGGAACCGCTCAACTGGCCGCGTCCGCTCTGGGGACTGGGCATCGCCAGCCAGGTGGCCGGGCATCTCGCCGAGTTGACCGACGGCTACGGCTGGCTGATCGCACTGCCCGACGAGGGCGGTCACCACCAGGCCGTACGGGTGCAGCTGCGGGCGTTCGACCCTGCGCGCACGCGTCCTGCCTCCACTGTCGAGATCGAGCATTACCAGCAGTTCAGCGCCGGGCACACATGGTCGCGCGACACCGGCCGCAGCGCCGACTTCGGCATGTCCGGCGGCCCTGCCCTCCCGCTCGGCGGCTCCGCGAGGGGTGACGCCCGGCCCGGCCGGGGCGGGCCGGCCGGACCGGACCGCCCGCAGATCGGTGGCAGCGGTGGCGGAGCGGTGCCGGGCGGCGACACCGACGAGGGCGGTGGCGGTCGGCTCTCCTTCGGGCCGTCGGTCGGGTACCGGCGGTCCCGCGAGGACGGGAGGTCCGACGAGTCCGGGTACATCGACATCACCCGGGCCACCTACGGCGGATCGACCCAGCACTACCGCAGCGACCTCGTCTTCAAGATCAGCGCCGAGCGGTGGGACGGTGAGCAGGGTGAGGTCCGGCGGACCACCCGCTACCTGCGCATCAACCTCGGTAAGGACTTCATCGCGCCGGACCGACTCGCGGCGGCGCTCGAGCTGCCCGGCGCCACCGCCGTCACGCCGGCCCGCCCGCCGGCCCGTCGCCCGGTCGACCCGGAGCCGGTCCGCGCCTGGTCGCACCCGGAGCGGCTCACCGCCAGCACCGTGCTGCCCGCCGTGACCCACGCGCTGTCGGCCTGGGATCTGCTGCCGCGCAGAGCCGATCCGGCCGACCTGCCGCCCAACCTCCTCGTCCGCGCGCTCACCGCCCGGTTGCGGCCCGCTGCCCTCGATGGACAGTTCGCCACCCTGACCGGCGCGGGCATCCGGGTCTGGCAGCCGATCGTCACCGCCGGAAAGATCCGGTTCCTGCTCGTCCAGGTGACCGGCGACCTCCAGCCGCCCACCGCGGACCTGCCCCGCGAGGACGTCAACCTGACCGAACGCAGCGAGGCGGTGACGGCGCACTCGACCGAGACCGGGCACACCGGCACGCTGCACGTCACCGGTCAGGCCCGCGCCCGTGGCGACATCGCGCCCCGGGCCGACCTGGTCGGTGAGCTCCGGGCCGAGTGGCAACGCACAACCGGCGCGGTCAGCGGCCTGACCGACGAGACCAAGGACATCGCGCGGCTCGGCATGCGGCAGTCGCACGAGTTCACCCACCCCGTCACCTTCCGGGTGGACATCGGCCTCACCACCGAACTGCCGCAACTCCTCCGGTTCCTCACCACCACCGGCACCAACCTCTACCGCGCCCTCGAGGGGCTGGTGCTGCGCGACACCGGTTCGTGGAGCCGCTGGTCGGCGGACGCGCCGGTGGTGGGCCGGGCCGAATGGTGGGAACGAACCACCACGATCACCGACATCACCGCCGACTGGCGGCTGCTCGTTCCGGCGTACCTGACGATCCCGGACACCCCTCCCGCCGCCACCGGGCCGGTGAACGGCAGCTGGGCGCCGGCCGGCCCGTCCCGGCCGGCGGCGCTGCCCGCGGTCCGGGTCGAGCGGGGTCCGCGCCCCGCACCGCCCGACCTCAACGCGGCGGTGCTGGCCGACCCCACGTTCACCGCGCAGTCGATGCGGGAGATCGCGCACTCCGCCCACGCCTGGGCGAAGCTGGTCACCGAACCGCTCCGGACCTGGCCGGACGTCCTCGACGAGCACCAACCACCGCGGATCGCCCGCAAGGGAGACCTCAGCGCGCTGGAGCGCGTGGTGGCCCACCACACCGGGGACCGTCAGCTCAACCGGCGGTTCGACGAGCTGCTCCAGCACCGGTACCAGGTCGGGGACACCGGCATCCGGCTCGGTCTGGACATCCGTGGCGCGTCGTACAACGTGGACCTCGCCCCCGACGGCACCGTGGCGCCCCGCAGCTACAACCACAAGGGCCGCACCTACCGGCAGCGGGACACCAAGCCCAGCTACGGGGTGTCGGAGAGCACCAGCTCGTCGGTGGGCGCCGGGGCAGCGCTGAGCGGCACGACCGGCAACGTCCGTACCGGTCCCGGCGGCTCCGGGTTCGGCGGTTTCGGCGGCGGCCGGGGCAGTGAGGGCGAGACCAGCAACGTCGGCGAGCGAAACAGCGAACGACGGGCCGAATACCACCTCATGCGCTACGACGTGACCCTGGTGATCTACCCGCCCGGCAACCCCGACCACCGGGTGTTGATCGACCGGGACGGTGCGCTGTTCGCGGTGACGACCGTGCGGCCGGACACCACGTACCAGCCGCCGGCCCGGTTCGAGGCGACCGTCGTCGACGCCGTGCAGGGCATGGAACTGGGCCGCCGGGTCGGCGCCGTGCCACCCGGCCGGCCGCCGATCGCGCCGGTGGAGGCCGCCCCGCCGAGCAGGCTGGACGAGCCGACCTTCCGCCAGACGGTCGACGAGGTGGCCGACGCCGGGCAGGCGGCGTCCGTACGCGCCGGTCTGTTGTCCCTCGCCGAGTGTCTCGCGTTGGCCGAGCGGATGGTCACCCGGCTCTATCCGGCTGCCACGTCGGACCTGCACGCCCTGCGGCCGCGCCGCACCCAGGAGGCCGACACCGCCCGGTCCTGGCTGACCGGGCAGAGCGACTGGACGCCGGTGACCGACTGGGACACGGTCGAGGCCGACCTGCGCGACCGGCCCGGCACGACCGCCGTCGTGCTGCTGCAGCGACCGAACCAGACGGTCCACCACATGTTCCTCGCGCACACCCTCGCCGACGGTCGGGTGCTGTGGGCCGACCCCGGCCGGGCGCCCGGCGAACGGGTCTTCGAGCACCCGGGACGGTTCACCGACGCCCGGCTCGAATCGGCGGTCGCCGCCCGTGCCCTCGTCATCGGCCAGGACGCCGCCGTCGCGCCCGGCCGTGCCACCCCGGAATCCGCCTCCACCGCCCGCGCGGTGGTGGACGCGCCGCTCGGTCACGACGTACGCGGCAGCGTTCCCCGCCGGGGGGCCTCGCGCCCGGAGCCGCCGACCGGCAGCGCGGTGGTCGACCTCGCGGCCGTACGGGCCACCCTGCACCACCGGGCGGCTACCGGCGACGACCCGATTCCGTACCGGATGGCGGAGGTCCTGCCCGGCGCCGACGCCGCCGGCCTCACGCTGACCCTGGGTACCGCCGGACCGGTGGACCTGTCCGGGCTCTGGACGCGGCTGGCCGACCCGGGCGCGGTGACCGCCGCACCGGACGGTGACGGCGTGACCCTGCACCTGTCCGACACCCGCGACACCTGGGCGGACCTGCGG
This sequence comes from Micromonospora sp. 067-2, assembly GCF_046549295.1. Classification (NCBI taxonomy): domain Bacteria; kingdom Bacillati; phylum Actinomycetota; class Actinomycetes; order Micromonosporales; family Micromonosporaceae; genus Micromonospora; species Micromonospora sp. 067-2. Next base: position 160,513 of record NZ_JAJPWB010000009.1, on the reverse strand, counting down.
GCCGTAGCCCGACACCTGCGGGCGTCCGGCGAACGGAGCGTCTCCGCCACGGTCGAGGCGGCGCTCCGGCCGGGCGACCACGGCGCGCTCGCCGGGCTGGTCTCCGCCTACCAGGCGGCGCTCACCCGGATGGTCGGGGTCACCGTCACGACCACCGACGCGTTGCGCGCCTCGCTGGCCCGGACGAACCTCAACCTCGGCGTCCTGCAGGCCCAGATCCGGCTGGTGCACGCGCTGCGCGGTGCCGGTGTGACCGCCGCGCCGGCCTGGGTCGGTAACCACCACTACTGGTGGCACGACGACGAGCCGGCCGACGTGCCGGACGAGGCGCGTCGACTGCTGGAGATCATCGCCGTGGTCCTGCCCGACCACGCCGATCTGGCCGCCCTCGCTCTGCTCGCCGGGGGCATGAACCCGGGGGACACCGTCCTCGTTGGAGAGTCATGACCCTCCGCATGATCTGGGCCGGCGGCCGGCAGGACGTGTCGGCCGAGCATCCGGCGGACCTGCTCGCCGAACTGATCCCCGGGTACGCGGGGCTGTCGCCGCAGCGCCGCCGGGCGGCCCGGGTCGGGCACGCGGAGGGCTCGCTCACCCGGATCCGGCAGCGGCTGGTTGCCGCGTTCGGGTCGGACGGCGCGGCACCGACGGTCCTCGTCGACACACGCCACCCGGACGCGTCGGGCGACCCCGCCTCGCCAGTGTTCTGGCTGTGCACCGACGACGACGAACGCTACCTGCGCTCGCTGGCCGCCGTCGGCGACATCTTCCTGGCCCTGGGCGACGGAACAGCACGAGCGCTGGTGCCCGACCCCGTGGTGTCGCGCCCACCCGCCCCCATCCGCTGAAAGGGGGACGGGCCATGCGGAGACGGCATCCGGTCGTGGGTCGACAGGCGGAAGTCGACGTGCTGACCGCCGCCGGGCGGGACACCACCGGCAGCGGCCGGTTCGCGCTGATCCGCGGCATCGCCGGCAGCGGGCGGACGGCGCTGCTGCGGGCCGCCGCCGACGCCTGGCGGGACGAGGGCGCGGCGGTGCTCTGGTTGCCGCCGGCCGAGCCGGGAGAGAGCCCCGAGGGCGGCTTCGAGGCGTTGCTGCACACCGTCCGGCGGCACTACGAGCTGCTGGGCGCGCCCGCCCTTGCCGCGCCGGTGGCTGCCCTCGGAACGCTGTGCGCGTCGCCCGCCGACCGGTCACCGGGCCGGACCGCCGCGCTGGCCCGGGGGGCCGCGACCCTCTTCCACCAGATCGGCAGCCACGGCCGGGCCGTCCTGGTCGCCGACGACGCCGCCCCCGGTCGCGCGCTCGCGCTCGGCGCCGCCACCCGGCCCGGCATCCTGGTCGTCGCCGCCACCGAACCGGATACGCCGGCCGCCGGTCGCCTCGACGCGGTGGCCGAGGTGGTCATCGACCTGCCGCCGCTTCCCGCCCCGGCGGTGCGGGACCTGCTCGACCACCGGGACGGCACACCTGTCGACGACGCGCTCGTCACCGCGCTGGGGGAGGCGCTCGGCCCGCTGGCCGGGCACCCGGCGACCGTCGTGGCGACCGTCGAGGCGCTGCGTCAGGACGACCGGCTCACGGTGGCCGGCGGGCACCTGTGCCTGCGGGACCCGTACGAGTCGATTCCGTTGCCACCCGGCCACCCGCTGACCGCCCGCCTGCACGGGTACGGCGTCGACGCGGTCCGCCTGGCCACGATGGCGTCGGTGGCCCGGTTCGGCCTGGCCGACCTGCCGCTGTTCGCGACCGCGACGCTCGGTGACCCGGACGGCTACGGCGCGATCCTGGACGAGTTGGTGTGCGCCGGGGTGCTGGTCGCCGACCGGCACGGCGGCATCCGGCCGCAGAGCCCCGCGCTCGCCGCCCGACTCGTCCGCGACGCCGGACCGCAGGCGGTGGCCCGACTGCACCGGGCATGTGCCGCCGCCCTGCTGCGCCGTACGGGTGCGGGCGAGGCCGGGGACCGGCTCCGGCTCGCCGACCACGTCACGTCGGCCGGCGCCGCGGTGCCGCCGGATCGGCGTACCGCCGTCACGTTGTTGTCCACCGCCGTGCGGGCGGCCGAGCGGGAACCGGGCCGCGCGGCGCACTGGCTGAGCGCTGCGCTGCGCCACAGCGGCGGCGGGGACACGGCCGGCGACATCCAGGCACGGTTGCTGCGGTTGCTGGTCCGTACGGGCCAGTTCGCCCGGCTCGCCACCGAGGTGGACCGGATCGCGGCCCGCGGCGTTCCGGCGGCGGACCGCGCCGACCTGGCCGCCGCCGCGCTGCTCGCCGCCCTGCACACCGGGGACCCGCTGCCGCAACGGGTCCACACCGCGCTCGCCGGCCCGGACGCGATGGTGGCGTTCGGGGACGCCTGGCCGGCGCGCACCGCGGCCCCGACCGCCGAGTCGACCGCGTCGCTGCTCGCGGCGCACGAGGTCGCCACCCTCCGTCAGGCGCTCACCGGCGGCCCGGCGGCTGATCCGCTCCTCCGCGCCGCAGGCCTCGGCGACGTGGTCGAGGTGCTGCGCCTGGTGCTTGGCGACGCCCGGTACGGCCCGCCGGTCGACGGCGCGGTCGCCGCGCACCACCGGCTGCACGAGCACCGCTGTCGCGGTGACCTCACCGGTGTGCTGTCCGCCGCCCGGGAGGCGAATCTCGCCGGAGCGCCGGACCAGTTCGTCCCGCGGCTGGCCCGGCTGTGGGCGGCCGAGGCGCTGGCGCTGCGCGGGCGGAGCGAGGCCGCCGCGGAGTCGGTGCGGTCGGTGCCGGCCGAGCCGCCGTACGCCGCCCTGCGCTGGTGGATCACGAACGGCCCCTGCTCCGAGCCGCGCGACGCGACCGACGCGGCCGGGCGGATCGCCGCCGGCTGGAGCGCCTACGACGCCCAGCGGGCGTACGGCAGCCCGATCGGGGTCGAACAGCTGCTCGTCCGGATCGCCGACCTCGGCACCCGCTTCGGCGTCGCCGCGGCGGTCGACCGGCTGCGGGTCCTGCACGGGGTCGACGGTCCACGGCTCACCACCGAGGCGACATGCCTGCTCCAGGCGCTCACCGACGGGGACCCGACGGCCGCCGCGCAGGGCGCCGGTCACGTCCGGGCGCGCGGTCACCACCTTGATCTGTGGCAGGCCACCCTGGCGCTCGGCCGCACCGCCGAGGACGCCGGGACGTGGCTGCTCGAGGCGCACGCGCTGGCCCGGACGTTCGGCGCGTCCGCGGCGCGGTCGGCGGTCGCCGGGGCCCTGCGCCAGCGGGGGATCCCGCCGCCGCAGGCGCGCGGTGCCCGACCCGCCTTCAGCGCGGTGGAGTTGCAGATCATCGACCTGCTGCGGAGCGGCCGCACCAACCGGCAGATCGCCGCCCGGCTACGGCTGAGCGAGAAGACCATCGAGAACCACCTGACCCGACTGTTCGCGCGCACCGGCCTGCGTTCCCGGGTGGAGCTGGCCGCGGCGACCGTCGGGACGGACGTTCTCGGTGCGGTGTCCTGACCGGCTGACGATGGAGGTACCACCCGGCGTGAACAGCAAGAGGATCCTCGTCTCCCGGACCGCCGCGGGGTCCTGCCGCAGCATTCGCGAGGCGTTGCAGCGGGCGGAGCCCGGCGCGCTCATCACCGTGACGCCGGGGCACTACCCGGAGAACCTGGTGCTGGACAAGGTGGTCACCGTGGCCGCCGAGGAGGGCCCGGGCACCGTCAAGATCTCCGCGGCCAGTGGTCCGGTGGTCGTGCTGACCGCTGAGTCCGCGGCCCTCAACGCGCTGACCATCGAGGCGCTCGACGCGGACAGCCCGGCCGTGGCCTTCGAGGCCGGTCAGCTCGCGGTGACCGAGTGCGAGCTGACCGCGGCTGCCTGGGCGACCGTCTTCGTCCTCGGCCGCGCCGCCCTGACCATGCGGGGCAGCCGTGTCACCAACCAGGCCGGTGCCGGGGTGGTGGTCACCGCCGCGACCGGCAGCGTCCTCGACGACTGCCGCCTCGTCCAGCTCGGCACCTCCGGCGTGGTGGTCGGCGAGAGCGGCGTCCTGCGCATGCGGGCCAGCACCGTGCAGGGCGCCGGCGGCAACGGCGTGTGCCTCAACGGGCGCGCCTCCGTCGACCTGGAGGATTGCGAGATCATCGGCGCGGCCAAGCCGGCCCTCGCGGTGGAACAACAGGCCGCGGCGGTGATCCGCCGGCTGACCGTCACCGGTGGCGACGGCATCGGGGCGTACCTGGCCACCAGCGGAGCGGTGTCCATTGCGGACAGCACCATCGCCGGAAACGGGCATGACGGCGTGTTCGTCAGCAGTCGGTGCGCGCCCCGGCTGACCCGGGTGGCGGTGCGCTCACCGGGTCGGCACGGCCTCCGCTTCGGCGGGCAGGCCGCCGGTGTCGTCGAGCGGTGCGCGGTCGTCGGGGCGGGCGCCGCCGCGGTGAGCGTGGACGAACGCTCGACACCCGAGTTCAGCGAGCTGGAGGTGGAGGGCGGCGCCGACGTGGCGGTCCGGATCGAGGGCGGCGCCGACCCGTTCTTCCGCCGCCTCCAGGTGTCCGGCTGCGCCGGCACGGCCGTCGTGGTCACCGGTGGCGCGCGCGGCACGTTGGAGAACACCACCGTGGACCGGCCCGGCGGCCACGGGCTCGCCGTCGACGACGCGACCCGCACCACCGTCACCGGGCTCAGCCTGCGCGGGGCCACGGCCACCGGCCTCCAGGTCACGAACGCCGTGCTGACCTGCACCGACGCCGACATCGCCGGATCCGGCGGCGCCGGGGTCGAGGCGGGTGTCGGATCCGAGCTGTCGCTTACCCACTGCCGGGTACGCGAGAGCCGGGCCGACGGGTGCGTGGTGGCCGCCGGCGGCACCGCCGCGCTCGCGGATTCGGAGTTCGACGGCAACGCCGGCAACGGCGTCACCATCGCCACCGCCGAGCAGGTGCGTCTGACCGGCTGCGCGGTACGCGACAACCGCGGGTCCGGGCTGCGCCAGCTGGTGCCGGGCGAGCTGACCGTGGACGCGTTGACCAGCGTCCGCAACGGTGCCCCGGACGCGTACGGGACGACCGCCGCCGGCACCGCGTACGCCGACGTCGACGCCCCGCCACCGGACCGCGCCGAGATTCGCCGTGCCGGTGACCCGCTCACCGAGCTGCACGACCTGGTCGGCCTGTCCAGCGTCAAGCACGAGGTGTCGTCGCTGATCAATCTCAACAAGATGTCGCAGCGCCGTAGGGAGGCCGGCCTCAGCGCCCCGCCGATGGCCCGGCACCTCGTCTTCGCCGGGCCGCCCGGCACCGGCAAGACCACCGTCGCCCGGCTCTACGGCGCGATCCTCGCCGACCTGCGTGTGCTGCGGTCCGGGCACCTCGTCGAGGTGGCCCGTGCCGATCTGGTCGCCCAGATCATCGGTGGCACCGCGATCAAGGCCACCGAGGCGTTCAACCGGGCGCTCGGTGGTGTGCTGTTCATCGACGAGGCGTACACCCTCAGCACCGGCCGGGGCGGCACCGGCCCCGACTTCGGCCGGGAGGCGATCGACACCCTGGTCAAGCTGATGGAGGACCACCGTGACGACATCGTGGTCATCGCCGCCGGCTACTCCGCCGAGATGCAGCGTTTCCTGGACACCAACCCCGGCCTCGAATCGCGGTTCAGCCGGACTATCGAGTTCCTCAGCTACAGCGCCGCCGAGCTGGTGACCATCGTCGAGGAGCAGTGCCGCCGGCACGACTACCAGCTGGACGAGGACGCGACAGCGCTGCTGCTGGAGCACTTCGAGGCCATCCCGAGGACGGGGACGTTCGGCAACGGCCGTACCGCCCGCAAGGTCTTCGAACGGATGGCCGACCGGCAGGCGTCCCGGCTCGCCGCGTCCGACCGGCTGACCGACGCGGACATGCGGCTGCTCACCGCTGCCGACTTCGGCGTGGACGCATGACGGGTGTCGACCTCCTCGGCGGGGCGGGGCTCACCGTGGTCACCGGGCCGGCCGGTATCGGCCGCAGCCACGCGCTGCGGGCCACCGCGGACGCCGCCGCCCGGCAGGGCACACCCGTGCTGGCGCTGCGGTTGGCGCCGGAGGATCGCGGCGAACCGTGGTACCTGGCCGGGCGCGTCCTCGCCGCGCTCAGCCCGTCCGGCGCGTCCGGTCGGGCCGTCGAGCCGCCGGCCGTCGCGCTCGCCGGCCTGCTGCGCCGCCGGTCCGGGCTGCTGCTCGTCCTCGACGACGCCCAGTGGGCCGACACCGAGTCGGTGCAGGTGATCCGGGACGTCCTCGCCGACCCGGCGGGCCCACCCATCCGGTGCCTGGCCGCCGTCCGGACCGGGGGCGGTACGCCGGTCCCGCGCCTGCGGCCCGGTCTCCGTGCCCGCGTCGTCCCGCTGCGTCCCCGGCGGGCCGACGACGCCGACGCGCTCGTCGCCCGACTGCTGCGCGCCACGCCGCACGAGGACCTGGCCGCCGCGGTACGCCGATACGCCGTCGGCGTGCCCGCCGCGATCGACGCGGTCGTCACCGGCTACCGCGCCGCCGGGCACCTCGTGGTCGCCGACGGCCGCGCCGGGCTGCGCGACCCGACCGCTGTCCCGGTCATCCCGCCCGGACACCAGCTCCTGCGGCCGGTGCACCGGCTCGGCCGGTCGGCGCGCGCGGTGGCGCGCGCTCTCGCCGTGCTGCAACCGTTCGGCCCGGCCGCGCCCGCGCTCGTCGCGCGGGCCCTCGATCTGAGCGCGGAGCAGGTGCGCCGGCACCTCGCCGCGGCGGGTACCGAAGGGGTGGTCCGCTCCGGGTCGGGCTGCTGGACCGTCACCTCGCCGGCCCTGGCGCTCGGCCTCGTCGCCGGCCACGGCCCGTACGAACGGCGCCGGATCGCCCGGGTCGCGGTCGAGGCGCTGCGTGGTGATCCGTCCGCCGTGCCCGACCCGCACTACCTACCGGACCGTCTCGTCGAGGCTGGCGGGTCGGTCGACCCGGAGTTGGCGGTCGCGCGGTTGCGGGAGGCGGCGAGCGCGGAGGCCGGGCGCTCACCGGCCGACGCGGCGCGGTGGTGGACCGCCGCGGCCGAGCTCAGCGGCTCGGCGACCGACCACGTGGAGGCCGCCCTGAGCGGGGCGACGGCCGCACTGTGGCAAGGGCTCCGTGACGAGGTGGCCCGGGTCCTGGAGCCCCTGCTGACCGCCCACGCCGACGATCTCACCCCGGCCCAGCACGTCGAGGCCGCGGCCCTGCTCGCCGGAACCACTGTGCGCAGGGCCGGCGACGGCGAGCGGAGGCCGGCGTCCGCCTCCCGCGATCGGGACCGGGACCTGGTATCGGCACGGCTGCTCCTGGCCGACCGTTGCCTGCTCGACTTCCGGGCCGGCCGATGGACGGCGGCCCTCGACGGGGCCGTTCTGGCCGAGGCCGCCGGACAGTCCGGGACCGGCTCGCCGGTCGCCGGCGTCGCCTCCCAGGTGCTGCTGGCCCAGGGCCGGCCGAGCCGTGCCCGCGCCGTGCTGGACGCCGTCACCGACCAACCGTCGCACCTGCTGGCGCCGGCCCGCGCCGACCTGCACCGCGCTCTGGGTGACCCGCGAGCGGCGGCCCGAACGCTGCGCGCCGCGCTCGAGGTGTCCGCCACCGCCGAGCTGTGGGTGCTCGCCGCCGAACTGGCCGTCGAACAGGAAGACACGGGCACGACGCGAGCCGCGCGTGGGGCGGCGCTGTCCGCGTACCCGGCGGCTGTCGTCCGCATGATCGTCGACCGGGACGTCGCCGCGGCGGCCGAGTCGGTGCAGCGGGCGCGGGCCCTGGGCCAGCCGTACGAGCTGGCGCGCACCCTGGAACGTACGGTGCGCTGGGCGGGACAGGATCCGGTGGCGCTCGTGGAGGCGTACGCCATCCTCGGCGGCCTCGGGGCGCTGGTGCACCGGTCCCGGCTCCGGCAACTGGCCCGGGAACGTGGTGCCCCGGTCGCCGGCCGCGCAGAGACCGTCGCCGAGGGCGACCGGCTGCTCGCCGTGCTCGTCGCCGACGGACTGTCCAACCGGGAGCTGGCCGCCGCGACCCAGAACAGCGAGAAGAGCGTGGAGGGTCGACTGAGCCGCCTGTTCGCCCGCAGCGGCTACCGGTCCCGGGTCGAGCTGGCCAGCGCGGTGCTGGCCGGGACGTTCGGCAGCGGCGTTTCCGCCGTCAGCGCCGGTCCGGCGCGATGAGGCTGGACAGCGGCAGCGCGATGCCCTTGGCCCGGTGCCGCCACCGGCCGTTCTCGGCGTGCAGCACCTGGTCCACAGTCGTCCGGTCGTAGTAACGGCTGGGCAGCAGCATCGTCACCCCGTCCGCGACCAGTTCGGGCAGCCGCGACCGCACCGACGTCAGCCCGGCCAGCACGGCCGCGCTGGCCGGCACGTCCACCGCGCGGTTCGCGGCGACCTGGAGCCGGACCAGCCGGTGACCGTCCCGCACGGCGGGCCGCCGCGCCAGCAGCACCAGCAGGTCGGCGGCCGGACCCGTGGTGTCCGGTCGGTCCGGCACCACCGCCCACAGCCGCCCGCCACGCGGCGCGAACACGACCTCGTTCGGGAGGCCGTCAGCGCCGTGCCGGGCGCCCTTGCAGCGCAGCGTCAGCGGGTGGACGGGCAGGTCTACCGGATCGTGCGGCTGCCCGGTCTCGTCCACGCGGTAGCCCTGCTGGAGGCGGGCCAGGTCCAGCCATCCCGCCGGTAACAGGAACGTGCCCTCGGTGGCCTGGTGCCGCAGGTCCGCGGGCAGATCGGTGCCCACCCGGCCCAGGTCCACCGCGCCGCCCGCCTCCACCCGCAGGTACAGCAGGTGCCGCTGCGGCGCGGTCCGGGCCAGCGGACCGCCCGCCAGGTGACCGACCAGGTAGAGATTCGCCGACGGCACCCCCTCGACCGCGACCCGCTGCGCCGGCCACGGCGACGACAGCCACAGCCGCACCGGCGCCGCGTTGACCTCCGGTCGCTCGGTCAGCCACCGGACGCCGTGCGGTCGACTGCCCCGCGCGGATACCGCCAGCGGCGGGCGCGGACTGGGCGGCGGCAGTGGACCGGGGGTCTCCGGGGCCATCGCGGCCGGCTCCGCCACCACGGCGGCGTCGAGCGACGGCCCGGTGGCCGGCTGCCGCAGCGGCACCAGCCAGCCGTCCTCGTCGCGCCAGCGGCTCCCCACCGGGGCCGCACCCGCGCCCGCGGCCCGCTGCCAGCACGCCGGGAGCCGCTGCTCGTCCACCGCACGCGGCAGACCGTCCTGTACGGACACCACGGCGCCGGGTGTGAGCGTCCACACCTCGACAGCCAACTCGTCCTCCAGCACCCGCAGATGCTCGTGCAGGCCGTCAACACACTCCGGCGGCACCGGAGTGAGCAGCATCAGATCGCCGCCGTGCCAGCCGGACATCTCCAGCAGCCGGCGAAGCTGGGCGGTACCCGCGGCCAGCACACTGCCGTCGCCGTGCCGCAGGCCCAGCCGCCCGTCCTCCAGGATCGTCAGGTCGACGAGAGTGCTACCCGGTTCGGCGGTCAGCTCCCGATACCGGTCCCGCATCGTCGCCTCGCGCCGCTGCGACATGCTCATCAGCGCTACCTCACCGGCCGAGGCGATGGTGACCCCGTCCGCCGGGGTGAGCCGCCCGTCCAGGTCGGTGTCGAAGACCGACGTGCCGGACACGTACGGGGGACGGACCGGCCGCCACGGCACCGCTTGCCCCGACCGGTCCCGCGCGGCCAGGTCCTGGCAGCCTCGCAGCAGCACCGCCTCGGCACCGACCGGCGGCGTCCACACCGTCGCGCCGGTCGCCTCGGCCAGCGCGCGCACCTGGGCGTCGAGCAGCCGCTGCTCGGCCGGGTCCAGCGGCCAGCGCAGCCACAGCCGCAGGTCACCGCCGTAGAGCGGGATCGAGGACAGCGCCGCGGCGACCTCGTCGGCGCCGTGCACGCCGCTGCGCCCCCGGTAGGTGGAGAGCACGAAGCCGCCACCGCGGGTGGCGAGCGCCACCGTGACCAGGTCCGGGTGCGAGGCGCCCAGCCGGGCTGCCGCCGTCCGCCGCACGACGTAACCTTCCCGGTCGGCGAACTCCAGACCGTTCGGTAGCGGCAGGGTGACCAGCCCGCCGCGGTGCAGGACCAGGCCACCCGCCAGGTCGTACCAGCCCGGCAGCCCGGTGCGCAGCGCCGCCGGCTGGACCAGCATCCAGTCGACCACCGCGCCGCTCGCCCGGTTCACCGGCACGGCCTCCGTACGGCCTCCGGCCGCCGGCGTCGGCTGCACCGTCGCCCCCGCGGGGGTCACCAGTACGTCGCGGCCCAGCGCGTCCGCCAACCGGCCGAACAGTGCCGCCTGTCGGGCGCCGTCGTCCATCAGCACCCGCAGGTCCTGCTCACCGGCACCGGCAGCGCGGGCGAGATCGGCCAGGGTGTCGACGCTGAGCGCCGCCCCCGGATCGGCCGGCAGGGCAAGCCCGCCCTCGTCGCCGCGAACCAGTACCAGGTCGGCGAGGCCGGGCACCGGCGAGGGGCGATCGTTGACGTCCCGGTTCAGCACGTCCGCCGGAGACTCGGGGGTGCGGGGCTGTCGCATCAGATCGCCGGCCCTTCTGCCATCGCGCGTACGGACCATCGAGCCGGCGGAGCCTCGCCGACCACCACCGGTACGGTGCGCTGCCCCGACCCGGCAAGCGATCGGCGCTCCCGCCACAGGACGCCCGCCGCCGCCCCCGGGCAGAAGACCACCCGCAGCGCAGCCGGCTCCAGCCCCGCCAACTCTTCCACGGAACCCAGGCGACGGCACCGCTGCGGGAGCAGCCCCGCGCCGAGGGCGTCGGCGACCACGACGACGTCCACCGTCGGGCCGAGCTGGTCGAGCAGCCGTACGCCCAGCCGTCGGCAGGCGTCCTCGTCACCGCCGAGGGTGAGCACGTCGGGAACGGCGGCCAGGTCGACCCACAGTCGCCGGCCGTCGTGCTCGCCGAGCACCACCGGAATGCTCGACGGTGGCGGACGCCAGCTCTCCTCCAGCCACCCGTACGCCGAGCCCCAGCGCGCCGGCCGCGCGCCGACCAGCCGGACGGTCGTGGGCGTCCCGTCGGCGTCCAGCTCGGTGACCAGGGGAGGGAACCAGCCCGGCGCCGTCGCCGCCAGCGAGCCGATGCCGGCGACGCGTTGCAGGTCGCCGGTGGGCAGCGCGATGGCACGCCGCAGCCCGGTGACCACCGGCGCGGGCGTCGCCGCTGACGGGTCGGCGGCGTCCCGGTCACCGCCCGGCGCGGGTTCGGCGGGCGGCTCCGGCGACTCCACCGGGATCAGCCGGGCGGTGGAGGGCGGGAGGTCGTCCGCCGCCGGCCGAGGCGCGGGCACCGGCGTGGGGCGGGCGGACGCGAGTGGCGCGGACACGAGGTTCGGCGCGGTGGTGGGCGTCAGCGGCGTGACAGGTCGGGGCGTGGCGGCCGGTGGTGGACTGACGGGCCGCGGGGAGGCGAGCGGCGTCGCGAGGGCCGGCGGCGGCGCGGGCCGCGTCGGGGCAGGCCGGGGCGGGACACCGGATTGCGGTGCGACGGGCTGAGGCCGCATGCCGGGTCGCGGCGCGGGCGGCTGCGGCTCGGCAGCCTGTGGCGTGGGCGGCTGCGGCTCGGCGGCCTGTGGCGCGGGCGGCTGCGGCTCGGCGGCCTGTGGCGCGGGCGGCTGCGGCTCTTCGGTCCGGGGCTGCGCGGGCTGTGGTGCCACCGGTGGGGAGACGGTGGTTCGCCGCTCCGGCGGAAGGGAGACGGCGGGGGGTCGCTCCACCGGTGGTGGAGCTGCCGGTGCCGACGCTGCCCTCTCCGGCTCACCCGCCGTTCCCGTCGCGCCCGGCGTCGCGGCCGGGTTCGCGGTTGGCGCCCATGGCGTGCCGCTGGAGCCGTCGGGTCGAGCGTCGGGGGACGCCGTGCCGACGGGCGGGGGAGCGGCGGGTGATCGCGGGTGGACCGGCGGCGGGTCGGAGGGTCCGGCCGAGGTGAGCCGGGCCGCGCTCGACGGTGGTGTGGCCGGACCCGCGAGGGCCGGGGGTGTGGAGGCCACGGGCGCGGCGGAGGGGCGGGTGGTGACCGATGGCTCGGGGGCCGGCTCTGGCCGGGGCAGCCCGCGGACGAGCGGCAGTTTGACGATGCCGGCCGCAGTGGGCGGGGCGATCGTGGCGGTGGTGTCCGCCCGCGTCTCGTGCGGGCGCGACGTCCCGGCGTTCCCGGGGGACGGACCGGCCGACGCCGGGACACGCCGGCTGCGGCGCAGCAGGAGCGGCACGGCAAGCGCGGCCAGCAGCAGACCGGCCACGGTGGCGAGCAGGCTGGGGGACACCCCACCCTCGTCGGCCTCCGGCTCGGCCTCGGCGGGTGCCGCCGGGGTGCCGGCGGACGGGAGGTCGCTCGGCGGCGGAACGGACGGCAACGGGCCGGCACGGACACCGGGGCCCCGTGCGTCGTCCGGTAGGAGCAGGATCCAGCCGGGCTCGACGACGGTCGGATCGTTCATGACCCTGCCGTCGGGCTGGGGTCGCCCTCGGTTGAGATCGAAGATCTCGCGGTAGCGCTTGCCGTCGCCGAGGCACTGGGCGGCGATGGCGAAGAGGAACTCGCGCTGGCCGTCGACCGGCGCACCGACCACATAGAACCTCTGCGTGGCGGCCGAGGGCGCCGGTGCCGCGTACGCCTGCGCGGAGAGGGCCGGAATCAGCACCAGGAGCACCGCGAACACCACCCCGACCAGGACCGCCGAAGTGTTCCCGCGATCCGTGGCTCGGATCGTGAACAGCCGAGCCCTGCCGTCCGTTTCCATGGTGAGCTCCTGATTGTGGAGGCATTATGAGCGGAATTACACCGTATTCGTCCGGCGAGGGCAATGGTGCCGACCGATGCCGTGCCGCCGTTGTGGAGATCAATGAACAGGTCGACCGGCTGCGAGTCCAGCTTGGACGGCTCGACCCCGAGCGACTGCGGATGGCTCCCCTGCGGTTGCAGGCGTTGCTTGTCGGGTTCGACATCTACGCCCGGATGCTCGACGACGCGTTGAACGACATCGTGGCCGATCTTCGGGCGTCCGCCGCGTCGTCGAGCCGCGACCTGGAGTCGGCGGCGGGTGAACGACGATGACCGGCACACCATACGAAGCCGATCCGGGTCCCGCCATCGGGGAGCTGGCGGCGGGTCTCGCCGACCGCTTGGCCACCCTCCGGCGGATGGTGGAGCCGATCACCCCCGCCGCCCCCGGCGTTGAGCAGGCCGCGCTGCGGCCGTCGCACGAGTGCGCCATCGCGGTGGACGGCCTGCTCGGCCGTACCGGCATCCTCACGCTGATCGGCGGTGCGTTGCAGGGAAGCTGGCCGGTCGGTGGCGACGCTGGCTGGAACGCCGGTGACGTGGCGGGCCGGGATGACTGAGATGCACTGCGAGGACGCGATCATGCGGGCGAGGGTGGGTCTGCTCACCATCGGCCGGGTGAGCGACACCGAACGCTCGGAGGTGGCTCGCCACCTGACCGACTGCCCGGCCTGCCGGTCCGAACGCGACGACATCACCCGGGTCGTCGACCTGCTCGACGTGCTGCGCTCCGCACCGGACACCCTGCTGCGCGAGCTGCCCGCCCCTGCTCCGGCCGCCGTCGCACCGCTCCTGCTCCGCCCGCCGGCACAGCAGTTCGGTGTGCCGAGTGCCGTCACCACGGCGCAAGCGCCGTCGTACCCGCTCGCCATCGCGGCCCTCCCGTCGGCGACGGCGGCGCGGCCGGGTCCGCCGGCCGTTCCGGCCCGGTCGGCGCCGTCCACTGCCGTCCGCAGGTCACGCCCGGCCTCGCTGACCTACCTGCCGCCCCGCCCCGCCACCGGTCCGCTCTCCGTCGGACCGCACTCGCACCGCCGCCCGCGCCGCTGGTCACCCGCGCTCGCGGTCTCGTCGGTCCTGCTCGCGGTGGCCGTGACCGCCGGCACCACCGTGCTCTACCGAGCGTCCCAGGCAAACCCGCCGGGCCCGATCGTGGCGACCGCCGCGTCCGGCGACGCGGCCGGGATCGACCTGCGCGCGGTCGTCCGCGGCGGGACGAGCGGACTGGGCGTGGAGCTGACCGTCGGCGGCCTGGTCCGAGGAGCCTCCTACCAGGTGTACGCGACCACCGTGGACGGCGAGCTGAGTCTGCTCGGCGAGCTGACCGGTGGCGCCGGTCCGGTCCGCTGGTCGGGGTCGGCGGACGTGCCGGTGGACGACCTCGCCTACCTGAGCGTCTCGCAGCCGGGTGGCGCGACGGTGGCGACGGCGAGGGTCGTCCGCGACTCGATGACGCCACTGTGACCTATGCCACATCTTGATGTCGGGGAGGATTTGCGCAGGTCCCGGTCCCCAGGGGACCGACGATCCTTCAGTAGGGTGTCGCCGTCCGTGAACCCGGCATTCGGCGGCATCGTTATGGTTTCCGTGGATCAGGTCACCGCGCAGGCGGCGTCCGGCGAGTTGGCACGCCCTCCGGCGAACGACGAGGCGCTCGGGGTCGCGTACCGGACCCATGGCCCGGTCGTGCTCAACTACCTGTCGCGCATGTTGTTGGGCAACCGCGCGCTGGCCGAGGACATCCTCCAGGAGACCCTGGTCCGCGCGTGGAACCATCCGGAGGCGCGCACGGCCGACGGGCAGTGGAGCCGGGGCTGGCTGATGACCGTCGCGCGGCGCGTCGCCATCGACCACATGCGGTCGGCGCAGGGGCGTACGACCGAGGTGCTCGACGAGCGCATCGCCGACCGCGAGGTGGCCGAGGACGAGGTCGACCGGCTACTGAACGCGCGGACCGTCCGGGAGGCGGTCGCGTCGCTGCCGGAACGGCTACGCAGCGCTCTGATCGAGATCTACTTCCGGGAGAGTTCGGTCGCCGAGGCGGCCCGTAACCTGTCCGTTCCCGAGGGGACGGTGAAGTCCCGGACGTTCTACGCGCTCCGGGCGCTGCACGAGGAACTGGTGAAACGTGACTTCGCGCGCTAGGAGGCCGTGGTGACGGTCCGATCGACGCTCCGGGGGGCGGTGGCCGGCCTGGTGGTCGCGCTGCTCGCCGTACTGGCGCCGGCCGCCCCGGCCACGGCCGCGGTCGACGAGTACGTGCTGTACGCCACGGTCACGGCGAGCGGCTCAGGTCAGGGGCAGACCCTTACCGACATCGCCGGGCGCTACCTGGGTGACGCCGGGCGGGCCGACGAGCTGTTCAACCTCAACAGCGGCCGCCGGCAACCGGACGGGAAGGCGCTCACCGATCCGGACCGGTTGACTCCGGGGTGGTACGTCGTGCTGCCCTGGGACGCCGTCGGACCCGGCGTGCAGTACGGCGTGCTGCCGACCCGGCCGGGGGACCCGTCGGCCACGGTGACGTCCCCGTCCACCCCCACCGGGCCGGGAACCCCGCCGTCGGGCCCTGACCCGCTGCCGACGTCCCGGCCGGGCGGCAGGTGTGTGGCCGCCACCGTCGCGAGCGACCGGTCCACCTGGGCCACCACCCGCTTGGCCGCGGACCGGGTGTGGTCGCGGACCAGGGGCGCCGGGCAGTTGGTGGCCGTGGTGGACTCCGGGGTCGACGGCCGGCTGCCGCAGCTGACCGGTCGGGTCGCGCAGGGCGCGGACCTGGTCTCCGGTGGCCGGCGCGGCGACACCGACTGCCTCGGCACCGGCACCGCGATGGCCGGCCTGATCGCCGCGAGCGCCCCGTCGGGTGGCGGCTTCGCCGGTATCGCGCCCGACGCGGTCGTGCTGCCCATCCGGATCGCCACCGACGGCAAGCCGGTGGGCCCGGCCGACCAGGCCGCCGCCATCGAGGTGGCCGCCTCCGCCGGCGCCACCGTGATCGCCCTGGGCGACCACGTCACGGTCACCGACGAAGGCGTACGACGGGCGATCGAACAGGCACTGTCCCGCGACGTCGTGGTGATCGCGGGCGCCCCCGCTGGCGCCGGGAACGCCGGGGCGGCCGACCTGCTGCCGGAGTACCTGCTGCTGGTCGGCGGGGTGAGCGCGGACGGCAAGGCGGCCGAGGAGTACGCGACCGACACCGTGGACGTCGTCGCGCCCGGCGTCAACGTCTCCAGCCTCGGTATCACCGGCACCACGGGGTTCGTCGGCAGCGGTACGCGGTACGCGGTGGCGCTCGCCGCCGGGGAGGCGGCGCTGGTGCGGGCGGCGCACCCACGGCTGTCGGCTGTCCAGGTCGCCCGCCGGATCGTGCTGACCGCGGACGAGATGGGCGCAGCGCCGACCGGCAGCCCCTACGGGCACGGGATGATCGACCCGGAGGCCGCGGTCGTCGAGGATCTGCCGGACGAGACCGAGTCGGTGCCGCCGGAGTCTGCCGGCACCAGCGGCGGAGTCGCCGGCGCCGGCGCGGTGGCGCAGGTCGCCATCCTGCTCACCATGGTGGCCGCCCTGGTGGCCGGTGCGTTGCTGGTGATCCGGCTGCGCCGCTCCACCCGCCGCCAATCCGACGGTCCTGGCGAGCAGTCTGTCACCGCCGAACCGGCAGGTGCTTCCGAGCCGGAAACGTCGGCACCGAGCGGCGGACGATGAAATCCTCCACGGCTGAACCGGCACTCGGTCGCACTCGTTCTCCAGGTGGCAGGGGGATGTGTGGACGGGGGGCGACCAGGGACATGAGGACTTGAGGCCCAGTGGGCGACATCGGATGTGACGAGCCGGAGCTGCGCGGCAAGATTGCGCTCTACGTCGCCGGCCGGATCTCGGGCAGCGAGCAGTGGGAGGTGGAGGAGCACCTCGCCCACTGCGCCGACTGCCTGGAGGAGAGCCGGATCCTCGGCGACGCCGTGCTAGCGCTGGCCGTCCTGGGAGAGGGGGACAGGCGCGAACTCGTCGCCGACTTCGGCGTGCCGGTCGCCGCGACGACGGCGCACCGGGGCGCGCGTCCGGCGGCGGCGCCCGCCCTGCCGTCGCGTGCCGGCGCGGACCGACGCCCGACGTCCCGGCCGTCCGGGCCGACCCGACCGGGGTCGCGCACCCGCGGTCAGCTTCGCCGCAAGCCGCTGCTGGCCGCGGGTGGTCTGGTGCTGGTGGTCCTGCTGGCCATCGGTGGCGTGCTCGGCCAATCAGTCCTGAACGACTCGCCGCCGCCGGTCGCGCTCGTCGCGGACTCCGGGGGAAGTGCCAGTGGCGCCGTCCTGTCGGTGACCGTGTCGCCCAATGGCGGTGATGCCGCCGTGCGGGCCACCGTGTCCGGCCTCGAGTCGGGCCGGAGTTACCGGTTCTATGTCACCGACGTGGCCGGCAACAGCTACGACATCGCCGGATTGACCGGCACCGGGCAGGCCCAGGACCTCACCGGAGCGCGCCCGGTGCCGATGGACCAGTTGGAGCGGTTCAGCGTGACGGCTGCCGACGGCGCGCTGGTCGTCGCCGCGACGGTCCGCCGCACCAGCAGCACGCCGGCCCCGCCCGGTTAACCATTCGACAAACTCTCAGTCGCCGGTCGCCCACAGGAAGCATCGAACGCCTACGATCGCCTGATGCCCACCCCTGGCGGCGTACGCCACGCCGGTCCGAGGGCGTCGTCTGCATGACGCCCGACCAGTCCCATTGGACGAATCCACCGGTGGCCCGCCCCTGATGTCACCGCCCGCAGCCCCCCATCCCGGGCCGCGCCGACCACCCTCCGGTTCTCTGCGCTGGCTGGCCGACGGTGTGGCAGTGGTCGGCCCGGACCCGGGCGGCGTCGTCGCCGTCGGGGCCGCGCAGTTGCCCACCGCGCCCGGCGTGGTGACCGTCGTCGGCGAGGTCGCCGGTCCGGAGGACTGGGCGGCGATCACCGAGGCCCTTCCGGCGCTGGTCCAGCCCGGCACAGCGGTCCGGCTGGGCATCTCCGGCGCTGGCACCGCGCTCGGGTCGGGTGCCACGCCGGACCGCGACGCGTCCCCGGCCGCCGCCCTGTCCCGGCAGGTGCAGGCCGACGTGTACGCCCCGGACGGGCCGGTGCTGCTGGTGCCCGGCGGCACCCTGTACGCGGACGCGGGCTGGCGACTGTCCACCGGGTCCGGGCCATCGACGCCGGCCGGTCTGCGCCACCCCCGCCCGGAATGGGAACCGGAGATCGACACGGTCGCCCGGCACACCGGGGGCGCTCTGCGGGCACGGTCGGTGCCGGCGGGGCTGTGGTTGCACCGGCAGACAGCCGACCGGACGCCGGTCTCGTACGACGACCCGGTGTACGCCATCCCGCCGGACAGTCGGCGGGCCGTGGTGGTGGTCGGCCGTCCCGGTCTCGCTCCGCCGGACCCGCGGGCGGTCCGCACCGTCCTGGACGCGCTCGACCCGTCGGTGCTGCTGACGCCGTACGGCGTACCGCTCTCGCTGGTGGTGGATCTCGCCAGCGATCTCGTCGGCCGGTGGGGAAGGCCGGTGGAGGTGGCGACCGGTCTGCCCGCCCTGGACGACGAGCACCGCCTGGTGTCCGCCTCGGTGGACCCCGACGCTGGGGATTGGTGGATTCCTCCGGTGTCTCGGCTCAGGTGCGCGCCGGAGCGGGCTCCGACTGCGGTGACGCCGCCGGCGGTCGTCGCCGGGATGCCCAGGGACGGTGACACCTACCGCCTCACCGACGGCTGGGTCGTGGAGCCGACGGCATGGGGACTGTGGGTCCGACCGGCGCACCTGCCTGACGACCGGGACGACCCCCGCCGCCGCCCGACCGACGGCACCCGGCTCACCATCCTGGTCGGTCTGCCGGGTGAACCGCCGCCGCCCGAGGTGCGGACGTTGCTGTCCGGGCTCGTCGCCCGGCTCACCCCGCAGCAGCGGGCGCGCACCACGATCGTGCCGGACGAGGTCGACGTCCTGGTCCACGCCGGAAGCGAGGCGGCGCCGGCCGCTACGGATGGTGGGCGCATCAGCGGCCCCAGGTCCGGCCGGTGAGCGCGGCGTCCCGGTCGAGCGCCGGCCCGCTGGGCAACATGGCGAGGAATTCCCGGGGCACGTCGGTGGGGGACACGCCGGAGTAGCCGAGCGAGTCGGTCGTCTTGTCGTCCGGTAGCGGGAACTTGACCCCGAACTCGGCCACCAGGTAGACGCCGCCGGGCACCGCGCCGGGCGCCGGTCGGTCGCGCAGCAGCAGCCCGCTGCCGGTGCGCAGAACCACCTCGTCCGCCAGGCCGGCGGTCCCCGGGGAGGCGGGCACCGTGACCGCCCGGTCCAGCTCCGCGTCGGCGACCGCGAGCGTCTCGGACCGTACGCTGCCGGAGGCGACGCTGTGCCGTATGCACGGCACCGCCCCGCGCAGGTCGTTGACCAGGGGCGGGGGCTCGGCGGGGAAGCCGGTGACGTACTCACCGCCGCCGAGCACGGGCGCGGCCTGCATCGCGTCGGCGTCCACCGGGATCGGACGGGGGGCCGAACCGGGGTACGAGCGCCGGCTGGCGGGGTCGCCGAGCAGCAGTGCGCCGACCGTACGGCTGAGCGGCGCGAACCCGTCCATCCGGGCCAGGTACAGCTCGCGGGTGGCGAGCGCCGGGTTCGCCACCTCGAAGATCTGCCCGACCACCGACGGGATGCCGGCGACCACCGGCCCGGCCTGACCGCGCCCGGCGATCACCGGCACGACCAGGTCGCGCCCGGAGTCGATGGGGTTGAGCCACGCCTCGCTGACCCGTACCGGGGGCGTGCCGCCGTAACCCAGCGCGACCCGGGTCTGGTCACCGGCGAGCCGGTACCGGCGGCCCTGCCACACCAGGTGCAGCCCGTTGTCGGGGGTGGAGACCAGGAGGGCGCCCGGGTCCCGGCCCGGCACGTCGTCGAGGACCAGGGTGGTGCGTTCCGCCCTGGTGCGGTCCAGCGGGCGTCGGGTGCAGACCGTCCACGCGCCCCGGTAGAGCTGCCTGCCGGTCGGCACCGCGTCCGGCGCGTCCGGGATCCCCACCGGCGCCCCGATCGGCACCCCGGTCAGCGAGTTGCGCGAGACCGATCGCACCGGGGCGGCGCTCTGCAGGATCAGCGCCGCCGACGTGTAGTTGAGCACCGGCCGCAGCTCGCCGCCGAGCATCAGGTACCGGGCCCCGGTCTCCTTGACGACGATGATCGAGCCGGGCCTGCGCCACTGTTCGCTGCCGCCGGGGCGGAGCAGTCCATAGATTCCGAAGCCGGCCGCGATGAGCACGGTGAGCAGCAGGCCGACGGCCGCTCCGATGGTGAACCGCCGGTGCGGCGGGTCGTCACCCTCCGGGCGGCCCTTCATCAGCGCGCCGATCAGCCGCCCGGCCTCGAACAGGTATGCCTGGACCTGGTCCCTGCGCGAGCGCACCTCAGCCGGCCCAGGCCCGGATCGCGGTGTACACGCCGAGCACCGCGCCGAGCACCGGCAGGACCGCGAGGGCGACGACCAGTTCGAGGATGTCGGCGGCCCGCGCCCAGTATGGCCGGAGCCGCCGTCCTGGCAGGATCGTGCTCGCGGCGAGGAACGCCAGGCCGATCGTGGCGAGCACCGGCAGCGCCACGACACGCAGGTAGAACGGCTGCTCACCACTCCAGCCCAGCAGCACCAGGACGACGAGGGCGGTCGCCGGGACCAGCACCGTCCACCGCTGGATGGCGCTGGTCAGGTGGTGCGCACGCAGCAGGAGCAGGGCGGCCGTGACCAGGCCCAGGACCCGGGGCCAGGTGCCGCCGGGCAGCACCAGGAGGGCGGCCAGCGGCAGCTGCGCCACCCCGACCCCGATCAGCAGCGCGGACTGGTGACCGACGGCAGCGTTGCCGCGTTCCACCACCAGCCGGTACGGGATGGGGTCGATGTCGTCGGAGAGCTGCTCCGGCCGGCGCGGCATCATCGGCAGCAGCAGCCCGCCGAGGCGGAACGCCAGCAGCGGCAGCGCCATCATCACGATCAGCGTGACGACCAGGGTGGTCCCGGCGACGCGCTGGCTGTCGAATCCGCCGGCGGCGGCGACCACGGCTGGCGTGCCGGCCAGCAGCAGGGCGGTGATCGTGCCGGTGAACAGCAGTGCGCCGTCGGCGACCGCGGCGAAGCCGGCGCAGACCGCGGCGAGTGTGCAGAGGCAGACCGCCGAGACGGTGACCGTCCAGGAGGTGCCGGGTGCGGCCCACTGGGTCGCCGTCCACCCGGCCGCGGCCGCGTACGCGGCGGCGCAGCCGGCCAGCAGGGTTCCCGCCACCGGGTCGGTCGCGGCCCGGCTGGCCAGGCCCGCCGCGCCGATCAGCAGCAGTGTGGCTGTCGCGGCGGCCAGCGCCCGGTACGTCGCCGGCCCGCCCAGCGCGAGCACCGGCAGGCCGGTCAGGACGGCCAGCCCGCCGAACGTCAGCAGCAGTGCCCTCAGCCGGCCTGTCGTCCACGTGCCCTGGTGCCGCTCGACCTGCTCGGCGAGCCCGTCGATGAGGTCGTCGTAGCCGATCGGGGGGAGCGCGGCGGCCCGTGGCCGCAGGTGCACGGTGTCGCCGTCGAGCAGGTCGAGGTCGGTGGGGGTGCGCTCCTCGTCGAGCGGCGCCTCGCCGAGCCGTTGCAGGACCCAGCCGTCGTGGCCGGCGCCGTGGTCGCCGGCCTGCGGGTCGAGGGTGGACAGGACCACGGGGAGGACGTCGATCAGCGGTGTCTCGACCGGCACCGCCATGTCAGCAACCGCATCCTTCAGGACAAAACGTAGCCTTACCGGCGCTGCCATGCGATGCTGAACCAGTTCGTCCATCGTTCGAACCCGATTCCCTCCTGTCGCGGAACGCCGACCAGATCTCGCCAGATCAGGGCCGCCACGCTAGTGGCGGCGGCATCCCACCGGTCCCGCCGTCGCGGGCCCGGCCTCAGGTCGGGGGAAAACCTCCACGAACGACGGGAGTACGCGGGTGGGCACCACGCCTTTCGTCCGCCGCCCACGCACCGCTGGTCCGGTGGCGCCACCGGGAGAGATCGAACTCCAGCCGCCACCGCCGGTGCCGGAGCCGGCCGCGGGTGGGATGGGGCAGATCTGGCTCTACATTCCGATGGGTCTCGGGTCGATGGCGATGATGCTCGTCTTCGTCCGGCGCGACGCGGGTGTGCTCGCGTACATCGGCATGGGTCTGATGGCGGTGTCGGTGCTCGCCGGCGTCGTCGTGCCGTTCTTCCGGGCGGCCAGTGAACACAAGGAACGCATGCACGGTGACCGGCGCGACTACCACCGGTACCTCACCCAGATCCGCCGCCGGGCCCGCACCGCGCTCGTCGACCAGTACCGCGCGGCACGCTGGCAGCACCCCGACCCCCGCGCGCTCTGGTCGCACGCGCTGAGCCGCCGACTGTGGGAACGCCGTACCGCGCACGAGGACTTCGGTGAGGTCCGGGTGGGCGTCGGCGTCCGGAAGTCGACGACCACACTCGCCGCGCCGCAGAGCAAGCCGGTCGAGGAACTGGAGCCGATGGCCGCGCACGCGTTGCGCCGCTTCATCCGTGCCTACTCCACCCTGCACGAGGCGCCGGTCGCGGTCTACCTGCGAGGATTCGCCCGCGTCCAACTCACCGGCGACCCGGCCGCCGCTCGCGGTCTCGCCCGCGCGATGCTCGCCCAACTCGCCGTCGCGCACGCCCCCGGTGACCTGGTCGTCGTGTGCCTGGCCGCAGCCGGCCGGGAGCGGGACTGGGACTGGCTGAAATGGCTGCCGCACGCGCAGCACGACGACGAGCCCGACGGGGCGGGCGCCCGCCGCCTCGTCGCCGCGGACCTGCCCGGGCTCGACGCGCTGCTCGCCACGCTCGGCGTGGCCGACCGCCCGGCGTTCGAGCCGGACACCCCGATCACGGCGTCCGAACCGTTCACCGTGATCGTGCTCGACGGGCCGACGATCCACGCCGAGCACCGGCTCGCCGTGGAGGGCTACCGCAACACCGTCGTCCTCGACGCCGCCGGCGCCATCGACGTGCAGGCCCGGGCGCAGACCCTGGTCGCCGAGGTGACCCCGGACGACCTGCACCTGGTCACCTTCGACCACCTCGGCAAGCCGTCGCGCGACCGGCTGTGCCGCCCGGACGCCCTCGGCCTGCCGATGGTGGACGCGCTGGCCCGCAGCATCTCCCGCTACCGCATCGGCCAGGCCGTCGACACCGAGGAGCCGCTGGCCACCGACTACGACCTGGCCGGTCTGCTCGGGATCGCCGACCTGTACGACTTCGACCCCGACGCCTACCGGGCGAACCGGCCGGCCGCGCAACGGCTGCGCGTTCCGATCGGCATCTCCACCACCGGTGCCCCGATCGAGCTCGACCTCAAGGAGGCCGCGGAGAACGGCATGGGCCCACACGGCGTGCTCATCGGCGCGACCGGCTCCGGTAAGAGCGAGCTGCTGCGGACGCTCGTGCTCGCCCTCGCCACCCGGCACACCTCGGCCGAGCTCAATCTCGTCCTCGTCGACTTCAAGGGTGGCGCCGCGTTCCTCGGCTTCGACCGGCTGCCCCACACCGCGGCGGTGATCACCAACCTGGCCGACGAGCTGGAGTTGGTCGACCGGATGCGCGACGCGCTCACCGGCGAGCTGGTCCGCCGCCAGGAACACCTGCGGGCCACCGGCAACCACGCCTCCCGG
This sequence comes from Micromonospora sp. 067-2, assembly GCF_046549295.1. Classification (NCBI taxonomy): domain Bacteria; kingdom Bacillati; phylum Actinomycetota; class Actinomycetes; order Micromonosporales; family Micromonosporaceae; genus Micromonospora; species Micromonospora sp. 067-2. Next base: position 136,984 of record NZ_JAJPWB010000009.1, on the reverse strand, counting down.
CGCGACTACGAACGGGCGCGCGTGGAGGGCGCCCCGCTGGAGCCGATGCCGGCCCTGCTCGTCGTGGTCGACGAGTTCAGCGAGATGCTGACCAGCAAGCCGCAGTTCATCGAGGTCTTCGCGATGATCGGCCGGCTCGGGCGGTCTCTCGGCGTGCACCTGCTGCTCGCCAGCCAACGGCTCGACGAGGGACGCATCCACCAGATCGAGTCGCACCTGTCGTACCGGATCGGGTTGCGCACCTTCTCCGCCATGGAGAGTCGCAGCGTGCTCGGCGTCGCGGACGCGTACGAGCTGCCGAACGTACCGGGCAACGGATTCCTGCGCTCGGACATCCAGACCCTGACCCGGTTCAAGGCCGCCTACTCCTCCGGCCCGTACCGGCGGGCCGGGCGGACCCGGCGGGGTCCCGCGCAGACCGGCCTGGTCGCCTTCGGCACCGGGCACGTCGAGCCGGTCGCGGCGCCACCGGACGTCCCCGACGACGTGGACGGCGAGAAGCCGCCGATGCTCGCCGAGGTGCTGCTCCAGCGGTTGCAGGGTCTCGGCCCCGCCGCGCACCAGGTGTGGCTGCCGCCGCTGCGGGAACCGGCCACCCTGGACCGGCTGCTGCCACCACTCACCGAGGACCCGGCCCGGGGCCTGTGCCCGATCGGCGGCTACCAACCGCTGACCGTCCCGGTCGGGCTGCTCGACCTGCCCGCCCAGCAACGCCGTGAGCTGCTCCTCGCCGACCTGTCCGGTGGGCGCGGCAACGTCGGCGTCGTGGGCGGGCCGCAGAGTGGCAAGAGCACCCTGCTGCGGACGCTGATCTGCGCGCTCGCGCTCACCCACGGCCCGGACGACGTGCAGTTCTACTGCCTCGACTTCGGTGGCGGCAACCTCGCCTCGCTCGCCGGGCTGCCGCACGTCGGCTCGGTGGCGAACCGCCTGGACCGGGACCGGGTCACCCGGACCGTGCTGGAGCTGTCGAACGTGCTGGCCGCCCGGGAGAACCTGTTCAGCAGGCACAACATCGACTCGATGGCGAGCTACCGCCGGATCCGTGCCACCGGCGGGTTGCGCGACCAGGACCCGTACGGCGACGTGTTCCTCGTCGTGGACGGCTGGTTCTCCGTACGGCAGGATTTCGAGGAGCTGGAGCCCCGGCTCACCGACATCGCCGCCCGCGGCCTGGGTTTCGGCGTGCACCTCGTCGTCGCCGCACGCCGCTGGGCGGAGATGCGGCCCTGGCTGCGTGACGTCCTCGGCACCCGGTTCGAGCTGCGGCTCGGTGACCCGGTCGACTCCGAGATCAACAGCAAGTTCGCAGCCACCGTGCCGGCCATCCCCGGGCGCGGCATCGTGCCGGAGCGCCTGCACTTCCTCGGCGCGCTGCCCCGGGTCGACGGTGACAGCGGCACTGAGGACCTGGCCGACGCGGTCGCCGACCTGGTCGACGCGGTCGCCGCCGGAGCACTGCCGCGCGCGCCGGAGGTCCGGCTCCTGCCGAACCGGCTGCCCGCCACCGCGCTGCCCGCACCGACCGCCGCCCGGCCGAGCGCCGACGTCCAACTCGCCCTCGGTCTGGACGACGTCAAGCTGGAACCGCTGTGGCACGACTTCGACACCAGCCCGCACCTGTTGATCTTCGGCGACGCCGAGACCGGCAAGACCACGCTGCTGCGCCACCTGGCCCGTTCGATCGCCGCGCACCACCCCGCCGACCAGGCGCGGATCATCTTCGGTGACTTCGGCCGCGAGCTGTACGACGCGGTGCCGCAGGACCACCAGATCGGCTACTCGGTCAGCGCGGGTTCGCTCTCCTCGGCCCTCCAGGAGGCGGCCGGGCTGCTCAAGGACCGGGTGCCGGGCCCGGACGTCATCCCGAGCCGGCTGCCGTCGCGGGACTGGTGGACCGGTGGTCGGATCTTCGTCCTGGTGGACGACTACGAGCTGGCCGAGGCCGAGAAACCGCTACAACATCTCCTGCCGCTGCTCCCGCACGGCGCGGACATCGGGCTGCACCTGATCGTGGCGCGGCGGACCGCGGGCGCCTCCCGCGCCATGATGGACCAGGTCGTCCGGCGCTCCTGGGAGCTGGGCACCCCGGCGGTGCTCTTCTCCTGCCCGCGCGAGGAGGGATCCTTCCTCGGCGGGGTGCGGCCTCGCACGCTGCCGGTGGGCCGGGCCCAGTACATCGACCGCCGGCGCACCGTACGTCTGGTGCAGACCCCCGTCATCGAGTGATCGTGGTGGAGAATCGCCCCGCCGGTCGCGGTCACCGCACCGGCGGGGCGGGCTCCGGGGACGGCGGGGGAGGGTCCGGCTGGTACGGGTGGACCGCCCGCGCCGGCCGCCACCGGCGACGGTGACCGGCGGGACCGAGGACGGCCAGGACCGCACCACCGGCAACGGCCAGCAGCACGAGCGCCACCCCGGCGGCCAGGAACGGACCCACCTCGGCGGACGTCGCCAGGTCCGGGGCCGCCGCGCGCCTCGCCGCACCCGTCACCGTGCCCGCCCTGCCCTCCTCGGGCAGCACCGTCGCCACCGCGGCCATCGGGTTGACGACGCCCCAGCCGAACAGCGTGTCCGGCAGCTCCGCGGCGGGCAGGTCGGCGGTCGCCCGGAGTCGGTGCCGGATCTGCGCCGCGCTCAGCCCCGGTCGGTAGGCCCGGACCAGCGCGGCGGTCCCGGCGACGAACGGCGTGGCGTAGCTGGTGCCGCTGCCCTGCCAGTGACCGGGACCGCGTGGACCGATGCTGACCACGTCCGCACCCGGGGCGACCAGGGAGACCGGTGCGCTCTGCCCGGCCGCGTCGGAGCGCCGCCCGCCGGTGTCCATCGCCCCGACGGCGAGGACGCCGGGCAGCGCCGCCGGGTACGTGCGGACGCCGGTCCCCTCGGCGCGGTTGCCGACCGCCGCTACCACCACGACGTCGCGCTGCTCGGCGTAGCGGACCGCGGCCTCCATGGCCGGGCTCCGTACCGTGGTGCCGGCCGAGACGTTGATGACGTCCGCGCCCCGGTCCACGGCGGTACGGATGCCCGTCGCGATCGCCTCCGGCGCACCCTCCGGTCGGTCCGTGATGCGGATCGGCAGGATCCGTACCTGGGGCGCGACGCCAGCGAACCCGGTGCCCGCCGCGGGCGCCGCCGCGATGATGCCCGCCACGAACGTCCCGTGTCCCAGGCAGTCGGAGTCGGCCCGTCCGCCGCCGGCACGCGTCAGGTCGACACCGGCCAGCACCCGCCGGGAGAGCTGCGGGCTGCGACCGTCCACCCCGGAGTCGAGGACGGCGACGACGACACCCGCGCCCTCGGTGAGCGTCCATGCCCGCTCCGGCGTCAGGTGCCGCTGCGGCCACGGAATGTCCGGGTTCGACGCGGACGGCGCCGGCAGGCACTGCCCGGTACGCAGCGGTGGGACGACCGGTGCCGCCCACACCGGACCAGCGCCGAGCAGGACGGCCGAGAGCCCGGCCGTCGTGGCGGAGACGAGCCGTCGGCTGCGCATCCGAAGTCACCTTTCACGAGGTCGAGGAGGCGTTCGCGGTCAGCGTCCGCTCGACGAAGCCCAACGGTGGGCCGGAGAGCCGCCCGGCGGTGCGGACGTCGGTGACCATTCGGGGAGCTGTCGACCGCCGCCGGTCCAACGCTCGATCCAGCCGGCGCAGCGCCGCCCGGTCGCTGTCGTCGAGACCGCGACCGCTCCCGGTGTCGCCGGGCAGCAACTCCCGCAACAGGACCGCGGTGGCGGGCAGGGCGGTCCGGTCGGCGCTCGGGTCGTCACGGATGGCCAGCACCTTGAACCGGGAACCGGCGAGGAACACCGCCTCGTCCAGCTCGCTGTGTTCGGCGAGCACCCCGAGCTGCCGGGCCGTGCGGGACCACACCACGAAGTCCACGTCCGCGTCCTCGGTGGCCACGTCGGTGCGGGCACTGACGCTGCGGAACGCCGGTTCGACGAGCGTCGTACCCTCCGGGTAGAGCCGCCGTGCCGGTACGCCGAGTCGGCCCTGCCCGACCACCGCGCGGCGGCACGGCGGCAGCCGACGCAGCCCGGAGACCAGGCAGGGCAGATAGCCGGGAGTGGCGGGCACCCTACCCGCACGTACCTCGGCGTTGACCTCGGCGGCCGACGTGCCGCGGTGGCCGAGGAACGCCCGGACGGCGACCAGGTCGGACTTCTCCGCCGCCGCGATCTCCTGGCGTAGCGCGGGCCAGGCGGCAAGGGCGGCGTTCACCGTGGTGATCGAGTCGTGGAAGGCGGTCCCCAGGGCCGCGGCCAGCGCAGTCTGCTCCTCCAGCGTGCTCGCCCGGTCGGGCACCGGCACGGTGGACGCCGTGATCCAGCGCGGGCCCTGGTCGGCAGGGGGTGCCTCGGCGACGTCCGGGCCGGAGATGGTGCGCATGGTCGGGATCGGCCCGATCCCCGCCAGGCGCAGCGATGGCGCGGGCTCGTCCAGCGGGGACCGGGCGGCGATGGCCGGAGCGCGAGTGGGCGGGAGCGGGCCGGTCGCCGGCGAGCCGGAAGCGGTCTCCGGCGCCTCCGGAACGGGCGGTACCGGGTCCAGCCCGGTGAGGAGCGGCGCCGGCACGGATTCTGCCACCGGGACCGGCTGTGCCACCGGGACCGGCTGGGCCACCGGGACCGGCTGTGCCACCGGGACCGGCTGTGCCACCGGGACCGGCTGCGCCGGGCGCCGCGGCGACAGCGGGAGGGCCAGCGTGACCGCCTCCGCACGCGCCCAGGCGGGACGTGCGACCTGCGGCGGCTCGGCCACCGTCGACGCGGCCGGCAGGTCGTCGGGCAGGTCGTCCGGGAGCGGGCGTTCGGGCGACCCGCCCGCCTGTCGCACCGCCGCCAGCATCGCCGGGGAGGTCTCCGGCCCCACCACGAGGTGCCCCGCCATCGGGTCGACGAACGCCAGGTCCGCCGACCCGTACCCACCGTGGCGGCGCAGCAGAACCCCCGACGGCACCACCTCGGCGAGCAGCCCCGGCACCGTCCGATGCCGGAAGAGCCGGTCCCCGGCGCGGTGCCAACCGTCCCTGATCACCGGCACCGTCTCCCAGGCCGGCTCGACCGGTGTCGGCTCGGCCAGCCGGTCGTGGCCGAGCAGGGCGGCCAGCGCGTCGAACCACGCCGGTTCCGGCACGGCGTCCGACGGATCCAGCAGCGCCGTCTCCACCCGTACCGCAAAGTGCGCCGGCAGACCGGCGAAGAGCGCCGTCACGTCCGCCGGTGCGACCGGCGGCTGGCCGGCGTGGCGCAGCACGAGGACCGGCCCGCGCGGGTCGACCGGAACGCGGTACGCCGGGTCGCCGACGGCGGCCGGCTCCGAGGTGGCCGCCCGCAGCAGCATGCCGGCCGGCACCGGATCCGCGACCAGCCGCCCGAGCGTCGCCGGCCGGTCGGGGATGGCCGGCTCCCAGGCCGGAGTGGGGCAGCGGTTCGCGCTGACCGGACAGCCGCCGTCGCCACGGAACGAGCGCCAGCCCCAGGCGCCGGTGCCGCCCGCCGCGTACCAGGTTCCGCCCGGCAGCGCGACGACCGGCCCGTCCGGGGCGAGCAGTTCCACCCCGGTACGTGCCGCGAGGTCGGTCAACCACGGGGCGTACGCCTCGTCGGGTCGACCCACCCGGTCGGCCGCCACCCACACCCGGCGGGTCCCGCCGACACCCGCGGCGTCCCGCACCACCGCGCGCAGCAGCGCGGCGCAGCCCGGCTCGCGCAGCGCGCGGTCCGACGGCACGACCAGGACGTCGGGCGGTGCCTCGGCCCGCAGCAGCCGCCACAGGTCCAGCGGCTGGTCCAGGGGATGCGAGATGACGGCCGTCGCGCCGTGCCACTCACTGTGCAGTGCGGCGCCTCGTCGGCGGCTCCTCAGCCCGATCGTCGTCACGTTCACTGAACGGAACCGGCACCCCGCCCGGTTCACGGCCGGAGACGGCGGGCAAAATGCTGTCCGTCGATGTCCGTCGAAGTGAACGAGCGCGCTCCCGTCCACGTTGATAAGACGTGGCTGCTACCGGGAAAGGGTGGAACACGGTGCGGAGCTTCGGGTTACGGACGATCACCGGAACCGACCGCGGCATGCGTGCCGGCCTGGCGGCGGTGATCGCGCTGGTGCTGGTGGTCGGCCTCGGATGGGGCTTCGCCTACGCCGACAAGGACACGGTGGTCGGTCGGGCGCTCTCCGGTGAGCAGCTCACCGCGGTGTACCGGGCGGGTCATGCCTGTCCCGCCCTGACCTCCGGCCGGCTCGCCGGTCAGCTCATGGTCGAGTCCGCACTGGACCCGGCGGCGGCGCGGACCCTCTCGGGTGGCAGAGGTATCGCCGGGCTCACCGACGAGCAGTGGCGGCGGTGGGCGCCGTGGCCCGGCGCGCGACGTGATGACACCGGGGCGAGTGTGCTCGCGCTGGCGCACCTGATGTGCAACCTCGTCGGCCAGGTCCGCGCGAGCGGTGTCGACGGCGACGGCTGGCGGCTGGCGCTGGCGGCGTTCCTGTCGGGTGTGGCCAAGGTGCCTGAGGCCGGCCGGGTGCCCCGCAAGGCCAGCGACTACGTGGGCCAGGCAGGTAAGTACGCGGCCTACTACGAGAAGCTGCCACAGTTCGCGTCCGCCGGGTCGGCCCGGTTCACGGCGGCCGCATCGGTGCCGGAGGCGGTGCCGCTCCCCGACGAGCTGGTCGGCGCGGTGGTCGCGGCGGGGAGCCGCTGTCCCGAGGTGAGCCCGGCGGCGATCGCCGGGCAGCTGATGGCGCTGTCCGGCTTCAACGCGGAGCAGCGGGGCACGTCCGGCCAGCTGGGCATCGCGGGCTTCTCCGACGACCTGTGGCAGGAGAACGCCCCGAAGGGTGCCTCGGTGTGGGATCCGCGGCAGGCGGTGCCGGTGCTGGGTAGCGCGCTGTGCCGCCTGGTCCGCGAGCTCACCGCGCTCCCGGGCGACCCCTACCTGCTGGCCGCGGCGGCCTGGCACGCGGGTGTCGACACGGTACGGCGGGCCGGCGGCGTACCGGACGTGATGACGCGGGTCTACCTGGAGACCGCCGCCGCGTACACCGCCTACTACCAGCTCGACACCCGACTGGCCCCGCCGTCCGCGCCGTCACCCTCGCCGTCGTCGGTCCCCGCGTCGCCGTCCGTGCGGCCTTCGGTCCCGGCGAAGGGCGTGCCGGCAACCACCCGAGGCGCCACCAAGCCGGCCCCACCGCCGGCCACGACGGCCAAGGCACCCGTGACCACGTCGGTCCCGACATCCGCGTCCACGCCGCCGAACACCGGCGTCGGCCCCCGCGGCCCATTTGGCCCGGGCGGCCCGGGCGGCGGCGGCCCGTGCTGGCGTCGCTGCCGCTGGTGACGAACAGCTGGGGAGTACGGCCTCGTGCGCCGGCAGCACGACGTCTGCGTCGCGGTCGACCCGCCGATGAAGATCAACAACTAGGCGTCGGAGCGAGGTTGGTCCTGCGGTCCGCGGGGGACGTCTCCGCGCAGGGTGATGCGATGCATGACCCGCCGATCGGATCCGTAGTCGCGGTTGGCGTAGTGGGCCGTGCTGCGGTTGTCCCAGAGTGCCACGTCGCCGGGGCGCCAGCGGTGTCGCACGATGTGCTCCGGCTTGGTGAGGTGGGCGTAGAGCAGGTCCAGGATGGCCCGGCTCTCGACGTCGGAGACCCCGACGATGTGCGAGGTGAAGCCCGGGTTCACGAAGATTCCCCTGCGGCCGGTCTCGGGGTGTACCCGGACCACCGGGTGCTCGACGGGGTCGAGCCGGGACACCGGCTGGCCCTCCCACACGTTGCCGCCGCGTTGGGCCAGGTAGTAGCCGAACTCGCGAGTGCCGTCGTGGACGGCGGTGAGGTGGTCGACGAGTCGTCGTACGGGCTCGCTGAGCGAGTCGTAGGCCAGTTGTGCGTCGGCCCAGTTGGTGTCTCCACCGGTCGGTGGGAGGGTGACCGGGCGCAGGATCGAGCCGAGTGGCGGCCGCTTCATGAAGGTGACGTCGGTGTGCCACACGTCGGCGAAGCCGTTGTCGGTGCTGTCCAGGGCGTACACCTCTGGGTGGGCTTTGTCGACGCCGCCGACGACCGGGTGCGAGGCGGTCAGTTCGCCGATCCGGCGACCGAGGCGCACCTGGGCGTCGTCGTCGAGGCGCTGGTCGCGCAGGAAGAGCACCTTGCGGTCGACCAGGGCGGCGCGGAGGGCGACGATCTCGTCGTCGGTGGCGGTGGCCAGGTTCAGTCCGTGCACCAGGGCGCCGAAGTGTGGCCCCAGCGGTTCGAGGTCGAGTTGCACGAGCACGGTGGTCATGCGGGTGCTCCTTCGTTGCGGACGGCGTGCCCGATCTCGGCTCGCAGCGCGGCGTACTCGGGCAGGCCCCGTAGGTCGTCCGGCGTGACGCCGGTGCGGGGCAGGTCGATGGGCAGGTCCAGGACGATCCGGCCGGGGTGCGGGCTGAGTACCACGACCCGGGTGCCCAGGAAGACGGCCTCGTCCACGCTGTGCGTGACGAACACCGAGGTCCGGCCGGTCGCGGTACTGACTGCGCGCAGGTCCTCCTGGAGGCGCTCCCGGGTGAGCGCGTCGAGCGCGGCGAACGGCTCGTCGAGCAGCAGCAGTGGGCGGTCGGCGGCGAGGGCTCGGGCGATGGCGACCCGCTGCTGCTGGCCGCCGGAGATCTGCCAGGTGCGGCGCTTGGCCACATCGGGTAGGCCGACCCGGGCGAGTAGCTGATCGATACCGTCGGCGGGCTGCCCGGCGTAGCGCAGGGCCAACTCGATGTTGCCGCCGACGGTCCTCCACGGGAAGAGGCGGGGCTGCTGGAAGACCAGGCCGGCGCCGCGCCCCGGGACCGGCGGCCCACCAGCGGTCAGGACCGTGCCGGTGGTGGGCCGCTCGAAGCCGGCGATCAGCCGCAGCAGGGTGCTCTTGCCGCAGCCGGAGGCGCCGACCAGGACGAGGAACTCACCCGTCGGTACGGTCAGGTCGATCGGACCGAGGGCGACGACGTCGCCGTACGCGTGCTCGACGCCGGTGACGGCGATCGCGGCCGCCGCGCCGGACTCAGCCGAGGACATCCGGTAGCCCCTCGGTGTAGATGGCGGCCTGCACGGTCGCCAGGTCCGGCACGGCGTCGATCTTCTGCTGGTCCTTGAGGAACTGTGCCGCGCTGACGAGGTTGTCGGCGAGTTTGCCCTTGGCTGCCGAGGTGCCTAGCCATTCGGGGCCGGCCAGGTCCGCGGGCTTGAGGAAGACACCCTGCGAGAGCTGCCGCTGCGCTTCCTCCGGGCTGAGGTTGAGCTCGACACCGACCGATTTCGCGGCTGCGGCCGGGTCGTCGTGGATCAGATTCAGTGCCTGGGACTGAGCTTTACGCCAGGCGTCCACGGCCGCCGGGTGTGCCTTGACGAAATCGGTGGCGACGACACCGAGGTCCAGGGTGGGCTTGCCGGCGGTGGCCAGCTCGCGACTGGTGAGCAGCACGGTGCCGGTCTTCCGGAGGTTGTCGAGCGACGGCAGCCAGGAGTAGGCGGCGTCCAGGTCGCCGCGGGTCCAGGCGGCCAGGATGTCCTGCGGTTCCAGGTCGACGATGGTGACGTCGGACTCCTTGACACCGGCCCGGTCCAGCGCGGCCAGCAGGCTGTAGTGGGCGGTGGAGGCGAACGGGGTCGCCACCTTCTTGCCGCGCAGACCCTTCACGTCGGTAACCCCGGAGCCGTTGCGGGCGACCAGTGCCTCGTTGTCGCCGGCGACGTCGAGCACGAAGGCGACCTGGTACGGGATGTTCAACGGGGCGGAGAGTCCGCGAGCGACCGGACTGGACCCGATCGCGGCGATGTCGACGCTTCCGGCGACGAACGCGGTGTTGATACTGGCTCCGGAGTCGAACTTGGTCCAGGTGATCTGGTAGCCGGGCAGGGCCTTCTCCAGCAGACCCTGGTTCTTGACGACGAGGTCTCCACTCGGGAATGCCTGGTAGGCGATTCGGATGCTCTTGCGGTCCGGATCGCCGCCGCCGCTGGCGGCACCGTCCCCGCAGGCGGTGGGCAGCAGGAGGGCGGCGGCGGCCAGCAGGCCAAAGATCTTGCGCATGTGATGTTCTCCTATACCTGGCCCCGCCACGGGATCAGCCGGTTCTCGGCGGTCCGCAGCAGGGCGTCGATGAGCAGGCCGGACAGGCCGATGGCGAAGAGGCCGAGGACGACCACGTCGGTCTGTGAGTAACGCTGGGCGTCGCGGATCATGCCGCCGATGCCGGGTACGCCGTTGATCGTCTCCGCGGCGACCACCGAGGAGTACGCGACGCCGACCGCGATGCGTATCCCGGTGAAGATTTCCGGTAGTGCGTTGGGCAGCACCACGTCGCGGATCACCCGGGCGCGACTGGCGCCCAGCGCCCGCGCGGCCTCCACCAGACCGGTCGGTGCGGAGTAGACCGCTGCCGCGGTGGCGACCGCGACCGGGGGCAGCGCGGCGATGGAGAGCAGCCAGAGCTTGGGTGTCTCGTCGATGCCGAACCAGATGATGAAGAGGCTGAAGTAGGCCAGCGGTGGGAGCGCCCGGATGAAGGTGACGACCGGTTCGACGACCACCCGGAGCCAGCCGACCGTTCCCATCACGACGCCGAGGAGCACCCCGCCGGCGACACCGATCACGGATCCGATCAGGATGCGGCGCAGGCTGACCCCGAGGTGCTCGATGAGCAGGTGTCCGCTGTAACCACGGATGCCCCCGTGGGTGGTCGAGGTCTGGATCAGCTGGTGCCACACCGCACCGGGTGAGGGGATGAAGGTCGGGTTGCTGGTGGCTCGGGCGGCGATCTCCCACAGCGCGTAGAGCACGACGAGGACGAGTAGCCGGAGCAGGACGCGGCGGCGGCGTCCGCCGGGGGGCGTCAGTGCGTCAGGGGTGACCGCTGACGCGCCGATCGAGGTTTCCGCGGCAGGTGGCGCGGGGACCGTGGTAGTCACCTACTTTTCCTATCGCGTAACTAGGAAATAGACAAGGGGGGGATCGAAGGATGGGAAAGCGAAGCGGGGTCGCGCTGCTGGGGTCTCGCCGCAATCGTCAGCCCTCAACGGGTTACCCGGCAGTCGCTCAGGCGGTTGCCGCCGACGTGGGCAGCACCGCGGGCCTGACGGTCCCCGACAGGGACGCCACTCGATCGAACCGGACGTCGAGGTCCTCGTCGCCGTGGTGCACGACGAGCAGGCCGCGACCGAAGGTGCGCGACTGCAGGACGCGCAGCACCAGATCCCTGCCGTCCAGGTCCAGGTTTGCGAACGGCTCGTCGACGAGATAGACGTCGGCGTCCTCGCAGAGCAGCGCGGCGACGCCCACCCGCTGCCGCTGGCCGGACGACAGGTCCGCCGGCAGTTGCCCGGCCAGGCCGTGCAGCCCCATCGTCTCGCGCAGCCGCTCGTCGCCGACCAGCGCGCGCACCGGCAACGGCGGCAGCTCCACCGGTGCGGTCAGGCAGGCGACCCTGGGCGGCACCGTGACCGTCCCGGCGTCCGGCGCGAGTGTTCCGGCGACGACGTGCAGCAGCGTCGTCTTCCCGCAGCCGTTGGGGCCGCGGAGCAGCACGTGCTCACCCACGTGCAGTGCGAAGTCGTCGATCGAGACGGTGGCGCCGGGACCGAAAGCGACCCGCACGCCCCGCAGCGCCACCATCGGCCCCCGTTCGTGGTGCGGCATCGCCCGCGTATCGCGCAGGACCCGGATCCGCCGGAGCACGGCGGAGCTACGGCGCATCTGCGGGATCAGGTTGATGACACCGATGATGCCCGTGACGGCTCGCCACAGGGAGTTCACGAAGGCGAGGAAGCTGCCGAAGGACATCCGGCCGGCGAACACGAAGAACGCCCCGACGACCAGGGACGCGGTGTCGGACAGGTTCATGGCGAGGTCGCTGAGCGTGCGCTGTCGCAGCCGCAGCCGGGCGTTCACGAGCGTGATGTCCAGGAAGCCCCGCAGAGCGTCCGCGCTGACCGCTCGGGCACCGGGCCGCAGCAGCGGCAGGCCGCGAACCGCGCGGAACGAGGCCAGTGTCCGGGCCAGTGTGTTGACGTACCGCGCCTCCGCCTCACGCTCCGGCTCGGTGTTCGCCTCGACCCGCCGGGCGAGGCGGTTGCTGACGAGCACCAGCGGCGGTACGACGAGGAGCAGCACGATGCTGGCCTGCCAGGACAGGTACAGCAGCACGCCGGCGAAGACGACCGAGGCCGTCGCCTGTTTGGCGACGCGGACGGCGACGTCGATGGCCGGCAGGATGCCCTCGGCGACGTCGTTGTGGATGCGGCTCACGAACGAGGCGTTGCCCGCCGCGGAGATCCTCCGGCCGTCCTGGTCGAGCGCCCGGTCGAGCAGTTCCGCCTCCAGGGACAGCACGAACGCGTTCTCGTACCGCTTGCGTCGCACGGAGATTCCGTAGGACCCGAGATTCGTGGCGAGACCCAGCGCCAGATAGCCGGAGCCGAGGACGAGGAACACCGCGACGTCGCCGGCCAGGATCGCATGATCGAAGAGCCCCTTGAGGAGCAGCGGGTGCACTGCGGCCTCGACGCCGCTGACGACCGCCTCGAGGGCGACAATCGCCGTGAGCTGGCGTCGATGCCCGTGCAGTGTGCGCCACAGCTCCTTCACCGGCGCACCTCGTCGAGGAGGAAGTCCGCCGTGCCGCCGGTGGTCAGGCGGTGCAGCACCCGCAGCACGCCGGCGGAGCCGGTGATGTAGTCGCAACTGCAGCGCAGCAAACCCTCACCCGGCACTGCCAACGGCGCGATCCCGCCGTCGTGCGGCACCGCGAACCGCTCCGGCGGCTCGAACAGGAACATCGTGCGCACATAGTCGAGCTGCCGCAGCGCGGTGTCGCGGAATGCGGGCTCGCCCAGGATCGTGGCAGCGTCCAGCATCGCGTCGGCGATCCCGCTCATACCGAACGCGTAGCCCGGCATCGCCGTGTAGTCGATCGCGAGCCCGCGCAGGACGGTCCGCGCGGCGTCGGCATCGCCGTAGCGCAGCAGGACCTGCGCGACACCCGCGGAGCCGACCTCGACGTACGGCAGCAGGGTCCCGTCGTGCTCGAAGATGACCGAGTCGCCGTCCCACAGCTCAGTATTGGCCATCTCCCAGGCGAGCGCGTCCCGCCCGAGCCGCAGGTAGGACTCGTCCGCGGTGATCTGGTGCATCCGCAGCAGGAACATCGCCACGCCAGCCTGGCCGAAGCCGAGTCCCGTCATCGGCCCGTCGACGGCGAAGTCGTTCAACCAGTAGGCCAGCCGGCCGTCGCGCCGTACGGTGTCGCACAGCGTCCGTGCGCACCGCCGGGCCGCGGCGAGGTCGCCCTCGTCGTGGCTACGAAGGTAGAAGTGCAGGTTCGTCATGCCGAGCCCGGCGAGACCGTAGTAGAACGTGTAGTCGAGCTCGCCCGCCCGCTCGTTGGCCTGCGCGAGCAGTTCCCGCGCCTCGGCGCGGAGCCCGAGGCCGCCGGCCGCCCAGGCGATGCCTGCGAGCCCGCTCATCAGCCCGGCCGGGTACTCGGCGACGTCGATGCGGGCGATCCGGTCGTGCAGCCACCGCAGCCACTCAGGCCGGACCGGAACCCCCGAGGCGGCGAGCGCCCACAGGACGCCGCTCGCCCCGAACCCGAGACTCAGCGGGTTGGTGATGTGGGCGAACGGGTCCACCGGGAACAGCGTCGCCCGTTGCGGGTCACCGACAGCCGTGATGAACGCGGCCACCCGCGCCAGCGTGTCGGGGAAGCCGAGCTGCTGCTCGACGACCGCCGGGCGGGGTGGGACGGCGACCCGGTCGACCAGTGCCGTCTCGTCCTGCAGGGCGTCGAGCACCTCGGCGAGGGAGATCCTCGCCTGCGCCAGGCCCGTGATCAGCTCGTGGATCTGGGCCGGCCATCCCAGCCGCTCGACATAGAGCCGGTAGAGGTCGAAGACGTCGTCGCGGAGGTACGACATCGCGGCAATCGGGAAGATCAGGTACGCCATGACGGCCGCCAGGCTGTAGAGGTCCCCTTCGCGGGTGGAATCCTCGACGTCGCGCCGGGAGTGGCTGAACCCGGCCGTGTGCAGCTCGACCAGCCCCTGCAGGTGCCGGTCGACAGCGCTGGAGCCGGCCAGCCGGCAGGACTCCAGGTCGATCACGGTCACCTCGAAGGTGTCGGGGTCGATGAGCAGGTTCGTGGCGTTCAGGTCGCCCAGGATCACCTGCCGCCCGTGCGCCGCCTCGATCGCCCGTGCCAGCCCGCGGAAGACCGCGAGGAAGACCCGCAGGAAGTGCCGCGACTGCTCGGGCGTGAACCGTGGCTGCACCAACGGGTTGTGCGCGAACAGGACATCTCGGATGTCGACCCCGGCGACGCGCTCCTCGGCGATGAAGTGATGCTCCCAGTGGCCAAACGTGGCGATGGGGACCGGGAAGCGGCCGGTGCCCTCCAGTCGCTGCAGGAACTGCCATTCGCGGGCGAGGATGTCGACGGCGTCGTGGCCCTGGCGTGGATTGGGATTGGTGTGCGGGCGGGCCTCCTTCACCACCACGACACGATCGTCGTCCGTGGTGTCCTCGGCCAGGTACACCCCGCCGGTGTTGGAGAACTGGATGGCTTCGGTGACCCGGAACCGCCCTCCCAACGGCTCGATCTGCCCGGGTTCGGGGTCCGGCTTCCAGTCGACGAACGGCCAGGGCAGCCACCACGGCTGGACGAACGCCGTACGACGCTCGTCGGAGATCGGTCCGTCCGGTCCGACGACGTACGGCACCTTCCTGCCCATGACGTCGACCGTGTGGGTGTCGAGGAACTGGCCGTACCGGAAGTAGAGCGCCCTGCTGTCGCGGTAGCGCAGGTCGGAGAGCACATAGGTGCCTTCGGCGTCGCCGAGCAGTCGCGCCAGGTCCGCCAGGCAGGCCCGGAAGGTGTCGTCGTCTGGTGGGTAGACGGTGATGAACTTGCCGCCGCTGGCCCGTGCGATGCCCTTGGAGTTGAGCATCTCGAAGATGTTCCGGTCGAGCGCGATCTTGAAGTCGATGCCGCGTGCGATCAGATAGTCCAGGACCACGGCGGCGACGTCGTGCGCGTTGCGGTAGGTCGCGGAGACATGGATCTTCCACCCCTGCGCCGGCAGCGCCGGGTTGTTCCGGTAGTTCCACCAGATGCCCATGCGGACGAACCGCGACCGTAGGTCCTCGTCCAGCGAGGCGAGGAAGTTCTCCGAGTACGGCCGGTAGTACACCTCGAGCGGGTCGTAGAACAACGTGTCGTTCCACGCGAAGAAGAAGCGGTTGACCCATCGATCGTCACGCACAGTCCATCACCTCGTCCTGAGCCGGGAGTTTGCCGCGCGGCGGGGGCCGCTTGTACGTGGGTGCCCGAGCGCCGTGTGGAGGGCGGAGGCGCCGCCCCCCACACGGTCACCGGGTTACTGCTGCCACCAGCAGCACTGGTTCTGGCTGCTCGAGCAGCTGCTGCCGCGGGTGCCGCGATCCGTGGCGAGCGGCTGCAGGGTCTGCAGGTTGAGAACGCTCATGTGGTGTCACCTCCTCCTGGGCCGTCCACCGGAGCCACCCGCGGACGCGGGCAGCTCCCTCCGGTCCGGCGGCGGTCTGGCGAAAGGCGGGTCCGGGCCAGACCTGCTGCCGGTCTGCCATCGATCGTTCGCCAGTGGCGGGGGCCGTCACGGAATCCCGGACGATCCCGAACGCATCGACGCTGATGCCCGTCGCTGCGTGGGGAATTGCGGACAGATCAGGGGGAGTCGCCGGCGCCGCGTGGTCAGATGGGAGCCGCAGGGACCACGGACACCCGCCTGGAGGGCCGACCCATGTCTGTGCCGCCGCCAGAGCGCGCGTTCGTCGTACCGCCGGACCCGGGACGGGTCGGCACGCTCGACGAGCTTGTCGAGGAGCTGCGGTTGCTGAAGGTCTGGGCCGGCGACCCGTCCTACGACGCGATCAAGAGCCGGGTCAACGCGGCCTGGACGGCGGCGGGCCGGCCCGCCGGGGAGCTGACGCGCAAGACCACCGTCGCGGACTGCTTCCGGACCGGCCGGCGACGGCTCAACACCGACCTCGTGATCGCGGTGGTGCGGGCACTGCACCCGGACGAGGGGTACGTGACCCGGTGGCGGCAGGCGCTGCGGATGATCACCGGTGAGGCCCGGGCAGCGTCGCAGGTCCAGGTCCAGGACCGGTTGCCGCCGGAGCCGGCGATCTTCGCCGGACGGGCCGCAGAGGTGGACCTGCTCCTGTGCGCGCTGCGCACCGCCGGAGGCGGCCCGACGCCGCTCTGTGTGGTGGCGGGCATGGCCGGGGCCGGCAAGACCCACGTCGCCGTGCATGCCGCGCACCTCGTCACCCGTGAGCAGCGCTTCGACCGGGTCCTGTTCGTGAATCTCCGCGGGTTCCACCCCGACCCGACCCAGCCGGCCGCCGACCCGGCCGCAGTGCTGGACGGCTTTCTGCGCCTGCTGGGCGTACCGTTTCAGCAGATCCCGTTCGATCTGGCCGCCCGCACCGCCGTCTACCGCCGCAGGCTCGCCGGGAGCCGCACACTGGTGGTGCTGGACAACGCCGCCGGCGTCGAGCAGGTCCGGCCGCTGCTGACCGGTACGGCCGGCTGCCCGGTGCTGGTCACCAGCCGGCGCGACCTCAGGGCCCTGCGTCCCGGGACCGAGCTGACGATGGGCGTGTTCGCCCCCGGCGAGGCCGTGGAGTTCCTGGCCCGGGCGGCACCACGGACACCCGCCGGCGACGACCCGCACGCGCTGGCCCGGATCGCCCGGCGCTGCGGTCACCTGCCGCTGGCGCTGGGCCTGGTGGCCGGGCACATCCGCGGTACCCCGGGCTGGACGCTGACCGACCACGCCGACCGGCTCGACGATCGCCACCGCCAGCGGCGCCTGGACACCGGCGTCCAGCTCGCACTCGACCTGTCCTATCAGCACCTGCCCGCCGAGCGGCAGCGGCTGCTGCGGCTGATGGCCCTGCACCCGGGCCAGGAACTCGACACGCACGCCGCAGCGGCCCTGGCCGGCAGCGACCTGTCGACCACTCGGGCCCACCTCCGCGACCTGCGCCGCGACCATCTGCTACAACCGGCCGCCCCCGGCCGCTACACCCTGCACGACCTGGTGCGTGCCCACGCCGCCGGCCGGGCCGCCGACGAGGACCCCCCACCCGGACGCCGCGCCGCCCTGACCCGCCTGTTCGACTTCTACCTGGCCACCGCGGCCGCCGCCATGGACACCCTGTACCCGGCCGAGGCCGAGCGGCGGCCGGCCGTCCCCCGACCCGGAGGCCCCGCCCCGGACCTGAGTGAACCCGATGGTGCCCGTGTCTGGCTGGACACCGAACGCCCCACCCTGGTCACCGTCGCCGCCCACACCGCCGGCAACGGCTGGGCCACCCACGCCGTCCGGCTGTCCGGCGTCCTCTTCCGATACCTCGACGGCGGGTACCCCACCGACGCCCTGACCGTCCACGGGCACGCCCGTGACGCCGCCCGCGACCTGGGCGACCCCAACGGACAGGCGCACGCGTTGGCCGGTCTCGGTGCTACCCACACGCAGCTGTCCCGGTACGGGCCGGCCGCCGAGGACCTCCAAGAGGCCCTGCACCTCTTCCGGCAGGCTGGTGACCAGGTCGGCGAGGCCCGCGCCCTGATCAACCTCGGCGTCGTCACGGAAAGGCTGGGCCGAACCCGACTGGCCGCCCAGCACTGCGCGCAGGCCCTGGCGATGTTCCGACAGGCCGGCCACCAGGCGGGTGAGGCCCACTCGCTGAACAACCTCGGCGGGGTCGAGTCCCGACTGGGCCGGCACGGACCTGCCACCGACCATCTCCACCAGGCCCTGACCCTGTTCAGGCAGCTCGGCAACCCCACCAGCGAAGCCTGGACACTCACCGGTCTCGGCGAGGCCGAGCTGCGCAGGGGCCGGTACGGACCGGCCGCCGACCACCTCCGGCGGGCCCTGGCGCTCTACCGGCAGCTCGGCAACCGCGTCGGCGAGGGGTGGACGCTCGACACCCTCGGGACAGTGGAGAATCGCCTCGGCCGGCCGGACCGGCACCATCGGCAAGCCCTCGCGATCTTCCGCGCGACCGGCGAACGGTGTGGCGAAGCGAGCGCGCTCAACGGTCTCGGCGAGGCCTTCCACACCGCCGGCGACCCCGCGGGCGCCGTGACTCAGCACGCCGCGGCCCACACCATCGCGGTGGACATCGGCGAACTCGAGCAGCAGGCCCGCGCCCACACCGGGATCGGGCGCGCCCACGAGACCCTCGCCGAGCCGGCCCTGGCGCGGCAGCACTACCAGCAAGCCCTAACCCTCTACACCGAGCTGGGCACACCGGACATCGGCCAGATCCGCGCCCTGCTCGCCGGCATCGACGACAAGGAACGCCGACCGGCTGCGGCTGCCGCGCGAAACGCCCCACGGTGACGGCGGCTGCGGCACACGCCCGTGGAACGCTCGGGTGCGTTCGATCTCCGGGATCAGAACGCCGCGGTGACGGCCATGGTGGAGCAGGTGGGCGGGCTGGGCGGCGCCCTGCTGGCGGACGACCGGCCCACCAGGGCGTGGCTGGCCGACTGGGAGATCCTCGTCGTGGCCCGTGAGCGGAATGCCGTCGACCTTGGCGCCGGTCGTCGGCCGCACTTCGCACCGGTCGGCCCCGGCCTCAGAGCCCAGCCGCCCACGCGTTGACCGGCGGGAGGGCCGGAGGGCGCAGACAATGGTAAGAGTGGCACCCGCCTTCGTCCTGCACGACCATCGCAGACCACGGCCGCACTTCGACCTGCGGCTCGAGGAGGACGGCGTGCTGCGCTCCTGGGCGGTGCCTCGTGGCCTTCCGGACAGTCCAGGCGACAACCGGCTCGCGATCGCCGTGCCCGACCACCACCTCGATCACCTCACCTACGAGGACGCCGACAAGTCGATCGCCGACATCGGCACGTGGGAGGAGCACGACCGCACCGAACGCCGGATGCTGTTCACGTTGCACGGTCGCACCGGCCACCGGCGGTACGCGCTCATTCGTACCGGTGAGAGGTGGCTGCTCCACCTCACAAAAGAGCAGCCTGCGGAGGAGGGGGGATGACGGTCTCCCGAGGCACGTCCACCCGGGTCTCCTGGCTGGGGCGGGCGGAACGCCCGAGCGGCGCGTCCTGTAACCCACAGTTTGCTCGCGTTTCAGGCTTGAGCGGCCGAACGGTTCATCCCGCCACAGATGATCTGATCATGACCATCCACACTCCGCTCGTTCCCCGACTCCGGCGGGCCGGGGCCGTCGCAGCCGTCGTGACGGCCGTGCTCGGATTCGGCGTCGCACCCGCGGCACAGGCCGCAGCCGACAACGCGACCCTGCCTCTGGGCGATGCCGACCTCGTGGAGAGCCGAAGCAGCCAGACCCTCACCCGCGGCGTCACGCTGACCAGGATCGTCCGCGGCACCGACCCGGCGCCGATCGACCAGATCACCACCACCACCCGCGGGCCGTGGGTGGTCAACGTCCTGACGATCGATCCGACGACGAGTCGTGGACATCTGGCGGCGACGTACGGCCCGGACCTGGCCAAGGTGGAGAAAACCACTGACCTCGTCCGCTCCGCCGGCGCTCTGGCCGGGGTCAACGCTTCCTTCTTCACGTTCACCGGCAGCGCCCAGTACCCCGGTGACCCGGTGGGTCTGGGCGTGTTCGGCGGGAAGTTGCTCAGTGAACCCACCGGCGAGGCGGCCGAGGCCAACCTGGTGGTGGACGCCAAGAGCAACAGGGTCCTGATGGGTCACCTTGGTTGGACCGGGAGCGTCCAGAACAAGCGGACGAAGGTCACCCTGCCGCTGGAGTTCATCAACCATCCTCCGGTGGTTCCGGCCGGCTGCGCCGACCTCGTCCAGCAGACGCAGTGCACCCTCGCCGGTGACGTGGTCCGGTTCACTCCGGAGTTCGCCGAAACCACACCGTCCGGGGCGGGGGTCGAGGTGGTTCTCGACGGACAGGGCTGCGCCGTGCGGACCGCGACGACCCGGGGTACGACGCTGACCGCGGACCAGACGTCGCTTCAGGCGACGGGTCGCGACAGCGTGGCGCTGCTCGCCGTGGCGAAGGGATGCGTCAAGCAGACCACCACCGTGCTGGACGAATCGGGTAGGAAGCTTCCGCTGAGTGCGGGAATGTTCGGGGTGACCGGCCGCTACCGGCTCCTGGCCGGCGGGCAGATCGTGGTGCCGGCCGGTTCGGACAGCTTCTTCGCACGCAACCCGCGCACCATCGCGGGCACGACCGTCGACGGCAAGATCGTGCTCGCGACGATCGACGGCCGCATGACGACCAGCGTCGGCACCACGCTGGACGAGACCGCCGCCGTCGCCGCCTCGCTCGGCCTGCACGACGCGATCAATCTCGACGGTGGCGGGTCGACCACCATGTCGGTCGAGGGGACGCTGGTCAACCGGCCGAGCGGCGGCACCGAGCGGGCCGTCGGCGACGCGCTCGTCTTCGTGGACAGCCGGTTCACCGTCCGCTGATTCCTACCGCTGATTCCTGATGCCGCGACGACCGGCCCGGGTCCTGCCAGCCCGGGCCGGTCGCACTCCTGCCCACCACGGCTGCCAGCTTCTCCGGTGTGTCGCGGGTGTGAACGTCGTCGAGCTCAGCCGCCGGAACCCACGGTGCGTTCACTGACGGGTTTCCTCCATGAGCGCAAGGCCGAGGTGATCGATCGGCGCGCTGCTCTGTCGACTGATTGCGGGACATGGTGGTGGTGGGGTTGGCCACCGCGCCTGCTCGGCGGCTGCATCCCCGACTAGGGTTTATGACGATGTTTCCCCAGGACGGCCATGATCCGGCCATGAGCAGGCGAAGACGGCGCGCCGTACTGTTGGGCAGGAGCGTCGAACGCGAGGCGCTCGACGAGCTCCTCGCTGGTGGGCGTGTCGGGGTCAGCGGGGCACTCGTACTTCGTGGCGAGGCGGGAATCGGCAAGACCGCGCTGCTGGATTACGCCCTGGCGCAGGCCGGGGATTGCCGGATCGTCCAGGCCGCCGGGGTGGAGGCCGAAAGCGAACTTGCCTTCGCCGGCCTGCACCAGATCTGCGCGCCGGCTCTTGACCGCCTTGACAGGCTCCCGGCTCAGCAGGGCCGCGCGCTGAGCACCGCATTTGGTCTGAGCGCTGGCGAGGCACCGGACCTCTTCATGGTTGGTTTGGGAGTGCTTGGCCTGCTTGCTGGCTTCGCCGACGAACAGCCGGTCGTGTGCGTCGTCGACGACGTCCAGTGGCTGGACAAGGCGTCGGCCCAGGTCCTCGGCTTCGTGGCCAGGAGGCTGAGAACCGAGTCGCTGATCATGATCTTTGCCGTGCGCGGCGACGTCGACACCGACGACATCCCGGAGCTGAGGGGCTTGCCGGCCATGATCGTTACCGGCCTGTCCGACGAGCATTCGCGGGCCTTGCTCGCTTCGACGTTTCTCGGGCGAGTCGACGAGAGGGTGCTCGACCGCATCATCGCCGAATGCCACGGCAATCCCCTGGCGCTCACCGAGCTGCCTCGCGGCTTCACTGCCGCTGAGCTGGGCGGTGGCTTCGGCTTCCCCAGCCGCAGCGCTCTGCCCCGCCGCATCGAGGAGAGCTTCCGGCGACAGATTGCCGCGCTTGCTCCGAACGTCCGAATGTTGCTGCTGGTCGCCGCGGTCGAACCGCTCGGGGATCCCGTGCTGGTGTGGGGCGCTCTCACTCGGATGGGCGTGCCGGTCGACAGCCATCTCAGTGCTTCGTGGGCCGCCGCCGAATTCGTGGATTTCGGGTTCGGGGTCCGGTTTCGGCATCCCCTGCTGCGCTCGGCGGTCTACCGGGCCGCCAGCGCAGCGGAGAGGCGTCAGGCTCATGCCGCGCTCGCCGACACCATGGTGACGGGCCTGGATCCGGACCGGCGAGCCTGGCACCGGGCACAGGCAGCCGCAGGACCCGACGAGGACGTCGCAACCGAGTTGCAGACATCCGCGGCTCGGGCGCAGACCCGCGGCGGGTTCGCGGCGGCCGGAGCGTTCCTGGAACGAGCTGCGGAACTGACCCCGGATCCGACACGGCGAGCGTCGCGGCTGTTGGCCGCGGCGCAGGCCCGCCATGTGGGTGGCGCCCCGGACGCCGCGCTGCGCCTGCTCGCCCTGGCCGAGGCCGACCACTCGTCCGAGCTCGACCGGGCACGCGCGGATCTCCTGCGGGCCGACATCGCCTTCACGGTCGAGCGGGGCCGCGAAACGGCGGACCTGTTCCTTCGAGCGGCTTCGCGGCTCGAGCCGCTGGACGTCGGTCTCGCCCGCAGCACCTATCTCGACGCGTTGCGGGCGGCCTGGTACGCGTCAGATTCCGGCAGCAGCGGCACCCTTGGCGATGTGGCCCGGGCGGCCGTGGCCGCGCCGGTCGCCACACCGCCAGCGCGGCCGTCGGACCTCCTCCTGGACGGTCTGGCGGTGCGATACACCGCAGGCTTCGCGGCTGCCGTGCCGAAGATGAGAGAGGCGCTCAAGGCGTTCCAGAACCCAGAACTGGCGAACGAGGAGAGCCTCCGGTGGATGTGGTTCGCCAGCTCGATCGCGACAGACCTCTGCGAGGACGATGCGGCAGACGCGCTCACCGGCAACTATGTCCGGCTGGCACGCGAGAGCGGGGCGCTGGCCGGCCTACCCCTGGCGCTGACGACACGCATCCTCATGCACCTGTTCGCCGGCGACCTGTCCGAGGCATCCGTGTTGATCATGGAACTCGACGACGTCGCGGACGGAACCGGGATTCCGGTGCCGGGCTACATGGCTCTGTTGCTCGCCGCGTGGCAGGGTGACGAGACGCGGACCACCGAATTGGCCGCTGTCAGCACCGCCGACGCCCGCCGCCGTGGTGAAGGGCTCGCCCCGGCGATCGTCGGCTGGGCCCAAGCGCTGCTCTACAACAGCGTGGGCCGATTCGGTGAGGCGCTGAAGGCGGCTCAGCTGACGATCCAGTCGAGCCTGGAACCCGGGGTGCTGACCGGGGCGCCGCTCGTCGAGCTGATCATCGCCGCTGCCCGCAGCGGACAACCAGCAGTCGGGGCCGACGCGTTGGAGCGGCTGTCAACATCGACACAGGCATGCGGCACCGACTGGGCGCTCGGGATGGAGGCATGCTGCCGCGCCATGCTCACCACCGGCGCGAGAGCGGAGGACTCGTATGTCGAGGCGATCGAGCGGCTCAACCGTACGAAGATTCGACCGCTGACGGCACGCGCCCACCTGTACTACGGTGAATGGTTGTGGGAGCTCGATCGACGCGACGATGGTCGCGGCCAGCTTCGGACGGCCTACGACATGTTCACGGCGATGGGCATGGAGGCGTTTGCCGCCACAGCTGCTCATCGGCTTGACATCAACGTTCGCCAACGGCCCGGTAACGCCGGCCCGCTGACGCCACAGGAGACCCACATCGTCAAGTTGACCCGTGAGGGGCTCTCGAACGCAGAGATCGGCACCCGTCTGTTCATCAGTCCACGGACGGTGGAGTGGCATCTGAGTAAGATCTTCGCCAAGCTGGGCATTACCTCACGGCGTCAGTTGCGTCGCTGACTCCCAGGGCATCAACGACACTTTTCAAGAATCCGTACGGCTCGTCGCACTGCGGCTCGAGGCACCTGGTCGCGCGGTCGGCAACGGTCTGCCCACTCGGGTCGCCGACCACGAAGCACAACTGGAGTTACATGTCACAGCGTCGGTCCGTCGCGACCAACGGTATCAATCTCACGATAACGGAGGCAGGAGACGGGCCTCTCGTCCTGTTGCTGCACGGTTTTCCGGAGTCGGCTCACTCGTGGCGGCACCAGATCCGCCCGTTGGTCGAAGCCGGCTATCGGGTGGTCGCTCCCGAACAACGTGGCTATGGCACAAGCTCGCATCCGACGGCGGTCGAGGCTTATTCGATCATGCACCTGGTTGCCGACATCACGGGCCTTCTGCGAGAGCTGGAGGCCCACGATGCCGTGGTGGTCGGCCACGACTGGGGCGCCATTGTCGCGTGGCACCTCGCCCTCATGCGTCCCGACCTGGTCCGGGGGGTCGTGGGGCTGAGTGTTCCCCCCTATCTGCGGGGAGAGAGTGGACAGCTGACCACCATGCGCGCGGTGCACCACGGGCGCTTCTACGTGAACTACATCGAAGAGTCTGGCGTCGCGGACGAAGAGCTCGGCCGTGACCCGATGACGAGCCTGCGACGCACCTTCTACGGCCTGAGCGGCGACAATCCGGCGAACCGTGCGCCTCGGAACATGCTGGTCCCCCTGGGTGGAGGGCTGCTGGAGGCGGTCGACCCGGAGCGCAGTACGGCGATGCCGCAATGGCTGACCGAGCAGGACCTGCAGATCTATGCCGCCCAGTTCGAGGACGGCTTCACCGGAGCACTGAACTGGTATCGCAACCTCGATCGCAACTGGGAGCTCACCGCTGCCTTCGACGGGATCCGCTTGCCGATGCCCGCGCGGTTCATCTCCGGGGACCTCGATTCCGTACTGGGGTTCCGCGGACTCCGCGACTATGTACAGACCCTTCCCCGTCGGCACGACCACTTCGCCGAGCCCATCTTTCTGGCGGGGTGTGGACATTGGATTCAGCAGGAACGCCCGCAAGAGGTCAACCGGCTGCTGCTCCAGTTCCTTTCGGCCCTCTGACACTTGCCACAATGGCACTGACCGGTCCGGCCGCAGACCGACCGGACCGGCAGTGACATCCTCGATCGGGGCTATCTCGTCGCCCGGATCGTTCGGCCGCTCAGTCGGCTCACGTTCCTAGCTCCGGACGGGCTTCGCCCGCACGCGACGTCAGGATGTCCGCGACCTGGTCAGGCTGCGACAGCATCGGCGAGTGGCCCGTCGGGATCCGCACGACATCCGTCGTCTGCGCCGCATACCGCTCCTGCAGAGAGACCGGGAACTGCTTGTCCTCGGTGCAGATCACATAGGTCGATCCGACCCTGCGCCAGGCCGCCCGCGTCGTCGGCTGCACACACGACAGCAGGCTCTGGTCGACGAGCTGATCGATGGCCACCTTCGCGTCGACGTCCGACAGGTCCGAGTAGAACGTCTCCCGCGGATTGCCGTACGCCTCGCGCGGGGCGAGGCCGCTGGGGTCGTCGGGCACAGGAATGCCGAAAGCTGTCGCGGCGGAGACACCTTCGACCGGCATGAAGGCCGCGATGTAGATCAGGCGGACGAGGTTCGGGTGTTGGTCGCCGAGCTGGCTGATGGTCAGGCCGGCGTGGGAGTGACCGACCACCACGACGGGACCCTCCATCCGCCGCAGCCGTGCGGCCAGCGCCTCGGCATCGTCGTACAGGCCAGCAGTGGGCTGCTTGCCTGCGCTGGGCATGCTGATCGCCTCGGACTCCCATCCGTCGGCGGCGAGGATGTCCCGCACCGGCGACCAGGAGGACGCGGTGTGATAGCCGCCGTGGACGAGCAGGAACGAGGGACGAAGGACAGAGCCGGACAAGGTGGAACTCCTTCTGTTGGACATCACGACCGCCTGGAGCGGTCTTCATTGGCCAGCCGGAGTGCGGCCAGCAGGGCCAGGAAGCCCATTCCGTAGATCGCGGAAAGAGCCGAGCTCTCGTAGACGTCCGTGGAGCGCCACAGATGTCCGGTGGCATCCACGACCTGAGCCGGCACGCCATCGTGGCCGCCGGTCAGCCAGGTGACGACGTAGTCGCCGGCCACCACGACGTAGGCGACGATCGGCAGCGCCCGGTAGCCGCCACGCAACCGTTCGAGACTGTCGGCCTCGGGTCCCCGGTGGCGCAGGTACAGCGCGAAGAGCTGGTAGAAGACGTAGACGGTCAGGCTCCAGCCGAGGAAGTTCGTGAGCGGCACCCCGAAGTAGCCACCGCCGTCCTCCCACTCCCAACGTCCACGCAGGGTCGCCGAGGACGGGTCTAGGGCCAGATCCCAGGCCACCATGACGAAGGAGGCGACGAGGGGCGTACCGATGACCGCGGCGAGGGGGCTGCCCCGGTGCACCGGACGGAACAGGGTGGTCGCAATGGACCAGGCCATGTAACCGACAGCGAAATAGGCCGGCCCGATCAGCACGGGCACCTCGAACACCTTGGCACCGAGCTCGTCGGTGTAGTGATAGTGGCCGAACGGCACGCCGGTCAGCACGCCGATGTCCTCGATGACGTTGCTGACCACCAGCGCCAGCATGAGAAGAACCAGAATCCCCCGCCACCGGTAGCCAACTGCTCCGTGCAACAGCGCGAACGTCAGCTCCATCAGCAGGCTCACCACGGTCACCACCGAGCCTGCCAGCGGCAAGGGGACCAGATTCGCCATCGCGTCCACGCCGACTGCGAACCACATCACTACGAGGACTGTCCGGGCGGGGCGGCGCGACAGCTCGCGCCGCCCCCCGGCCTCAGAATCTTGGACTTGAGCGTTCACAACCAAGGGGTACGAGCCGCCACGGGTGGAGTTCGCTCGGTGCGGGAGATCACAGAGGTGGGCTCGGATGACGCGGCTCGGATCAGGGTGCGCGCCAGACGTGGTTGCGGCGTACGTAGAGCGGCTTCATCCCCACACGCAGCATGTTGTCCATTGACGTGTTCGACTTGCCCTCGTCGGGCTGACCGGTCTCTCCCATCACCCAACGACAGCCGAGTTCCCGCGCTCGGGCGATCCGGGCCGCGATCAGGGCGGTCTGCGCGCCCCGGTTGCGGAATGCCTGGTGTACCGCACCGGCGACGAGTGAGCCGACCTGCCCGTGCACGAACAGGGTTCCGCCTCCGACGATGGTGTCGCCGTCCCACACCCCGTACGGGTGGAATTGATGGTGGCCGACCATCGCCGCGAACATGCCGGCCAGGCCCTCGTGCGGCATGCCGAAGGCGTCGAGCAGGACGCGGGCCCACTGATCGCCGTCCTCCGGTGCGACCGGTGCGACCAACAGATCCGATCTGCCGGCCGGGCTGAGTTCGTCGATCGGCGCCGCCATCTTCGCGATCCGCCCGCCCGGCGACAGCCGGCGTGTTTCGCAGATCTCCTCCCAGTTGGCCGGAAGTGCCTCGGGGGCGATCTGCAGCGCGCCGATCGGGTTCCGTTCGGCGCGCCAGACGTTCAGGATCCGGTCGACCAGCTGCCCGCTGACCGGCTCGGCGAACCCGAGACCAAGGGCCTTGCTCCAGTACGAGGTCGGATCGTTGCGGACGGCCAGCACGACACCGCCGCCCAGCCGCTCGGTCGCGATGCCCAACAGTTGCCGGTCGGAGGCGGGCGCTGCGGTTTCGAGCTGGTACATGAACTCGGCTTCGACAGCTTCGGCCTCTGCGGCCAACAAAGTTCTCATATCTGCGTATCACGTGGGGTCGGGTTGATTTTTCAGTCCTGATTCAGTGGCATCGGTCACACGTTGACGACGCACGGCCCGTGGCGTTCGGGCAGCGTGATGTTCGTCGACTTCAACTGTTTATCGAGCTGGTGACGGCGGCGTTCGTCCTACTCCTCGCCGCCCGGTCGGCAACCGTGCGCGCCTCTTCCGGTGTGGCTCCTACTGCGGTCGCATCAAGGTACGCCTTCTGGCGCCGCTGCTGGACCTGCCTGTCCCGCCAGTTCTTGAGCTTGCTCCACATGGTCATGACAAGATCCTTTCCGGATCGGGGCTGCGGCAAACGGAGGGCCGAATAACCTCTCACAAGCTCTGCCGAGGTCCTAACGACGTAGGACGACCATGCGGCCGAGGTTCGTCGTGGCGATGCGCACCAGAGTGAAGCCCACCGCCCCGGCCTCAACGGCGAGCTGCTCGGCCGTCGACGCGAACGGAGCGCCCCAGCCCTGAAACACCATGCGGCGCAGCGCGAACGCCGACGCGTGTTCGATGTCGGTCGGCTTGCTGTCCAGCTCCTGTTCGAGCAGGATCCCGCCGGGGGCGAGCGCACGATGGATCGCCCTGAGGGTGGGCAGGCGTGCGTCGGCACTGAAGAACGGCTGAGCCCAGAAACACGCGTCGTAGGCGGCGGTCTCGTCGAGGTGACGGGCGTCCGCCGCGCGGATCTCGATGCGGTCGGCGACCCCGTGAGCCGCCGCACGCCGTGTGGCTTCCGCCGCCACCGCAGGCACCAACTCGAGGCCCAAGCCGTAGATCTCGGGAAAGAGCGCTGCCGTGGTGAGCAGCCCGCTGGCCACACCGCAGCCGACGTCCAGCACCCGGCCCTGTCCGATGGCGGCGGCGTACTCCGGCACGCGGTCCAGCGTCTGGCGGAAGATCGCCCGGCCGACCTCGGTGGGTTGGAACGTGGCACCTCGAGCAGCCGTCAACGCATCGTCGCTGCTCAGCATCGGCAATCCGTTGACCTCGACCGCTTCGCCCACCAGCCGGGCCATCAGGTGGGCCTCGTCGAGCTTGTCGCCGAGGGAGAGGAGTCCGTCGGGCGTCAGCATCTCGGCGAACGGGGCGGTCAGCCGCAGCTCGTCCCCGGTCTGCTCGACGATCTCGAGGCTGACAAGAGCGTCGAGGCCGTCACGCAACCGCTGCGGCGGGATAGCGGTGTGACGGGCCAACTCCGCGAAGGATCGTGGCTCCCGCAGGAATTGCGCCCACCCCAGCCGGTGGACCGAGGAGAGCAGAGACAGCGCCTGCGCACCCTCCGACCACGCGGCGAGACGACTGCGGGCCTCGCCGATGAGCTCGACCCTGTCGGTCGGTGTCGTGTTCATGCCTGACATCACGGCGGAGTCCGGGCCGGGTTCCCGTGACCTCGGTCTCCCGGGGCACCGGGCTGGCGACCCGTACCTGTTCGTGGCCGGTGTGCGGACGACGGTCTCGGACGTGGATCTGACCTCGGGCACTCACCTGTCCGGCAGGTCGCCCGACGAGGTCGCCAAGCTGCCGGCGTTTCTCGTCGGATCGCCGGCCGCCATCGCCGAACGCCTGCCGCGCTATCACGAGCAGTTTGGCGTCACCTACATCAGCGTGCTGGAACAGGACATGCACACCTTCGCGAAGGTCATGCCGCTGCTGCGCTGAGGCCGCAGGTGACGTGCAACGTGGCGGTGGGCACAGACGCGCAGCCGAACCGGGCGCCGGAGCCGACGTGACAGCGTTTATGGAACGTCCAGACCTGAACAGCCGGGCGTCCGCCGACGACGTGGATGAGCAGGAGTCACTGCTCAGGGCACTCGCCGTGCAACGGCTCGCGCTCGGCGACGACGTCGCCGCCGCCAAGTACGGCAGCACGATCCCGATCAACGACGAAGCTCGGGAGGAGCGGCTGCTCGCGGACGTCGTCGCGCGTTCCCGGGAGATCGGACTCGACCCGTTGCTCAGCCGTCGCTTCTTCCGGGCCCAGATCGAGGCCAACAAGGTGCTCCAGCGGTGCCTGCACGCCCTGTGGATGGATCATCCGGAACTCCGGCCACGGTGCCGGCCGAATCTGGACTCCGATGTGCGTCCGCAACTCGACATGATCACTGAGCAGATGCTTCTGCGGCTGAAGGCACTCGAGTGCGCCCGGAAGGCGGCAGACCGTCTCGACGGCACGCTCCACGAGTCACTGCACGGTCTGCACGAGGAGGCCCTGCGCATCGCGCTCGGGCGGATCCGGGAACGTGCCGACGCGAACGCGACGTCTGACGGCTCGCACCGAGACTGCCACGAGTGGTGATGGCAGCGGATCGTGCTGGTCCGACGCTCCGTTCGGCCCCAGGTGGTTCGCCGGGATTCCCGGGGATGGTCCGGGGCGAATACGGACTCACTCGGAACGACGAAATGCAACGGTGATCGAAGCTGACCCGACCATGCGATTCCGAAAGGCGAGAATGATGGGAAATTCCGAATTCAAGGCTACCGCGGACAGGACCTACGACGTGATCGTCATCGGCGCAGGTCCAGTCGGACAGAGCGTCGCCGCGCGCGCTACGGCAGGTGGCCTGACCGTGGCGGTGGTCGAGAAGGAGCTCGTCGGCGGTGAATGTTCCTACTGGGCGTGCATCCCGAGCAAGGCGATGCTCCGCCCGGTCGTGGCGGTGGACGAGGCCCGCCGGCTCGACGGCGCACGGCAGGCCGTCACAGGGCCCGTCGATGCTGCCGGTGTCTTCCGTCGCCGCGACCTGCTCGTCAGTGGTTGGGACGACTCCGGGCAGGCGCAGTGGGTCAAGGACATCGGTGCCGACCTGTTCCGTGGCCACGGCCGTGTCGACGGTCCGCGTCGGGTCGCCGTCGTCACCTCCGAGGATCAGATCGTCGGTCTGGCGGCCCGACACGCGGTCGTGGTCTGCACCGGCAGCCGCGCGGCGATCCCGGACATGCCGGGTATCGCCGAGGCGTGGGTCTGGACGAACCGGACCGCCACCGACACGTCGGCCGTACCCGCCCGCTTGGCGATCATCGGCGGCGGCGCGGTCGGTGTGGAGATGGCCACCGCCTGGCAGGGCCTCGGGTCCGCGGTCACGCTGGTGGCGCGGGAGTCGCGGCTCCTGCCACAGCTCGAATCCTTCGCTGGCGAGATGGTCGGTGCGGCGCTGCGGAAGGCGGGGGTCGACGTCCGCCATCACGCGACCGTGACCTCCATGCGCCGGCCGTCACCCGCCGGTCCCGTGACGCTGGTGCTCGACGAGGGGGACGAGGTAGAAGCGGACGAGGTGCTCGTCGCCGTCGGCCGCGTCCCGCTCACGGGCGACATCGGTCTCGAAACGGTGGGGCTCAGGCCCGGGTCCTGGCTCGACGTGGACGACACCTGCCGGGTACACGGCGTCGAAGGCGGTTGGCTGTACGCGATCGGTGACGTCAACCACCGGGCGCTGTTGACCCACCAGGGCAAGTACCAGGCCCGCATCGTCGGCGACGCCATCGCATCGGTTGCCGCGGGCAAGGCCCTGGACACGTCGACCTGGGGTGTGCACACGGCGACGGCTGACGTACACGCCCTGCCGCAGGTCATCTTCACCGATCCCGAGGTTGCGTCGGTCGGGCTCTCCGCCCAGCAGGCGCGCCGCAACGGCCGTGATGTGCGGGTCGTCGACGTCGACATGGCGGCAACCGTCGCCGGCGCTCGTCTGTTCGCGGACGACTACCAGGGCCGTGCCCGCATGGTCGTCGACAGCGCCACCGAGCACCTTCTCGGCGCAACCTTCGTGGGGCTCGGAGTCGCCGAACTGCTCCACTCGGCCACGGTCGCCGTGGCCGGGCAGGTGCCCATCAGCCGGCTGTGGCACGCCGTGCCGTCATTTCCGACGATCAGTGAGGTGTGGCTGCGGCTGCTGGAGGCGTATCGCGACGGTGCCAATGCCTGACCGCGCCCGCAGAGATCCGGAAGCTGCTACAGCTTCGCACGGGACTTGATGCCGAGTTTGGCGAAGGTCTTGTACAGGTGGTATTCGACCGTACGTGGGCTGATGACCAACTGTGCGGCGATCTCGGCATTGCTGAAACCGGCCCGGGCCAGCGATGCGACCCGCGTCTCCTGCGGGGTCAGCTGTCGTCGGCTCTCGTCGGTCTGTTTGCGCGTGGTCTCCCCGGTCGCGAGCAGTTCCCGGCGGGCCCGCTCGACGAAAGCAACGGCGCCGAGCTCGCCGAAATGCTCGCACGCGGCGCGAAGCTGAGCCCGGGCGTCAACGCGCCGGTTACGCCGACGCAACCATTCGCCGTAGAGCAGCTCGGCCCGTGCCAGCCGATAGCGCAGGCCGGTGCGGCCGAGCCGCTCGATGGCCTCCCGGTATGACGCCTCCGCGTTCTGGTCCTCGGCGAGTAACGCCTCGGCGGTCGCTTGGACGCCCAGCGCCCAGTCGCTCCCCACCGGGGTGGTGCGCTGAGAGAGCTGGGCCGCGGTCTTCGCGGCCAGACTCTCGTCGCCCGCACGGACCGCTGCCTCGACCAGCTCGGTCAGCGCCCAGCCTGTGAAGCCGGGATGCTCCGAGCGCACCGCCTCGCCAGCCGCCTCGACGGCCAGGTCGTACTGCCCTGCCGCGTTGTGTAGCGCCGCGGCCGCAAGCACATCGGCGATCCCGGCGTCGTGACTGCGGGCCCTCGCGGTGATCTGCGGGAGCGGGCTGTCCAGCCGTGGGTCCCGTCCGGTCGCGGCGTAGCGCTGAGCAAGGTCTCGCCACGCCTGGCCGTCCCACACGTCTGCGGCGAGCAGACCCGCAAGGCCGAGCCAGCGTGTCGCTCGCAGGTCGAGAGACGGGTCCCGGAACGCCGAGATCGCGGCCCGAACTGGGGCAACCGAGCGGGCATAGCCGTCGAGTACCCGCGTGGCCAGCCCGAACAGCAGCTGATCGGCCGGCCGGCGAAGTTGTTGGCACGCGGCGGCGCGGCCCTCGGTCGCCGTGACGAGCAGCAGCGCGCGATCCGTGGGTCCGGCGGCGAACGTCGCCGCGAGGAGGGCATCGAGGTACGCCTCCCGTGCGTCGGCCGGGTCGAGTGGCCACAGTCGCCGGGCCGCCTCCAGCAGTTGGCGCGCGGAGCCCTTACCGGGACGCACGACGGTCGTGATCCGGGCCTGGTGCCAGTTCCGCCGAGCCGAGCGGACGGCGTCCTGCGACTCCGTCGCCACCAGGGCCAGGAGCCGCTGGGCGCCGGCGAGGTCACCGTTGTCGTACATCGCGGCCGACGCCGCGAGCGCACGGTCGGCGCGTCCGGCCGCGTCGCTGGTGAGCAGGGCCGCCCTCTCCAGGAACGCCGCCCGGGCCGCTGTCCCGCCGCGGGGCTGCGCCAGGTCGGCGTGGGTCTCGAGGTCGCCGGCGAGGTCGTCGTCGTGGGCTGCGGCCGCCAGGCCGAGGTGCCACAACCGCCGCGTCGGATCGCCGGCGGTGTTCTCGGCGAGCTTGCGGTGGATCGATCGCCGTTCGTCGGGCGCGGCCGAGTGGTAGCTGACCGACCTCAGGTCTGGGCAGGCGAAGGTGACATGATCGCCGACCTCGACCAGATGGGCCGCGGCGAGGGCTTCCGGGTCGGCGCCCAGCTCGGCGGCCATGCGTGTGAAGAGCAGGACGTCTCCGGTCGGGTCGGCTGCCGCGGCGAGCAGGAGCCGCCGGGAGACCGGCGTGAGACGCCCGACACGGTCCGGGCAGCAGCCTTCGTGCGAGCACGCACGGACGGGACGTGGGCCGGGGATCGCGAATCCTCCGGCCAGCTCGGCCACCGTGTGGCACTGGAGCGACTCCACCAGCATGCGCAGGTTGCCGCCGGACTCCGCCAGCATGCGTTCGGCCACGGCGTCGTCGACGAGACCCGGCCAGGCGGCCCTGAGGTGCCCGCGGAGCTCGCCGCGACCGATCGGCCGCAAGCGCATCGTCGGGATCTGCCCGAACGGGTCGAGCCGCGGGGTGTGCGTGCCGGCGATCACGATCATCAAGGCTCGCCGGGTTGCGTGGGCGGCGAGGAAAGCCAGAACCTCGGCGGTGGCCTCGTCCAGCCAGTGGGCGTCGTCGACGGCGGCGCAGACGGGCTGCACCTGGGCGATGCCGCTGAACAACTCGAGCACGGCGGCAGCGACCGTGCCGACGGCGGGCCTGGGCTCGTCGATCAGGCCGAACGCGGCCTTCAGTGTCGCGAGATGGGCGGCCGGAAGGAACGCGCAGTGGTCGAGCAGCTCACGACAGAGCAGGTGCAGGGCCGCAAATGATATCTCCTGCTCGGCCGCGACCGCTCGAACCCGGAGCACGCGGAAGTCGGCAACCTGGTCGAGCACATGATCCAGGCCTGATGACCGTCCGATGCCGCGGTTTCCGACGATGCGTATCCCACCGCCGCGACCGGCGGCCGTACGCCGTCTCAGGTCCTCGAGTCGGTCTTCCTCGTCAGGGCCGTACAGCGGCGGTCGAGGGCTGGCCGGCAAGCCCTCGGCATCTGGGTCGACGTCCACAGGACAATCCTGCGCGTCGCCGGCCGGATCGAGTCACGAGTCCGCCACCGGTTGCACCCCCGGACCTGGCGACCGTACCCCCGGGGCAGTGGCCCGAGACCCCGGGGTCCAGCTGGTTGATCTTGTGAGGCGACCAGTCCGGCCCTACGGCGACAGTGACCCCTGCGCCGGACAACGCCGGTGCACTGCGGAGGACGCCGCCACCAACACCCTGCCTGAACAGGACAAGGCGGCCGAGACAGCCCACGCCGACGCCGCCGGGAACCGGTCGCCGGCCGAAGTCTCGCCAGGCACCCGTGATCAGGCCGGGGGTCGGCCCGTGGTGATTCGGAGGCGAAGCCCCTTCTCGCCGAGCCAAGCTCGCAACCGTACAGGTCGAAGACCGTCCTGACGGTCGATCCGCAGCGGCGAAGGAGGAGCCATGCCCACCGGGGTCCCCGACTAACAGGTAAGCCGGCCGGCCGCCCCCGACGTGCCCGCACGCGAGCTGCGGCAACCCCGCTCACCTGACCACGCTGTCCAGGAGCACATAATGGTTGTTCATACTCCGCGCCTCGACGGCCCGGACGAGAGCCCGCACGTCGCCGGAGAGTCGGGGCGACTCCCACGAGACGACGACCGGAATTCCCTCCGGCGGCGTGACGTGGAGCAGTTGCGGCAGATCTTCGAGGAACGTTCCGGCGTGCTGCTCCGGTTCCTCAAACGAATCAACACCTACCGGCCGCAGATCGTCGAAGACCTCTTGCAGGAGACGATGTTGAAGGTCTGGCGGCACATCGGCGACGTCCCGGTCGACGAGGACCACATCCAGTCCTGGCTCTTCACGATCGCTCGTAATGTGTCGGCGGACGAGGCGCGCAAGCGCGGACGGCGTCCCCAGGAGTTTCAGGGCGAACGTGAATTGCAGAACTATTCCTCGCCGTCGGACCCGATGGACTTCGTCATAGCCCGCGAGTCCATGTTGGATGCGTTCCGCAAGCTGAGCCCCGAGCGCCGCAGAGCGTTCGAGGAGATCTACCTGCAGAGCCGGAGCGCAGGCGAAGCCGCCGACCTCCTTTCCGTGCCGATCGGAACGGCCAAGTCGCGAGCCTTCTACGCGATGAATTCTCTGAGATCAGCAGTTTTCTCCGCCTGATCGAGAACCCCGTGGCCCTGCCCGGGGTTGGCCGGTGGACTTACGGAGGCGAAGGACCACGGCCAACGGCCAGGGTGGCAACGGTCCGGACCGATCACGAGGGAAAGCGATGCCGCAGGTGCAACGAACGATGGAGCCGGACCCGACGACGTCGATGGCTATGACGCCCGCCGGGTCGACGGCCCGCCGCGGGTTCCCGCGTTCCGGATCGGCCGGCGCCACGCTCCTCGTCGCTGCCGTCGCCGTCGCCCTCGTCTGGGCGAACCTGCCCTCGCTCGACTACGACGGCTTCTGGTCCTGGGTCCTGACCGTCCAGCTCGGCCCCTGGGCGGCGCACCTCGACTTGCGCACATGGGTCAACAGCGGGTTGATGACGCTGTTCTTCCTCGTCGTCGGCCTCGAAGCGCGCCGGGAGTTCGACCTGGGAGACCTGCGCGAGCGACGTCGCGTGGCCCTCCCGGTACTCGCCGGAGGGGCTGGCATGGTGATTCCGGTCATCGTCTATCTGATCGTGAACCACGGGGGAGCTGGTGCCCAGGGCTGGGGCATCGCGATGTCCACCGACACAGCGCTCGCGCTGGGAGCCTTCTCCCTGATTGCCGCACACGCACCGGGGCGAATCCGAACCTTCGTCCTGACCGTGTTCGTCGTCGACGACCTGGTGGCCCTGATCGTGATCGCCGTCGCGTACAGCGAGCACATCGCGGTGCCTGGCATGGTGGTGGCCGTGGTGGCCTTCGCCGGCCTGCTGACAGGGCGCCGCCTGCCGCACCGGCTCCGAGGCTGGAGTTTCGCGCTGGGTACCGTGTTGACCTGG
The DNA here is from genome assembly GCF_046549295.1 of Micromonospora sp. 067-2. Lineage (NCBI taxonomy): Bacteria > Bacillati > Actinomycetota > Actinomycetes > Micromonosporales > Micromonosporaceae > Micromonospora > Micromonospora sp. 067-2. The sequence continues at coordinate 101,163 of NZ_JAJPWB010000009.1, read as the reverse complement.
GCTGGGCTGCTGTCGGCGGGCATCGACCCGGTGGTCGCTGGGCTGGCCGCGGGGCTGGCCGCGACGGCGTACACGCCCAGCCGCACCGAGCTGGAGGAGGCGACCAGGCTGGTCCGGCTGTTCCGGGAGCAGCCGTCGGCGAAGCTGGCGGCCCTGGCCACCCGGAGCCTGACCGGTGCGCTGTCGGCCAACTCCCGGATGCGCCACACCCTGCACGCAGCGACCAGTTACGGGATCGTCCCGCTGTTCGCGCTGGCCAACGCGGGCATCGTTGTCGACGGCGACATGGTGGGCCAGGCGCTACGATCGCCGATCACGATAGGCGTCGTTCTCGCCTACGTCGTGGGCAAGCCGGCCGCCGTCGTCATCACCTCCTGGCTGGCGGAGCGTCTCAGCGGAGGCTCGCTGCGTCCACCCGTTGGTTGGGGCGCGGTCCTGGAGAGCGGCACGATTGCCGGGATCGGCTTCACCGTCTCGTTGTTGATCGCGAACCTGGCCTTCAGCGGCGACGCGCTCGACCAGGCGAAGATCGGCACACTCGCGGCCGCGGCCGGCGCGGCTCTGCTGAGCTTCGCCGTCCATCGCATCATCGAGACCCTTCCGGCGGGAGCACGGGCGCGGGCGTTGCTCGGCACCGCGGGGCGGCTCGTCGACCTGGCCGAGCCGGTGAACGACGACCGCGACCACATCCAAGGCCCTCCCACGGCCGTCGTCACCGTCGTCGAGTACGGCGACTTCGAATGTCCGTGGACCGCGATGGTCGGGCCCACCGCCCAGGAGCTGCTCGTCGAGAACGCCGACGTGCGGTATGTGTGGCGGCATCTGCCGCTGCCGGACGTGCATCCGTATGCGCAGGAAGCCGCCGAGGCCGCCGAGGCCGCCGAGGATCAGGGCGCGTTCTGGCCCATGCACACCCTGCTGCTCGAACGCCAGGACCGGCTCACCCTCGACGACCTGACCGGGTACGCCGAGCAGCTCGGCCTGGACCTCGACCAGTTCCGCGACGACCTGGTCCGCCGCCGGCACGAGGCCCGGGTTCAGCGAGACATCGATTCGGCCGACCGCAGCGGTGTGGCCGGCACTCCCACGTTCTTCATCAACGGCCAGCGTCACGACGGACCCCAGGACCTCGCCACTCTCAACCGCGTCATCGACGAGGCTCGGGCCCAGGCCGCCGTCGTGAGCCGCTGACCAACTCCATCCGACGACGTCAACAAGGGGGGATGACATGGGACTCGCGTGGCAACAAGGTCCGCTGTCCGGACGGGCGGTCGGGAGATTCCTGGTCCCGCAACCGCTGCCCGACCGGCTGCTCTTCGCCGAGCGGCTACGCCGCCGCATGCGGGTGCGTTTCGGCGGTGCCTGGATCGCCGACAGCGAGGACGTGCTGCTGCTGCACGAACCCGGTCGTTATCCGGTGGCCTACTTCCCCCGCGCCTCGATCGACGACGGGGTGCTCCTCCCGACGACTCGCACCACTCGACATGGTGAACTCGGCGAGACCTCATGGTTCATCGTCGAAGCCGGCGACGGACGCGCAGAGCGAGCAGCCTGGGAACATTCGGATCCGCCGTCGCACGCCGAGGAATTGCGCGGGCGGGTCGCATTCGCGTGGCGGGCGATGGACGCGTTCTACGAGGAGGACGAGCGCATCCTCGGGCACGCGGCCGACCCGTACCACCGTATCGACGTCCGCCGCACCTCCCGGCACCTGCGTGTTCTTGACGGTGATCGCGTGATCGCCGACACCACGCGGCCGCTCGCGCTCTACGAGTCCGGTTTCGCACCGCGCTGGTACTTACCGCGCGAGGATGTCGCTCTGAGCGCCCTGACCGAGACCGACGTTCGGACCTTCTGCCCCTACAAGGGTCTGGCCAGGTACTACGACGTCGGCTTGCGCACTGGCGCGGCCTGGGGCTACCCCGAGGCCTGGACCGAGGTCGCCCGCATCAGCGGGTTCCTCTCCTTCGAGCCCGACAGGATCGACGTCGTCCTCGACGGTGTGCGCCTGCGTCTGGAACCCGGCCAGACCGTCGTTGCGCACGGCCTCGACCGCGGCCTCGACGCCGACGAGATCACCAAGCCCCTCACCTAGTGTTCCCGGACAGGAGCAACAGAGTCATGAACACCGAACTGGAAAACCGAACAGTGCTGGTGATTGGCCGCAGCGGCGGCATTGCCGGTGCGATCGTCGCCGCCGTACGCGACTCCGGCGCCACCGTGGTCGTCGCCTCCCGCAACCGCGACGCCCTGGCGGACGCGTACGGCGAGGATCTCACCATCGATTCCGTCGACGTCACCGATGAGGCGAGCGTGGCAGCGCTCGCTGAACGGCTGGGTCACGTCGACCACGTCGTGTCGACAGCGTCGGCCCGGGCTCGCGGGCGCCTGAACGACCTGCAGCCAGCCGCCGTGCTGCAGTCCCTGTCGACCAAGGTGCTCGGCCCGATCCTGCTGGCCAAACACTTCGCGCCGCGCATGCCGCAGGACGGCAGCTTCGTCTTCTTCTCGGGCGCCACCGCCCGCAAGCCGGCGCCGGGCATGCTGGCGGTCGCGGCCACCAACGGCGGCGTCGACGCGGTCACCCGGGCCCTGGCCGTGGAGCTCGCCCCGCTGCGGGTGAACGCGGTCTCGCCGGGAACCATCGACAGCGGCGCCTACGACGCGCTCGGCGAGCAGCAGAAAGCCGAGCTGTTCGCACGCCGGGCGGCCCACAACCCGGCCGGGCGGGTGGGCAACCCGGGCGACGCCGTCCGGGCGGTCCTCTATGCCCTCACGAGCACCTTCACGACCGGCACCACGCTGGGCGTCGACGGTGGCGAGACGCTGGTCTGATGATGAGCCCCCTCCGCCTCGAGGTCGTCGTCGTCCCCGTCGGCGACGTCGACCGATCCCTCGCCTTCTACCGGGACAAACTCGGCTTCCACCTCGATGTCGACTACCACCCGAACGACCGGTTCCGGGTTGTGCAGCTGACCCCGCCCGGCTCCTCGTGCTCCGTACAGCTGGGGATGGGCCTGACGGCGATGGCGCCGGGCGCCGTCGACGGGCTGTGCCTCGTCGTCAACGACATCGAGCTGGCGCACCGGAATCTGACCGACGCGGGTGTCACCGTCGAGCCGATTCGGCACAAGCGCAGCGTCGACTGGCAGGGAGACTTCGCGCCAGGTCTCGACCCGGACCGGCGCGACTACGCCAGCTTCGCCGATTTGCGGGACCCGGACGGCAACCTCTGGACCCTGCAGGAGCGGGGTTTCGCCGGCCGGAACACCGATTCATAGGTCGAGCACCACATCGCCGGCCGGGCGTGAGCAACAGATGAGCACCTCGCCCCCGGCCGGCGATTCCAGCGGCTCCGGTTCATTGGCGACGGAGCCGCTCAGCAGCGGCGTGGTGCAGTTGTGGCAGACGCCCGTGCGGCACGACCATCGGGTCGGCACGTCGCACGCTTCCGCCAGTTCCAGCAACGACGCATCGCTGTCGCGCCAGCGCACCGTCAGGCCGCTGCGAACGAACGTGACCAGCGCTCCGGTGCCAGCCACTCCGGCGGGCTGATGGGGCGCGGGGTCGTCTGCGCCGGCCGTGCCCGGGTGTAGACGGGAGCGTCCGCGGAATGACTCCGTGCGCACGACGATGCCCTGATCGGCGAGAGCCTGGCCAATCTCGGCCATGAATCGCTCCGGACCGCAGACGTACGCGGTGGCGTCGCGGGGCAGTCCGAGGTCGGCGAGGCGCTCGGCCGTCATCCGGCGGGTGTCACTGAGGAAGATCTCCGCACGGGCGTTCGGCAGCAGCTTCAGCAGCCGCCGCGACTCGGCGGCGAATGGCTGCTGCTCGATGTCGTGCGCGGCGTGCAACCACCAGATCTGCCGGTGCGTGCGGTCGCTCGCCAGCCGGTGGAGCATGGCCAGCAGCGGTGTCACGCCGACGCCGGCCGAGATCAGCAGCACCGGGCCGTCACCGCCGTCCAGCACGAAATCGCCGCGCGGCGCCGCCACCTGAAGAACGTCACCGATAGCCAGTTGGGAGTGCAGATAGCTGCTGACGAGCCCGTCGCGTTTCACACTGATCCGGTACGTTTCTTCGTCCGGCCCGGACGACAGCGAGTAGCTGCGCACCGGCGACGGTTCGGCCGCGCCCGGCACGCGTACGGTCAGGTACTGACCCGCCAGGGCGCTCGGCAGTTTCGTGCCGTCGGCAGCCGCGAGGCGTACGGAGATGATGGTGGAACTCTCGCGCTGGATCCCGATGACCGCCAGCGGACGAAAACCCTTCCAGCCCGGTTCGACGCCGACCGCCGGGGCCGCACCACCGGCCAGCAGGTCATGGAAGGACTGCTGCCAGCCGGGGCTCAGTGCCGGAACGTCCACCGCGTCGCGCAGCCGCCCCACATCGCGGTCCGGCAGATACAACAGGGCGTCGATCTCGGCCACGGTCAGCTCGTGCGGTCCGCGCCTGGTTCGGACGATCTCGTCGCCCGCCTGCACCCGGCCCTCGGTGATGACCCGGAGGTAGAAGCCGGGCCGGTGGTGCGCGACCAGTAACGCCGGCATGGTCGGCGCGTTCATCCGGAGGCCGAGCCGATAGCAGGTCACCCGCGGCTGGGTGACCTCGAACTCGGCCTCGCCGATGCGGTAGCGGTCGCCGACGCACACCTCGTCGTCCGGCAGCCCTTCGACTGTGAAGTTCTCGCCGAAATCCCCATACTCGTAGCTGTCGCGGCCGAGGAAGGCCCGCCAGTATTCGAGGGACTCGCGCTGGTAGACCAACACCGCGCGCTGCTCGCCGCCATGCCCGGCCAGATCTCCCTGACCGTCTCCGTCGAGATTGAGCCGCCGCACCATGCGCGGGCCGTCAACCGACTCTTTCCACATCCCGGTCCGGACCGCGCGGCCGTGCCACTCGACGTTCCTGGGCATTCCTACATTGACCGACAGAAGCCTGGGCCTGGTCATCGCTTCTCCGAATCAGCCGACAGCAGTCTCCCTGCGTCGTTCCACGTCCCGCCGGACCGGAAGTTCTGCTACCCGCCACCGTCGTCGCGTGGTGTGGCTCACGCGAATCCGACAGCAGTCGGTCGTGGGCCAGGCGGCCGAAGAGCGACCGGACCGGTAGACGGTGCCGTGCCGACAGTGGCGCGATCAGCGACCGTCGTGGAGCTCACCCGCCGAGGCCGACGGTGCGTTCACCGACGGGTCTCCTTTATCTTCGGGATCGGCCTGCCGTCGTCGCACCGCGCCTTGACCTCGCTCTGGTTGGCGGTGGACAGCAACACCACCTTGATTTCCCTGGCAGGCCCCGAGTTCTGATCCTTGATGCTGTATCCCGGGGCGGGAACAAGGCTGACAACGCGAGCCTGATCGCCGGTGCAGAGCACAGTCACGACGCCACCGAGTGCCTCAACGGGTGTACCTGGCTCTGCGGAGGCGAGCGTCGGTGCGGCACCCGAGGGCCCCGCCGGCTGCCCTGCGCCGGGTGGGGTGGTGCGGCCGACGCTGGCCGAGGCACTGGCTCCGGCGGTAGGTCTGGCCGGCTCAGGCGGAACGGCCAGCGTACGGCTTGGTCGCGAGACTGGGGCGGGCCCGCCGGAGGTCTGCCGGGAAGCAGATGGATCAGCGGCAGGTGCATCGAAGGCGGTGCCGGGTGGGGTGGCGCCGGGACGAGAGGCGGCCCCGCCCGAGCTGCCGTCGTCGGCTGAGAACTGGGGGAGCAGGAGCGCAATGATCCCTGCCGCCGCCGTCAGGACCAGTGGGATCGACACGGCACGGGGAATGCGGCGACGCCGACCGGCAGAGGAACCGGCGGTGGCCGGGGCCGACACCGGAGCGGCGGGCACCCGCTGCGCCGTCTCGTCCACCCGCCGCTCGGCGTCATCGGTCAGGCCGTGCAACGCCATCGCCACCTCGCCGGCGCCCGGACGATCGGCGGGATCCCTGGCGAGGCAACGGTCGAGGAGACGTTGAACCTCGGGTGACACTCCCTCGATAGCAGGCAGCGGTGCCGGATCGACGTACACGTGAGCATTCATCATCTGCGTGGGGGTCTCCGCCGACCACGGCAGCTCATTGGTCAGCGTCCGGTACAGCAACAGCCCGAGCGCGTAGACGTCGGAGGCAGGCAGGACGGTGCCACCTTCGAGTCGTTCGGGCGCGAGGTAGGCCGCGGTGCCCAACAGTTGTCCGTCCGCCTCCAGCTCCGGTCGGCCGACCGTGCTGGCGATTCCGAAATCGACCACCTTCACACCGGCTGGTGTCAGCATCACGTTGGACGGCTTGATGTCCCGGTGGACCAGATCACGTTCATGTGCGGCGGCGAGCGCCTCGGCGACCTGCGCGCATGTTCGCATCGCGGCGGCCGGCGGTAGCGGGCCGGCGGCAAGTCGCCGGGACAGGTTCTGGCCGGGCAGCAGTTCCATCACCACATACGACACCGGACGACCGGCAGCGTCGGTGTGCTCGCCATAGTCGTACACGCTCGTCACGTGGGGGTGCCACAGGCCCGCCGCGGCCCTGGCCTCTGCCTGGATGCGTTGTCGTGCCCCCTGGGCGGCGGCCTGCGCGCCGGCCAGGACCTTGACGGCCACCGCACGTTCGAGAACTCGGTCCCACGCCCGCCAGACGACCGACATGCCACCAGCACCGAGACGGCTCTCGATCTGATACCTGTCGTCCAACAGATCACCGACCATCACCGGGACAGCTTGCCAGAGTGAAGCCGCAGCGGCATGGTGACCGTCGGGCGCAGCTCAGACATGATCACGATCGACGCGCGTCTGCGGGACGAGACCGTCTGCCTCAGCGGTCGGGGGTGACGACGTGGCGGATGCCCCGAGCGTGTAGGTGCGCCTCGTCCTGGGCCTTGGAGGGCAGCACGATGCGCGGATGCACGCCGTCGGCGGCCAGTTCCAGGAAGGTGTCCATGGTTCGCAGACCGTCCTCGTCGAGGAGGACGATCGCGGTGTCCCGCGTCGCCGGTGGTATGTCGCGGTGATCCCGGATCGCGGCGGCGACCGCCGCGCCCATCGGCTTCACCGCGTTGTCGGTGGTGAGCAGGCCGAGGTCGTACTCCAGTGGGGCGAAGCCGGTGAGCGCTGGATCGATGTCGTGGCTGCACCACCAGGTGACGCCCCACAGTTGGCTGGCACTGGCCGTGCTGCGCAGGAAGTGGGCTGCCGCGTCAGTGATGTCCGCGGCCGGTACCCATTGTTCGGACAGGCCGATCTCCTGGGCCCAGACCTGCCGGTGCGGTGTCGCGGCGTAGGCGTTGGCCAGCTCGACCAGGTACGCGCCGATGTGCAACGCCCGGCCGTCGCGATGCCCGTAGCGGGCGAACGCGCCGGTGAAGTACGGCCAGGCGTGCACCACGGTGACCGATCCGTCGGCGGCCAACCGCTCGCGGCCGAACGGCGCGGTCCGGGTCAGCCAGGGTCGATGGTCGACGCCGTTGCAGTGCGTGCCGTTCGGCATCTCCTGCGCACAGGCCCGCAGCAGGTTGCCGGCCCAGCCGTCGGCGGAGAGCGGAGCAGGCCAGACCGGCTCATGGTCGGCCAGCACGCTGAGTTCGTTGCCGATGTCGATGCCCAACGCGGCCGGGTGGGCGGCTATCGTCCGTGCCACCGCCCGGACGTAGCGCTCCGCCGCCGACACCACCTCCGGGTCGTCGAAGAAGCTGCGGTCGGGCGACATCCACGAGGGTCGGAACAGGAAGCCGCTCATCCAGCCGTTGAGCACCGTGACCTGCGCCTGGAGACCCTCCGCGGCGCACGCGTCGAGCAATGCCACCAGGCGGTCCAGCAGCACCGGGCTGACCAGGGTCGGGTTGGGCTGGAACAGCGACCACAGCAGGTGCAGCCGGACGTGGTCGAAGCCGAGCGACCGCACCGCCGCCAGATCCGCCGCCACAGCACCCGGATCCCAGTCGGTCCACGAGTAGAGCCAGTTACGCGATGGGATGTAGTTGACACCGAAACGCATCTGACAGGGCCTCCGGGAGCGCGTTGCAGGGTTGGTCAGTATCAGGCAGGAGACCGACGCCCGGTCAGCCGGTGGCCGATGCTGGTCGCCGGACGTCCGGCGACGCGGGACCGTCCCGGAGGTGCTGCCGCACTGCCGGCCGATCAAGCCGGGCAGCTACCAACGACGGTCGACCAGCCGGATGCCGCCGGCAGCGCCGTGTGGGAGCGGCCTGTCCTGCCCGGCCACCGCCAGCACCAGGCCGTCGGGGAGCACACCGCAGGCCACACCGGCTCGGCTGCCGGGCACGGGGCGTAGCGGCAGCGACCCCAGCGGGTCCGGCCAGACGGGCGGCAGTACCAGCGGCTGCCGTAGACCACCGCCGCGCAGGCCGGTGCCGCGTGCCTTGCCGATGGCCTCCTTCTGCGTCCACAGCCACAGGAACGCGCTGGTGTGCAACGGTGCCGGTTGGTCGGTCAGCCAGTCCGCGTCGGCCGCCGTCATCCAGCGACGGGCCAGCGCCTCACCGGGCAGAGCGCGATCGCGCTCGATGTCCACGCCGACCGCCGTGACGGCAGACACGGCTACCGCGACCACGCCGCAGCCGTGGCTGAGACTCGCGTGCAACCCTCGCGCCGCGCCGGTGAGCCTGGGCCGGCCGGTCTGGTCCCGTGCCACGCCGACCTCGCCGGCCGGCACGCCGAGCAGGTGGGCGGCGGTGCTGACCAGATATTCCGACGCCCGACCCCGGGATTCGGCGGTGATCTTCGCGATCCGCACCACGACCCAGTCCACAAGAGGAGTCAAGCAATGTCAGACGAGGTACGCCAGTCCATCATCGACGCGCTGGCCCTGGGCCGGACCGGTGTCCTGGGCACCGGATGGCCGTCCGCCGGGAGGCGGAGGCGGTCAGCCCTCGAAGGGTGCGGCACAGCAGTCTCTCTACGGGTGGGCGGCTCGGGCGACGCGCCGGCGGTAGTCGGTGGCCACGGCTAGAACGAGGGGACCCCAGGCGAGCAGTGGGGCGTAGTATCGGAGCACGTTCCAGCCGGGAACGGGATGTACGGGTTCGTCCTGCCCAAGCCCCCTCCATCCGCGCGGCACGAAGTGGAACGTCTGGTTCAGGACGAAGTACAGGCTGATGGCGACGAGCAACGAACCGCCGGTCAGCGCGACGATCACGACTGGCCGCGCCGGTATCCGACGGCCTCCGAGCAGCGGTACCAGGTGCGGAACCTCCTGTCCCCAATGGTGCACCAGCCCGAGTGTCGACAGTGCCAGCCCCATCGACAGGACCGATAGGAAGATCATGTACCACGTGGGGACGGTATCGTCGGTGAACACGAGGGCCAGTCGCCAGACCGCGGACGGCAGGACGCACAGCGGGACCGCGTAGGCCGCCCAGACGGCCCAGGGCGACGGGGTGGCGGCCCAGGTACGGCCAGGGTCGATGGCAGTCATGAATTCTCCGATCTTGGCGGGCGGACGTCGTTGCGGCTTTGGCCGTGGTTGGTCCAACCGGCGGCTCACGGCGTGAGGCTGACGTTCGACGCCTGCTCTTGACGTGGCCGGGTGGCGAGGGCGTAACCGGTGGTGGTGACGCCCAGCGCCACTCCCCAGCCGAGAAACACCAGCAGCGTGGCGGCCACCGCCCACCCCTCCCACACGTCGGACCAGCGCATGTCGCCGAGGAGCAGCTGCCGCACGAACGCCGCGACGCTCAATGCGCCGTAGGTGATCAGCGCGAGCGCCACCACGCCGGCCGGAACCACCGCCAGCAGTCGGGGGACTGGTCGACGGCCGAGTCCCGGCACCCAACGCGGGAACTGTTGCCCCCACCGCTGTACCAACCCGAGGACGAGCAGGCCGGCGAGCGGCGGAACGACGGTGATCGCGACGCCCGTCGGCGTCGAGAGGTCGCGGTGGATGTCATCCAGTTGCCGCTCGGGGATCCCGAACGGGACGCCGAGCACCCAGAGCCCGTGCGGCGCCGCCCAACCGACCACCGGCAGGGCGACGGCTACATACGCCCAGATCCGGGTCCACCGGGGAACGGGCCGGTAGCCGGGAGTGACGGACCCCCGCTGCGGACCGCAGGTGTTCGCCAGCCCGGCGAACAGCATGCCCCCGGCCACCAGCGCGAGCCGGGCGCCGAGGTCACGCCAGTCCGAGGGACGCCCCGCCAAGGCCGCCGGGATCTCGAAGAGCAGGTGCAGCGGAAACGCGACGACCAGGAGCAGCGCGGCCGCCGCCCAACTGGCGGCCGCCGCCCAGCGGGCCGGGAAGCGGACCGCGCACACGACCACCGCCGCGAGGCCGACGCCGACTCCTACCGCTGCCCAGCCCGCCGAGAACGGCAGCGACTCGATGCGGTCAGCACCGCATCCACCTGCCGGATCGACCAGATCGGTCCGGTCGCAGGCGGTGTACCCCCACCGGCCACCCACGATCCAGTACGCACGCAGAGCGATCTCACCGACGACGAACACGGCGCACGCCACCGCCCACCGTCTGGCCCGGGCGGCCGCGGCCGCCCGGAGAGAACGAGCGGAACGATCCGACAGGTGAACCCCCTCGCGAAGGTGCCCCGACGACGTACCGGACCCGTGGCCGTGCCGGTCCGGAACAGGCACACGACCGAGCAGTCGCCCCCGCGCCGTCACTGCTTGACAATCTCGACCAGGGTGGGACCGGCGGCCCGGCCCCCGCCCAGACCGGTGCCAGCACCATCTAGAGCGGTAGCCGTAACGTCCCTCCCGTGCGGGCACGATCGGTCGACGGCTCGACAAGCCACTGTGGAACGCTGATTGGCAACCATGAACCAATGAAAGACGGCAGTGATCCGCCTGTCCTCCCCCGCGAATGGGACCACGTTCCCACTGCCGGGGGGCAACAGCTGTGCGCGAATCTGACCCCGAACGTTTGCCGGGCTGTGCGGCTGTCACCTCCTCGACTCGGCAGAGGACCCGGTGGGTCGACTGCGTTTCGTCTAGCGCTCCTTCGCCCGCACACGATCCCGTTCTGCAACACATCGACGTCCGTACGTGTAGGCCGCAGGCGTGTGCCTCAACTGCCTAGCGGTGGGCTGAGTGGTTTCTCGAAGGTCCGGGGTCAGCGTGTTGCGTCGTCCGTGAGGATCCTTTCGAGCCGTGTCCGGCATTCGGTTGCGAAGGCGGGCCAGGTGTTTCGGTAGTAGGAGAATCCGGCAATGCCCACGAAGATGGCCCACGCCCGAGCTTGAGCCCAGGTGAGGTGGTCAAGGTTCGCGGCATTCCAGTAGGCCTGTCGCGCAGGCTCCGGCAGGTCCCAGACAGGGGCGTGCTCGGCAGCGGGGAAGCCGACGGAGAGACACCCGAAATCGATGACGGCGTGCAGCTTGCCCTTCGCGGCCAGGAGGTTGGATGGCCTGAGGTCCCCGTGGAGCCACACGTGAGGGCTGGAGGATGCGGGCAGTCTGATGGCGGCGCGCCAGAGTTGTTCCAACGGTTCGACGTCCAGGTCGTGGTCAGTGGTGGTGCGGCAGTTCTCGAAATAGATGCTGATCGACTTGTCGCAGTCCCTCAGGTTGCCTCCGCGGTACCAGCTCAGCTCACCAGTCCGAGACGCGCCCATGAGGTCGATGTCGTGCAGCTCGTGGACGAACATCGCCAGCTCGGTTCCGACGGCGGCCCAGTCCTGGACGACATTCGTGTCGACTTCGGTCCCGTCGATCCAGCGGTAGATGGACCAGGGCAAAGGGAACTCGGGGGCGGGCGTGCCGGCATAGACCGGCTCCGGAATTTGGCAGGTCACAAGTGGTCCAAGTCGGGGGAGCCACGTCCGCTCCTTGTTCAGGGACCGAGCCTTGTCGGCTGTCCGCGGAAGCCGGACGAGCAGGTCGTTTCCCAACCGATACATGGTGTTGTCCGAGCCGGCTCCCGCTGGCGACAGTGGCAGCGAAGCCCAGTCCGGGCGTTGACATCGCAGAAGTGACGTGACGACTGCCTCGTCCACTGGGATCTCGTTCTCGTGAAGCATCACCACATGGATCATTCCGTCGTAGGAGACGCCAGACCAGTCAGATTCTCGGCAGAGCCGTCTGCTCTCAGCCGACTTGGTTGAGAAGGCACTGCGTCCGTGTCCGTGTAGCGGTCGTCTCCCGCGCTCTGGTGGTGCGCCGTCGGTCAGCCAGGTTCGGGGTTCGGCGCATCCGGCAGTGTGCCGATCATCTTCACCCGGAACGGCTCCGAGATCGTCACGTGTGCCCCGAAGCTTCCCGCCCTACGGACTGCTCACGCAGGATCGCGCGGGTTTGCATGAGTGCGAAGCCGAGCAGGCTCAGCCCGCGCCATCGTGCGGGGTCGACGGCGTGCGGGTGGTCGGCGGCCAGGCCGATTCCCCAGACCCGGTCGAGAGGGCTGGCCTCCACCAGCACCCGCTCGCCGGTGCCGAGCAGGTAGGCGCGCAGTGCGGGATGCTGGTCGAACTTCGCCACGCTGGCGGCCACCACGATGTCGTAGCGGTGCTGCTCCCATGCCTACTGGTCGAAGCCGGTGACCTGCCGGCCGAGGATCTTCGCCGCGTGCGGATGCGCCACCGTCAGAATCTGGGCGGCCGTCGCCTGGTCGCCGTCGGCGTCATGTTCGTCGTGGGGGTTGCTACAGGCTGATCGGGGTGCAGGACCAGGCGTGGTCGATGATCTCCTCGGCGGTCCGGGAGCGGCCGGCGGGCCAGAAGATCATGTCGCTGATGTGCAGACATCCCGTCCGGCGCGTAAGGCCGTCCAGCCACCAGGAGGCGATCCTTTCATCGCCGCCACCGGTGGTCACAAGAGTGCGTACCACGGTGGTCGCGGCGTCCCTGGTGAGCGGGTCGGGCAGCCGACCGGACCGTACGTAGTCGACGTAGTCCTCGGCGGCGACGCCGGCGTTCGTCCAACGCTCGCGTTCAGCGTTCGTGACCCGTTCGGCGGTGTGGAGGGCTTCGACGGCATCGCCGACCTCGGCGAGTAGTACACCGGCGTCGTCGGCTCGGGGATCCAGCGGCGGGAACTCCAGCAGATCGCCGACGTGCTCACCGCCGATGTCCCAGTTGAGGTAGAGCACCACCGCGTACCGACCGTTGCGCCGGGGCTCGACGGCGACCCAGCGGACACCTCGACGATCGCCGAGAAAGGCGGGGCCAAGAAACTGCTCGATCGAGGCCGATCGTCGCAACGCGCCGACCGCGAACGATTCGCTCAGGTATCGCACCGGGCGAGGCTAACGGCTGCACGTCGAGGACGGGTGCCCTGCAACGGAGCCGCCGGAATGGGTGGTGCAGAGTGGGAAGGCGGAGGAGGAGACCCGCGCGCTGCGGGGGCTCCTGGTTGGCCCCTTCATGCTCCTGATGTGCCAGCTAGAACCGCGCAGGTCGCCAGGCCGGCCCCGCGATCGTCGGCGGTTGGGTCAGCGTGGGCTTTATGGCGTGCCAGGTGGCGTGCCAGTCGGCGGGAGGAAGCGCCAGGGTGGCGCACACCTCGTGCGCCAACTCCTCGGGGCCTCGGCCGTGCCACGGCGTGTCGACAAAGACCTGATAGTCACCGTCGATCTGAAGGGCGACCTGGAACAGTTCGTGATCGCGGTAGTCGTTGTCTACCCAACCGGGTATGAGGCCGTAGGTGAGCAGATGTTCGCGGTCCATGTCCGTCAGGACACGTCGTCCGGCCGCACGCTCGGGCGTCTCCCACGAATGATCTGCGGCCACCCGTGCGAGTTCCCTGTCGTACTCGGCGGCTGCGAAGGAGACGCCTCGGTTCATGGGCACCTCGATCGACCAGTCCCAGTGCACCAGGTCGCCGTCCCGCGTGATGGTGACGTCTGTGGATCCGCAGCCGTACACCCCGCACGCGCAGCGGGCGATCGGGACGGTGTGTGGCTGCGCGGCGGCCACCAGACGATTGGTGGGGACAAGGACGTCGTACGGGTCCATCCCGAGGCCCGCTGCGGCAGAGGTCATCTCCGTACCGTTGACGTAGACCTGCACCTGGAACCCGCCGCCTGTGTCGCCGGGCTCAGGCGACACCTCCAGACGGAGGGCGTCGACTCCTGGCCGGCGGGTGACTCCTCCGCCTACCGCAAGGACGAAGCCTGGGGCAATGGTGCCCGGGTAGGGGATCTCAAGTTCCTGGAGCGACTCGGCCACGAGTTCGCGGATGTCCCAGGACGAGTCCTTCACCGAGGCACCGGCAAGTTCGCGCAACGTCGGCGAGTCCAGTCCGTCGATCAGCGCCTGGCAGGCGGCATGGATCATCTCCGGCAGGCCGTGCCCGGTGTCGGCGTTCCACCGCGCCACAGCGTCGTACAGGCGCCGCTCGGCGGACCCGCTGCCCATCTCGGTCACGCCGACCATCATCCACAGCCCCTGCGAGTACCGCACCACCGTTTCGCGTCTGACGCCCTCGGATCGTCCGCCATCGGCAAGAGCGGTCGAGGCGCTCAACATCCGCTCAACGGGCTGCTGTTTCCCGGGCGCCCCAGGCGTCATCTCGCGTCACATGCCGCACGGGCCGGCCGGACGAGCGGCGGCCGTGTTGCTTGCCCGTGTTCGGGGTTTCGCCTTTGCTGCGCCGTCGGCCCCTGTTGAATCGAAATGGAATTCTCACTGGTCAAGGCCTTCTTGATCAGCAAGGGAGGGGGCGGGGGACGTGCGAGGTGGGGCGGTACTGACAAGTCCGGGGCCGGGTGCCCTGGCGTGGTACGCCGGTGCTGCGGCGCTGGCGTTGGTCGCCGGGACCGGCGGCGCGGGGTTGGTGTCGGAGGTGGCCGATGCGTCGAGTCACCGGGAGGCACCGTTGATCGCGGGCGATCCGGAGGTGGACAACACCGATGTGTACGCCTTCGTCAGTCCCGACAAGCAGGACACCGTCACGTTGATCGCGAACTGGCTGCCGTTCGAGGAGCCGAACGGAGGGCCGAACTTCTACTTCTTCAAGCCTGGCGCCCAGTACGACATCAACATCGACAACAATGGTGACGCCCGGGCGGATATCACCTATCGGTGGGTGTTCGCCAACGACGACAAGCGCGACGGCACCACGTTTCTCTACAACAATGGCGTGGTCAACAACCTGGACGACCCGACGTTGCTGTTCAAGCAGACGTACACCCTGACCGAGATCAAGGGCGGCCAGTCGCGCGAGCTGGTGCGCGACGGGATCGTCGCGCCGTCGGACGTGGGTCCGGCGTCGATGCCGGACTACGGGCGGCTGCGTCAGCAGGCGGTGACGTCCGTCGAGGGCGGCGGTCAGACGTACGCGGGTCAGGCCGAGGACCCGTTCTTCCTGGACCTGCGGGTGTTCGATTTGATCTACGGCGCGAACCTGTCCGAGCGGGGGCAGGACACCCTGGCCGGCTACAACGTGCAGACCGTCGCGTTGCAGGTGCCCAAGTCGGCGCTGGCGCTCAACGACGACGACACCCGCAACCCGGTGATCGGCGTGTGGAGCGCCACCTCACAGCCCGGGATGCAGGTCAAGGACCCCAAGGCTGGCGGCGACCAGGTGCAGGTGTCGCGGCTGGGTAACCCGCTGGTCAACGAGCTGGTGCCGGCGGCCAACCAGAAGGACGGTTTCAACGCCAGCACTCCGGCGGACGACAGCAAGAATCAGAAGCTGATCGACCGGGTCCTCAACCCGGAGCTGCCGCGGGTGATTCAGCAGATCTACAACATTCCCGCGCCGGCCACACCGCGCAACGACCTCGCGGAGATCTTCCTGACCGGCATCGCCAAGAACGCGCCGACGCTGGACGGTTCGACGCCGCCGATCCAGGCGGATCTGAACTCGCAGATCCTCAACGCGGACGTCGACGCCAAGGCGTTCGTCCCGGCGGAGGAGTTGCGGCTGAACATGAGCGTGCCGGTGACGGCCAACCCGAACCGGCTGGGTGTGCTCGGCGGTGACCTGCAGGGCTTCCCGAACGGACGCCGGCTCGCCGACGACGTGCTGGACATCGAGTTGCAGGCATTCGAGGGCGCGGCGCAGACCGGGCAGCTGGTGCCCGCGCTCGCCGCCGGTGACAAGGTCAACACGAACAACGTGCCGTTCGGTAACACGTTCCCGTATCTCGCGCTGCCCAGCAACGTGGCGGTGAACCAGATCGACGCCGACGGGATGCCCTCCGGTGGGGTGCCCAGCGGCGCGGGCGGCACCGCCTCGACGGGCGTCGTCTGGATGAGGGTCGCTGGCGGTATCGCCGCGGCGGCCTGCTTCGGCGCCGGTCTGCTGGTCAGCCGCCGCCGTCAACGGCTGACCGTCTCGCGCCCGGCCAGCAGCTGATCGAGGGTGCGGCGCGGCCGACAGGCCGCGCCGCACCCTGGCGTCCGAACCCGGCAGGGCGCAAGCCGTTGTCGACGGTCGGCGGACCTGAGGCGGGAGAACGTTCACATGGTTGCCACACGGCTACTCAGAAGCGTCCGACGGGCCGCTCCGCCACTGCGGCGGCCACCCCCGAACGTGTTGCTCATGATCGTTGGAGGACTCATCGTGCTGATGACGGTCGCGCTGACGGCGGGCGAGCGGCCCTCGACGGAAGCGCGCGGGACGACGGCCACCGCGCCGCTGGGCGCTCCGGCTGCACCATCGGACCCGCGTCCCAACCACACCGGCTCGGGCTCGCCCGCGCAGCCGGCGGACCTGTCGATCCCGTCCATCGGGGTGCGGTCCGCCCTCGTCGACCTGGCACGTCAACCGGACGGCGCGCTGCCGGCACCCGACGACTATCAGGTGGCCGGCTGGTACGCGGGCGGTCCGATGCCGGGAGAACAGGGAGGTCCACCGGCGGTGATCGTCGGCCACGTGGACTCCCACACCGGGCCTGCGGTCTTCTACCGGCTGCGGGACCTGGCGGTGGGAAGTGAGGTACAGGTCCGTGACATCGCCGGGTCGGTCCTGAGCTTCCAGGTGTACCGGCTCGACGAATATCCGAAGGACAGATTTCCCGCCGACGCGGTCTACGCCCGCAGCGACCGGGCAGAGCTGCGGCTGATCACCTGCACCGGCGCGTTCGACCGGCGGGCAGGCAGCTACCGGGACAACCTCGTCGCGTACGCCACTCTTGTCGGCGGTAAGCCGTGAGCCGCCTGCGGCGCCGGCTGACCGTCGTGTCCCGAGGGCTCACCCGCCTACCGGTGGTGCTGCTGCTGGCCGGCGTCGTGCTGCTGGTCGGCACCCCGATCGTCACGAGTCAACTGCCGGGTCGGCAACGTTCCCCGGCCCTGGTCGGCCCGCCCCTGCGGACCGGCCCGCAGGTGGGTGGGGCCGCCCTGGAGGTCGCCATCGCCAAGGCCCAACGGCGGCTCGTGGATGTGCCGAAGGACTGGTCGACGTGGGCCGATCTCGGCTCTGCCTACGTGCAGCAGGGTCGGATCACCGGTGACCCCTCGTACTACCCGAAGGCCGACGGCGCGTTGCGGCGCTCACTCGAACTGGAGAGCGGCACGAACTGGAAGGCGATGGTCGGCACGGCGGCGCTGGCCAACGCCCGCCACGACTTCACCGCCGCCCGGGACTGGGGACGCCGCGCCGAGGCCCTCAACCCCGATTCCGGCAGCGTCCACGGCGTGCTGGTCGACGCGCTCACCCAACTCGGCGACTACGACGGTGCGCGCACCCAGCTGCAGCGCATGCTGGACGTCGAACCCGGAGTCGCGGCCTTCACCCGCGCCTCGTACGACTTCGAACAACACGGGCTGGTTGCCGCCTCCCGCGACGCCCTCAACCGTGCACTGGCGCAGGCCAGCAGCCCCGCCGACCGAGCCTTCTGCCGCTACTACCTCGGCGAGTTGGCCTTCCACAACGGCGACCCGCAGGCAGCCCTGCGGGAATACGACGCCGGCCTCGTCGCCGACCCGACCTACCAGCAGCTCTACGCGGGGCGCGGCAAGGCCCGGGCCGCGCTCGGCCAGAGCGCCGACGCCCTCGCCGACTACGGCCGCGCCGTGCAGGCGCTCCCACTGCCCGAACTGCTGATCGAGTACGGCGACCTCCTCACCGTCGCCGGCAAACCCGACCAGGCGCGCCAGCAGTACGACCTGGTCGCCACCGCCCGGCAACTGTCCACCGCCAACGGTGTCTCCGATCACCTCACCGCGGCGACGTACCTCGCCGACCACGGTCAGGCCGTCGAAGCATTGACCGAGGCGCGGGCGGAGTGGTCCACCCGTCAAACGGTCCTGACCGCTGACGCGCTGGCGTGGGCGCTGCACCGCAACGGCCGCAACGCCGAGGCGTTGGACTACTCCCTGCAGGCCACCCGCCTGGGCTGGCGTAACGCCAGCTTCTACTACCACCGTGGCGTGATCCGACACGCCCTCGGCGACCGGGATCAGGCTCGCGACGACCTCAACCTCGCGATGACGATCAACCCACACTTCGACGCCGTACAGGCGCCGATCGCGCGACGTCTGCTCGACAGCCTCGGTGGCGGCGGATGAGGCGACGAACGGCCGGTGCCGCGGTGGCGGTGACCCTCCTCGCCCTCGGGTGCGCTCTGGCATCGGCGAGTCCGGCAGCCGCGCACCCGTTGGGAAACTTCTCGGTCAACCACTATCACGGCCTGCAGCTGCATCCCGACCGTATCGAGGACCTGGCCGTCCTCGACGAGGCGGAGATACCCACCGCACAGCAGAAAACCGTCGTCGACCGAAACGCGGACGGCACCATCGAGCCGGGCGAGGCGGCGGCCAACGCTGCCACCACCTGCGCGGCGATGGCCGGCGCCCTGCACGCCGAGGCCGCCGGCCACGCTCTGACGTGGCGCGTTCGTTCCAGCGTCCTCACCTACCGCCCCGGTGCGGCGAACCTGGTCACCGGCCGCACCGAATGTCAGCTCACGGCCGCGGTGGACCTGCGGAAGGCCACCACGATCAGCTTCGAGGACACCTTCCGAGCCGACCGCGTCGGCTGGCACGAGGCCACCGCCGTCGGGCACGGCATCGGACTGCGGAACTCTCCGCTGCCGAGCACGAGCGTCACCGACGAGCTACGCACCTACCCCAACGATCTGCTGTCGTCACCGCTCAACCACCGCTCGGCACGGATCGAGTCCCTCGGCGCGGGCACCGCATCCAGCGGCGAACGGCAGTTCGCGATCCCCGCCGCCGGCCCGATCGCCCGATCGATGACCGCCCTCGGCGACCGACTCAACAGGATCAGCGGCGCGGGCCGGCTCACGCCGCTGGCCGGCGTACTGGCGACGCTCCTGGCCCTGCTGCTCGGCGGTGCCCACGCGATGCTGCCCGGCCACGGCAAGACGGTCATGGCCGCCTACATCGCCGGCCGGCGCGGCACCTACCGTGACGCCTTCACCGTCGGCGCCACCGTCACCGTCACCCACACCGCCGGTGTCCTGATCGCGGGACTGCTGCTCACCACCGCGTCGACCCTGGCCGGGGAATCCCTCCTCGGCTGGCTCGGGGTCGTCAGCGGCCTCCTCATCACGGGCATCGGTGTGAGCCTGCTCCGCTCAGCGATCCCCGCCAGGAGAAAGGACCAGCTCGCACAGCCGCAGACACTCGTCCTCGCGGGGCCCGCACCCGATGCCCTGGTCGCCGCCGACAGCGACATCTCGGCGACCCACCACCATCACGGTGTCAGCCACAGCCACGACCACCACGACAGCCACGACCATCATCACGGCCACGACCATCATCACGGCCACGACCATCACCACGGCCACGGCCACGACCACCACCACGGCCACGACCATCACCGTGCCCCTGGCAGGGCGGGCCTGCTCGGCATGGGCATCGCCGGGGGCATCGTGCCGAGCCCTTCCGCGCTCATCGTCCTGCTCGGCGCGGTCGCACTGGGCAGAACCTGGTTCGGTGTCCTCCTGGTCCTCGCCTACGGCCTCGGCATGGCCGCCACCCTGACCCTCGCAGGGCTCGTCCTCGTCGGACTGCACCACCGACTGCACCGCAGCATTCCTGTGCGGGTCGGAGGCTGGACCGGCCGACTCGCCACTCTCACACCCATCCTCACCGCCACCCTCGTCGTCGTCGTCGGCGCCATCCTCACCCTGCGCGCCGTCTGGCCCCTCCTGACACCGACGACGTAGCCACCCTGGCCGCGGTACGTCAGCCCTCGGCGCCCCGGTAGGCGTAGAGGCCGTCGACGAACTTCTTGCGCAGCTTCGGGACCCGGCTGGTCACGGCGAAGTAGCCACGCGCCCTCAACAGCCAGAGCCGCCCGATCACCGGCCGGTAGAGGAGATCGTCACCGCTGGTGCCGTTGTTCTTCAGCGAGTCGGCCACGCGGGCGAACCCGTACGGCAGCATGGCTGCCTCGTAGTCGGCCACCGCCTGGACGAGCGTCTTGTCACCGGCCGCGGCGAGCTTGAGTTGACGGCAGAGCAGGGTGGCGTCGCGCAGCGCGGTGTTCGCGCCGGCGCCCCGCCCCGGGGTCATCGTGTGGATCGCGTCGCCGAGCAGGGTGACGGTGCTGGCCTGCCACGGCGGCACCGGCTCGGAGGTGGCTACCTTGATCGGGATGACGCTGCCCGGGTCGCTGTACGACAGCAACTCACGCAGGTTCGGGTGCCAGCCGCGGGTGAGCTCCAGAGTGAGCCGGATCAGGTCTTCGCCGCGCCTCTGCATGACATCGGGGGGAAATCTGCGGGCCGTGCTCCAGAGGATGATGTTGATGTAGTCGCGGGTGTTGTCGTAGAGCAGGCCGGGCCAGTGTTCGAGCAGTTCAGCGTCGGCGCTGCCGATGCCGGAGCGGACCGACCCGTCCTGGTTCCACCCGAACTCCATGACGTGCAAAATGCCCATGATCCCGTGGGTTGCGAAGATCAGCGAGATGCCCTGCCGGACCCCGTCCGGCAGCAGCGTGCGGGTGTGGTCGTTGAGCGGGATCTTGGTGGCGATGTTGATGCTGCCGGCGTCATGGGTGACGGCGTGCGGCAGGTACTGACGGCGAATCGCCGAGTGCGTGCCGTCGGCGCCGACGAGCAGATCGCCCTTGGCGGTGCTGCCGTCGGCGAAGACGGCGGTGACGGTGCCGTCGTCGTGCTGCTCGTACCCGGTGCAGGTCTTGTCGAACTGCACCACGTCCTCCATCCCGGTGAGCAGGACCTGCCGCAGCGTCATTCGGGACACCGAGCGGTCGGTGTCGACCGGGTCGGTGTCCGGGCGTAGCGCGAACGAGGCGGTCTGGTGCAGCCGCTGGGTGATGACGTTGAAGTAGCGCGGCGAGCGGGCGCAGGTCGCGACGAAGGTGTCGAACAGCTCCGGCGGCAGGCACTCGCGCAGCGCCCGGCTACCGGTCGGCCCGATGCCGACCCGATAGCCGAGCAGGCCGTCGGTGCGGGTGCGGTGACGTTCGTAGACCGCGACGCTGATTCCAGCCGCGCGCAGCCCGTGTGCCAGGCACATCCCGCCGGTGCCGGCTCCGATGATCAGGACGTGAGGTGCTCTGGTCGGCATGGGTCGCTCCCTCCAGGCGGTTCCGTGACCGCAGACCGCACGATGCCCCGTGTCCTGTCAATCCACCGTCACCCGCACCGGCACCGTCGTGACGACCAGCCGTGGATCCTCAGATCTCGATCTGCGAGCCGATCGTGATGGTCCGGTCGCCGGGCAGCGCGAACTGTTCGGCGGCGTCCGCGGTGATGTGGGACGTGGCGACGAACAGGTGCTTTCGCCACCGCGCCATTGTCGGTGCGCTTCCCACGCTCACCTCGACCTTGGACAGGAAGTAGGAGGCGTTGTCCACCTGCACCGGGCCCTCGGACTGGGTGGCCTTGAGCAGGGACACGACATTCGGGATGTTCGGCCTCTGTAGGTAGCCGAAGCGGACGGTGACGTGGACGATGCCGTCCTGGGCGTGGCCGAGCCCGTCGACCTCGATACGGCGGTCGTCGGAGACGTACGGCACGGGCAGGGTCTCCACCGACATGATGAGGACCTGGTGGTGCAGTACCCGGTTGTGTCGGACGTTGGCCCGCAGGGCCAGCGGTGTGGTGCGCTTGTTGCGGTTGAGGAAGATCGAGGTGCCCGGCACGCGGGTGTGGGCGAGGCGTCCGCTGTGCAGGTCGTCGATGAAGCTGCGCAGGTGTCCCTCGGCCCGGTCGCGTTGGCTGGTCACGACGGTGCGGCCACGTTGCCAGGTGCTCATCACGGTGAACGCGGTCACGCCGATGAGCAGCGGCAGCCACGCACCGTGGACGAGTTTGGTCAGGTTCGCCCCGACGAACAGCAGGTCGATGCTCAGCAGGACGGCGGCTCCGGGTACGACCAGCCACAGCGGCGTGCCCGAGCGGACTCTGGCGAGGTAGAAGAAGAGCAGTGTGGTGATCGTGATCGTGGTGATCACGGCCATGCCGAAGGCGAACGCGAGAGCCGTCGAGCTGCGGAAGGCGAAAATCAGGGTGAGCACCGAGACCATGAGCAGCCAGTTGATCCACGGCACGTAGATCTGGCCGATGGTCGACGCGGACGTGTGCATGATCCGCAGCCGGGGCAGGTAACCCAGCCGGGCGGCCTGCGCGGACACCGAGAAGGCGCCGGTGATCACGGCCTGTGAGGCGATGACCGTCGCGGCCGTGGCCAGCACCACCAGGGGCGCTCGCGCCCAGTCGGGCGCGAGCAGGAAGAACGGGCTGCTGATCGCGTCGGGTTCCGCGAGGATCAGTGCCGCCTGACCCAGGTAGCTCAGAGCGCAGGCGGGCAGTACGAGCGTGAGCCAGCCGCGGGTGATGACCCGCCGGCCGAAGTGGCCCATGTCCGCGTAGAGGGCCTCCGCGCCGGTGACGGCCAGCACGATGGCGGCCAGGGCGAAGAAGGCGATGTGGAGGTGGTTGGCGAGGAAGCCGATCGCGTACGTCGGCGACAGCGCCCGGAGGATCTCGGGACGTCGGGCGATCCCGGCGGCCCCGCACAGCCCGATGGTCACGAACCAGAGGATCATCACCGGACCGAAGAGCCGCCCCACCGTGGCGGTGCCACGACGCTGCACGGCGAACAGCAGCACGATGATGACCACGGTGATCGGTATGACGAGGTTTTCCGCCGACGGCTCGATGACCTTGAGTCCTTCGACGGCGGACAGCACGGAGATCGCTGGGGTGATCATGCTGTCGCCCAGGAACAGTGCCGCGCCGAACAGGCCCGCCCCCGTCAGTGCTGCGACGGTCCGGCCCCTGCCGCCGGTGCTGCCGCGACGCAGCAGGGTGATCAGGGCCATGATGCCGCCCTCGCCCTCGTTGCTCAGCCGCATCGCGAGCGTCACGTAGGTGAGCGTGACGATCAACATGACCGACCAGAAGACCAGCGACGCGACCCCGAACACGTTGTTCGCGCTGACGGGTACCGGGTGCGGATCGGCGGGGTTGAACACGGTCTGCATGGTGTAGATCGGGCTGGTGCCGATGTCACCGAACACCACGCCGAGAGCCGCCACCACCAGAGCCGCTCGGATGACGTCGTGACCGCTCGTGGCCTGCGGACCCGTCGACGCCTCCGGCACAGAACTCTCCTTCACCCCGCTGGGGGCGACCGCCGGTGGGCGGCGTATCTCGGGGCCGCGCCACGTCACGTCGAGGGCTGGCGCCGGCACGTCGCGGCAGCCTCGCCGCGAGCGACGCACTGCCACCGGCCTGGTCGAGTAGGAGCCTAAGACGACGGCTCGTCGTCTCGCAGGCTCACCGCGGATATCACCCTCGCGCGTGTTCGGCGCGGGGACACCCGTCCGGCAATGGACCACCGGACGGGTGTCCCCGCATCTCTCACTCGCCGGTCGGCCGCTCAAAGCGACTGGCGGGCGGGCGAACCTGTCATCTGGGCACGTGGTCAGATGCCGCTCAGCAGCGGCCGAGATCCTCCCACTGCTGGGTCCAGCCCGGCTCGGATCCCTGCGTCCAGTACCGCGCCCGCCACAGGTGCTTGCCGTTGCCCGACGGCGGACCGCTCGGGTCGCCGTTCCTGCTCTTCTCGTGCTTCACCGTCTGACCGCCGGTGTAGGCGGTGGCGAAGGCCCATTCCGCTGCGGTCGAACAGTCCCCGGCCGGCGGTGGCGTGGTGGGCGGAGTCGTCGGCGGCGTGGTCGGTGGCGTGGTGGGCGGGTTCGTCGGGGTCGAGCAGCCACCCGTCGTGGCCACCGTGTCCGCGAACGTGCTGCCCGCCGACCGGTACGCCGCCGTCTTCGAAATCACCTGCGCCGGGGTCAGCGCCTGGTTCTTCGCGAACAACACCCAGTCGACCTGCTGGATGTAGGTGCTCAACCCGCCCGAGTGGGCCGCCGTGTCGATGAACCAGAGGTTCCAGTTGATCGTCATCGTCTGCCGGGGGTAGAACTTGCCCGAGTGGTCGCCCACCTGCACGCCGTCGATGTAGTAGATGACATGGCCGTTCGCGACCGTGGCCACCAGGTCGTGCCAGCCGTTGAGGCTGCTGCGCTGCTCCGAGTGCACGTTGTCCGCGTACCAGGGTTCGTTGCGGTACGTGTACCAGGTGGTCTGGTAGTTGATCGGCCCGGTCTCACCCCAGCCGCCGTTGGGCAGGTACTCGGAGATGTCCAGCTCGCTGTACGTCGGGTCGAGGTCGCCGTTGAGCGGGCTGATCGTGAAGAACGTCTCGTTGATGTGGTCGCCGTCGTTTCCGCTCGTCGGCGTGTCGGTGAAGCGCACCCGGCTGGCGTACGTGCCCTCGAGGTAGCGCTTCTGGGTGCTGTAGAGCTCCGCCTGGTTGGTGCCGGCGCCGGTGCCGTCGGTCGAGGCGGTGAGCTGCATGACCTTCTGGCCGTTGGCCGTGGGGAAGGTGATGCTGTTCGGGGACCAGGTGGCCCCGGGAACGCCCGGGCCGCCGGAGTAGCTGCGCGGCGTCCAGCCGTGCGCGGTCAGGGCGCTGTCGCTCGACGAGCTGTAGGAGAAGTCGTCGAACAGGTAGCCGCACTCGGCGGCGGAGGCACTCGGGGCGCTGGCGAAGACTGCGAGCGTACCGAGCAGGGCAACCGTTCCCGCGAGGCCCATTGATCTACGTTTGTCGATGTGCATGAGCGGGGTCCTCCAATGGTGGGGGATGGAGTGGGACCTACTTGACCGCGCCGGCGGTCATTCCGGCGCGGATGTGCCGTTGGAACGCGACGTAGGCGATGAGCACCGGCAGCATGGCGATGGTCAAGCCGGCGAACAGACCGCTCCAGTCGCTGCGATACCCCTGGCTGACCGACAGGGCGGCCAGACCCTGCGCCAGGACGTACCGGTCCGGGTCGGGATTGAGAACCAGTGGCAGCAGGTACTGGTTCCAGAGCCCGAGGAAATTGAAGATGCCGACGGCCACCAGGCCCGGCCGGGCCATCGGCAGCATCACGCGGAAGAAGACCGCGCTGTGCGAACAGCCGTCGATGAACGCCGCCTCCGCCACCTCACCGGGCAGCGTGCGGAAGAACGCGTGCAGGAAGAAGACCGTGAAGGGCACGGCGTACGCCGCATAGACCAGGATCAGGCCGGGGTACGTGCCCAGCAGCCCCAACCGTTGGACGACGAAGAAGAGTGGCACCAGCGCCAGGAACACCGGGAAGAACATCGCCGCGACGAAGGTGTAGTAGATGAGCCGGTTACCGCGGAACTCGTAGCGCGCCAGGGCGTAGGCGACCAGCGAGCCCAGCAGCATGGTCAGCAGCAGCGCGCCACCCACCACGATGACGCTGTTGAGGAAGTAGCGGCCGATGCTGGCCTGGGTCCACGCTCGTGACCAGTTGTCGAGTTGCGGCGAGGCCGGCAGGGACCACGGTTCGTTGAGGATCTCGTTGTCGGTCTTGAAGGAACTCACCACCGCCCAGAGCAGCGGCATCGCGGTGACGACGGCCCAGGCCAGCATGGCGAGGTGCGCCGGAAAGGCGGCGGGGGAGCGTCGGGCCCGCCGTACCGGGGCGGACCGGGTGGCGACGGTGATCCGCTCACGTGTCACGGTCATGCGGATCCTCCCTGGGCATGCCCTCCTGGCCCTTGCTGCGCTGCGGTGCAGTCGGTCATGCCAACTCCAACCTCTCCTTGCGGCCCCCCGAGCGCAGCGCGAGCACGGCCAGGGTCAGCGTGGCGAAGAACAGGGCGACACCCATGGCCGAGGCGTAGCCGAACTTCCCGTACTGGAAGGCGTTGCGGTAGAGCGACAGCCCGATCACCTCGGTCGCGCCGTCCGGCCCACCGGGGCCAACGGTCATCACCTGGACGACGGCGAAGGCATCCAGTGCCGCTATGCCGAGATACACGAACGCGACCTGGACGCTCTCTCGCACCAGCGGCAACGTCACCGTGCGGAAGGTCGCCCAGCCGCCCGCACCGTCGAGCAACGCCGCCTCGAACAGCTCTCGCGGAATGCTGTCGATCGCCGCGCTGAACAGCACCACGTAGAAGCCCACCGACGACCAGACCAGCACCGCCATCACCGCGATCAGCGCCAGGGACGGCGATGCGAGCCAACTCCGGGTCAACCCGTCCAGACCGACCGACCGCAGTGCCCCGTTCAGCAGGCCGGTGTTCGGGTTGTAGACGAAGCCCCACAGCACCGCGATGACCACGAGGGACAGCAACTGCGGAAAGAAATAGACGATCTGGTACGCGCCTGAGCCCGCGATCCCCCGTCGTCCATCGCTTCCGCCGAGGTGCATCATGCTCGCCAGGAACAGCCCGATGCCGATGGTCACCAGCGGCACCACGACCAGCATCACCGCGTTGTTGCGCAGCGCGTCCAGGAACAGGGAGTCGCCGCCGAGGCGGGCGTAGTTGCCCGCCCCGACGAAGTGCGCCTCGCCGGCAACGCCGGTCCAGTCGGTCAGCGACAGGTAGAAGGCCTGCGCGTACGGCGACAGCACGAAGACCGCGTGCAGTGCCAGCGCGGGCACCAGTGCGCCAGCCAGGAAGCGCCACCGACCGTGTCTCATCAGCGGGTGTACTTCTTCACCGTGGAATCCTTTGCCAGCGCGTCGGCCGCTTTCTGGATGCGATCCGACCACTGCGCCGCGGTGACACGCCTGTTCACCAACTCGCCGGTGGCGTCGTCGACGGCCTTGGCCAGCGGTGCGTACCAGGTGCGGAACCGGTAGGTGAAGGTCTCGGAGCCGGCGGCCTGGACCGCGTCGCGGACCGAGCCGAGGCCGCTGCTCAGGGTGAGACCGTCGGTGGCTCCGGCCACGGCGGGCAGCGTGCCGGCGGTCTCGGCGAAAGCCTTCGCCGACTGCTTGGAGAACAGGATCCGCAGGTACTCCATGCCGCCGGCGGGGTTCTTCGCCTTCGCCGGTACCAGGAACGACTCGCTGCTGGCCGCCTGCAGGGCGGTGTGCTTCAGGGCGTCCGACGAGGTCCGCGACGGCACCGGGCCCATCACCATGTCGAAGTTCGCCGGGGTGACGCCTTTCTGCTCGCTCTCCAGCCACGAGCCGCACGGGATGATCGCGGCCTTGCCCTGCGACCAGGCCGCCTGCGCCTCGGTGTGGGACAGCGCCTCGGAGCCGGACATGATGTAGCCCTTGCCGGCCAGTTCCGCGAAGGCCTCGGCCGCGCCGATCAGCCCCGGCGACTTCCACGCGTTCGGCTCGAGGTTGTCCACGGCCTTGACCAGCGCGGGTCCGCCGGTCTTGGCGGCCATGCCGAGCAGCGGGTCGTTGATGTACTCCGGGTACTTGCCCTGGTAGGTCCAGGGCGCGATGCCGGCGGCCTTGATGGTCGCGCAGAGCGTGAGCATCTCGTCCCAGTTCTTCGGGAAGGTCCAGCCCTTCGCGGCGAAGAGTGGTTTCGAGTACCAGAGACCCCAGACCGTGTAGGTGAAGTTGAGCGTCAGCGGCACCGTGTCGAACGTGCCGTCGTCGACCACGCCGGGCAGCAGCGTGTCGCGCACCGTCCTGCCTGGGTCGTCGTAGGCGGGAGCGTCGAGCAACTGGCGCAGATCGCTGACCTGCTTGGCGGAGACCAGCGTGGCGATGTCGAGGCGGCTGGCGCCGGTGTTGTCCACGACGTCCGGCGGGGTGTTCGCGACGAACCGGGGCTGCAGTGCCTCGCCGATCTTCTGGATGCCCTGATGGTCGATCTTCGCGCCCGCGTACTTCTGGGTGTAGAGCGTTCCGGCGTGCTTGGCGTAGTCGTCGCCGTACCCGCCCTTGAAGATCACGACTTCGAGCGGTGTGTCGGCCTTGACGCCCAGCGGGTTGTCGGCGCTCTTGGCGCCGGTGTTGCCGGCGGACGGATCCTGGTCGTCGTCGCCACCGGTCACGCAGGCGCTCAGCAGGGGTAGCGCGACACCGGCGGTCACCGCCGCGCGCAGCACGGTTCGTCTCGTGGGGTACGGTCCTGACAGGGGTGAACGGTTCATCAGCTGGGCCTTTTCCCTATGCGGTACGCCGGATGCGACCGGCGTACCGCTCTTCGATGAGTTTGTTGTGCTCCCGCCCACCCGGCACGTTGTCGGACAGGTAGACCGGCGGGATGACGTTGAGCGCCAGCAGCCGTGCCACCACTTCGGTGACGATCTGCTGGGCCAGCAGTGCCGCGGTGATCGAGGAGACGGCTCCGACGGCGCCGTTGCCGTAGTCGAGGGCCGCGTCGCCGTACGGTGCGCCGTTGTCGAGGACGACGTCGGCGAGGTCGGCGAGCTTGAGCCCGCTGTCGTGTCGCGACTCGACGCGGGCCGAGTGCTCGATCGAGGTGATCGCGATCAGTGCGTGCCCGCGCTGTTTCACCAGGTGCGCCATCTCCACCACGGCGCCGTTGACGCCCGAGTTGGAGGCGATGACGAAGGCGTCGTCGGGTTTGATCGGAGCGAGTTCGTAGAGGCGGTGCGCGACGTCGGGCGTTCGCTCGAGTTGCGGGTCGCTGAGCACGTTGGTCGGCTCACCGCCGTAGAGGACGATGTCGCGTAGGGCGATCTTGTTGGTCGGTACGAGGCCGCCGGCCCGGCCGGCGATCTCCATGGCGAGTGCCTCGGAGTGTCCGCAGCCGAACGCCTGGATCACCCCGCCGGCCTGCAGCGTCGCGGTCAGCAGATCGGCGGCCCGTGCCACCCGGTCGCTCTGCGTGGTGCCGACGCGTCCGATGGCCTTGGTGATGACCTCGACGTAGTCGGCGCTTCTGATCGTCACAGCGGCTTTTCCCTCCGTGCTCGCTTGCGGTTCCCATTGGTGTCCGGCAGCCGGTGCGCGTCGACGGCCCGCACGGTGAGTTCGAGCGCCTCCGCGGTCCGCTCGTAGGTGCGTTGCGCGACGGCGACGTAGATGAGGTCGAGGATCAGCAGCTGCGAGTGCAGCGCGGAGAGAGCAGCGAGCCGGAATGTGGTCTCGTGGACCGAGGTGGTGAAGACGACGTCGGCGACCTCGGCCAGCGGTGAGCGGGCGAACGATGTGACCGCCACGGTCAGGGCACCGTGATCGGCGGCCTCGGCGAGCATCTCGATCGCCTCACGGGTCCGACCGGAGTGCGACAGGCTGATCGCGACGTCGCCCGGCCCGAGCAGCGCGGCGTTGGTGAGGGCGGTGTGCGTGTCGGCGCGGTACCGCACCGGAATGCGGATCCGCTCGAGCCGGAACGCCATCTCACTGCCCGCGGTGCCGCTGCTGCCCAGCCCGAATATCTCCACCCGGCCGGCGGTGGCGATCGCGGCAGCCACCCGTTCCACCGCGGAGGTGTCCAGGCCGGACGCGGTCGCCTGGATGGCCCGGGTGTCCGCGGCGGTGATCACGTCGAGAACGCTGCCGAGTGGATCGTCCGGTGCGATGTCTCCGGAGATGTCGGTCTCCCAGCGTGCCTGCTCGGCCCGCCCGGTCTCGGTCGCGACGGCCACGCGCAGGTTGGCGTAGCCCTTGAAGCCGAGTGCGCGGCTGAAGCGGGTGACCGTCGCGGTGGAGGTCCCGGATCGTTCGGCCAGGTCGACGATGCTGGCGTGCGCCGCCGTCTCCGGATCGCCGAGGATGGCCTCGGCGATCTTCGCCAGGGCCTCCGGCATGGTCGGCCCCTCCATGCGCAGCCGCACCAGCAGCCCGCCACTCTCACCCGTCACCAGTGGTCGTCCTTTTCATCGAGTAACTATGAGCATGAAAATTACGACCACATTGCCATCTAGTCAACAAGAATTTTCTATGCTTCGATCTGCTGCATGATGCTGGTACTGGGTGTCGACGCCGGAGGCACCGCCTCCCGGGCGGTCGTGGCGACCCGGGACGGCACTGTGGTGGGCCGCGGCTCGGCAGGCCCGGGCAACCCGACGGCGGTCGGGCCGGCGGCCGCTCGCTCGATCGGTGCCGCGGTGCGCGATGCCCTGGGCGAGCACGATCCAGCGTCCGTGGTCAGCGGCGTCGCGGGCATCGCCGGTGCGGGCGTCCTGGCGGATCCGGAGGTCACGGCGGCCTTCACGAGTGAGTGGTCCCACCGTGGACTGATCTGCCCGGTCGCTCTGGTGGCAGACGCGGTGACGGCCTTCGCGGCAGGCACGTCGGCACGCTCGGGAGCGGCGCTCATCGCCGGCACCGGCGCCGTCGCCGCCCGCATCGACGACTGGCGCGTCAACCGCACCGCCGACGGCCTGGGGTGGCTGCTGGGCGACGAGGGCTCGGGCATGTGGCTGGGTCTGCAGGCGGTTCGCTCGGTTGCCCGAGCCTGGTCCGGGCCGACGGTGGACGGCGGGCTGGCAGCCGTGATCGCGGCGCGGGCCGGAGTGACCAGCTGCGACGAGCTCGTGCGCTGGGCCGGCCGCCAGCAGCCGGCGGCATTCGCCGCGCTGGCACCCCTGGTGTGCGGGTCCGCCACGGCCGGCGACGCCCTCGCCGAGCGCCTGACCGCCGAGGCCGCCGCTCGACTGGTCGCCACTCTCGGCGAGCTGGGCCCGCCGGACGGTCCCGTCGTGCTCGCCGGCAGTCTGCTGACCAAGACCACGCCGGTGCGAGCGGCGGTCCTGGCCTCTCTTGCCGGCCCGGTTACGACCGCAGGGGACCCGGCGGTCGGGGCCGCCTGGCTCGCACTGCGTCAGATCACCGACCAGGAGGAGGCGGTGCGCCTGCACCACCGCATGCTCCGGCCCGCGCCGGAGTGACACCGGCTCCCAGCAGCGCGGGCGCTCGTCTCGACGCCGGCATTGCGGTCTCCGCTCCAGAGAATCAACGACGCGCCCACCTCTGGTTGGCGCCTCCGTTGCACGTCCACAGTTGCAGGGGAGTGCCGTTGGCCGTCCCGTGCCCGGTGGCATCCAGGCATTTGCCTGCGGAGACGCTGACGACGGTGCCGTCGGGGTTGACGCTCCATCGCTGGTTGTTGGCGCCGGTACAGGTCCAGATCTGGACCTTCGTGCCATCCGCGGTGCCCCTGCCGTCGACGTCCAGGCACTGACGTCCGTACACCGACAGCTGCCCGGACGGGGTCGCCGTCCACCGCTGGTTGGATCCGCCGTTGCAGCCCCACAGGCCGATCGCGGTTCCGTTGGTCTGGCCGAAGCCGGGCACATCGGCGCACCGGCCCGACTCCTGCCCTCGGAGAATCCCGGCGGTGCCCAGGCCAAGCGCCGGCTGCAGCGCCGCGTACCAGAGATCGGCGATCTTGACATATCCGCCGTCGGTGGGGTGGACGCCGTCCGAGCCGATGTCGTCGAGGGTCAGCACGCTGTTCAGGTCGACGAGGTGGACCTTCTTCCCGGCTGCGGCCTTGGCCTGCGCGATGGCGGGAAGTTTGGCGTTGAACGCCTGGACGCTGGCGTTGTACGCGGGTGTCGCACTCGGTACGAGCGTCGACATCATGACCGTCGCGGTGGGCACGACCCGCAGGATCTGGTCGACCAGCGCGCTGAGCCGGTCCGGGGCGGTCGCCAGCTGGTAGTCCTGCCGCGTGTCGTTGGTCCCGATGTTGAGCAACACCACCTCGGGGCGGTACGTGGTCAACCACCCGTCCGCGCCGGCGGCGATCTGGTCGATGCGCAGCCCGGAGTGGCCCTCGTTGTCCCGATCCACCGAGTTGCCGGACCGCAGCGAGCCGACGTAGTCGATCGACAGGCCGGCCTCGTCGACCAGATGCCTGCGCAGTACCTCCCGGTAGCCATTGCCGTCCGTCGAGTTGACTCCGTACGTGTTGGAGGCCCCGAGCGGCATGATCCTGAGCGGGGCGGCGGCCGCCGCGTCTGCGGGTGCCGTAGATCCGGCAGATCCAAGGGCCGCCACGCCCAGCGACAGCGCGGTCAGGATTCGAGCGACACGCATGGGCGGAACCTTCCTGGCTGGTGGCCCTCGGTGCATGGCTTCGGGGGCGCTTCCTCCTCATGACAACGTTGCCATACTCACCCGATCCATCATCGACTGTCAATGCCTGGGGTGTCGTCGTCGCGCTGGCGGCGTGGGTGTCGGCCGACTGGGTCGGGGAGCCCGGCAGCGTGGGGCCAACCGGGGTGACGACGCGATGACGTCGGCGTAGCCGGTGGATCACAGGTCGATGACAACGTTAACATTCATGCCTCTGACAACGTTGACATTCGCATCAACATCGAGTTCTCTGAATGTCGATGGTCCCTCGACCCCCTCCGCGAGGGACGCCTCGATCTTGGAGCTGCCATGAAGATGCGATGGTGGTGTTTCCCTGTCGTCAGCAGCCTCGCACTGCTCGGGCTGGTGGCCGCACCCACCTCCCGGGCCGATGCCGCGGTGACGGATCCGGCCGCGCTGGTCAATCCCCTACTGGGGACCTCGCACGGCGGTAACACCTTTCCCGGCGCGGTCACGCCGTTCGGCATGGTCCAGTGGAGCCCCGACACGCCATCGCGGCCGCCGGGTGGGAACTACGCCTACGGCGACACGTCGATCACGGGTTTCAGCCTCAACCACATCTCCGGCCCGGGTTGCAACGCCACTGCCGACGTGCCGATCCTGCCGACCGTCGGCGCCGTCAACGGCGCGGCGACCTCGAGTTTCTCGCACAGCGCCGAGTCGGCGAGCGCCGGCGCGTATTCGGTGACGCTGGGCAGTGGCGTGAAGACCGAGCTGACCGCGACCACCCGCTCCGGAATGGCCCGGTTCACCTTCCCCACCACGGGCCAGGCCAACCTGTTGTTCAAGTTGGGCTCCGCCGGCACCCGGACCGACGCGATGAGCTTCACCCGGGTCAGCAGCACCGAGGTCCGTGGCTGGATCACCTCGGGGCATTTCTGTGCGTCGAGTCCGACGTACACGCTGCATTTCGCCATGCTCTTCGACCGGCCCATGAGCTCGAACGGCACGTTCAGCGGCGGCAACTCGGTGACGTTCGACGCCAGCAGCAACCGCGTCGTGCAGGCCAAGGTCGGCGTGTCGTTCGTGTCCGACGCCAACGCCGCGGCGAACCGGACCAGCGAGAATTCGGGCTGGGACTTCGAGGGCACCCGCCAGGCCGCCCACAACGCCTGGAACGGCATGCTCGGGAAGATCCAGATCACCGGCGGCACCTCGGACCAGCAGAAGGTCTTCTACACCGCGCTGTACCACGCGTTGCTGCATCCCAACGTCTACAGCGACGTCAACGGGCAGTACACCGGCTTCGACCGCCAGGTGCACACGGTGAGTGGTGCGCAGAAGGCGCAGTACGCGACCTTCTCCGGTTGGGACATCTATCGCAGCCAGGCCCAACTGCACGCCCTGGTCGACCGGCAGTCGGCGAGCGACGCGGCGCAGTCCCTGGTCAACGACTACGCGCAGAGCGGTTTCCTGCCGAAGTGGTCGCTGAACAACGCGGACACCGACGTGATGAACGGCGACCCGGCTCCCATCATCATCTCTGACTACCACGCGTTCGGTGCCACCACCTTCGACACCACCGCGGCGAAGAACGCGATGGTGGCGCAGGCCAGCGCCCAGAACATGATCCGCAAGGGCAACCGTTACATCGACACCATCGGCTACCTGCCGACGGACGGCACCTACGAGAGTGGCTTCTACGGCCCCACCGCGACGACGTTGGAGTACGCCACCTCCGACTTCGCAGTCGGTGCGATGGCCGGCCGGCTGGGTGACACGACGAACCGCGACCGATTCGTCAACCGTGCTCAGTCCTGGCGCAACGTCTTCAACCCGGCCACGGGCTTCATGCAGGGCAAGCAGCTCAACGGGCAGTGGCGGCCGAACTTCGACCCGAAGAAGAGCACCGACATGGTCGAGGGCACGTCCTGGCAGTACACCGGCATGGTGCCGTTCAACCTGCGCGGCCTCGCCGACGCCAAGGGCGGCAACGGCAGCATGATCACTTACCTGGACAGCGTGCTGTCCAGCCTGCACGGCCAGAGCAACGACTCCGACAAGGCCGACATGGGCAACGAGCCGTCGATGAACCTGCCCTGGGCATACGACTACGTCGGGCAGCCCTGGAAGACGCAGGCGAAGGTCCGCCAGGTGCAGAACGAGCTCTGGCCCAACTCGCCGGCCGACTGGGGAGTCGGCAACGACGACCTCGGCACCATGAGCGCCTGGTACGTGTGGTCCGCGATGGGGATCTACCCGAACACCCCGGGCACCTCGGACCTGGCCCTGGGCAGCCCACTGTTCACCGACGTGTCGGTGTCGCTGGGCGGCGGCGGCAGAATCCAGATCACCGCACCGCAGGCGGCCACCAACGCGCCGTACGTGCAGAGCGCCTCGCTGAACGGGGCGAACTGGAACAACGCGTTCCTTCCGCAGTCGTTCGCGACCGGCGGCGGCACCCTGGCGTTCACCCTGGGAACGTCCCCGAACACCTCGTGGGCGACCGGTGCCTCCGCGGCCCCGCCGTCGTACCCCGGCACGGGCAGCACCACCGTCACCGGCCCGCTGCGGGGTCAGGAGTCCGGCCGGTGCGTCGACGTCCCGGGCGGGTCGCAGAACAACAGCACCGTGGTCGCGCTCTGGGACTGCACCGGCGGTAGCAACCAGGCCTGGACGTCGAACTCCACGACCAGGGCCCTGACGGTGTACGGCAACAAGTGCCTGGACGTGCGGAGCTCGGGAACCACGGACGGCACCCCGGTGCAGATCTACGACTGCAACAGCAGCGGCGCACAGCAGTGGAACCTCAACGCCGACGGCAGCGTCGTCAACGTCGGGTCGGGCAAGCGCGCACGGCACCGCCAACGGCACCCTGCTCGAAATCTGGACCTGTAGCGGCGGCACCAACCAGAAGTGGGCACGAGCGTAGCCGTCGGATTCCGCGGGAGGTCTGCTCCGCTGCGAGGGCGCCTCGACGCCCTCGCAGCGGAACACTCCTTCCACAGCACCACCGGCATGCAGGGCCGATCGCGCCATGCCCGATCCGGGGGTGCCCCTGTGGGCTCGTGCAAGGAATCGGGTCGGCGTCGGGGCTGTGGTGAGGGCAGGATGACGTGGTGCCTGATCTGCTGTGGGATGACGTCAAGTGGTTCTTCGATCCCGGGGTGATGGGGTCGTTGCCGGATGTCTGCGTGCCTGGCGTCTCACTGGAGGACTGTCAGTCGGTCCCGGCATCGCGCAAGGCAGAGCAGGGCCTGGGTGTGGTGCTTGCCCTGGGTGATCTTCTTGTCGTGGCAGGCCCGTGAGAGAGCCTCCCGGCATACCAACAAGCCGGCGGTCATGCCCCTGACCAGTGGTCTGTCGATGCCTCCGGGCCGGTGACACCACACCCCAGGCCATGCGTTCAACAGGGGGAGCAGTCATGCCGGACCCGGAGGCCGGGCGTTCCTTTCGGGGCCACCAAGAAGGTAATAAGGATCCACCAGGTGTTGGGCGGGAAGCTCAGACCGTCGATGGCGAGTCGTTGTTCGGGATTGGTCAGCTTCGTGCCCACTTCTGGTTGGTGCCGCCGGTGCAGGTCCAGATTTCGAGCAGGGTGCCGTTGGCGGTGCCGTGCGCGGTCGCGTCGAGGCACTTGCCCGACCCGACGTTGACGACGCTGCCGTCGGCGTTGAGGTTCCACTGCTGTGCGCCGCTGCTGTTGCAGTCGTAGATCTGCACCGGGGTGCCGTCCGTGGTTCCCGAGCTCCGCACGTCCAGGCACTTGTTGCCGTACACCGTCAGGGCCCTGGTCGTGGAGTTCGACGTCCAGGCCTGGTTGCTACCGCCGGTGCAGTCCCAGAGCGCGACCACGGTGCTGTTGTTCTGCGACCCGCCCGGGACGTCGACGCACCGGCCGGACTCCTGACCTCGCAGGACACCCGACTGCGTCGGCGGCGTGCTGCCGCCCAGGGCGGCAACCAGGGCCGCCGCGGCGCTCGCCTGCGTGTTGTAGTTGACCCCTTGGACAGGCCCGGCCCACACCAGGCCGTGCTGTCCCGCGCTGTTGGTGTTGCGAGTGATGATCGAGTTGGCCTGGGTCTGGATGAATCCGTCGTAGGCGGTGGTGTTGGCGGCGGTGGCCAGCGTCCGGAGGCCCCGTATGAAGATCCCCTTGAACGCGGGCCCGTCGGCTCCGCAGTTGTTCGGCTCACAGTTCTCGGTCAGGATGCCGTTCCTGACCATCCGGGTGGTCGCCGCGTCGGCGGTCGAACGGGCGGTGGTGAGCAGGCCGGTGTTGCCGGTCGCTCGGGACAGCTCGGCCAGTCCGGCCAGCACCACCCCCTGGTTGTAGGTGAACGTCGAACTGTTGTAGCCGCAGGTGTTGACGTTGATTCCGTCGATGACCAGACGGGAGCTGTTGATGAGGCCGCTGCCGTTGAACCAGTTCCACTCGGCGTTCGCCCAGCCGAGGTAGGTGGTGTCACCGGGTATCCGGTTGTGCAGAGCGGCCGTGACCTGCAGGAAGAGCTCGTTGGCGATCGAGGCCTTGTAGGCCTTCTGGGTGCTCCAGTAGATGCCGCCACCACACGTGGAATCCCAGTAGGTGTGCATGAAGTTGGCGTCGGTCCGCGCCATCTGCAGGTAGGCGGTGTTGCCGGTGATGTCGTAGGCCTGGATCCAGGCCAGCGCCCACCACCCGACGTCGTCCAGGTACTCGTTGATGAAGTTGCCGGACTTGTTCTTGTTGAATCCCTCGGAGATCGCATAGTCGTACGACGAGTCGCCGGTCGCCTGCCGGTACGTCATCACCGTGCTCAGCGCCACCGCGCCGGTCCACCATCCACCGCCGATACGTCCGGAAGTGGCGTCGTAGGACTTCATCAGGGTCGCGATGCTGGCGGAGGCAGGGATCTGGGCGGCGGCTGCGGCCGCTGCGGGCGATCGGTCCGCTACTCCCACCACCGATCCCAGTCCGGTGACTGCGGCTGCCGCGATGGTCAGACAGCGTGTGAAGAACGAATTGCCCATCTCGATTCCTCTGGTTGTCGAGCGGTGGGTGCGGTGTGATGGTTGGTTGGCCCACTGTCGCCAGACCGGCGCTCGCCCTGCCGTGCGGGGACGTTCACGGCAGCAAGGTCCAGGAGTGTGCCCACGGTGACCACGGGGCTGGTCCGCTGTGTGTCGTGTGGGACAGCGGACCAGCCGTCCGTGGGTGGTGCGGTTGTTGCTAGGGGTTGGTCAGCTTCGTGACCACTTCTGGTTGGGGCCGCCGGTGCAGGTCCAGATCTCCAACAGGGTGCCGTTGGTGGTGCCGTGGGCGGTGGCGTCGAGGCACTTGCCGGAGCCGACGCCGACGATGGTGCCGTCGGGGTTGATGGTCCACTGTTGGTTGGTACCGCCGTTGCAGTCGTAGATCTGTACGGCGGTGCCGTCGGTGGTGCCGGCCGCGTTGACGTCGAGGCACTTGTTGCCGTAGACGGTCAGTTGCCGGGACGGGGTCGCGGTCCAGGACTGATTGGTGCCGCCGTTGCAGTCCCAGAGCGCGACCACGGTGCCGTTGGTCTGGCTGGCACCGGGCACGTCGACGCACCGGCCGGACTCCTGACCCCGCAGCACGCCGCCGACGTTGCCGTCGCCGGGGCCGTTGGGAGTGACCGTCAGGTTGTCGAACTGGTTGGTCTGGTAACCCACGACGCCGATGCCCACCTGTCCGGTGCCGTACGAGGCGTCGTTGACCGTGCCGAGGGTGGCGCCGTCGAGGGTGGCGGTGATCTGGGTGCCAGAGAAGCCGAGCTTGATGGTGTGCCAGGTGTTCAGGCCCAGTGCGGGACGGGTGCCCGAGGCCAGTGTGGTCGTGGTGTTGCTGGTGGTGTGCTTGGCGATGGACCAGCTACCGGTGTTGCTGATCCGCAGCTGGTAGGCGGCCTGCCGGTTCTGCGGACGGAGCTGGGTGTTCGCCCGGCCGAGCAGGGTCACCGTGCCGGCCTGCTGCATGGCGACGTCGGTGCTGACGGTGTAGTTGCTCCAGGAGGTGTCGCCGACCAGGCCGAAGGCGTCGCTGTCGTCCTGCCAGTTGATCGGCTGGACCGGTGCCACCTGCTGCAGGCACCTGCCGGTGCGCCCGGCGGCGCAGTCGCTTACCTCGTAGGCGCCCTGCATGGTCTGGAAGTACTTCGCCATGCCGCGGGCGGGGTAGCTGTCGAAGGTGTCCGAGTACGGCAGCGCCAGTGCCCTGGTCGCCGGGCTGGTCGCCGTACCCTTGCCCTGCCCGGTCGTGGTGGTGAGCGTGTAGATCCGGTTGGGCTGCATGGTGAGGGAGTAGGACCCGTTGGACGGGGTGATGTCGGCCTGCCTGACGAAGTGGGTCGCCGGGTTCGACGAGCCCATGTCGGTGGACCAGACGCGAACGGTTCCGGTGCTCAGCCCACCGGAGACGGTCACGTTCACCGTCTGGGTGGACGTCGTGCCGCTGGTCTCGTAGATCGTGGAGTAGTCGGTGTTGTTCGGGGACTTGAGGCTCACGTAGCTGCCGTTGGCCCGGTTGCCACCGAGGTAACCGCTGGCCGAGCTGTTCAGGTAGCGCCAGCCGGGCTGCGTGAACTGGGCGTAGTGCGCGTTGGCCCACAGGTTCCTGCCCACCCGGTACGAGCCGGACCACGGTGAGCCGGCGTCCATCAGACCCACGGTCGCGTACGGCAGGTTGGGGGTGATGGCGGCGATCAGCGGCCAGTTCATGTACCCGGTGATCTCCGCGTCCAGGTAGCCGCGGTTGACCGTGCGGATGTACGGGACCACCCCGTCGTTGTCGTCCTGTGAGCCGAACTCGCTGGCCCAGAGGGGCTTTCCCGAGCTTCTCGCGTTCTGGGTGGTGGAGCAGGACTCCGCCTGCGACAGGTAACCGCACACGTAGTGGTTGCCGAGCACGCCGACCGCGTTGCGCAACGTCGGGTCGTTCGCGAACTCGTCGGCCATGCCCCAGCCACTGTCGTCACCGACGATCTGCACCGAGGAGTACCCGGCCGCGTTCAGCGCCGAGCGCAGGTTCTTGTACCAGCCGCTGTAGTGGCCGCGCTCGTTCCAGCCACCGAGATAGTTGATGGTGAGCCCGTGCTGCCGGGCGCAGTTCAACCACGAGATGTCGTAGTCGATCATGTCCTGGGACCAGAAGTTGTGGTTTCCGATCCAGCCGGGTGCCGTCCAGGGCAGCGCCACCAGCTTGATGTTCGGGTTACGCGCGACCGCCTGCTCGCCGAGCCAGAACTCGTAGCCGACGTTGCAGTTGGTGTCGCCCCGTACGTGCTGGTGGCTCGGCTCCGCGCCGTCGGTGGAGTTGGCGTCGCCGCCGATCTCCAGCTTGAGCAGCTGCACCGCTGCGCCGTAGCTCGGCTTGAACAGGTAGTCGAGGATCTGCGACCGCTGGGGTTCCGGGTAGTCGATCAGCAGTCGCGAGTTTCCGCCTCCGCCGCTGATCGCTCCGACGCCGTCGAACGTCCGGCCGACGATGCCGCCGTTCACGTTGACCGTCGTCGTGGCGGCGCTGGCCGGTGTGGCGCTGACGACGTAGGCCGTCGTGGCAAGTAGCAGGGACGAGACCACGATGCTGAGACGACGACGTCCTCTTCTGTGCGGGGATGGGGACATGGGGGTTACTCCTTTGTGGTGGTGGTGCCGCGGGATGGGCGCGATCAACCTCCTGAACCGATCGGGAATCAACAAGATCGAACACAGCCTTACATCGACCATCAAAGATGAACGTTACGAGAATGTCAACGTTGTCATCTCCGCGGAAACGGTCGCCCGGGAAGCGGTGCGGGGAAGCGACCTGTCGGGGGTGTGTCACCGCCGCCGGCCGCGTTCGGCGACTGGCGGCGGTGACCGGCGACAGGTCAGCCGAGGTGCCACTTCTGGTTCGCGGTGCCGGCGCAGTCCCAGATGATCAGGCGTGCACCGTCGTTACCGTTCCAGCCGTCGATGTCGACGCACCGGTTGGCCTGCGGGTTGACCAGATCGCCCGCCGCGGAGAGGACGAACTGCTGGGCACCGGTGCCGTTGCAGGACCAGAGTTGGACCACGGTTCCGTTGGCGGTGGAGCCGCCCGTGACGTCCATGCACTTGTTGTTCTGGGTCCTCAGTGCCCCACCGGTGAACGTCCACGCCTGGGCGGCGGTCCCGTTGCATCCCCAGGTCTGCAGCGGTACGCCGTCGGAGAAGTTGGCCGAGGGCACGTCGATGCACTTGTTGTTCCAGTTGCTGATCAGGCGGGTGCTTCCGCCGCCGCCGGTGGTGACCAGGCTGAGGCCGTAGGTGCTGAGGATCTCGTTGACCGGCTGGAACCACATCGTGCCGCCCGAGCTGCAGTTGCCGGACCCGCCGGAGGTCACGCCCTGCGCCTGGTTTCCCGAGATCCACGAGCCGCCCGAATCCCCGGGTTCGGCGCAGGCGTTGCTGCGGCTCAGCCCGGAGACGGCACCCTGCGAGTAGTTGATCGTCTCGTTGCGGCCCAGAATCGTGCCGCAACGCCAGCCTGTCGTGCGGCCCGACCGGCACACCGAGCTACCGATCGCGGCGTCCTGGGAGCCCGCCACGGTCACATTGCCGCCCGAGTAGTTGTTGACCCACGGTTGCGGGGTCCACGAGCTGTTGGTGCGGATCCACGAGTAGTCGTTGCCGGGAAACGACGAGCCGGCGAAACTGCCCTGTGCAACGTTGTTGTATCCGAGGGTGGGGCTGCCGGTGCCGCCGCAGTGTCCGGCGCTGACGAAACCGCCGACGACCGCGAAGCCGACGGAGCAGAGCGTGTTGCCGTTGATGACGTACTGGTCGCCGCCACGGATGTCGTAGAGGGGCCTGGGCGCTTCGGGGTTCTCGACGACGGCGATGGCGTCGACAGCGACGCCGCTGTCCCGGGCGAACGTCCTGGCGGCCGGTTCGCCGCCGGGTCCCACCGTCACGACGACGCGGTTGGCCCGGACGTCGACGTACCAGCCGTGCACCTTCCTGCCGGCCTTGGCGCCGCGCCTGTCGAGCGCCGTGAGAGTGGCGGTGAGCTGCCTCTCGCTGTGGGAGACCACCGAGGCATCGGCGCCCTCGGCGCGTACCGCGCTGACGGCGGAGGTGTCGGTGACCGCGACGGTCAGGCGGTCGCCGCCGTCGGGGATCCAGGCGCCGGCGAAAGACGGGCCGAGCCGCTGGCGTAGCCGCCGCTCGACGGCGGGCGCTGCCGCCTCGACCCGCACCCGCTCGCCGATCTGGGCGTCGGTGAGGTGCAGATCCCGCCGCAGGGCGGCGACCATGCCGGGGTCGATGTCCAGGGTGGGCGTCGCGGTCGGCGCGGTCGGTGCCGGGCGTGCGTCGGCGAAACCGACGGTCGGCGTGAGACCGAGCATGGTGAGCACTGCGGCGGCAACGCCGAGCACTCTTGGGAAACGATTCATTGCGGGTCCTTCCAGCTCCCGGCCGCGGGTCGACCGCGGACCGGCGGTGGCGGAGGGGGTGTCGGAGCAGTCAAGAGAGCGCTCTCTCGAATGCCGAGTCTGATCCTTTCATTGCTGTGTGTCAATATATGAAGGTGGCTCTCCGGGCTGACTGTCGGGCGGTCGTCCGGTCCGGACGACCGCCCGAACGCGTCAGATGCCGAATACCTCCACCTCGAAGACCCGGGCCGCCGGGTCGGTGGTCTGCGTCGGAGTCAGGACGTTCAGTCGCACGTACCTGCCGTTGACCGCCAC
Organism: Micromonospora sp. 067-2; assembly: GCF_046549295.1. Taxonomy (NCBI): domain Bacteria; kingdom Bacillati; phylum Actinomycetota; class Actinomycetes; order Micromonosporales; family Micromonosporaceae; genus Micromonospora; species Micromonospora sp. 067-2. Next base: position 59,311 of record NZ_JAJPWB010000009.1, on the reverse strand, counting down.
CGGGTGGGTGCTGACGTTGGCCGTGTTGCCCCGTACCTGCGCCACGGTGGTCCAGGCGGAGCCGTCCGGCGACACCTGCAGGTCGAAGTCCCGGGTGTTCCAGGCGCTGTCCTCGCCGCCGGCCCCCGCGTGGTAGAGGGTGACGGACTGGATGGCGTGGCTGGCCCCCAGGTCGACGCGGAGGAACTTGGTGCCGCCCAGCGAGCACCACTTGTCGGAGACACCGCCGGAGGTGCTGCCGTTGACTGCCTTCTCGGGCCCTTCGGTGCTCGCGCACTGGGAGTCGGCGGTGGCCGGCCGGTTGAGCGCCAGGTTGGTCGGGCCGGAAGCCCCGTACACCTCGAACTCGTCGATCCGGGCCGCGCCGTTCCCGTCGTTGGCCGGCGTGGTGACGTTGAGCCGGACGTAGCGGGCGGTCACCGCCGAGATCGGGTGGTACGTGCGGCTGGAGCGGTTGCCGGACACGGTGGTACGCGTCGTCCAGGTGGTGCCGTCGGTGCTGGTCTGGATGGTGAACGCGCCGGTGTTCCAGCCGGTGTTCTCGCCGCCGAGACCGGCGTGTTTCACGACGAAGGACCGGACAGTCTGGCTGGACCCCAGGTCCACCTGGAGGAACTTGGTGCCGGCCGCGAGGGAACACCACTTGCTGGTGCTGCCGAGCCTGCCGTCGAACGCCTTCTCCGGGCCTTCCGCCGCGCCGCACGCGGCCGAGCCGCTGGCCGGCTTGCCAGCGGCCAGGTTGACACCCAACTCCGGCGCGGCGGGCGGTGGGGTGGATCCGTCGGTGAACGACGGCGGTACGTTGGCCGGGTCGGTGCCCCACGACGAGGGGGAACTGCCCATGCTGTACGACAGGGTGGCCCCGCCGGCGATGTCGCCGTACCGCAGCCAGGTGCGCTGCGTCGACGTGCCATTGACCGACAGGCTCTGGACGTACTGATTGCCCGGCGCGGCACCGGTGCCGTTGATCTGGACGTCACCGGTCGGACGGTCCACGAGGATCGACGGGAAGAGCGGACCGTGCAGGGCGAGCGTGTCGGCTCCCGGCGTGGGGGGATACATGCCCAGTGCCGACCAGACGTACCACGCGGAGGTTGCGCCGAGGTCGTCGTTGCCGGGCAGGCCGCCGGCGCCGGTGGTGAACGACTCGTTCATCACCCGTCGGACGGCCGCACTGGTTCCGGCCGGCGCGGCCGCGAAGTGGTAGGCCCACGGGACGCCGTGCTCCGGTTCGTTGCCGATGTAGAAGAAGGGTTGCGACTGACCGCCGTTGGTCTGGGTGAAGTGGTGGTCCAGCCGTTGGATGGCGGTCTGCCGGCCGCCCATCAGGTTGATCAGGCCGGCGAAGTTGTAGGGAACCATCCAGGTGTACTGCGACGCGTTGCCCTCGGTGTAGCCGGACTGGCTGGCCGGGTCGATCGGCCACGGCCAGGTGCCGTCGGCGTTGCGCCGGTGGACGTAGCTCGACTCGGTGTTGAAGACGTTGCGCCACCACTGGGCACGCGTCATGTGGGTGTTGTACTTCGCGGTGTCACCAAGCGCCCGGGCGAACTGGGCGACGGCGAAGTCGCTCGCCGAGTACTCCAGCGAGTCCGACGGGTCACCGTCGATGTACTGCCGCTGCACGTACCCGCTCTGCCGACCGCGGATCGCGTTTCCCTGGGTGGTCCCACCGTTGGAGCTCTTCTCCATCAGGGCGAGAGCAGCCGCGGTGTCGAAGTCACGGGCACCGAACTGGTAGAGGCTGTCCACGATGATCGGTCCGGGGTCACCGTTCATCACGAACGCCTCGTTGGTGTTGTGCGACCACTTGGGCAGGAGGCCGCCCTGCTGACCGTCGAGCACCATCGACTTGGCGATGTCCGCGGCCTCCACCGGTGCGACGAACGCGATCAGCGCCGACCACGACCGGTAGATGTCCCACCCGGAGTAGTTCTGGTACACGGGGTGGTTGGCGGTGTGGATGGCGTTGTCGAAGCCGCGGTACTGCCCGTTGACGTCGTTGGACACGTTGGGGTTGATGAAGACGCGGTAGAGCGCGGTGTAGAACTTCTGCAGGTCGGTGGCGGACCCGCCGGTGGCCTGCACCCGGTTGAGGATCGCGTTCCACTGCGCGTCGGCGTTGGCGCGTACGGTGTCGAACCCGACGTTCGACTGCTCGCTGGTGAGGTTGGCCTGGGCGCCCGCCTGGCTGACGAACGAGATGCCGACCTTCACCTGCACCACGGGATTGCTGGAGGTGTCGAAGGTCAGATAGCCGCCGGAGTTGGTGCCGCTGGTGGTGGACGAGCCGGCGCTCACGGTGCCGCCGAGCCAGGTCCCGACGCCGCTCGGGGCGCGGTCGAACTCCATCCGGTAGAAGATCTGGTAGGTCCTGCTGTTGCCGCAGAAGCCACCGCCGGTGACGCTGCCGGTCACGGTGGAGCCGCTGATCGCGATCGAGCCGTTCCGGCTGCCGGTCGCACTGCGGCTGGTGTTGATCAGCACCCGCGCGGTGTTGGTGGAGGGGTAGGTCAACCGTAGGGCAGCCGTCCGTGTGGTGGCCGACGCCTCGACCCTGGTGTTGCCGTAGTTACTGAGTACGGCCTGGTAGAAGCCGGGACGGGCCTGCTCCTGGCTCTTGTTCTGGGTGGCACGGTAGGACGTCCACGAGGTGCCCGGTGAGGCGCCGATGGCACCGGTGATCGGCAGGATGCCGAGGTCCTCGTTGTTGGAGCAGCCGGCGCCGTTGAAGTGGGTGAGGCTGAACTCCTCGATCTGCGTGTCGCTGAACCGGTAACCCGAGGGCGATGCGGTGGGCGTGTCCGGGCTGAGTTGGACCATGCCGAAGGGTTGCACCGGGCCGGGGACGGTGCTGCCGCCGGCGCCGCCTCCGACGGGGTTGGGTGCGTTGCTGTCGTCGGTCCCGATGAACGGGTTGACGTAGCCGGTCAGGTTGAGGGGCGCGGCCGTGGCGGGCGAGGCGACGGCGACGAGCAGGGACGTGCCGGTGACGGCGGTGGCCAGCAGGCTGAGCAGACGGGACGGGCCTGATCGGAGCATGTGGGGTCCTCCTTGGGGGCTCGAATGAGCGACTCCCGCGACAACGTTGTCATCGAACAACGTCGAATTGATATGTAGTCCCTTTGACGACAGGTGTCAATGCGTTGCGGCATCCCGGGAACGCACGCCTGCCCAGCGGAGGGCTGCTCGGCCCTACCGGTCGACGGGCGAGCGCTCCCCGGAGCCGCGGGCCAGCAACCGGGTCGGGATCACCGCGCGCCGAGCCGGGCCGGCGTCGCCGTTGATCCGGTCCAACAGCAGCTGCGCCGCCCGCTGTCCCATCTGCTCCGTGTCGTGTGCGATGACGCTGACTCCCAGCAGCTCGCCGAGATCGAGGTCGTCGAAGCCGATCAGTGCGGGGGGTGCCGTGTGGCCGCGTAGTGCCCGGAGCGCACCGTTGGTGATCCGGTTGTTCGTGGTGAACAGGGCGGTCGGGGGAGAGGTGCGGCCGAGCAGCTCGCGTACCGCCCGTTCCGCTGCCGCGACGTCGTGCGCGTTCTCCACGAGGAAGTCGGCCCAGTCGGAGATCCCTGCGGTCGCCATCGCGCGGGCGAACCCTGCCACGCGGTCGCGGTTGGTGGTCAGCCGGGACAGGTCCCCGATCACGCCGATGCGCCGGTGCCCGGCAGCGACGAGGTGCGCACCGGCCTGCCGCGCGCCGTCGTGGTTGTCCAGCAGGACGACGTCCGCGGTCAGGTTGACCGGAGGACGGTCCACGAAGATGAACGGGATGCCGTGGCGGTGCTCCGATGCGAGGTGACCGTGCTCAGCCGCGGCCGAGGCGATCACGAGTGCCCGCACCCGCCGCTCGAGCAGGGTGTCGATCAGGCGGCTTTCCCACTCCGGGTCCTCGTCGGTGCTGGCGGTGATCAGTTGGAGGCCGTGCCTGCGCAGTTCACGTTCGAGCCCGCTGGCCAGCCGGGAGTAGAACGGATTGGCCAGGTCGCCGGTGAGCAGACCCACCAGTGTGGAGGTGTTGGCGCCCCGACGCAGCTCGCGGGCGACGCCGTTCAGTCGGTAGCCGAGTTGGTCGGCCGCCTGCTGCACCCGCGTGCGGGTCTGCTCAGCCACGCGGGGCTCACCGCCCAACGCCCTGGACGCCGTCTTCACCGACACGCCCGACAGCGCCGCAACCTGCGTGAGGCTCGGCCGGCCGGGCGGGCGATCGTCGGTCATGGCAGGAATTATCGCATCGATGCCGCACCTGGCGGCCCGTCCGTCGCCGGCCCGGTGAGGTCACCGGCGGCATGCGCGGCAGGGGCGGGCGGGGTCGACGTTGCCTATCGGCCGCCGCGCAGTTCGAGCGTCGTCGGCAGCAGCACCCGGGCGATGGGTTCGGTGCTGCCGCCGATCCGCCGGAAGAGCAGCTGCGCCGCCTGCCGGCCCAGCTCGACGCCGTCGTAGGTGACCAGCGCCACCGGGTGCGACAGCAGGTCGGCAAGTTCCACGTCGTCGAAGCCCGCCACGTCGACCGAGGGCCCGCGCTGGTCGACGATCTGCAGGACGCCGAGGCAGATCCGATTGTTGTCGGCGAAGATCGCGGTCGCGGGCGCCGGCCCGGTCAGCAGTCTGGCTGCTGCGTCACGGGCTCCCGACACGGTGTGGACGTCCAGACTGACCAGCGCTGGGTCGTAGGGCAGGCCGGCGTCCTGCAGCGCCCGGCGGTAGCCGGCTCGGCGGCCGGCTCCGGTGCCCACGGCCGGGTCGCCACCGATGTAGCCGATCCGGCGGTGTCCGCAGGACACCAGGTGGCTCACCGCCTGGTGCGCACCCCCGACGTTGTCCAGGATCACCGAGTCCGTCAGGACCCCGGCCGGTGTGCGGTCGATGAAGACCATCGGTACCCGGTGAGCCAGCTCCGCGTGCAGCTCGACATGGTCGTGAGCGGTCGGCGTCACCAGCAGTCCGTCGACCCGTCGACGCACCAGGTCGCGCAGGAGGTGGCGCTCCTCCTCGAAGCGCAGCCCGGTGCTGCCGACGACCAGCACGTGCTGATGCCGGCGGGCGATCTCCTCCACCCCCCGGGTGATGGCCGACCAGAAGGGATTGGCCGGGTCCTCGATCACCAGCGCGATGGTCCCGGTGGCCTGGTCGGGTCGCCTCGGCATTCCGCGGGCTCCTCGGTGACGGGCGCGACGTCTGACCTCCAGCCGCCTCGCGTTGCCCGACCGGGGCGACCACAGCATCGACAGACGACGATCAGAGCGCTGACGGAGTCAACGTACCTGATCGATTTTCCTGCCGCCGGGCCAGCCGAAACGCGTCGACATACGTGGGAGCGCGACCACCGGTCTCCGTCCTCCGGGGCGGACATCCCGGGTCACCCCGGCGGCGGATCGTCACCGTCGTGTGACATCGTTGACAATCGATTGACGGTCGTATCTGATTAGTTCTGTCGCTTCATGTGCGGCCCTTTTCCGGCGGGCCGTGCCGGTGGACGCACCGCCGGCACCATCGGGACGCTCGTTGAACTCGGCGAGTGCCACGACAGCGGTGCCCAGCGCTGGTCAACGCGATGGACCGGTCGTGGTCGGCGTCCCTACGACGACTCAACCCTGGAGGACGAATGCGAATGTTCGCATGGACGGCACCGTGGCGCTCGCGCCCACGGATGGTGGCGGCAGCCGTGGCCGCGGTGACGCTGTTGACGGTGGCGATCGGTGTCCCCGCTTCGGCGGCGGGCCCGTCGACAGTGGTCGGTGCCGCCTCCGGGCGCTGCCTGGATGTGGTGGGCAATTCCCGGACGGCCGGTGCGGGGATCAACATCTACGACTGCAACGGACAGGCCAACCAGGCCTGGACCTTCACCGCGGCCGGCGAGTTGCGGGTGTACGACTCGACGACGTGCCTGGACGTGGTCGGTCGGGACACCACGGCGCCGGCCGCGGTGCAGATCTACGGCTGCAACGGCGGTGACAACCAGCGCTGGCGGATCAACGCCGACGGCACGATCGTCGGTGTGCAGTCGGGCCTGTGTCTGGACGTGACCGCCGCCGGCACCACCAACGGCACGGTGGTCGGCCTCTGGACCTGCAACGGGCAGGCCAACCAGCGATGGACGACGTCCCTGGGCAGTGCCGACAGTCAGCCGCCCTCGGTGCCGGCGAGCCCACGGGTGAGCGGCCTGACCTGCAACTCCGTGACGTTCACGTGGAACGCCTCGACCGACAACGTCGGCGTGGCGTTCTACGACATCTACCACGACGGCCAGTTGATGAAGTCGGTGAACGGCGGCACGCTGTCCACCAGTCTGACGGTGGTGCCCGGAGCGACGTGGGGCCTGTACGTCAACGCACGCGACGCCGCCGGCAACGTGTCGCAGGCCAGTGCCACGGTGACCATCACCCCACCGCAGTGCCAGGCCGACACCGTGCCGCCAACGGCACCGACACAGCTCACCGGATCGGCCTCGGGCACCACCGTGACGCTGCGCTGGACGGCGTCGACGGACAACATCGGGGTCCGCGCCTACGACATCTTCCGGGACGGCGCGAAGGTCGGCACGGTCACCGGCACCCCTCCGTCCACCACCTTCATCGACAGCGGGCTGGCCGCCAACCGGAGCTACCAGTACCAGGTGGTCGCTCGCGACGCGCAGGACAACGCCTCGGCGCGTAGCAACACCGTCACGGTGACCACCGGGGCGGCGTGCGGCAGTGCGGTGTGCACGGTGCGACAGGTCGCCACCGACACCGACATCCCGTGGGGGCTGGTCACCCTGCCGGACGGCACCGTTCTCTACAACCGCCGCGACGCGCACGACATCATCCATCTCAACCCCACCACCGGGGCGAAGACCACCGTGGGCACCGTGCCCAACGTGCAGAGCACCGACGGCGAGGGCGGCCTCCTCGGCCTGGCGATCTCGGCCGGCTTCGCCAGCGACCGCTGGCTGTACATCATGCACACCTCGCCGAGCGACAACCGGATCGTCCGAATCAAGATCGAGAACGACCGGCTCACCACCGCCTCCGAGCAGGTCCTGGTCAGCGGGATCCGGCGCAACAAGTTCCACGACGGCGGTCGCCTGCGGTTCGGCCCGGACGGCAAGCTCTACGCCAGCACGGGTGACGCGCAGAACGGCAACTACGCCCAGGACAGGTCGAGCCTCGAGGGCAAGGTCCTGCGACTCAACCCGGACGGCAGCGTCCCCTCGGACAACCCGTTCGGCAACTACGTGTGGAGCTACGGCCACCGCAACCCGCAGGGGCTGGCGTTCGACTCACAGGGTCGGCTGTGGGAGCAGGAGTTCGGCAACGCGATCATGGACGAGACCAACCTGATCACCAAGGGCGGCAACTACGGCTGGCCGGCGTGTGAGGGCACCAGCGGCACCTGCAACACACCCGGGTTCGTCGCGCCGGCACGTACCTACCCGACCGCCGACGGTTCCTGCTCCGGCATAGCCATCGTGCGCGACGCGCTCTACGTGGCCTGCGCCCGGGGCGCTCGGATGTACCGCGCGGTGATCAGCGGCGGAAGCCTGACGAATGTGCAGACCTACTTCAACGGCACCTACGGCCGCCTTCGCACCGTGGAACCCGCCCCCGACGGAGGCCTCTGGCTGACCACCACGAACCTCGGTGACAAGGACAGCACCCCGAACAACAGTAACGAGAAGATCCTGCACGTCACGCTCGGCAGTTAGCCAGGCGGCTGTCCGCCGGCGGTCCTCGGACGGTGCGAGGACCGTCGGCGGCGGCACGCGCGGCAGACGTTGCTCCATCCCGAGAGCCGCGGCCGCCCTACCGGCGGCGCCGGGCGTCGGCCTCGACGTCGAGCAGGTCGTTCAGCGCCAGCGCCGAGTTGATCAGAGAGAGGTGGCTGAACGCCTGCGGGTAGTTGCCGATCTGCTCACCGGTCGCGGCGATCTCCTCGGCGTACAGGCCAAGGTGGTTGCTGAAGGTGAACATCTTCTCGAAGGTGAGGCGGGCGTCGTCCAGGCGACCGGAGCGGGCCAGCGCCTCGACGTACCAGAACGTGCACATGTTGAAGGTGCCCTCGTGCCCGGGAAGGCCGTCGGGGGAGTGGACCGGGTCGTACCGGTGGACGAGGCTGTCGGAGACCAGCTCACGCTCGATCACGCTCAGGGTGGACTGCCAGAGTGGGTCGCTCGGCGTCACGAAGCCGACCGCCGGCATGGCCAGCAGCGCCGCGTCCAGCACGTTCTCGTCGTACGCCTGCACGAAACTGCCGCGTTCCCGGTGGTATCCGCGGGCCATGACCTGGTCGTAGATCCGGTTGCGCTGCTCGGCCCAGCGGGTGGTGTCCCCGGGGCGACCGGAGCGGGTGGCGAGGCGGATGGCCCGGTCCAGCGCGACCCAGGACATCACCCGGCCGAAGGTGTAGTTGCGGGGGTGGTGGCGGCTCTCCCAGATGCCGGCGTCGGCCTGGTCCCAGTGCTGGCAGAGCCAGTCGACGAGCCGGACGGTGCTCTTCCACACCTGGTGCGAGACGCGGATGCCCTGCTCGTCGGCGAGATGCATGGCGTAGAGGGCCTCGCCGTGGATGTCGAGTTGGACCTGGTCGGCGGCGCCGTTGCCGATCCGCACCGGTCGGGAGCCGCGGTAGCCCTCCAGGTGGTCGAGAATCTCCTCGTGCAGGTCGGATGAGCCGTCGACCCGATACATGATCTTCAGCGGGTCCTGGTGGTCACCGGCCTCGCGGATCCGCTCGTCCAGCCAGTTCATGTACCGGCTGACCTCCTCCGTGAAGCCGAGGCCGAGCAGCGCGTGCACCGAGAACGACGTGTCGCGTACCCAGGTGTAGCGGTAGTCCCAGTTGCGGGTGCCGCCGACCAGCTCGGGCAGCGCGGCGGTGGGCGCGGCGATCATCGCGCCGGTCGGCGCGTACGTCATGAGCTTCAGCGTGATGGCCGAGCGCTCGACCATCTCCCGCCACCGCCCCGTGTAGCGGGACCGCTCGACCCAGCGCCGCCAGTAGTCCCGGGTCCACTCGAACATCCCCTGGACCTCGGCCGGCGGAATGATCCGCGGCTCCGCGCCGGTCGTCTCCAGGACCACCCCACCGGTGTCACCCTCGTTCAGGGTGCCGTACGCGACCAGGTCGCCGTCCTCCAGACGGACGTCGCCTCCCTGTGAGATCAACTGCCGCACCGGGTCGACCGGGTGGAAGGTGAGCGCCGCCGACCGGCTGCGGAAGACGTACCCGTTGGGGTGGCGCTCCAGGTGGTGCTTCTCCCGGGCGTAGTCGAACCGGGGCCGGCACTCCACCCGGAACCGCATGCTGCCCCGGACCATGGTGACCATGCGGACCAGGCGGTGCGCGTCGGTGGCCCGATCGCCGGTGACCGGCATGAAGTCCATCACCTCGGCGACGCCGTCCGCGCTGATGAACCGGGTGATCAGGATCGGAGTGCCGGGCAGGTAGAGCTGCTTGGTGACGTACCGGACGTCGTGCGGGGCGATACGGAAGTAGCCACCCTTCTCCTTGTCCAGCAGGGCGGCGAAGATGCTCGGCGAGTCGAAGCGCGGCGCGCAGAACCAGTCGACCGTTCCGTCGCACGTCACCAGAGCGGCGGTCTGCAGGTCGCCGATGAGCCCGTGATCCTCGATCGCCGGATAGCTCTCCACTCGCCCCCCCGGGTTTCGACAGCCTCCTGCGCAGTAACCTAAGGGACGAACTGTCGGGTCAGGCCCGATTCGTGATCAGCCACCCTCTCGCGCTTCCCGGCGCGCCAGGCGCGCCACGAAATCATCGCGAGGTCACGCGTTCGACGCACCTGCGAGCACGCTGACGGCGTACGGGTTCAGCGCGTCCGTCGGTAGGCTCTCCAGCCGAATCTGCTGGCCGAGGCCGTGCTGGGCGGCGAGTTCGAGGAACACGTCGACTGCGATGTGGTCCTCGAGGGCGAACCCCGTCGAGTCGAAGACGGTCCTGCCGTTCCGGCGCCGAACCGCCTCCTCCGGACGCGCGAGCAGAGCGGACAGTTCGGGCCCGATCTCGGCGGGAGTGAGTTGCTGGCACTCTCCCTCGCGATGGGCCTGCCCGAGGTGGTCGGGAACGACGTAGGCGGATCGCAGCAGGTCCACCGGCAACTCCACCTTGCCGGGCAGGTCCGCGCCGACGGCATTGACGTGTACGTGTGGTTGCAGCCTTCGGGCGATCAGCACCGGGCCCGCCCCGACCCCCACGGAGGTGGCGGTGCAGATGATGTCGGCTCTCGACTCGACCTCGTCGAGTGCGGCAACCCGCACGTCGAGCCCCAGGAAGGCGACGCGGTCGGCGAAGCTGCCGCTGTGCGCGGGTTCGACGTCGTGGACGAGGACCCGGCGGATGTCGAAGACACGGGTGAGCGCGTGCAGCTGCGTGACCGCCTGCGCACCGGCGCCCACCAGCCCCACCACAGCGCTGTCCGGCCGCGCCAGCAGCTGACTGGCCACCGCGGACGCCGCGCCGGTGCGGATCGCGGTCAGCAGTACGCCGTCGCAGATGGCGCTGAGGTGACCGGTGACGTCGTCGAAGCGGGCGATCGTCCCCAGAATCGTGGGCAGTCCCACGGTCCGCGGATTGGTGGGCGTGTAGGCCACCGTCTTGATCGTGATCGAGCGTCCGGGCTCGCGGTGGGGCATCCATTCGAGGACGCCCGAGCCGGCCTCACATCGCCGGAAGCCGTCCCGCGAGGGCGTGCCGATGGCCATCCGGTACGCCAGTGGCAGGGTCTGGAGAAGGCTTTCGATCATCAGGTCCATGACTCGATCGCGTCCGCAGATCTCGAGGATGCTGCTGACGTCGTCCTGCGTGAGGACCAGGGTGTGACGATTGTCCAGAATGCTGTCGGCGGACGATCGGGTCACCTGACACTCCCTCCGGGCAGCCGGCTGCAAAGGCTGCGTAATCCATCGATGTCTGGCGAGCTGTTCGCGCCCACCGGTCGGCCGCCGCCCATCGTATGGCCGGCCCACCCGTCGCGAGTGTCACCCGACAGGTCAGTGGTCGGCCGACGATCCGGTACGTGACCCTCACCCGTGAGCCACGGATCGATGGATTTCACCCGTCACGACGATGATTTCCTCGGATTTACAGCCAGCACAGTTCAGCCATCGAGGTCCTACCGATGCTTGCCCGGTCCCCGTAGGGTCGCGATCGGGTAGGGGGGACCAGGGATGACGTCAGCGATGATCCAGCAGGTCGAGGCATGGATCCGAAAGGATCCAAACAGGACGGCAACCGTACACGGTGGACAAATTTGGTCGTACGCTGAGTTGCACGACCGGGCGCGCGACGTCGCCAGCCGGCTGACGGACGCCGGGCTGCACGCGGACGACGTGGTCGCGGTCGTCGCCGGGCGAGGTCCCGAGGCGATCGCCGCGCTGCTCGGCACGATGCTCGCCGGTGGCGCATACCTGGCCATCGATCCGTCGACGCCGCCGGCGCGCGTCGCGACGATGCTCGACGTGGCCGGTGTGGCGTACGTGCTCGACGGGGAGGCACCCCTTGCCCGGCGGAGTTCGGCCACGCCGGCGCCCGACGTCGCGTACCTCGCGTTCACCTCGGGCACGACGGGCGTGCCCAAGGCGGTCGAGGTGGGCCGCGCCGCGCTCGACTGGCACGTCGCCGCGGTGGGTGAGGCCTTCGGGCTCGGCCCGGAGGACCGGGTCGCGCACGTCGCCTCACTCGCGTTCGACGTCTCTGCCGAGGAGATTTGGCCGACGCTGGCGCACGGCGGGACGGTCGTCGTGCTCGACAGGACGCTGGGTGCCACGGGCTATGCCGCGTTCACCGCGGCCGTCGACGCGGTCGGTGTCTCGGTGGTGAACCTGCCGGCGTCGTACTTCGCGGGCTGGGCGGCGCACCTCGCCGCGGGTCCGGTCGGTCGGCCGGCGGCGTTGCGGCTGGCCGTCGCCGGCAGCGAGCCGCTCCCGGCGGAGGCGATCGCCGCGTGGTTCGGGCTGGCGCATCCGCCACGGCTGGTCAACGCGTACGGGGTCACCGAGGCGACGATCACCTCGCTGGTGCACGAGTTCAGCGGGCCGGTCGACGGACCGGTGCCGATCGGTCGGCCGTTGCCGGGCGTGGCCGTGGCGGTCGACGGCGGCGGGCTCCTGCTGGGCGGGGAGGGGCTGGCGTTCGGATACCGGGGCCGGCCCGACCTCACCGCCGAGCGGTTCGTGACGCTCGACCTGGACGGCGCCCCCCGCCGCTGGTACCGCACCGGCGACCTGGTCGCGACCACTCCGGACGGGTTCACCTTCGTCGGCAGGACGGACGACCAGTTCTCGGTCAACGGTTATCGCGTCGAGCCGGGCGACATCGAGGCGGCGGCCCTCGCCGCCCTGCCCGGCACGGACGCTCGGGCGTTCCCCCTCGGCGCCGACCTGGTGCTGTGTGTCCGCGCGGCCGGGACGGTCGATCCCGCGGCTGCCCGTACGGCACTCGCCGCGAGGCTGCCCGCGCACATGGTGCCGACGGCCGTCGTGACTCTCGGCGCGTTTCCGGTCGGCCCCGGCGGCAAGGTCGACCTGCCGGCGCTGCGCGCCGCCGCGGCCACGGAACTGGCGACGAGCGCGGCCACCGCCCACCGCGTGACGCCGGGCGAGCTGGCCGAGCTCTGCGGTGAGATCCTGGGGTACGACGTGGCCGCCGACGCGGACTTCTTCGCCGCTGGCGGCGACTCGCTCTCGGCGGCCCGGCTCGTCACCGCCGTACGTCGGCGGTTCGGTTCGTCGCTCAGCATCGGGCAGGTGTTCGCCACCCCGCGGCTCACCGACATCGCGGTGGCGCTCACCCCGTACACACCGGGCGACGCCCCCGCCGCCCCCGAGGTCGGTGACGTCGGCCCGCGACCGCTCACCGAGCAGCAGCAGCGGGTCTGGTTCCTGGAGCAGATGGTCCCGGGCAGCGCGCGCTACAACGTACCCCTGCTGTTCACCATCGACGGGCCGGTCGACGCGGCGGCGCTCGCCCGGGCGCTCGACGCGGTGGTGGCCCGGCACGCGGTGCTGCGCACCCGCTACGGCGTGACCGGGGGAGTGCCCTGGCAGGTGGTCGACCCGCCGCGGCCGGTGCCGTTTCAGACGGTGGATGCTCGCGGCGGCGACGCGGCGACGAGCACGCGCCGCGACGCCGCGCTCGACGCCGCGGCGCGGGAGCCGTTCGACCTGGCGAGCGGGCCGGTCCTGCGGGCGGTGCTCGCGCGTCGGGCCGACGACCGGTCCGAGCTGCTCCTCACCGTGCACCACATCGCCTTCGACGGCTGGTCGGTGGGCGTGCTGCTCGACGAGGTGGCCGCGCTGTACGGAGCACCCGACGGCCTGCCACCGCTGAGCTGCCAGTACGCCGCGGCGGCGACGCGCACCGACGAGCGCCACGTCGCCTGGTGGCGCTCGGCGCTCCACGCGCCGCCCGAACCGCCCGAGCTGCCCGTCGGCCAGCGTCCGGCCGGCGTTCGCAGCGGGCACGGCGCCAAGGTCCGGCGTACGCTGCCGCCGGGTCTTCCGGAGCGGGTGGCGGCGCTGGCCGGCGCGCACCGGGCCAGCCCGTTCATGGTGCTGTTCGCGGCGTTCCAGGCGTTGCTGCACCGCTACACCGGCCGCGAGGACATCGTCACCGGCGTGCCGGTGGCCGGCCGTGACCATCCGGACGCCGAGCCCCTCATCGGGTTCTTCACCAACACGCTTCCGCTGCGCACCGACCTCACCGGCGACCCGACCTTCGCCGACCTGGTGACCCGGGTACGCGCGGTGGCGCTCGACGCGACGGCGCACGCCAGCGTGCCGCTGGAACGCATCGTGCAGGAGGTGCACCACACCCCCCGCGGCGACCGGAACCCGCTGTTCGAGACGCTCTTCGTGATGATGAACGTGCCGACGCCGACCGTCACGCTCGGCGCCGGCGGCGCGCGGGTGAGCTTCGCCGAGGAGCCGGACAACGGCTACGCGCGATTCGAGCTGGTGCTGTTCGTCGACCGGATCGGCAACGAGACCGTGCTCACCGCGGAGTACGCGACCGAGCTGTTCGAGCCGGACACGGTGCACCGGCTGCTGGGCCACTACGAGACGATCCTCGCGGGCGCCACCGCCGAGCCGGCCACGCCGCTGTCCCGGCTGCCGCTGCTCACCCCGCCCGAGCTGGCCCGGTTCGCGGCCGGCCCGGTGACCGCGCCGTGGTCGCCGACGTGCGTCCACGAGATGATCGCCGAGCGGGCTCGTGCCGTGCCGGGCGCGGTGGCTGTCGAGTACGGCTCCGCCGCGCTGACCTACGCCGAACTGGACCGGCGGACCAACCAGCTCGCGCACCACCTGCGTGCTCTCGGGGTCGGGGCGGAGGTCGTGGTGGCCCTCTACCTCGAGCGGTCGTTGGACGTACCGGTCGCGATCCTCGGCGCGCTGAAGGCCGGCGGCGCCTACCTGCCGATCGACCCGGCCTACCCGGCGGCGCGGATCGCGCTGATGCTCGGCGAGGCGCGGCCGGCGGTCGTCGTGACCCGCCGACACCTGGCCGACCGACTCGACGCGGGCGACGCCCGTGTCGTCGTCCTCGACGACGAGTGGCCCACGATCGAGCAGATGCCCACCGACCCGGTCGCCGCCCCCGTCGGGCTGGACAACCTCGCCTACGTGTTGTTCACGTCGGGCTCCACGGGGCGCCCGAAGGCCGTGGCGCAGCCGCACCGGATGCTGGCGCACCTCGTCGCCGCGCACGTCAGCGGGGCCGAACTCGGCCACCCGGCCCGCGTGCTGCAGTTCGCCGCGCTCAGCTTCGACGTGTCGGTGCAGGAGTTCTTCGTGACGCTGGCGACCGGTGGCACCCTGGTGCTCGTCGGCGAGGACGACCGGCGTGACATGGCGGCGCTGCTGACGTTGCTCGACAAGGCCGCCGTCGAGCGGATCTTCATACCGTTCGCTGTCCTGCAGCACCTGGCCCTCGAGGCGCGGCGCGGCCCGACGCCGCACGCGCTGCGCGACGTGGTGGCGGCGGGCGAGCAGTTGCAGGTGACACCGCAGGTGGCCGAGTTCCTCGCCGCACTTCCCGACGGCGTCCTGCACAACCACTACGGCCCGACCGAGACGCACCTGTCCAACTTCCACATCCTCCGGGGTGACCCGGCGCGGTGGCCGGCGGTGGTGCCCGTCGGCGCGGCGATGACCAACGCCGTGCTGCGCGTGCTCGACCGGGCCGGGGAGCCGGTGCCGGTGGGGCTTCCCGGTGAGCTGTTCGTCGGCGGCGTGGGACTGGCCCGCGGCTACTACCGCCGGCCCGGCCTGACCGCCGACCGGTTCCAGCCCGACCCCTGGACGCCGGGCGGGCGCCTCTACCGCACCGGGGACCTCGTGCGGGAGCGGGCCGACGGTGTCTTCGAGTTTCTCAGCCGGGCCGACCACCAGGTGAAGATCCGCGGTAACCGGGTCGAGCCCGGTGAGGTCGAGGCCGTGCTGGCGCGGCATCCGGGTGTCCGGGAGGCGGTGGTCGTCCCGCAGACCCCGCCCGGCGGTGACCGTCGGCTGGTGGCGTACGTGGTCGGTGTCGCCGGCCTGGAGATGACGGACGTGCGGGCGTACGCCGCCGCCGAGCTGCCCGACCACATGGTGCCATCGATCTTCGTGTCGTTGGACGAGCTGCCACTGAGCCCCAACGGCAAGGTGGACCGGCGCGGGCTGCCCGAGCCGAACGAGGCGACCCCCACCAGGCGGGGCGCCTCCCGGCCGCTCACCGTGGTGGAGGAGGCCGTCGCCCTCGTCTGGGCCGATGTCCTCGGGGTGCGGGTGACCGCTCCCGAGGACGACTTCTTCGACCTCGGCGGGCACTCGTTGGTGGCCACGCGGGCCGTCTCGTACCTGCGCGAGGCGCTCGACACCCACGTCGCGTTGCGGCTGCTCTTCGCCCACCCGACGGTGGACGGTTTCGCCGCGGCCCTGCGCGCCGAGCACGGCCCGATCGTCGAGACCTCGGCGGCCGAGTTCGTGGCCGTGGCCGGTCTCACCGACGCCGACGTCGAGACGTACCTCGACGGCAACTCGGCCTGAGGAGCTGAAGGACAGCATGGCTATCGAAGCGCGCGCGTTGGACACGAACCGGATGGCACTGCTGCGCGCGATGCGCGCCGGCCGCGGCGGCGAGGGCAGGGCCGCCGCCATTGTGCGCACCACCACGGGCCCGCGGGCGCCGCTGTCGTCGGCGCAGCACCGGATGTGGTATCTGGAGCACGTCGTTGCGACGCGCAACGCGTACCTGCTGCCGCTGGTGTACCGGCTGGCCGGGCGGGTGGACGTCGACGCGCTGCGCCGGGCGCTGAACCTGCTGCTCGCGCGGCACGAGTCGCTGCGGGTGCGGTTCACCACCGACGACGCCGGGCAGCCCGTGCAGGAGATCACCGAACCGGCGCCGTGGCCGCTGGAGATCGTCGACCTCGGCGGGCTGCCGGCGGTCGAGCGCGTCGTCCAGGTGGCGGCGCGGACCGCCGCCGAGGCCGGGGAGCCGATGGACCTGGCCACCGGCCCGCTGGTACGCGGCCAGCTCCTCCGGGTCGCGGACGACGAGCACGTGCTCCTGCTCACCCTGCACCACATCGTCGCCGACGAGTGGTCGCTCGGCATCGTGACCCGCGAGTTGGGCGCGCTCTACCGCGACGCCACGCACCCCCTGCCGGAGGCGCCGATCCGGTACACGGACGTCGCGGCCTGGCAGCGGGACTGGCTCGACGGGCCGCAGTACGCGGCGCAGCTGGCGTACTGGCGGGCCACACTGGACGCCGCGCCGCCGCACCTGGACCTTCCGGTGGCCCGACCGCGACCGGCGGAGCGCAGCTACGCCGGTGCGGCGATCCCGGTGCGGATGCCCGTGCCGGTAGCCGCCCTGCGGGACGTGTGCCGGCGCCTCGGCGCGACCCCGCACATGCTGCTCATGACGGTGTTCATGCTGCTGCTGGCGCGGTACAGCCGGCAGGACGACCTCGTGATCGGCACCCCGATCGCCAACCGCAACCGCGCGGAGGTGGAGAACCTCGTCGGGTTGTTCGTCAACACCCTGCCGGTGCGGGCCGAGTTCGGTGGGCAGCCGTCGTTCGCCGCGGCGGTGGGCCGGGTGCGCGAGGCCATGCTCGGCCTGCACGCCAACCAGGACGTGCCGTTGGAACGGCTCGTCGCCGAGCTGCGGCCGGACCGTGACCAGGGTCGCGGTCCGCTGTTCCAGGTCATGTTCAGCTACGAGCAGGGCGCCGAGGGCCTGGACCTGCCCGGCGTCGTCGCGACGCCCGGCGAGCCCCCCGCCACCACCGCGAAGTTCGACCTGACACTCGCGCTCAGCCTCGGCCCCGACGGGCTCGACGGCGCGCTGCAGTACAGCACCGAACTGTTCGACGAACGCCCGATCCGCCGGATGCTCGACCATTTCCAGACGCTGCTGCACGCCGCGCTCGCCGATCCGGACGCTCCCGCGCACCGGCTGCCGATGCTGTCGTCCGACGAGCGGCGTGCGCTGGTCGAGGGTGCTCCGGCCGGCGTCGCTCCGACGAGCGTTCCGGAACTGTTCGCGGCGCACGTCGTCGCGACGCCCGACGCGCCGGCGGCGGTCGACGCCACGACCACGCTGACCTACGCCGGCCTCGACCGCGCCGCCGACCGGGTGGCGGCGGGGTTGCGGGCTGCCGGCGTACGCCCGGGCGACCTGGTGGGCGTCTGCCTCGACCGGACGGTCGACCTCGTCGCCGTGCTCGTCGGCGTGTGGCGCGCCGGGGCGGCGTACGTGCCGCTCGACCCGGCCCACCCGACCGCCCGCCTGCAGGCGGTGCTGGGCGACACCGGAGCAGCGGTCCTGGTCACCTCGACGGCGTACGCCGGCCGGCTCGCCGGCTTTGCCGGACGGGTGCTCGACGTGTCGGCGGGCTGGCCCGAGGCCGACGAGCCGTCCGCCGCGCCGCGCCCCGCCGACCTCGCGTACGTGGTCCACACCTCCGGCTCGACCGGTACGCCGAAGGGGGTCATGGTGACCCACGGCGGGCTGGCGAACTTCGCCCGCTGGGCCGCCGACACGTACGGCGTCCGTGACGGCGCGCTGGCGCACTCGTCGGTGGCCTTCGACCTCGGCCTGACCAACGTGTTCGCGCCGCTCGTCGCCGGTGCTCCGGTGCACCTGGTGGGCGGTGGTTCCGGGGCCGCGACGCTCGGCGAGGCGCTGCGCGGCCGCGATCGTCCGGTGAGCTTCGTCAAGCTCACCCCGTCGCATCTCGCGATCCTCACCGGCCAGCTGAGCCCCGCCGACCTCGGCGCGGGCACCCGCGCGCTGGTCGTCGGCGGTGAGAGCCTGCGGGGTGAGCAGATCGCCGGCCTGCGCGACGAGGTGCGGATCTACTCGTCGTACGGACCGACGGAGACCGTCGTGACCGCGGTGCACCACGAGGTGACGGAACTGGTCCCCGCCGCCGGGCCGGTGCCGATCGGTCGGCCGATCACGAACACCCGGTGCTACGTGCTCGACGGGTGTCTCGAGCCGGTACCGGTGGGCGTCGTCGGCGAGCTGCACATCGCCGGCGCCGGCGTCGCCCGTGGCTACCTGCACCGACCCGGCCTCACCGCCGAGAGGTTCCTGCCCGATCCGTTCACCTCCTCCGGTGAGCGCATGTACCGCACCGGCGACCTGGTCCGGCACCGGGAGGACGGCACGCTGGAGTACGTCGGCCGCGCCGACCTGCAGGTGAAGGTCCGGGGTATGCGGATCGATCCCGGGGAGGTCGAGGCGGCCCTCACCGCCCGGCCGGGCATCACCGCCGCCGCGGTCGTGGCCCGCGACGACGACCCCGGGGGTGCGCGGCTGGTCGCGTTCGTCGTCGGCGCCACCGACGGGGTACGCGAGGCGCTGCGCGCCACACTGCCGGAGCAGATGGTGCCGGCCGCGGTGGTGGCGCTGCCGGAGCTTCCGCTGACCGCCAACGGCAAGATCGACCGGTCCGCGTTGCGCGCCCGGCCGCTGCCGGCCGATGGTCCGGTCGACCCGGGCGGCGCGGCTCGCGTCGGTGGCGGACGCGGTGCCGATCGTGGGCTCGGCGAGCCGGACGGCGTCGTTCCGGTACGGCGTGCACCGAAGGACCCGGCACCGCGGGACGTGCCCGCCACCACGGCGGCCGAGCGCGTGCCGGACGACGTGCGGCGTGCCGTGGTGGACGCCTGGCGCGCGGTCCTCGGCGTTACCGAGATCGGGCCCCGCGACTCGTTCTTCGACCTGGGCGGGCACTCCCTGCTCCTGCTGCGGGTGCACCGGATGCTCGCCGAGCGGTTCGGCGACGCGGTGACCGTCACCGACCTGTTCCGCCACCCGACCGTCGAGGCGCTGGCCCGACACCTGGCCGGTGGGCACGCCGCGGCGCTGCCGGCGCCCGTCGCGGACGTCCCGCCGCCCGCCCCGGGTTCGATGGTGGCGATCGTCGGCATGTCCTGCCGGTTCCCCGACGCCCGAGACCCGGACGAGTTCTGGCGCAACATCGCCGCCGGTCGCGACTCCGTGCGGACGTTCACCGAGGCCGAGGCGCTCGCTGACGGCGCCGACCCCGACGCGCTGGCTGACCCGGACTACGTCCGGGCCGGCACGGTGCTCGACGACATCGAGCTGTTCGACGCCGCCCTGTTCGACCTGGCGCCCCGCGAGGCCGAGGTGCTCGACCCGCAGCACCGGATGTTCCTGGAGTGCTCGTGGGAGGCCCTGGAGGACGCCGGGCACGACCCCGAGCGGGACCCCGGGCAGGTGGGCGTGTTCGCGGGCAGTCGCCGCAGCACGTACCTCACCGAGCACCTGCTCGGCGCGACCGAGATCGTGCGCTCGGTGGGGGAGTACCAGCTCTCGCTGAGCACCGACAAGGACTTCCTGCCCACCCGCACCTCGTACAAACTGCACCTGGACGGCCCGAGCGTGAGCGTCAACACGGCCTGCTCGACCTCGCTCGTCGCCGTGCACCTCGCCCGGCAGAGCCTGCTCGTCGGTGACTGCGACGTCGCCCTCGCCGGCGGCGCGAGCATCAGCGTCGGCCAGCGCCGCGGATACCTGTACCAGCCGGGCGACATCAGCTCACCGGACGGCCGCACCCGCACCTTCGACGCCGACGCGAAGGGCACCATCCGGTCCAACGGCGTCGGTGTCGTGGTCCTCAAGCGGCTCGAGGACGCCCTCGCGGCTGGCGACACCGTGCACGCGGTGATCCGCGGGTCGGCCGTCACCAACGACGGCGCCCGCCGGGTCGGCTACACGGCACCCGGCGTGGACGGTCAGGTGCGGGCGGTGTCGCGGGCGCTGTCCGCCGCCGGGGTCGAACCGGCGACGATCGGCTACGTCGAGGCGCACGGCACCGCCACCGCGCTCGGTGACCCCATCGAGGTCGCGGCGCTCGCCGAGGCGTTCGGCCCGGCCAGCGAGCCGTACTGCGCGATCGGCTCGGTCAAGTCCAACATCGGGCACGCCGACGCGGCGGCCGGCGTCGCCGGGCTCATCAAGGCCGTGCAGGCGCTCAAGCACCGTACGCTTCCGCCGACGCTGCACCACGGGAAGCCGAATCCCGCGATCGACTTCGGGCCCTTCTACGTCAACACGAGCTGCCGGCCGTGGCCGGACGGGCCGACGCCGCGTCGCGTGGGGGTCAGCTCCTTCGGCATGGGCGGGACGAACGCGCACGTGGTCGTGGAGGAGGCACCGGCACCCGCCGCTGCGCCGGCCGAGGGCGGCCCGCAGCTGCTCCTGCTCTCCGCGCGGACACCCGGTGCCCTCGACACGGCCACCGAGCGGCTGCGCGCACACCTGGCGGCTCGGCCGCACACCCGGCTGGCCGACGTCGCGGCGACCCTGCACGGCGGGCGGCGCCAGTTGCGCCACCGGCGCGCTTTCGTCGCCACCGAGGCGGGGGCGGCCTACGATCCCGGGGCGGTGTGCACCGCCGAGGCCAACCCCGCAGGGCACCGGGTGACGTTCGTGTTCCCCGGTCAGGGCGCGCAGTACCCCGGGATGGGCCACGATCTGTACCGGCACGTGGCGGCGTACCGGTCGATCGTGGACGAGTGCGCCGAGGAGCTCCGGCCGCACCTCGGTGCCGACGTGCGCGCCGTTCTCCACGGCGGTCGGGCCGACGAGCTGCGGCAGACCCGGTTCGCCCAGCCGGCGCTGTTCGTGGCCCAGTACGCGCTCGCGCGCACACTCGTCGATGCGGGCGTACGCCCGGACGGGATGCTCGGGCACAGCGTCGGCGAGTACGTGGCCGCCTGCCTCGCCGGCGTGTTCCCGCTCGACGACGCCCTACGGCTCGTCGCCGCCCGGGGCGCCGTCATGCAGCGGATGCCGGCCGGCGCGATGCTCGCCGTGCCGCTGCCGGAGGCGGAGGTCGCGCCGCTGCTTCCCGACGGCGTGTCGCTCGCGGCCGTCAACGCCCCCGAGGTCTGCGTGCTGGCCGGTGCCGAGGCCGACGTCGCGGCGTTCGGGGCCACGCTCGCGGCGCGGGGTGTGGCCACGCACCGGCTGCACACCTCGCACGCGTTCCACTCCGCGATGATGGACGGCGCGCTGGCCGACTTCGTCGCCGAGGTCCGCACCGTCGCGCTGCGCCCACCGACCGCGCGGTACGTCTCCAACGTCACCGGCACGTGGATCACGGCCGCCGAGGCGACCGACCCGGCGTACTGGGCGCGGCACCTGCGCACGACCGTCCGGTTCGCCGACGGCGTGCGGGAGCTGACGGCCCAGGGCGGCTCGGTGGTCGAGGTCGGGCCGCGCACGCTGTCGCCGCTCGTCGGGCGCGGTGCCGTGGCGCTGATGCCGGCCGCCCGCGACGACAGCGACGGTCGTCGCGTGCTCCTCGAGGGCATCGGTCGACTGTGGACGTCCGGCGTGCCGGTCGACCTGTCCCGGCTGGGCGACGGCGCTCCGCGCCGCCGGGTGCCACTGCCCACGTACCCCTTCGAGCGGCGCCGCTACTGGGTCGACCGGCACGCCGGCCCCCAGGTGGAGGCCGTGCCGGCCGCGCTCGCCGCGCCGCAACCCGAGACGGTCTACGCGCGTCCCGACGCCGCGGGGGACCATCTTCCGCCGCGCACGGACGTCGAGGCGGCGGTGGTGGGGATCTGGCAGGATCTGCTGGGCGTCGCCCCGATCGGGGTGACGGACGACTTCCTGGAACTCGGCGGACACTCCCTGCTCGCGACGCAGGTGACGGCCCGGCTGCGCGCACGGTACGGCACCGAGGTGACGCTCGCCGCGTTCCTGCGCGAGCCGACACCGGCGGCCCTCGCCGAGCTGGTCGGGCCGGCGGCCACCGGGTCCGGGGCGGCCGCCGGGCCACCGGCGCCCGTGCCCGACCGGCCCGTCACCCATCCCGTCTCGTTCGGCCAGCGGCGGCTGTGGTTCCTCGAGCAGGCGCACACCCTCGGGTCCGCGTACGCGATGGCACTCGTGCTCGACCTCGACGGCGACCTCGACGAGTCGGCTCTGCGCCGCGCCCTCGACGGGCTCGCCCGCCGCCACGAGCCGTTGCGCACGGTGCTGCCGGCGCCCGACGGCGAACCGGTGCAGGTGGTCCTACCGCCGTCCGCCGTCGCCTTCACGGGAACGGACGCCGCCGAGCCCGACCTCGACGCCGAGTTGCGGCGCCCGTTCGACCTGGCGCGTGGTCCGCTGTTCCGGGCGACCCTGTTCCGTTCCGGCCCGCGCCGGCACGTGCTGATGCTGTGCCTGCACCACGCGGTCTGCGACGGCTGGTCGCTCGGCATCCTGCAGCGCGACCTCGGCCGCCTGTACGACGCGGCGCTCGCCGACGGCCCGGCGGACCTGCCGGCCCTGCAGACGAGCTACGCCGAGCACTCCGCGCGGCAACGTGCCCGCGACGCCGGGGCGGACCTCGCCTACTGGCGCACGGCCCTGGCCGGGGCACCGGACAGCCTGGCGTTGCCGACCGACCGTCCCCGCCCGCCGGTGCAGACGTTCGACGGTGGCACCAGCACACTCCGTGTACCCGCCGATCTGACCGACCGTCTTCGCGCCGTCGGTCGCGCGCACGGCGCGACGCTCTACATGACGCTGCTCGCGGCGTTCCAGGCGCTCCTGCACCGCTACAGCGCCCAGGACGACATCTGCGTCGGCACACCGGTCGCCGGTCGGGTTCATGCCGAACTGGAGGACCTGGTCGGCTTCTTCGTCAACACCCTCGTGCTCCGCTCCCGGTTCGACGGCGGCACCCGCTTCACCGACCTGCTCGGCGCCGTACGGGAGACCGCCTTCGGTGCCTTCGCCCACCAGGAGGTGCCGTTCGAGCGGCTGGTCGACGAACTGGATCTGCCCCGCGACCCCAGCCGCAACCCGCTGTTCCAGGTGATGTTCAACCTGCTGAACGTGCCGGCCGAGGAGGGCGCGATGACCGGCGTGCTCCTCCGCCGTCTACCGGTCGACTCCGGTGCCGCCCAGGTGGACCTGGCCCTCACCGCCTACGAGACCGGCGACGGCCTCGACTGCGTGCTGGAGCACAACACCGCCCTGTTCGACGCCTCGACCGGCGAGCGGATGCTCGGTCACCTCGTCGCCATGCTCGCCGGCTTCGCCGCCGACCCGGCGACCCGGGTCGGCGACGTCGAGCTCCTCACCGCCGCCGAGCGGGAACGGGTGGTGGTGGGGTTCAACGACACCGCCGCCGCGCTCGACGCTCCCGCGATCGTGCCGGCGTTCGAGGCCCGGGTCGCGGGCGCGCCGCAGGCACCGGCGGTGACCTTCCGGGACACCGACGTGTCGTACGGGGAGCTGAACGAGCGCGCCAATCGTGTCGCCCACGTGCTGCGCGGCCACGGGGTGCGGCCCGGGACGCTGGTGGCGATCTGCGCCGAGCGCTCTGTGGAGCTCGTCGCCGGTCTGCTCGGCATCCTCAAGGCCGGCGGGGCGTACGTACCGCTGGATCCGGACTATCCGGCGCAGCGACTCGCGTTCATGCTCGCCGACGCCGACGCGCCCGTGCTGCTCACCACCGGAGCGCCACCGGCAGGGCTCGACACCACCGGCGTACGTGTGCTCGCCCTCGACGAACCGGCGCCGTGGCGGGACGCTCCGACGGCCGACCCGGCGCCGCTCGGAACGCTCGACGACGTCGCGTACCTGATCTACACCTCCGGGTCGACCGGGCGGCCCAAGGGCGTGCCCAACACCCACCGGGGCATCGCCAACCGTCTCGCGTGGATGCAGCGCGACCACGAGCTGTCTCCGGCGGACGTGGTGCTCCAGAAGACGCCGGCGAGCTTCGACGTGTCGGTGTGGGAGTTCTTCTGGCCGCTGATGAGCGGGGCGCGATTGGTGCTGGCCGTGCCGGGCGGCCACCGCGACCCGGCGTACCTGCGCGACCTCGTCGCCGCCGAGTCGGTGACCACCCTGCACTTCGTGCCGTCGATGCTCGCCCAGTTCCTCGGCCAGGACGGGCTCGACCGGCTCGACTCGCTACGGCGGGTGATCTGCTCCGGCGAGGAGTTGCCGGCCGACCTCGCCCGGCGGTGCGTGGCGGCGTTGCCCGCCGAACTCCACAACCTGTACGGGCCCACCGAGGCCGCCGTGGACGTGACCGCCTGGGCGTGCGCGCCCACCGCGCTCACCGGACTCACCCGGGTGCCGATCGGTGGCCCGGTGGCGAACACCACGGTCCACGTGCTCGACCCGGCCGGGAACCCGTGTCCCGTCGGCGTGCCCGGCGAGCTGCACATCGGCGGTGTCCAGGTGGCGCGCGGCTACCACGCCCGTCCCGCGCTCACCGCCGACCGCTTCGTGCCCGATCCGTTCGCCGGCACGCCCGGCGCGCGGCTGTACCGCACCGGCGACCTCACCCGCTGGCGCCCGGACGGCACCCTGGACTTCCTCGGCCGCATCGACAACCAGGTCAAGGTGCGTGGCCTGCGGATCGAGCTGGGCGAGATCGAGGCGCGCCTCGCGACGCACCCCGCCGTGGTCGAGGCGGCGGTCGTCGTACGCCAGGACGGGCCGGACGGCCAGAGCCTCGTCGGGTACGTGGTGCCGCGTGCCGCGGCCGATTCGGATCTGCGTGGGCACCTGCGTGCCCGGTTGCCCGAGCACATGGTGCCGGTGGCGCTGGTCGGCCTCGACGCGTTGCCGCTGAGCCCGAACGGCAAGCTCGACAGGCGTGCCCTGCCCGCTCCCGACCGCGCCGCGACGCCGTCCGCCGCGTTCGTCGCGCCGCGTACGCCGCTGGAGTCGGAGCTGGCACTGCGCTGGACCGAGGTGCTCGGCGTCGACACGATCGGGATCGACGACAACTTCTTCGACACCGGCGGCGATTCGTTCCGGGCCATCCGGGCCGTCGGCGGGCTGAGCGTGGCCGTCGGCGTGCTGGACCTCTTCGCCCACCCGACGATACGGTCGCTCGCGGATCATCTCGGCGACCGGGTCGGCGCCGCGCGGCCGGCGCGGCTGCTGCACGAGATGACTCCGCCGCGTCCGCCCGGCACCACGACGCTGACCGTGCTCTGCGTGCCGTTCGCCGGCGGCGGTGCGATCACCTATCAGGCGCTCGGCGCCGCGATGCCGGCGCACGTGCGGTTGCTCGCCCTGGAACCGCCGGGGCACGACCTGAGCCGCCCCGACGAGCAACCGCTACCGATCCGGGACTTGGTGCGGGCGTGTGTCGCCGAGGCCGTCGGGGCCGTCACCGGGCCGGTGGTGATCTACGGGCACTGCCTCGGGGGCGCCACGACGGTCGAGCTGGCCCGACAGCTGGAGTCCAGGGTGGATCTGCGGTCGGTCCACATCGGGGGGCACTTTCCGGTGCCGCAGCTCCCCGGCCGGTTCTTCCAGGCCCTGCGCCGGATGTTCCCGCAGCAGCGGTGGACGTCGAAGCGGGCCGCACTGGAGTCGCTGCGCGCCATGGGCTTCTTCAGCGAGGTGCTGGACCGCCGCGAACGGGACTTCGCGATCCGCGCCTTCCTGCACGACGCGACGGAGGGCGAGGAGTACTACACGGCTGTCTACGCCGACCCGGAACACCGCAGGCTCACCGTGCCGATCGTGTGCGTGGTGGGCGGCGGCGACCGGGCCACCGACCTCTACGAGGAGCGGTACGCCGAGTGGTACCACTTCTCCGACGACGTCACGCTGCGGGTGATTCCCGACGCCGGCCACTACTTCCAGAAGTACCAGGCGACCGAGCTGGCGCAGCTCCTCACGGAACCGACGGACCAGGAGGCGGTCGTCCCGCCCTCGCCGCCACCCGTGGACGCCGGCCCGAAGCCGGACCTGCGCACCTTCGCACTGGTGGCGGCCGGGCAGTTCGTGTCGCTCATCGGCACCGGCCTGACCACGTTCGCGATGGGTGTGTGGACCTACCAGCGCACCGGGTCGGTGACGCTGTTCGGTCTGCTGTCGGTGATGGCGCTGCTGCCCGCGGTGGCGCTCGCGCCGATCGCCGGGGCGGTGGCCGACCGCTTCGACCGGCGGCGCGTCATGATCGCCGCGGACACGTTCGCCGCCTGCGGCACGGTGGCGCTGGCCTTCCTCCTGCACAGCGGCGGCGCGCAGCTGTGGCACCTGTTCGTCGTGTCGGCGATGGGCGCCACCGCGACCGCGTTCCAGCAACCGGCGTACCTGGCCGCGGTGACCCAACTCGTGCCGAAGCGGTACTACGGGCGGGCCAACGGCATCACGCAGCTCGGCACCGCGACCGGTGCGGTGCTGGCCCCGATGGTCGGCGGCGCGCTGGTCCTCGCGATCGGGCTGCCCGGGATCGTGCTCATCGACCTGGTGACGTTCCTGTTCGCGGTGACGGTGACGGTGTCGATCCGGTTCCCGGACCGGCTGTTCCTGCGCCGTGAGGAGCCGTTCCTGCGCGAGCTGACCGGCGGGTTCCGTTTCCTGCTGCGGCGAGGAGGGCTGGTGCTGCTCACCGCGTTCACGACCGCACTCAATTTCTTCTTCGGGCTGATCGAGGTGCTGTCGCTGCCACTCGCCCTGTCCCTCGGCGGCGCGGGCGTGGTCGGGCTGGTGCTCGGCGCGTTGGGCGTGGGCCTGATCACCGGCAGCGTGACGATGGCGGTGTGGGGAGGCACCGAACGGCGTACGACCGGCATCCTCGCGTCGTTCCTCCTGATCGGCGCCTCGATGGTGGTGACCGGGTTGCATCCGCACCCGGCTTTCCCGGCGATCGGGCTGTTCGGCCTCGGGTTCGCCACCGCGGTACTCAACGCGCACTGGCTCGCGATCGTGCAGGCGAAGGTCGGGTTGGAGCTGCAGGGTCGGGTCCTCGCGACGGGGATGATGCTGAGTTGGCTGATGGTGCCGGTCGGGTTCCTGGCGGCCGGGCCGCTCACCGCCGGCCTGTTCGAGCCGTGGATGCGCGACGGCGGGCCGCTGGCCGGCACGGCCGGGGCGCTGATCGGCACCGGGCCGGGCCGCGGCATCGCGCTGCTGGTGATCCTTGCCGGGCTCGCCTCGACGGCGCTCGGCGGCGCCGCGTTCGCCACCCGCCGGGTCCGCCGGCTCGAGGACGACCTGCCGGACGTGATCCCGTCCGGCATCGTGACGAGGGACAAGAATGCGCTGCAGGAGGCCGCCGACCGGCGGCTGACGGCCGGAGAGGGGACGCGGTGACGGTGCGGTTCGGTGGGTGGCTGCTGCGGAGGTGACCAGGTGAGGTGACAGCGGGCAGCGGGCTACGGTCGACGAAGGGCCGCCTGTCGCCGCAGCAGGCCGGCCACCACCACGGTGAGGACGGCCAGCAGCGCCCCGCCGGCGACGAGGACACCAGCACCCGGCCCGCGGTCGGGCCGTACCCCCGCGGCGTTCGACGGGCTGGCCACCTGGATTGGTGCGCCGACGCTGGTCGGCGCGGCGCTGGCCGAGGGGTCGGCCACCGTGAACGGGTACGACCCCTGAACCGGGTGCCCGTCGGCGGAGACCACCCGGTAGGCGACCGTGTACGTGCCGTTCGGCAGCGTGCCGGTGACCCGGACGGTGCTCGCCGTCCCGGCGACCACCGGCTCACCCGTGGGGATCCTCCGTTTGGCGGCGTCGGTGAGCACAATGGTGGTGAACGTGGGGTCCAGCCGCGCCATGAATTCGAGTGTGACCTCGGTAGGTGCACTCGACAGGGTCGCGTCCCGGGCCGGCGACGACGACCGGAGTGTGTTGTGCGCCGATGCCGGGGTGGCGGCGACGAGCAGTGCCACCAGGGCGGTGAGCACCCCGGCGCCGAGCCGGGCAACGGTGCGACGGGACGACGGGTCGGTCATGACGGGCGACTTTCCGGTGGGATGGTTCATCCGAGGACCTGCTCGCCGATCCATCCGCCGGGTTGACAACCGGGCGGGATGGCGAACACGGCGGACCCGATCGGGGTGGTCCATTCGTTGAGCAGGTCCCGGTCGGCCAGCCGACGTTGGATGGGCAGGAACTGTCGGGCGATGTCGGCCTGGTACGAGGTGAAGATCAGGCCGCTGTCGGCCTGGCCCTGCGGGGTCGGTACGCCGTCGTAGTTGTAGGGGCGGCGCAGGATCCTCTGCCGGTCGTCGGTGACGTGCGCGCGGGTGAGGTGGGAGAAGTCGGGGATGACGGTGAGCCCGTCCGGGCCGGTGGCCGCGAAGTCGGGTTCGTCGTGTTCGGCGGTGCCGGTGAGAGGGGCGCCGGTGTCGAGGCGACGGCCGCTGGCGAGTTCCCGGTCGGTCCGGCCGAGCAGGTCCCAGGTCTCCATGTTCATGCTGATGCGCCGTATCACCAGCGTGGTGCTGTCGTGCAGCCACGCGGGGCCGTCGGGCACCCAGACGGCCACGTCCAGGGGTACGCCGGGCTGAGGGTTGGCGGTGCCGTCGAGCTGACCGAACAGGTTGCGCTGTGTGCGACCGCCCGGCTCCACACCGGGGCTGCGCCGGAAGCCCTGCTGGACCCAGCGGACGGTGGCGAAGGGTCGGCTGTCCTTGAGGAGGACCCGTTGGGCGTGCGCGACCGTGATCGGGTCGTCGGCGCAGATCTGCAGCAGGAGGTCACCGCCGGACCAGGCCGGCTGGAGACGGTCGATGCGGAATCGCGGCAGGTCGGCCACCGACGCCGGCCGCCGGTCCTCGACGCCGGCGACCCGGTACAGGCCAGGTCCGAATCCGAAGGTCACGGTCAGCCGCGCGGGCAGCATCCCGAGTTCGGCCTCGGTGTCGGCCAGAGCCGGACGGCCCTGGGTGAGGCGGTCGGCGTCGTCGGTCAACAGTCGCAGCATCCGACGCACCGCAGCCCGGTCCGTGCCGGGCTGCAGGGTGAGGGCCACGAACGCCGCGTGGGCCTGCGCCTCGGTGGCGACGCCGGCCTGCCGGGGCCCGTGGAACGGCTCGACCGCGATGCCGGCGGCGGCGACCGGAGCAGCTCCGGTCAGCCTGCTGTCGCGGTCCTCGGATCGTCTGTCGCTGATCGCGGCGACACCGGCCAGCGCGCCTCCGGCGGCGACGGCCCCACCGGTGAGCAGACCGCGCCTGCTCACCGACCGGGATACCGGTTCGGGGGTCATGAGGCTGGGCTCATGCTCATTTCCGGCGTCGGGCTCGCACCATGGCCGGGCGAGTAGCTCTCCTGTGCACCGGTGAACGGTTTGGCCACCGCGGAGAACGTCTGGGTCCTGCCGTCGGCGAAGGTGAGCGTGAAGGCCAGCTCGTCGCCGGCCTGCACCGGCTGCCTCACGTTCATCAGCATCAGGTGGTCGCCGCCGGGCTCCAGCACGTGGGTGCTCTTCGCCTTGATCACGATGCCACCCGGCTTGGCCTGCATGACCATCTTCCCGTCCTTCATGGTCATCTCGTGCAGTTCCATCGGGGAGACCTCTGTGGAGGCGCCGGTGACGGTGACGTCGGTGTCGGCGTCGTTGACCAGCGTGCCGAACGCCGCGGTCATGCCCTTGTCGGCGGCCTTCACCCAGGGGTCGCGGACACCGACCACGCCTGCGGCGGCGGGTGCCGACGCCGACGGGCTCGCGGCGGCCGGCTGCGGGGTGTCGGACGACCCGCAGCCGGTGAGACCAGATGCCAGAAGTGCGGCGGCGGCGGCGAGCAGAGCCGGGCGGTGACGCGGTCCGGCGTGAGTGGTGCGGGGCATCGAGGATCCCTTCGACGGTGGTCTGGCGTCTGGATGGTCGCTCCGGCCGGGCGAGAAGTTCCTGGGCGACCACGAACGAGTGCGGCCGGCCCGGCATCCCGATGCGGTCCGTTCGCGCACGACACCGCGTCGGCCAACCACGAACGGCGCACAAGCCCGCCGCTGGCAGTGACTCCGGTTCCGTCGGGCGCGAGCGCGCCGACGGTCGGCGAGCAGGTGACGGTGCCCGACGGCAGGAAAGTGTCCGACATACCGGACAGGTTGCGTTGGACCGCCGGAAGTCGTCCCGTCGAACATCTCATTTTGATAAAGGAGTGTCGGCTGCTGATTGTCGACAATCAGCAGCCGAGCTTATGGTCTGCGCATGCCTCACCGGACGCCGGTTCTGATCGCCACCTATCTCGAACCCGAGTACGTCGACCGCATCGCCGCCGTCGACGACACGGTCGAGGTGCGCTACGAGCCCGACCTTCTTCCGGTACCCCGCTATCGCTGCGACCACGGCGGCACCCCCCGCGCGCTCGACGAGACCGGGCGTCGCCGCTGGGAGCAGGCGCTCGCCGACAGCGAGGTCTCCTTCGACTTCGACTGGCAGGCCCCCGAGGCCCTGCCCACCCGGGCGCCCCGACTGCGCTGGGTCCAGGCCACCAGTGCCGGCATCGGCGGCTTCGTCGAGCGCACCGGACTGGACCGCACCGACCTGCGGTTCACCACTGCGGCCGGTATCCACGCCGTGCCGCTGGCCGAGTTCGCCCTCACCGGCGCCCTGCACTTCGTCAAAGGGCTGCCGCACCTGCGCCGGCAGCAGCGGGACCACCGCTGGCAGCGGTACACCACCAGCCAGCTCGCCGGGCGTACGGTCTGCGTGGTCGGCCTCGGCGGCATCGGTCGGCAGGTCGCCGCCACCTTCGCGGCGCTCGGCACCCGGGTGGTCGGCCTCGGCCGGCCCGGCCGCGACTACGGCCTCGACGCGGCCGTCGAGGTGCGCCCGGTCGACGACCTTGACCAGGTGCTGCCCGGCACCGACGTGCTGGTGCTGTGCACACCGCTCACCGCGCAGACCACCGGGCTGATCGGCGCCCGTCAGCTCGCCGCGCTGCCCGACGGCGCCGTCCTGGTCAACATCGCCCGCGGCCCGGTCGTCGACGAGCCCGCCCTGGTCGAGGCGCTGACCAGCGGCCGGCTCGGTGGCGCCTGCCTGGACGTCTTCAGCACCGAACCGCTGCCGGGCGACAGCCCGCTGTGGGACCTGGACAACGTCCTCGTCTCACCCCACTCGGCCTCCACGGTCGCCACCGAGAACGCCACCCTGACCGACCTGTTCTGCGACAACCTGCGCCGCTACCTGGACGGCCGGCCGCTGCGAAACCCGTACCGGCGCGAACTGGGCTACTGACCCCGAGGTAGGACGCCCAGACCCACCCCCCGAGTCGAGGACGAGAATGACGACCCTCCGCGGCACCTGGTACATCAGCCCCACACCGTTCACCGATCAGAACCACGTCGACGAGGACAGCCTCACCCGTCTCGTCGACGCCGCCACCGAGTGGGGCGTCGACGGCATCACCATCCTCGGCGTGATGGGCGAGGCCGCCGACCTCACCGCCGCCGAGCGCGACTCGGTGCTCACCACCGTCGCCCGCGCCGCGAGCGGTCGGCTGCCCTTCGCGGTGGGCTGTTCCGCCCCGTCCGCGGCGGTGGTCCGCGCTCACGTGGCCCGGGCGGTCGAGGCCGGTGCGGCCGCCGTAATGATCTCCGCGCCGACCCTGCTGCGCGACACCGACCAGATCGCCGCCTTCTATCGGGCCGCCACCACCGGCAGCGAGGTTCCGGTGATCGTCCAGGACGAGCCCGCCGCCACCGGGGTCACCCTGCCCGTCTCCGCGCTGCTCGCCGCCCTCGACGCCAGCGGCAGCACGGTGGTCAAGCTGGAGGATCCGCCCACCCCGCCGAAGATCAGCAAGCTGCTCGCCGCTCGCCCGGAGCTCACCGTCTTCG
Source organism: Micromonospora sp. 067-2 (assembly GCF_046549295.1). Taxonomy (NCBI): domain Bacteria; kingdom Bacillati; phylum Actinomycetota; class Actinomycetes; order Micromonosporales; family Micromonosporaceae; genus Micromonospora; species Micromonospora sp. 067-2. The sequence goes on along the minus strand of NZ_JAJPWB010000009.1, from coordinate 27,235 downwards.
GCGGCCTGGGTGGGGTCAGCGCGTACGGGGAACTGCGCCGCGGCGCCGCCGGCACGATGACCGGTTTCGCGTACCCGGAGATCCTGCGCGACATCCGCCTCGCCCACGAGTCCGGCGACCTGGCCCGCGCGGCGGCCGTCAACGACCGCTACCTGCCCTACCTGGTCTACGAGGGCCAACCGCGCGTCGGTCTGGGCATCCGCAAGGAGGTGCTGCGCCGCCGAGGCGTTCTCGCCACCGCGCGGAGTCGGGCGCTGAACCCGCTGCCCGACGAGACCACCCTGCGCGAACTGGACGAGGTCCTCGCCCGGGTCGGCCTGGTGCCGTCCGCCGCTGCGCTGCAGGTGCCCGCGTGAGCGCGAGGAGTGAGCCGGTGTTGCGAGCCCCGCAGTCGCGAACGAACGGAAGCACCGTGAGCGCGAGGAGTGAGCCGGTGTTGCGAGCCCCGCAGTCGCGAGCGAACGGGGGCACCGTGAGCGCGAGGAGTGAGCCGGTGTTGCGAGCCCCGCAGTCGCGAACGAACGGGGGCACCGTGAGCGCGAGGAGTGAGCCGGTGTTGCGAGCCCCGCAGTCGCGAACGAACGGCGGCACCGTGAGCGCGAGGAGTGAGCCGGTGTTGCGAGCCCCGCAGTCGCGAACGAACGGGGGTGCCGCATGAGCACCGCGGTGGTCGGCGGGGCCAGTTCGGGCCTCGGCGCCGCGATCGCCGACCGGCTCGCCGCCGACGGCACCGACCTGCTGCTGTGGGCCCGCGGCGCGGACCGGCTCGACGCGGTGGCTGAGGCCATCCGCGATCGGCACGGCGTCACCGTGCACACGGTGGTCGCCGACGCCACCGACCCGGCCGCCGCCGCCCGGGTGGCCGACGCCGCCACCGAGCGGCTCGGCCCGGTGGACGTGTGCGTGCTCAACGCCGGCGGCCCGAAGCCGGTCGGCGCCGACGCCACCGACCCGGACTCCTGGCGCGAGGCTCTGCAACTGCTCACCGTCACGCCGATCGACCTGGCAACCCGGCTGCTGCCGGGGATGCGCGAGCGGGGCTTCGGCCGGATCGTCGCGGTGCTCTCCTCCGGGGTCCGCGAACCGCTGCCGGAGCTGGCCTACTCCAACTCCGGGCGGGCCGCCCTCGCGGCCTGGCTCAAGACCGTGGCCGGCACGGTGGCCGTCGACGGCGTGACCGTCAACGGTGTGGTGCCCGGCCGGATCGACACCGAGCGGGTCGCCGCGCTGGACCGGGCGCGCGCCGAGCGCACCGGCGCCACGCCGGCCGACGTCCGCGCGGCCAGCATGGCCGGCATCCCCGCCGGGCGGTACGGCCGACCCGAGGAGTTTGCCGCCGTGGTCGGCTTCCTCGCCTCGCCCGCCGCGTCGTACGTCACCGCGGGCCTGCTGTCCTGCGACGGCGGCCTGATGCGGAGCCTCGGATGACCATTCTCTCGGCCGAGCTGGCAGCCACCCCCGCCTCCGGCATCCGGGCGCTGGCAAACGCCGCGTGGGCCGTACCCGATGCCATCCACCTCGAACTCGGCGAACCGGACCTGCCCACCCCGGCGCACGTGGTCGCCGCGGCCGACGCCGCCGCGCGGGCGGGCCGCACCGGGTACGGGCCGAGCGTGGGCCTACCCGAGCTGCGCGGCGCCGCTGTGGCGAAGCTGGCCCGCGACAACGGCCTGACCGACGCCACCGTGGACCAGGTGGTGGTCACCGCCGGGGGAGTGGGTGCGCTGTTCGCCGCCTATCGCACGCTGCTCTCGGCCGGCGACGAGGTGCTGGTGCCCGATCCCGGCTGGGCCAACTTCGTGGGTCTGGCCACGGTGCTGGGCGCCACCGCGCGCGGCTACCGGCTCGACCCGGACGCCAACTTCGACCCCGACTACGACCACCTCGACGCTCTGCGGGGCCCGCGCACCCGCGCCATCGTGGTCAACTCACCGTCCAACCCGGTCGGCTTCCAGTGGACCGCCGCGCAACTCGCCCGACTCGGCGAGTGGGCGGCCCGGCACGGCATCGTCGTCATCTCCGACGAGTGCTACGACCAGCTCTGGCTGGACACCCCGGCGGTGTCGTTCGCCGCCGCCGCCCCCGACGTCCCGTCGGTCACCGTCTTCTCCCTGTCCAAGAGTTACGCGATGACCGGGTGGCGGGTCGGCTACGCCGTCGCCGCCCCCGACCTGGCCGCCGGGCTGGCCCGGTTCCAGGAGACCACCGCCTCCTGCGTCAACACCGTCGCCCAGCACGCGGCGATCGCCGCGCTCACCGGTGACCAGGGCTGCGTCGCGGCAATGCGGGACCGGTACCGGTCCCGGCGGGACGCCGCCCTGCCGCGGCTCGACCGGCTCGGCCTGACGAGTGTTCGGCCCGCCGGTGCCTTCTACCTCTGGCTCCGGGTCACCGACGGCGGCGTCGACACCGGCCCGCTCGCCCTCGACCTGCTCCGTGCCACCGGCACGGCCCTCGCCCCCGGCACCGCCTTCGGCAGCCGGGGAGCCGATCACCTCCGGCTGTCCCTCGCCGCGCCCGACGCCGACGTCGTACGCGGTCTGGAGAACCTCGCGGCCTTCCTGGCCGACCCCGGCCGCCGGGAACCGCCCAGCCAGCCCCGCCCCCGCATCACCCCGCACCCCTGAAGGAGACCTGAATGGCCCCACGGAGGTTGTTCGCTGCGGCACTGTGCAGCGTCCTACTGACAGTCGGCTGCGCCGGCAACGCCGACACCGGCAAGGCCGGCGGTGACTCGGCCGACCCTCGCTACGGCGACACCATGACGGTCGCCTACAAGAGCGACCCGAAGACCTTCGACCCGGCGGTCTGCTACGACGCGACCTGCTGGAACAACATGCGGATGATGTACGACCGGCTCTACGACTATGTCGGCGACACCATGGAGATCGCCCCGCAGGCCGCCGCCGCGCTGCCCGAGATCTCGGCCGACGGCCTGACCTACACCATCAAGCTGCGCGCCGGCATGACCTTCAGCGACGGCAAGCCGGTCACCGCCCAGGACTTTGTCTACTCGTACTCGCGGATCCTCGACCCGGCCACCAAGTCGCCGGTGCAGAGCTTCTGGACCGGCGTCGCCGGGGCCAGCGACTACGCGAAGAGCCCCACCGGCGCGCTCGCCGGGATCACCGCCCCGGCCGCCGACACCCTCCAGGTCAAGCTGACGGCCCCCAACAGCTCGTTCAAGTACATCCTCGCCATGCCGCACGCCTCGGTCATCGAGCAGGGCACGGCGGCGAAGCCCGTCGGCTCCGGCCCGTTCGTCCTGGACCACTTCAGCCCCGGCCAGGAGATCGTGGTCAACCGCAACCCGAAGTACTGGGACGCGCCCAGGCCGTACGTGGACAAGGTCGTCGAGAAGCTCGGAGTCGACCCGCACGTGCAGCTGCTCCAGTTGCAGAAGGGGCAGATCGACCTGATGGGCGACCCGATCCCGGCTGCGGACTACCTGCAGGTCAGCAACGACGCCTCGCTGAAGGCGCAGACGAAGACCATCGTCAAGCCGTCGACCTACTACCTGACGATGAACACGAAGATGAAGCCGTTCGACAACCCGAAGGTGCGCGAGGCCGTCTCGTACGCCGTCGACCGGAGCTTCCTGCTCAAGTTGGTGGCCGGCCAGGGCAGTCCGGCCAACGAGTACCTGCCGCCGGGCATCACCGGGTACACGAAGGACAAGCTGGTCCACGACCAGGACATCGCCAAGGCCAAGCAGCTGCTCGCCGACGCCGGTTACCCCAACGGCTTCCACACCGAGATGTACTCCTGGAACACCTCGCCGTGGACCGCGTTGCTGCCGCAGCTCCAGCAGGATCTCGGCAAGATCGGCATCACCGTGGACGCGAAGCCGATCCAGCAGAGCGCCTTCTTCGACCTGGCAGCCACGCCGGGCAAGGCCCCGATGACGCTGACCTTCTGGGTGGCCGACTACCCCGACGGCAGTGACTTCTACCAGGCCCTGCTGTCCTGCGCCGCCGCCGTGCCGGGCGGGCAGAACTACTCCTTCTACTGCAACAGCACGGTCGACGACCTGGTCGCCAAGGCACTCGCGGCGAAGACGCCGGGCGAGGCGACCGCGACGTACGTCGAGGCGACGAAGGCCATGCTCGCCGACAACCCGGTCGTGCCCCTCTACTACGGCTCCAAGACCGAGGTCTTCGGCAAGACCGTCGGCGGTTACCACTCGCAGCCGATCTGGGGCTGGGACATGACCAGTTACTGGAAGACGACGGGCTCCGCCAGCCGCTAGCCGCTCCGCCGGGTGCCGTCCGGTCGCGGACGGCACCCGGCCCGAGGAAGGTCAGGCCATCGCATGACAGCGATTCTGGACGTCGACGAACTCACCGTGGACTTCGTCAGCGACGACACCCGTACGGCCGCCGTACGCGGTGTGTCGTTCCGGGTCGGCGCGGCCGAGCGGGTCGGCATCGTGGGCGAGTCCGGGTCCGGTAAGTCCGTCACCGCCCAAGCGCTCATGCGGCTGCTGCCGCCGACCGCCACGGTCGGAGGCCGGATCCGCTTCGCCGACAACGACGTGCTGGACTTCGACACCCGCCGGCTCGCCGCCTGGCGGGGCGCCGAGATCGCCATGGTCTTTCAGGATCCGATGTCGGCGCTGAATCCGCTGCTGCGCATCGGCGCGCAGCTCACCGAGGGGCTGCGCCGGCACCGCGGCCTCTCCCGCGCCGACGCCCGCCGGGAGGCGGTCCGGTTGCTCGACCAGGTGGGCATCGCCGACGGCGAGCGCCGGTTGCGCGACTACCCGCACGCCTTCAGTGGAGGCATGCGTCAGCGGGTCTGCATCGCGATCGCGGTGGCCTGCACGCCCGCGCTGATCATCGCCGACGAGCCCACGACGGCCCTCGACGTGACCGTCCAGGCCCAGGTGCTCGACCTGCTCGACGACCTGACCGAGTCACACGGCACCGCCACGGTCCTGATCAGCCACGATCTCGGCGTGGTGTCCAGCTTCTGCGACCGCATTCTGATCATGTATGCCGGTCGGGTCGTGGAGGCGGGCCCCACCGACGACATCATCGCCGCACCCGCCCATCCGTACACCCGGGCGCTGCTCGACTCGATCCCGCGGCTGCGCGGTCCGCTGCCCCGGCGGCTGCCGGCCATTCCCGGCGCCCCGCCCACCGGTGGCCCCGGTGGACCCGGCTGCCCGTTCGCCCCCCGCTGCCCGCGCGCCGACGACACCTGCCGCTCGGTGACACCCGAGCAGCGCCCGGTCACCGCGAGCACCGTTGCCGCCTGCCACCACCCCCTGACGTCAAGTCCGCAGTTCAGCCTCGGGAGGACCGATGAGTGACCCCGACCAGGAACCGGTCATCGCCGTGCGCGACCTGACGGTCCGCTACCCCCGGCCGGCCGCCTTCCGCCGCAGCCACCTCACCGCTGTCGACGCGGCCAGCTTCGAGATCCGAGCCGGGCGCACCCTCGGACTGGCCGGCGAATCCGGTTCCGGCAAGAGCAGTGTCGCCCGCGCGGTGATGCGGGTGCACGACCCGTCCGCCGGATCGGTCCGGGTCGCCGGACAGGAGGTGACGCGGCTGCGGGGGCGTTCCCTGCGCCGGTTCCGCCGGCACATGCAGATGGTCTTCCAGGACCCGTACGACTCGTTGAACCCCCGGCTCACCGTGGGCGACAACGTCGCCGAGGCCCTCACCGCCGCCGGAGTGCCCCGCCCCGACCACACCCTGCGCACCCGGGAGCTGTTCGCCCGGGTGGGGCTGCCCGCCGAATTCGCCGGCCGCTACCCCCACCAGCTCTCCGGTGGGCAGCGGCAGCGGGTATCCATCGCCCGTGCGCTGGCCGTGTCGCCCCGGGTGCTGGTCTGTGACGAGGCGGTGTCCGCCCTGGACGTGTCCATCCGGGCACAGATCCTCAACCTGCTGAGAGACCTGCAGGAGGCCGACGGCCTGGCCTACCTGTTCATCTCCCACGACATGTCGACCCTGCGGTTCGTCGCCGACGACCTGGCGATCATGTACCACGGGCGGATCGTGGAACTCGGCGCGAGCACCGACGTGTTCGCGCACCCGCGCCACCCGTACACCCGGGCACTGATCGCGGCGATTCCCGAGCCCGGCGCCGGTCGACGGCGCCGCAGCCGGCTGGCCGGCGAACCCACCGCCGGCGACGGCGGCGCGGCCTGCTCGTTCGCCCCGCGCTGCCCGCTGGCCACCCGCCGCTGCGTGGAGGAACGCCCGGCGCTGGTCACCGACGCGCGCGGGCACCGCGTCGCCTGTCACCACAGCGACCAGCTCGGCCCGCTGGAGGTGGCCGCGTGACCGCGCCGGTGGAACCACCCACCATGCCGGCGGACGCCACCGTCCTGCCCGGCCTGGGCCGGCGGGCCCTGCGCAGCCTGCGCCACGACCTGCCCGCGCTGATCTCGGTCGGACTGCTCGTGGTGCTGGCGTTGGCCGCCGTGTTCGCGCCACTGCTCGCTCCGCACCCGCCGCTGCAGACCTATCCGGAGGGCCTGTCGCCGCAGGGCGGCCCGGTCGGCCCCGGCTCGCACTTCCTGCTGGGCAGTGACCCCAACGGCCGCGACGTGCTGTCCCGGCTCCTGTACGGCGCCCGGGTCTCCCTGGTCATCGGCATCCTCGCCAACGGGCTCGCCACCGTGCTCGGGGTGTTCGTCGGGCTGGTCGCCGGCTACCTCGGCGGCTGGGTCGAGACCGCGCTGATGCGGATCACCGACGTGGTGATGTCGTTTCCGATCCTGCTGTTCTGCATCGCCCTGATCGCCGTCACCGGCCCCAGCGAACGCAACGTGGTGATCGTCATCGCCGTCATCTACTGGACCACCCTGGCCCGGATCATCCGCAGCCTGGTGTTGTCGCTCAAGGAACGCGAGTTCGTGGTCGCCGCCCGCACCATGGGCCTGTCGCACTGGCGGATCATGCGCCGGCACCTGTTCCCGCACCTGGTGCCCACCATCATCGTGTACGCCACCCTCGGCGTCGCCTCCTCCATCCTGATCGAGGCGTCGCTGTCCTTCCTCGGGGTCGGCGTGCCGGTGCCCAACGCCTCCTGGGGCCAGATGATCGAACAGGGCAAGGAGTACTTCCAGATCGCCCCCTGGCTCCTGTTCGCCCCCGGCGTCTGCCTGCTGCTGACGGTGCTGGCCTTCAACCTGGCCGGTGACTGGCTGCGCGACCTGCTCGACCCGACCGCACCGGAGCGCCGCTGATGGCCCGTTTCCTGCTGCGCCGCCTCCCGCAGGCGATCGTCGTCCTGCTCGGCGTACTCACCCTCGCCTTCTTCATGACCCACGTGGTGCCCGGCGACCCGGCCCGGTTGATCGCCGGCCCGAACGCCAGTGCCGCCACCGTCGCCTCGATCCACCATCAGCTCGGTCTGGACCGTGGCCTCGGCTACCAGTACTGGACGTACCTGGTCCAGGTGCTGCACGGCGACCTCGGCACCAGCTACGCCCTGCAGGGCACCTCGGTCGGCGACGCCATCGCCCGAGCGCTGCCGGTCAGCGCCGCCGTGGCGCTGCTCGGTGTGCTGTGGGAGGTGCTGCTCGGCGTGCCCGCCGGGATCATCGCCGCCTACCGACCCAAGGGGCTGCTCGACCGGGCCACCACCCTGGCCACGCTGGTCGGGCTGTCCGCACCACCGTTCTGGCTCGGCCTGCTGCTGCTGTACGCGCTGGCGTTCAAGTCCAACGTCTTCCCGCTCAGCGGCTACGAGTCTCCGTACCTGAACTACCTCGTGCTGCCCAGCTTCACCCTCGGTCTCGGCGGCGCGGCCTGGTACGCCCGGCTCACCCGCACCAACATGCTGGAGGCGCTGCGCAGCCCGTACGTGCAGATGGCCCGCGCCAAGGGCATGCCGGAGCGGGCCGTGCTGCTGCGGCACTGCCTGCGCAACGTGCTCACCCCGCTGCTGACCATGCTCGGGATGGACCTCGGCTACTTCCTCGGCGGGGTGGTCGTCATCGAGTCCGTCTTCGGCCTGCCCGGCGTCGGCAAGCTCACCTTCGACGCCATCGGCACCCTCGACATTCCCATGATCACCGGCGCGGTGCTGTTCGCCGCGTTCTTCATCGTCGTGATGAACCTGCTGGTCGACCTGGCCTACGCGGCCATCGACCCGCGGGTCCGCCGCTAGACCTGCCACCCCGAGCCGGGTCGTCAGACCCGGCCACCGCAACCGGAAGGACCCACACCCCATGAGCGAGACGCTGCGTGTCGCCGTCATCGGCGCCGGCCGCTGGGCCCAGCGCGCCCACATCCCCGGCTGGCAGCGCGACCCCCGCGTCGACGTGGTCGCCCTCGCCGACACCGACCCCGACGTGCTGGCCCAGGCCGGACGGGACTTCCAGGTGGCCAGGCTCGTCACCGACTACCGGGAGCTGCTCGACGACCCGGACATCGACGTCATCGACGTGGCCACCGCCAACCACGCGCACTTCGACATCTCCGCCGCCGCCCTCGACGCCGGAAAGCACGTGCTGTGCGAGAAGCCGGTGCACCACGACTACCGGCAGACCCGCGCGCTGTCCGAACGGGCCCAGGCCAAGGGCCTCAAGACCAAGCTCGGCTTCACCTTCCGGTACGCCCCGGCGGTGCAGTACGCCAAGAGCCTCATCGACGCGGGCTTCGTCGGCGAGCCGTACATCTTCAACGGCTACGAGCAGAACAGCCAGTGGATCGACCCGGGCACCCCGATGCGTCAGGTCGACCCGGACGCCGACCCGAGCGTGATCACGACCTCCTCCATCGAGGGCTACGGCGCGCCGATCATCGACATGATGCACTGGTTCAGCGGCGGTGAGCTGCGCTCGGTCGTCGGCACCATGCGCAACTTCGTACCCGAGCGGATGATCCGCGCCACCGGTCAGATGCAGCGACTCAACATCGACGACGGCGACATGTGGATCGGTGAGTTCGACAACGGTGTGCTCGCCTCCATCCAGTCCTCGTACGTGACGGTCGGCAACTTCCCCGGCATCGAGGCGCGCATCTACGGCTCCGAGGGCGCGATCATCGTACGGCTCGTCGAGGAGTTCGGCGTCTGCCAGACCATCCGCACGGCAACGAAGGACGAGGTGGAGTTCGTCGAGCGGGAGATCCCGCAGGAGTTCTTCCCGACCGGGGGGCACTCCCGCGAGGACTGGGACTTCCTGTTCTACTCGAACCTCTGCGCGGACTTCGCCACCGAGATCCTCTCCGGCGGCCCCGCCAACCAGGGCGACTTCGGCCAGGGAGCGCTCGTGCAGGAGACCATCAACGCCTTCGAGCGCTCGTTCCGTACCCGCGCGTGGGTCGACCTGCCGCTGAACGCGCCCGCCGCCGACGGTGCGGTGGCCGCGTGAGCGCCCACGACTGGGGTGCGCTGGCCGACGACGCGGCGGCCGAGCGGGTGCTGGAGAGCGCCCTCGACGGCCTCGACGGCCGCGTCCAGTACGCCGATGCGCGCCTGATCGAAGCTGCCGAGCTGCGCTCGTACGCCCAACGTGGCGCCGACCCGGACGAGCGGATCGAGCAGAACATCGGCGTCGGCGTCCGGGTGCTCGTCGACGGCCAGTGGGGCTTCGCCGCCCGGCCGTTCGCCGACACCGCGGACGCGGTCACCGCGGCCACCCGGGCACACGCCAACGCGGTCGCGCTGGCCGGCCAGGGTGCCCCGGTCGACCTTCCGCCCCGACCGCCGACCAGCGGCCGGTACGCCACCGAGGTGCACCTCGACCCGTTCGCCGTCTCCACCGCGCAGCGGCAGCGGCTGCTGTCCGAGTGGCTGTCCGCCGCGGCGGCGCCCCAGCTGGTGGCCAGCGCCCAGGCCGGGGTCAACGCCAAGCGCCAGCACCGGCACTTCGCCGACACCGAGGGCTCCCGCCAGCACCAGCACTTCGTCGAGACGGGGGCGATGCTGGTGGTCACCGCCGCCGGGCACGGCGACGTGCAGCGGCGCAGCTACCCCAACTCGTTTCACGGCAACACGGCCGGCGCCGGCTGGGAGTACCTGGAATCCCTGCGGATGCTGGAGAACGCCGCCCGGGTCGGCGAGGAGGCGGTGATGCTGCTGACCGCTCCGCAGGCGCCGCGCGGGACGGCCGACGTGGTCATCGGCGCGCAACAGGTCTCCCTGCAGATCCACGAGTCTGCCGGGCACGCGCTTGAGCTGGACCGGATCCTCGGTGACGAGGCCAACTACGCGGGCACCTCGTTCATCCGCCCCGAGGACGTGGGGTCGTTGCGCTACGGCTCACCGGCCGTCACCATCGTCTCCGACCCGACCGTGCCGGGCACCCGAGGTAGCTTCGCCTTCGACGACGAGGGCACCCCGGCCCGACGCAGCGCGCTGGTCGAGGCGGGCATCGTGCGCAACACCCTGTCCAATCGCGACTCCGCGGCCCGATCCGGTCTGGCGCTGACCGGCGCGGCCCGCTCCGACGGCTGGGCGTACCTGCCGGTCTGCTTCGCCACCCACGTCTTCCTCGAACCGGGCTCCGGCAGCCTCGACGAGCTGCTGGACCGGATGGGCGACGGCTACCACATCGACGACAACCGCAGCTGGTCGATCGACAACCAGCGGCTCAACTTCCAGTTCGGCACGGAGGTGGCGTACGAGGTGCGCAACGGCCGGCGCGGTCGACTGTTGAAGAACTTCTCCTACGGCGGGGTGACCCCGCAGTTCTGGGGCGCCGTGGAGGCGGTCGCCGGCCCCGAGGAGTTCCGCGCCTTCGGCTACCCGTGCGGTAAGGGCGAGCCGAAGCAGTGGGGTTTCCTCAGCCACGGCGCCGCACCCATGCTGGTCCGCGATCTCAGGATCGGAGTCGCCTGATGCCCACCGACACGTTCACCGCTCCGGTACCCCCGGAGCAGCTGCTCGACCGGCTGCGGACGGCGGCCGGCCGCGCCGACTGCGACGCCGTCGAGATCAGCCTGCTGGGCCGGGCCGGCGAGTACACCCGTTTCGCGGGTGGGCGGATCCACCAGCCGCAGGACATCACCGAGACGCAGTTCGCCGTCCGCGCCATCGTCGACGGCCACGCCGCCCGCGCCACCACCGGGACGCTCGGCGGGCTCGACTCGGTGGTGACCGACGCCGCCGCCCTCGCCCGGCAGCTCGCCGCCGGCGCGGGACGATCCGGAAACGCCACGGTGGCCGGTCCCGGCGTCACCGGGCGGCAGCGGTTGTGGCACGACGACACGGCGCAGTTCGACAGCGCCGCCCGGGCCCGCCTCGCGGCCGCGACGATGGCCGCCGCCAGCACCGCGGGCGGCTCGGCGGCCGGCATGTTCGGCCGCGCGGTGACCCAGCAGGCCGTCGTCACCAGCGGTGGCGCGGCCCACCACGCGCTGGCCACCGAGGCGATCGGGTCGCTGACCGCGGCGGTGGCCGACGGCACCTCCCACTGGATCGACCTGCACCGCTCGGTCGACGCCATCGGCGCCGAGGAGGCGGTCGAGCGGACCGTCCGGGAGGCCGTCGCCGGGCGGGGACGCATCCCGCTGCCCGACGGCCGCTACACGGTGGTGCTCGGCCCGGAGGCGGTCGGCGAGCTGATCGGCTTTCTCGAGGCCTTCGGCTTCTCCGGTGAGTTGGCCGCCGCCGGGGTCGGCCTGGTCGCCACCTCCGGGGGGCAACGGGTCGCCGCGCCGCTGGTCACCGTGGCCGACGACGCGAGCGCACCAACCGGCCTGCCCCTACCGTTCGACGTGGAGGGCACCGTGAAGCGGCGGGTGCCGCTGCTGGAGGCCGGCGTGGTCGGCGAGGCCGTCACCGATCTGGCCCGCGCCCGCGCGCTCGGCACCACCTCGACCGGGCACGCCCACGTGGCCCGCGAGGAGGTGCCCGCCCCGGTCGCGGCGAACCTGCTGATGAGCCCCGGCTCGGCCAGCGAGCAGGAGTTGGTCGCCGGCGTCGAGCGCGGCCTGTACGTGCAACGGTTCTGGTACACCCGGCTGGTCGACAGGGTCGCCGGCACCATCACCGGGGTCAGCCGGGACGCCTGTTTCCTCATCGAGGACGGCCGGCTCGCACGGCCGGTGGCCGGAGCGCGGTTCACCCACTCGGTGCTCGACCTGCTGTCCACCGTCGACGGCGTGGGCGCGGCGCTGCGTTCGCAGCCGGTGATGAACGTCTGGAACGGCGCGGCCACCGCCCCGGCGCTGCGGGGGCACGGTTTCCGCTTCGGCGCCGCGAGCGTGGGGGAGGAGACCCGATGAGGGTACGCACCAACGCCGATCGGTTGGTCACCCAGATCCTCGCCGGTGAGGTGTGGCCGGCGCTGGCCGACCGGCACGCGTACCGCGTCGACGCCGACGGCACCCCGTTCCTGCTCCCCGGCATGGGCGGGGTGACCCTCGGCGTGCACGTGGGCGACCCCGCCACCGGCTACGCCACCGACCACCTCGAGCCGGGACTGTCGGTACGGGCCGCCGCGCCGGGCCCGAACATGGCGCTGCAGTTCCTCAGCTGCGTCGGCAACGAGGTGGTGGTGCGCAGCGGCCCGGCCGCGGGTAGCCGCGGCCGGGTGATCGGGCAGCACGCGTACGTCCTGGTGGACCTGCCGGAGGCGGAACTGGCCAGGGTCGGTACGGGTGACCGGGTGACCGTCACCGCCACCGGTCAAGGGCTACGGCTCTTGGACCATCCCGACGTGGTGGTCAAGAACCTCGACCCGGCGCTGCTGGCCGCGTTGCCACTGCGGACTCGCGCCGATGGGCGGCTGGAGGTGGGGGTGGCCGCCCGGGTGCCGGCCAACGCGGTGGGCGCCGGTGCGGGCATGGCGTCGGAGTTCGCCAACACCGACCTGATGGGCGCGTACACCGGGCAGGGTGACGACCTGTCGCTGGGACTGGAGTCGCTGCGCATCGGCGACCTCGTCGTGCTGGCCGACCAGGACCACCGCTACGGCCGGGGACACCGGCCCGGCTTCGTCACCGTCGGAGTGATCAGCACCGGGCACTGCCGGCTGTTCGGCCACGGCCCCGGCCCCAGCACCCTGCTCAGCGGGCCGGCGGAGGCGTTCGCGGTCGTCGACGACCCGGACGCCAACCTGGCCGGCGCCTTCGCGTCGATGAAAGAGGCACAGTGAGCACTGCGACAACGGTGGCGATGAACCTGACCGGGATGGTCGAATCCCCGTCGCTGCCCGGCTATCCGTACCTCGTCGACGCCGACGGCCGGCCGTACCTGCCGGTCGGTGACGCCGGGGTGGTGCTGGGCGTCCGGCTCGGCGACGGGGTGTTCGCGCACGATGCCGACCACGCCGCGCCCGGGGTCACTCTGGCGCACCCCGACCAGGCGGCCCGCCACGCCCTGACCGGGTACGCGTGTTTCGGCAACCGGGCCGAGGTCCGTACCGGTGACGCCGCCGGCGCGGCCGGCGTGGTGCTCGGCAAGCGTGGCGAGGAGGGCCGCGTGATCGTGGTGTTCCCCGACGACGTGCTGGCCCGGCTCGTTCCGGGCGACGGCATCGCGGTACGCGTCCACGGGCAGGGCGCGACGCTGCCCGACACGCCCGGGGTGAGGATGCTCAATACCGACCCAGAGGCGCTGGCGGCCTTGCGGATGACGGCATCCGGCGACGCGCTGCGGATCGGCGTACGGGGTCGGGTGCCCTCCGAGGTGGTGGGCAACGGCATCGGCCGTCCCGCCGAACTGTGGGACCTCGACCTGCAACTGAGCGCTCCGGACGCCGGGCGGTACGGCCTGGCCGGGCTGCGCCTGGGTGACCTGGTCGCGGTCGACGACCTGGACGTCCGGCACAACGCCGGGTTCCGGCACGGCTGGCGGACGGTCGGCCTGATCGTGCACGGCGGCAGCCCGCTACCGGGGCACGGCCCTGGGCTGATGCCGATACTCTGCGGCCCGGTAGAATCATTGACCGTCGTCGCCGAGGGCGACGACCATCTCGGGGTACGCCACGACGACCTAGGCCTTCGCTCATGACCGATTCAGCCGTCCTGCACCGATCCCTGCCGGAATCCGTCTACCTGCTCCTGCGTCGGCGCATCCTCAACAACGAGCTGACGGCTGGTCAGCGGCTGGTGGAAACCGTGATCGCCGCCGAGCTGCAGGTCAGCCGGTCGACGGTGCGCGAGGCGCTGCGCCAGCTCAGCGCCGAGGGCCTGGTGGAGATCTCCCCCCGCCGGCACAGCGTGGTTACCCGCATGTCGTACGACGAGGTGCGAGACGCCTGCTACGCCCGGTTCGTGCTGGAGGCCGGCGCGGTCCGCTGCGTGCTGAAAGAGCGCGACGACGTCGTACGCCGGATGCAGTCGGTGGTGGACCGGATGCGGGAGACCGCCGCCTCCGGTGACGTCGCCACGATGATCGACCTCGACACCGAGTTCCACAGCTGCATGGTCGACGCGTCCGGCAAGCAACGGCTGGCCAGCCTGTGGCGAACCCTCGACGCGCAGATGGGGGCGCTGATGCGTTCCTCGATCGATCGACAGCACATCGACCTCGACGAGGCGGTCCGTCGGCACCAGCAGGTTGTGGAGATCGTCCGGTCCGGGTCGGTCGAGGACATCGTGCAGGAGTTGGAGGAGCACTACCTCGGTACGGTCGACGGAATGGCCGAGGCCGGGGTTCTGGAAGGCTGATCGGCCAGCCCGCCCCGCGACGCCGGACCTGGACATGCGGGGGCTGGTGCCCCGGGTGACGGCGAACCGCCCCCGGGGCTCCTCTCTGGCAGCCGGACGGCCTGGTGCGACGAGGTCGTCGGACCGGCCGACGGCTACTGCGAGCCGACGGTGACCGAGTCGACAGTGAGGTGGCTGTAGGAGACGCCGACACCGATGGCACCGCCGGTGAGCGAGGTGTCGGTGACATTGTCGAAGAGGGTCGTCGTCACCGCGTCCCGGATGGCGGAGACGTCGATCCGGCCGCCGGCCGAGTAGGTGACGGCGATGGTCGTGGTCGCGGCGACGGAGTAGGTGCCGGAGTGGACGGCCAGGACCGTCTCGACTCCGCCGACGCGCTTGAGCAGGCGTACCGTGCCGGCGGGGCCACCGCCCACGTCGACCAGGTAGGTGTTGTCGGGATCGGCGTAGTTGAACAGCACCTGGTTGCGGTTTCCGTCGTCGCCGGCGGTGCTGCTGATGGTGGCCCGGTAGACGTAGCGACCGGTGCCGGCGTCGAATGTGCGTCCGGTGTAGACGGAACGGGACGGGCCGGTGAACTCCTGGATGGTGAGGCGGCCGGGCTGCACCGAGGCGCCGGAACCGAGCGCCCAGTCCTGGGCCAGACCGTCGTCGAAGCTCTCGGAGTAGAACGTGCCGGGTGGGACCGGGTCGGGCGGCGTCGGCGGTTGCGGCACCGGAGAACCGAACACCACGGACGGGTTGTACGACAGCTGGATCTCGGCGATGGACCAGGTCTGGAAGGCCGGGTCGATGCCCCCGCCGGAGGACTGGACGCGCAGGTAGCGGGTCGTCTGGGTGGGGAAGGTGATGGTCGTCGTCCGGCCACCCGAGCCGTGGGTGACGGCGCGCCACGTCGCCGCGTCGTCGGAGACCAGGACGTCGTAGTCCTGCGGGTAGTCGTAGGGGAACGCCTCGGCGTCCAGCGTGAGACGGTTGAAGCTGCGCGGGCTGCCCAGGTCGAGTTGGAACCACTGCCCGGCGGCGAGCGGAGCGCCGGAGCGCCAACCGGTGGTGGTGCGACCGTCGAGCGCCGCGGCGGCGCCGGCGCCGAGGGACGCGGTCGCGGTCCATCCGCTGCGCGGCAGTGGTCTCGGGGCAGGATTCGCCGGTGACGACAGCGCCGCAGGGGGCGCGACCCGTGGTGTGCCACCACCACCGATGCTGCGGGGCCCGTTGTTGGTCACCACGTGCAGGGCGGCGAATATCCGGCTGACGTCGGCGGTCCAGGCCGGGTCGGACTGGTCGATCTCACGGACGGCGCGTGCGTCGATGCCGATCTGGGCGGTGTCCCAGGCGGTGTCGTCGACCAGGTAACCGCCGTAGTTCCGGAGGGCGTGAAAGACCTTGAGGGCGGCGGGGTTGGTCAGCCCCAGCGACCGCGCGGTGGTGGCGGGGGGAATGGCCAGCAGCGCACCCATCTCCATCTGCGGGTCGGGAGCGCTCCGGCAGGGCTCGAGTGTGCAGTAGCCGCTGGCGCGGTCGGGCGCCACGAAGTCGTGCCGGTCGGCGGGCCAGCGGAAGCCGGGCGTGGACTGGCCGGTGTCGTACGTGAGGTACCTGCGGGCCCAGATCTCCAGCTGCAGGGCGTGCCGGATCGGCGCGGTCCCGCTGATCTCGCCGACGCCGATCTGCCCGCCGATGCTGGAGAGCCCGGAGCCGAAGTGCCCGCCGTAGGTGCCCGGGCCGTACAGGTCCTGCTCGGTGGCGCGGTAGCCGTGCGGGTCGAGGTCCGGGGCGCAGCGGGCTGCCGGCTGGATCTGGCTGATCGTACGGCCGTCGGGGTAGACCACGGCGGTGGCGTTGTTGGGTGTGTCGAAGGCCGGGGACGTGGTGGCGTCGCCGATCACCGTCTGCTGGGGAAAGAGGATCGGACCGTAGTCCGAGGTTCCGCGGCAGCGTCCGCCGTAGACGACACCACCCGCGCTGTACGAGGGGCCGTCCGGGCTGTGCAGCCGGTAGGTGCGGTAGGCCCCGTCGGCCGCCGCGCTGAGGTAGTAGTTCGGGTCCAGGGTCACCCGTGGCTCGACCTGGAGGTACGTGGGTTGGTACCGCGCACCGGAGCCCAGCGGGGTGTTCCAGATGCTGGTGTTGTCGAACGGTTGTGTGAGCGGGTTGCGGGACGCGGCGCGATGGTGCGCCGACGCGGGCGTGGGGCAGAAAAGCCCGGGCACGAGCAGCACGAGCGCGCCGATGCCGCTGCCCAGTCTGGTGCCTCGGCGTCGGCCTCTGCCGGCCGGTGTTCGCCGCCGTGCGAGTGCGGAGATCATGATCGCTTCCCTCCTCGGGTCGGTAGGACCCAGGTCCGGGCGAGAACGCGCGGATGTGGTGGGGAACGCTAGTTGGCCGACGGCCGACCCAGGTCCGCCTTCCTACGACGAACCTCCCGAATCCTCGCTCAGCTCCGTCGCCGCGACGGCGTCGCGCTCAGCTCCGTCGCCGCGACGGCGTCGCGCTCAGCTCCGTCGCCGCGACGAGGTCGAGATCCGCCGGTATTCGCCCGGGGACTGTCCGCACGTCTCCTGGAACGAGGCGTAGAAGCGGCTCAACGATCCGAAGCCGGCGGCGGTGCAGATCTCCGGCATCGTGGCGTCACTGGTCATCAGCAACCGCTGCGCCTCGGCTATCCGGCACTGGTTGAGGTAGGAGCCGATCGTCTGGCCCACGACCTGGCGGAACAGCGTCATCGCGTAGTGCGGGTTGAGGTGGACCACCCGGGCGACGTCGTCGACGCCGATCGGCTCGCGGAAGTGCGCGGCCAGGAACTGTGCCATCCGCGCGGCCCGGGATGTGGCGTCCTTGCCACCGGTGTCCACCGACGGGCGGGCTGCCCCGGTCGCGGCCGGAGGGTGGACCCCGTGCCGGTTGCCGTGGTCCTGTCGGGCCAGACGGCGGATCCGCGCCTCGATCTCCAGCAACGCGATGTCGCGGCGTTCGGCCTGGCCGCCGGTGATGTCGCGGCCCCACTGGCGGAACGAGCGGTTGTCCGCCGCTGCCAGCTCCGCGGGTTCGTCGTCGGCCGGGTCGTCGTGGTGGCCGCCCGGGGCGGCCAGGATCGGCTGCCCGCTGAGCAGCCGGGTGATGACCGCCTCGGGTAACCCCCAGCTGAGCACCGTTGCCATCGGCAGGTGCAGCCAGTGCATGGTCGTGCCCTTGGCGACGTCGACGAGTTGGTGCGGGATGCCGGCCCAGAAGACGGTGGTCGTTCCGGCGGGCACCTGGAAACGGTGACCGCCGAGCAGGTAGGAGATCGCGCCGGTGGTGGGGAGGTTGACCTCGATGTGCTCGTGGCGGTGTGCCTGGGACATGTGCGGCGCGAAGCCGTGCCAGCATTCGAGCCCGAACTCGTCGTCCCTGGGTGGCAGCACGCGGCGGTGTGCGGGTGTGGTGGCGGTGCGACGGGGTGCAGCGGTCATCTGAGTATCCCGGAGAGGCAACGGAGGAAGGCAGACCGTACTCGCGGAATCTGAGACTACGGTCGTGCTCCAACGGAGTCCACAGGTACCGGGAGGGGTCGTCGATGACCGCGACAGTCCAGCAGGGCGCCGACGTCCCGCTGCCGCCGCCGACCCGGATCAGCTGGGGCCGAGGCGCGACGCCGGGATCGGCGCTGCTGGTGGTCGACGTCGACGCCGACGGGGTGCCGAGGTTGGTCCGCTGTTCGGCGGCGGCAGCACCGGACGGGCCACTCGAGGATCCGGCCGTCGCGCTGCCGTTGGTGGAACTCGCTCTCGGAGGGGACGGCTCGCTGTCCGGCGGGACACCCAACGACCGGCACCAGAAGAGTGAGAGCTCCGCCCGGCTGCGGTTCGTGAGCGCCGAGCGCCAGCTGTCGCCCGACCGTGAGTCGCTGACTCTGCACCTGCGCGACCCTGAGCGCGGGCTCGCCGTGCGGGTGCACGTCGAGCAGTTGCGGCAGCTGCCCGTGTTGCGCTGGACGACCGAGATCGTCAACCACGGTGCCGAGGCGGTCGTGCTCGCGTACCTCTCGTCGTTCGTCTACGCCGGCTTCGCCGGCGCGGCCAGCGCCCGCTGGGACACCGACCTGCGGATCGGGGTCGCCCACAACGGCTGGTGCGGAGAGCTGCGCTGGCTCAGCCAGCGACCGGTCGACCTGGGCCTGCGCAACGTCGGGCTGAACGGTGGTTCGTCGCGCAAGCGGTACGCCGTCACCGCCCGCGGCTCGTGGTCCTCCGCCGATCACCTGCCGATGGGATCGGTGCATCGCCCGGGCACGGGGGAATGCTGGCTGTGGCAGATCGAGCACAACGGGGCGTGGCACTGGGAGATCGGTGATCGCGGCGGCGACCTCTACCTGGCCGCCAGTGGACCCACCTCCGCCGAGCACGACTGGCGCCGCCGCCTCGCCCCCGGGGACCGTTTCACCAGCGTCCCGGTCACCGTGGCGATGAGCGCCAGCGGCCTCGACGACGCGTTCGGAGCGTTGACCCGTCATCGTCGGGCAGCGCGTCGCCCGCACCCGGACAACGTCGACCTGCCCATCGTGTTCAACGACTACATGAACTGCCTCGACGGCGACCCGAGCACCGAGCGGTTGCTGCCACTCGTCGACGCCGCCGCCGACCTCGGCGCGGAGGTGTTCTGCCTGGACGCCGGCTGGTACGCCGACGCCGACGACTGGTGGGACGAGGTCGGCGAGTGGCGACCGTCGGCCCGACGCTTCCCGGGCGGGCTCGACGAGGTCTTCCGCCGCATCCGCGACCGGGGCATGGTGCCCGGGCTCTGGTTGGAGCCCGAGGTGGTCGGCGCACGCAGCTCGGCCGTCGGCGAACTGCCGCCGGAGGCGTACTTCCACCGCGACGGCGAGATCGTCCGGGAGAGCGGACGGCATCAGCTCGACCTACGACATCCGGCGGTGATCGACCGGCTCGACCGAATCGTCGACCGGCTGATCGCCGACCACGGCCTCGGCTATCTCAAGTTCGACCACAACATCAACGCGGGCGTGGGTACCGAGATCGACGCGTACAGCTGGGGTGACGGGCTGCTCGGCCACAACCGCGCCCACCTGGAGTGGCTGGACCGGCTGCTGGACCGACACCCGACCGTGACCGTGGAGAACTGTGCCGCGGGTGGGATGCGGATGGACTACGCCCTGCTCGCGCGCCTGCCCGTGCAGTCCACGAGCGACCAGCGCGACCATCTGGCGTATCCCGCGATCGCGGCGGCCGCGCCGAGCGGGGTGACTCCGGAACAGGGCGCCGTCTGGGCCTACCCCCAGCCGTGGATGGACGACGAGCAGATCGCCCTCACCATGATCAACGCGATGCTGGGCCGGATCCACCTCAGCGGCCGCGCGGATCACCTCGACCCGCACCAGCGAGACCTGGTGCGCTCCGGGCTGAGCGCGTACGCCAACTATCGACGCCGACTCGCCGCGGCCGTACCCCTGTGGCCGCTGGGCCTGCCGACGTGGGACGACGACTGGCTCGCGCTCGGCCTGCGCGACGGCCACGACCTGTGGCTCGCCGTCTGGCGCCGGGGCGGCCCGGCAACCGTGCGGCTGCCGTTGCCCACACTCCCGCCCACCGACCACACCGTGACCATCGTCTATCCACGCGAGCTGCCGGTCACTGCGAGCCACCACGCCGACGCCCGCATGCTCACCATCGACCTGCCCGCCGCCCCCGCGGCGCGGCTGCTGCACCTGGCACCCACCAATCCACCGTCCCGGCCCAGGAATGGGAGTTAGCACCATGTCTGTCACATCCCAGCCCGCAACCGTCCCCACCGGCACCCTCATCAACCGCCGTCACCTGCTTCGGGGATCGCTCGGCGCCGTCGGCCTCGCGACGCTGGGCGGTGGCGCGCTCAGCGCCTGCGCGCCCAGCGCGAGCACGTCGGGCACCGCCGCCAAGAACGCCGCCATCACCATCATGGGCGACCCGGGCGACCACAAGGCGGAACTCCTCGCGGCGTTCACCAAGGAGACCGGCACCCGCACCGAGTTCCTGAAGTTCGACTTCACCCGGCTGTCCGCGATGATCGCGGGCGGCAACCCGCCCGACGTCGTCAAGGGCCTCGGCACCACCGACACCCCGTACCTGGCCGCGCGTCGCCTCGCGCACCCGCTGGACGACTACCTCGCCAAGAGCAGCCTGATCAAGGCCGACGACCTGCTGCCGGTGCAGGACCTGTGGCGCTTCGACGGCGCCCGGCAGGGCGCCGGCCCACGGTACGGCCTGGTCAAGGACTACTCGCAGGACAGCATGCACTGGGTCAACTCGGCGCTGTACGGCTCGGCCGGCGTGCGCGCGCCGTCCGACACCGAGCCGACCAGCTACGACGAACTGCTGGAGACCGCGCGTCGGCTGACCAGGAGTAAGAGCGGCCAGACCTCGGTGTACGGGCTGGGCGGCTACAACGACATCGGCATGGGCTACCTCAGTCAGCAGATCGCCACGTTCGGAGGCTCCTTCTTCAACGACGCCGGCGACGCCGTCGACTTCTCCACCCCCGAGGGGCAGCGCATCCTGCAGTGGTGGCTCGACGTCGTGGCGGCCAAGGTCTCCTACAACCCGGTCAACCCGGCGCCCGACGGATGGGACGCCTCGGTCTACCAGGCCGGACGGATCGCCACCTACATGTCCGGCTACTGGTTCCAGGGCATGATCGCCGAGAACAAGGGCGTGCTCGCCTCGTCGAAGCTGGTCGCCGCACCGGTGTTCGGCAGCAAGCGGGTCAGCCCCACCGCCGCCGCCGTCGGGCACTGGATCCCGGCGAAGAGCAGGAACAAGGACGCGGCCTGGGCCTACCTGGAGTGGTACAACGGCGGCCAGCCCGCCAAGGACCGGGCGGGTTCCGGGTGGGGCCTGCCGGCGCTGAAGTCGATGCAGCAGTACCTGCCTCGCGGCACCGCCCAGTACCAGCAGTCCTACGACGCCGAGCAGCGCGAACTGCCGTACTTCGGCGTGGTGCCGTGGACCCCGTACGTGAAGATCGACGCGTTCGAGACGGTCATGCGGCAGGAGTTCAAGAGGGCCATCACCGGCAGGTCGACCGGCGGGAAGCTCGCCGACGCGCTCAACGGCGCACTCAACCCCCTCATCAGGGCCGAGAAGGCCAAGGTGTCCTAGCGGTGGCCCTGACCACGCGACCGAGGCCCGGTCGGGCGGTGTCGACGAGCACCGGGTCGTCGACACCCCCGGCCCGCACGGCCCGCAGCCGCCAGCAGCGGCACCGCGCCCGCACCTTCTACGCGTTCACCGCACCGTGGATCCTCGGCTTCGCGCTGCTCACCGTCGTGCCCCTGGGCTACGCGCTCTGGTTGTCAAGCACCAACTACGACGCGCTCTCGCCACACTGGAGCTACGTCGGGGCGGACAACTACACCGCCGCGCTGTCTGACGGGCGCACCTGGAGCAGCCTGCTGCGGACGCTGGTGTTCGTCGCCGTGGCGGTGGCCGGGACGATCACGGTTGGTCTGGCGCTGGCCGTGCTCGCCAACCAGAGGATCCGCGGCCGGGCGCTGCTGCGTACCCTGTTCTATCTGCCCGCCGTCGTGCCGCCGGTCGCCGCGGCGCTGACCTTCCGGCTGCTCTTCGACCGCGACGCCGGCGCGGTCAACGCGGCGGCCGTGGCGACCGGCGGCACCGCGACGACCTGGCTCACCGACCCGTACGCGTTCGTGGTGCTGATCCTGTTCCTGCTCTGGGGCTCCGGGTCGAACATGGTGATCTCCCTGGCCGCGTTGCAGGGCGTGCCGTCCGAGCTCACCGACGCGGCCCGGGTGGACGGTGCCGGGTCCTGGCAGAGTTTCCGCGCCGTCACCCTGCCGATCATCTCGCCGGTGCTGTTCTTCCAGGTGATCACGGGCGTCATCTTCACCGTGCAGACGTTCGTGCCCGCGCTGCTGCTCTCCGCCGGCGGCCCCCGCCAGCTCACCACCGTCCCGGACGGGCTCAACCTGTTCATGGTGCACGTCTACGTCGAGGCGTTCGGGCTGGGCCGGCTCGGCTACGCCTCCGCGCTGCTCTGGCTGCTGTTCGTGCTCCTCGTCGTGTTCACCTCTGTCGTGTTCAAGGTCAGCAACCGGTGGGTGCACTACGCCGTCGGCCCGGAAGAGAAAGGCCGCCGAAAGTGAGAGCATCCCGACTCCCGCTCCTGATCGTCGCTGGTGCGGCGGCGACTCTGTTCCTCCTCCCGCTGCTCTGGCTGCTCGACATCTCGCTGAAGGCGCCGGGGGAGTTGTCGGCGATCCCGGTGCACTGGCTGCCCTCCGAGCCGCTGTGGAGCAACTTCCGCGACGCGGTCAGCTACGTCGACTTCCTCGGGTACGCCCGGAACAGCCTCGCGATCTCCGTGCTCTACGCGACCTTCGCGTCGCTGTCCTCGGCGCTGGTCGGGTTCGCCATGGCGCGGCTGGAGGCACCCGGAAAGCGGGCCCTGTTCGCGGTCATGATGGCCACCCTGATGCTCCCGCAGATCGTCACCCTCATCCCCACCTACCTGCTGTTCGCGAAGTTCGGCATGGTCGACACGTACTGGCCGTGGCTGCTCTGGGGAGCGGCCGGTTCGGCGTACCTGGTGTTCCTCTTCCGCCAGTTCTTCGCCGGTCTGCCGGCCGAGTTGGAGGACGCCGCCGTCATCGACGGCTGCGGGTACGTCCGGATGTTCTGGCAGATCTTCCTGCCACTGGCCAAGCCCGCGCTGGCGACGAGTTTCGTGCTGGCGTTCGTGTTCACCTGGGGGGACTGGATCACCCCGACCCTGCTGCTCAGCCAGGACCGCTCGACGTTGTCGGTGGCCGTGACCGACCTGTACGTCAATCCGCAGGGTCAGCCGATCAACCAGCTGATGGCCGCCGGCGCGATCCTCTACACCCTGCCCGTCCTGGTGATCTACCTGTTCATGCAGCGCTCCTTCGTCAGGGGCTTCGCCACCTCGGGGATCAAATGACCACTGCCTCCGCTCCGGCACCGCTCACCCTGCCCGCCGGCTTCCGCTGGGGCACCGCAACCTCCGCCTACCAGGTCGAGGGCGCGGTGTCCGAGGGCGGCCGTGGCCGTTCGGTGTGGGACACCTTCAGCCACACGCCCGGGCTCACCCACCAGGGCGACACCGGTGACGTGGCGTGCGACCACTACCACCGGCTCGACGAGGATCTCGACCTGCTCGCCGACCTCGGCGTGGACACCTACCGGTTCTCGATCGCCTGGCCGCGCCTGCAACCCACCGGTCGGGGCCGGCCCGAACCTCGGGGTGTGGCGTTCTACGACCGGCTCATCGACGGGCTCCTGGAACGTCAGATCTCGCCCATGGCGACGCTGTTCCACTGGGACCTGCCGCAGGACCTGGAGGATCGCGGCGGCTGGCGCAACCGCGACACCGTCCACGATTTCGTGACGTACGCGCGGTACTGCTTCGACGCGTACGGCGACCGGGTGACCGACTGGATCACCCTGAACGAGCCGATCTGCCCGTCGTTGCACGGCACCGGTGGCTACGGTCACGCCGCTCCGGGCCTGCGGCTGGGCGGACCGGCGATCACCTCGGCGCACCACCTGCTGCTCGCCCACGGCGACGCGGTGCGGGCGTACCGGAACAGCGCCGCAGCCGGTCGGATCGGCATCACCCTGAACTTCGGCCCGGTCGCGCCCGCCAGCGACCGGGCCGAGGACCTCGCCGCGGCGGCCCGGGTGGACGCGTTGCAGACCCGACTCTTCGCCGATCCGGTCCTCGGACGGGGATATCCCGACCTGCTGGTACGGCACTGGCGTGAGCTGACCGACATGGGTTTCGTCCAGGCCGGCGACCTCGAACGCATCGCGGAGCCGCTGGACTTCCTCGGCGTCAACTACTACAAGTCCTGGGTGGCTCGTGCGGCCGGCCTGCCGCCGCTGGCCGACCGGGTGGCGATGGACATGGGCGCGGTGCTCGAGCCGCCTCCCGGCGTCCCGCGCACCGGCTTCGGCTGGGGGGTCACCCCGGACGGCCTGCGTACTCTGCTGCTCGACCTGCGGCACCGCCATCCCGCGCTGCCGCCGCTGTTCGTCACCGAGAACGGCTGCGCCTACCCGGACGAGGTCGGCCCGGACGGCAACGTCGACGACCCCGAACGCATCGCGTTCCACGACGCGTACCTGCGAGCGTTGGCCGAGGCGGTCGACGCCGGTGTGGACGTCCGCGGCTACACCTGCTGGTCGCTGCTGGACAACTTCGAGTGGGCGGCCGGCTACTCACAACGCTTCGGGCTCGTCCACGTCGACTTTCCCACCGGACGTCGTACCCCGAAGTCGTCGTTCGGCTGGTACCGGGACCTCATCTCGACGCACCGCGCGGCGGGGGTGGCCGCGTGATCGGGCTGTCCGGCCGGGTCGCGGTCGTCACCGGCGGCGCCTCGGGCATCGGCGCGGCTACCGTCCGACGGCTCACCAGCGAGGGAGCGGCCGTCGTGGTCGTGGACGTGGCGAGCGCCGACGAGGTGATCGAGGGCGTCCGTTCGGCCGGCGGACGGGCGGTCGCGGTGCGGGCCGACGTCGCCCACCCCGACGGTTGGGCCGAGGTGGCGGACACCGCCCGACGCGAGTACGGCAGCGTGCACATCCTGCACAGCAACGCCGCGTTCCAGGTCGACGCGGAGGTGACGGACCTGACCGTCGAGCAGTGGCAGCGCACCTTGGACGTGAACGTCGGCGCGCTGTTCCACGCCGTGCGCGCCCTCGGCAAGGACCTGCGGGCCAACCGGGGTGCCATCGTCGTGACCTCCAGCGTGCACGCCGTCTGCGGAATGCCCCGCAACGCCGCCTACGCCGCGAGCAAGGGCGGCCTCGACGGTCTCGTCCGGCAGCTCGCCGCCGAGTTGGCCCCGGAGGTACGGGTCAACGCGGTGCTGCCCGGGCCCGTGCGTACGCCGGCATGGGACCCCTCGGACGAGGACGCCTTCGTCCGGGCCGGCGCGCTCACCGCACTGCGGCGGATGGCGCACGCCGAGGAGATCGCCTCGGTGGTGGCCTTCCTCGCCTCCGACGACGCCTCGTACATCACCGGGGTCAGCCTGCCCGTCGACGGCGGCTGGCTCGCCACCCGCTGACCCAGGAGCCGGATCGAACCATGAAGATCACCGATATCGACACGTTCCAGGTGGCGCCCCGCTGGTGTTTCGTCCGCGTCGGCACCGACGAGGGCCTGGTCGGCTGGGGCGAGCCGGTCGTCGAGGGCCGGGCGGCCACCGTGGCGACAGCGGTCGGGGAGTTGGCCGACCACCTGATCGGCGCGGACCCGATGCGGATCGAGGACCACTGGCAGGTTGGCGTCAAGGGTGGCTTCTACCGTGGCGGT
Organism: Micromonospora sp. 067-2; assembly: GCF_046549295.1. Classification (NCBI taxonomy): domain Bacteria; kingdom Bacillati; phylum Actinomycetota; class Actinomycetes; order Micromonosporales; family Micromonosporaceae; genus Micromonospora; species Micromonospora sp. 067-2. The sequence continues at coordinate 1,313 of NZ_JAJPWB010000009.1, read as the reverse complement.
CCGGTTCTTGCCAGCGCCGTCGCCGGGCTGGACCAGGCCCTGTGGGACATCGCCGGTAAGGCTCTGGGCGTACCCGTGTGGCAACTGCTCGGCGGGCGTGTGCGCGACCGCATCCGGGTCTACAGCTGGATCGGCGGGGACAGCCCCACCGACGTCGCCGAGCACGCCCGCCAGCGGGTGGCGCAGGGCTACACGGCGGTGAAGATGAACGGCAGCGGCCCGCTGCGCATCCTGGACACGCCAGCGATGGTGCACACCATCGTCGAGCGGGTGGCGGCCGTCCGCGAGGCGGTCGGGCCGGAGATCGACATCGCGGTCGACTTCCACGGCCGGTTCACCCTGCCGATGGCCCGACGGGTGCTGCCCCTGCTGGACGAGTACCTGCTGCTGTTCGTGGAGGAGCCGGTCGCGCCGGAACACAGCTCGTACCTGGGTGAGTTGGCGCGGCTGGTCAGCACGCCGTTGGCAACCGGCGAGCGGCTGTACAGCCGGTGGGACTTCAAGGACGTGATCGGGCACGGCATCGGCGTCGCCCAACCCGACCTGTCGCACGCCGGCGGCATCTCCGAGGTGCGGCGCATCGCCGCGATGGCCGAGACGTACGACGTCGCACTCGCCCCGCACTGCCCGCTCGGACCGCTCGCCCTCGCCGCCAGCCTGCAGGTCGGTTTCGCCGCACCCAACCTGCTGATCCAGGAACAGAGTCTGGGCATCCACTACAACGAGAGCGCCGACCTGCACGACTATCTCGTCGACGCCTCGGTCTTCTCCTACCAGGACGGATGGGTCGACCTGCTCACCGCGCCCGGGCTGGGCATCGAGGTCGACGAGCCGGCGATCCGCCGCGCCGCCCAGCTCGGCCATCGGTGGCGCAATCCGATCTGGCGCCGCGACGACGGATCCTTCACGGAATGGTGACAGGCCAGCCGGATCCGCTCGTGGTGGATTGATCGACTCCCGACACCACCACCAGGCCGGCGCGACTTCTGTTCGCGGAGAAGAAACTTTTGCCACATCAAGCAAAAGATATCGACGTTTGTGTCAAAGCCTTCTATCGTGTGGTTGCGTTCACGCATCGGGATTGGTCGATCGTCGGCGTCGACGGCTCATCCCACGGCTGGCCCAGCGACTCTGCTCCTCCGCGACGGGCCGCCTCTTCCAGTCCCTCACTTCCCTTGGAGGATCCATGGGCACACGGCTGCTACGCCGATTGCGCGGTCCTGTCCTGGTAACACTCGCTCTGAGTCTGGCTGCTACCGGTCTGGGTGCTGGTTCGGCTGGTGCTGCTCCGGCGCAGGAGCCGGGCGTGACCC